>NZ_LR590470.1:2704207-3380259 GCF_901472535.1 Sphingobacterium daejeonense | reverse complement strand
ACAAATAGCGGTTGAAGCAAACGAAGATTCTGTAGTTTTAGTATTGAGCGGACAACCGATAAATGAACCCATTGCAGCATATGGTCCATTTGTTATGAACACAGAAGATGAAATAAAACAAGCATTTAGAGATTTTCAAACTGGCAAATTTGGATACCTTCAAGATTAACAAGATTTGAAATATCTAAAATAAAAATGCGCCTTCGCAGATCTCCGATGGCGCATTTTTATTTTTTAAAGGATTAATAATTTACAGATAAACCAACGCCGAATCCCATATCGGAATCATAATGTGTTCTGATACCAAAATTTTTGGTAAGGATATACCTCAGATCACCCATATATTCCAAATCTGAATTGACCATTAGTCCGGCCCTTAAGCGTCTTGTAATAGGGATATCTTCTCGCATTAATTGCAAACGAACATTCCCATCATGGTAAACCTCAGCTTGAAAACGCACCAACATTGGCAGCATATATGCAAATCCAGCAGAGAATAATGCTCTTTCATTTTTACTGTTTCGCTGGCCAAAAATATTCTTTTCCGGACCATGTTTTTCCATGTTTCGATATCTATAATCAAAACCTATAAATGGCATAAACCATTGCATTTTCCCAATATAACGACCAAGGTGTGTTTCAACTTCGTAGCCATGCATATCATGATAACCTAATCGCCATTCAGTGGTTAAACTATAACGAGTATTATGGAACATCATTTCGCCATCGTTTCCATTGCTGGCAAAATCATTCTGGAACATAAAATGAATTTGATTACTTTCCTTTTGAAGTTCACGGTATCCCCAAGCTTTATCAGGTAAATAGGGGTTGGGTTCTTGCTGATCCGTACTAAAAACTCTATTCATCCCTGCCATCATGTGATAGAGAATATGACAGTGGAAGAACCAATCTCCTTCTACATTAGATACAAAATTCAATTGTATCTGTTTCCATTGGCATAATGTCAAGTACATTTTTCAATGGCGCGTAATCTCCCTGTCCATTGATAACCCTAAAATCATGGCCATGCAAATGCATGGGGTGACGCATCATGGAATTGTTATACAAAATTATCCTAAGTGCTTCACCTTGTTTTATTAGAATCTTATCACTCTCTGCAAGAACTCTATTATCCAAACTCCAAACATATCGGTTCATATTACCCGTCAGCTCAAATTTCATTTCCCTCACCTTGACATTTTCAGGGAAATTAGTTTTGGTTGGAGATTTGAGCATGGCATAATTTAAAGTTACAATATCACTTGAACTATGTTGGCTATGATCCATTCCATTTTCCATATTATGGCCTTGATGTTCCATATTATGGCCTTGATGGTTCTCATTCTCCATGTTATGCATTGAATGATTTTCTTTTTTTTCAGGCATATTATGTTCAACTTCTGGATACATAACAGTATTCATGTCCATTTTTTGAAGACTCATTTTCATGCCCATGTCGTCTAGATCACCATTCATCTTCATCATATCGTTCATCATTTTCATGCCTTCAAAATATTTTAATTTTGGAAGCGGACTGATCAGTTGCTTTGTTCCTGAACCTAAATACATAGATACATTTTTAGTTCTGTCTTCTGGGGTTGCCATAAATTCATAGGAAAATCCATCTTCAGGAATTGTTAATACGATATCGTAAGTTTCAGATACTCCTACAATTAACCGATCTACTTCAACAGGGTCCACATCATTTCCGTCATTGGCGACAACTGTTATTTTGCCTCCGGCATACGTCAGCCAGAAATAAGAAGATGCACCTGCATTGATTACCCTTAATCTGACTTTATCACCAGCTTTAAATTCAGGAAATGTTTGCTCTGAGGTTCCATTCATTAGAAATCGATCATAATACACATCAGAGACGTCCATCGCAAGCATTCTTTTCCATTCATTGGTGACCTTGGTCTTGAAATGACCTTCTTTGATTGCTTCTCCATAACTTTGGACAGCATTCTTTTTAATAGCAAACCAATCATTTGCATTGTGAAGCATCCTGTGGACATTGTCAGGATTTAGGTTTGTCCACTCACTCAGCACTATAGGGATGCTAGGCAAATCGTCAATTCCTTTCCTGAACTTTGGATCATCGGGCCGTTTGTTTAGGATCATCGCACCATACATCCCAATTTGTTCCTGCATTCCAGAATGACTGTGATACCAATGTGTCCCGTCCTGAATTATGGGAAATCTATACGTAAATGTGCTATTTGGTGCAATAGGTTTCTGAGTTAAAAAAGGTACCCCATCTTCCTTGTTCGGAAGATAAACACCATGCCAATGAAGGGAAGTCCCTTCCTTTAATTTATTGTGAACATGTATTTCAGCCGTATCTCCTTCTGTGAAATTTAAGATAGGCATTGGAATCATCCCGTTCACAGCAATTGCCCTTCTTTCCTTTCCAGCATAATTTACCATGCTGTCAGTAACATATAAATCATATCGGACTACCTTCTGTGAAAAACCTAAGTTCGCTTGAAATACGATGAGACTGAATAAAAGTAATTTTATGATTTTCTTCATGTTTCTCATTACGTGTGAAATAATTTAACCGCCTTTTTGTTTTAGATTTTTTCTTTTACTTCTCCGCAAGTCATCATTTTAGAACCATAATAAGGGTTTTTTACTGAATTTTCTTTGCTGATCCAATAGGCGCCTTTATTGTTGTTAGCCATAGGACAGAATTGATAATACAATTCAATCTCTGTTTCAGAATCTTTTGCTAATTTGTAAATCAGGTCAGATAATCCAATAAAAGAGGATCTTTGATTTTCAATATTTGATTCAGAGGATATTTGTAATGCAGATTTTTCAAGATCCGTCTTAACTTTCATCCAAGTTTGATGTTCAGTTTCGCCTAACCCTGCCATATCTACTTTCTTAATCTCACTAGCTAGCTTCTTTGCAGCATCAGCTGCTGATTTTGAATCCGTAGCAACCAAAGCATCTTTAATAGATAAGTAATTGGTGAGAACGGCATCTAATCCATTCTTCTGAACTTCATGTTTCCCATGATTCATATCTTTATGTTCCTTGGAATTAGCGTGAGGTCCCTTCTTTGCTATTTGATGTTCTCTGTCATATTTACAGCATTCATGTAAATTTTCATAAACATCATCTGGTGCACGAAACTTAGCATTGTCATAACCTGCTAATGCAATTTTTTTTAAAATTGTTTCTTCGGAAGTTTTTGGTGCTATCATAGGTGATTTCAGCCTTTTTACTGTCGATATCCCAATTTACTTTTGAAATTTTTGGCTCTGAACCATTGCTATCGATGGTTTTTTTGCACATTCCACAATTACCATTTATTGCTACGGTAATTGTTTTTTCGTTCTTTATTTGTGCTATAGTTGTATTTAATCCCAAACCCAAAGATAAGGGTTAAGAAAAATGATATCTTTTTCATTTTTTTTAATTTTTATAAATAGTAAAATCATAGCAAAACATCATTATGCTATTATCGAATTGAAAAGCTCCTTGGAGCAATAATAAAATATGATTAAACTATTTTGGGAGGGATAAAGATTGATGAGAAACCAGTGGTTTCATGGAAAACTATCAATGTAGAAATTTTCATCTTTAGGATGCACAGCACCGAATTTTAATTCGAAAAAGGATGTGCTGAAAAAGCAACAACTGTGGTTTGCCATCATTGGGCAATTACAGTTACTAGATTCTCCACATGAATCGCTCCCTTCATGTGATTGATCTTTGAAATCTTCATTACAGCAACTATGTGGATCTTCAGAATGATGTTCTTTATGACATGATGTTTCTGCCGGAAGCTCTTGATGCTCTGAACATGCCACACCTAGCTTTGGACTGACCATAGCTAGAAAGGTGAAAACATAATATATAGATAAATCTCATCATAAATGCTAACCACAAAACTATAGAAAATGTTCTATTAAATCTAAAATAATGCTATTAAAGAAGTAATTATGACAATTCAAAAAACAAGAAGGCCCAAGTTGAGGACTTGAGCCATTCTTCACTAACTATTATTAATTATACCTATCTAGTTTTAAAAAAGCAGAAATTAATCTTTTCTACCTTTAGGTTGAACCTGGCAAGATCCATTTGCCGAGCAACCCATATTGAATAAGGGCATGATTGAAAATAAAATCCCGAGAGCAACGATCAACCACATTTCTGCCTTAACACCTTGGACAATTATTATTATTCCCATAATTAAACGCAATAAGCGCATGATATTCCATTGAGCTAAATAATGCTTAATCATTTCAATTTATCTTTCTTAATTTTATAAATAATTCAGACCCTTCCCTGGGAGCGATGCTATTGTAGCATGGTTCCATTATCTCGATCACAAAAAGTTTGTCAAATAATAAATTGTACTCGTCAATGGATCCTCCAAATGGTGGTCCCTGATTCTCAAATTCTTTTCCGAACAACAATCCCATAATTTCACCGCCGTCGGCAAGTAACGAACTTGCTTGGCTGACATAATCAGAGCGTAATTTGGGTTCCAATGCACAAAAGAAGGTTTGTTCAATCAATAGATCATACTCACCTTTATGTTCAAAAAAATCACCATGAACGATGTTGATATGTGGATTATTTTTAAACTTTTCTTTCACATTCTGAATAGCGATAGGAGCTATGTCAATTAATGTCAGATTCGTAAATCCATTCTCCAAGAGATAGGCAGCTTCGTAAGCATTTCCGCAACCTGGTATCAGAATTCGAGCATCTTTATTTGGATACTTTTCCATAAAAAGTAACAATGGGGAGTAGAAGCATAGCCTATATCCCAAACCAGTTTGTTGGTTCTTCCAACGCTGGTTCCAGAAGTTTTGATCGAGTGATGTTTCCATCGCAGTGATTTCCTTTAGAAGTGTGTTACTCTTATCTTTCGAAGAATAACACAAAATTGAAAATTAAATTTTTTTTCCTGTGTATCTTTTGTTACACTCCCTGATATTCCATTAAAACCATATCATAACCTTTAGACCAATAATCCTTGATTCGATTCACCTCTTTAAATCCTTGTTTTTTTGTAAAATCCATCAGCAAATTGAGAAGTTCGTACTATTAATTTCAAGATATGTTTTTGATTTAAGATATGCTTTATTCGATATTGTGTAAGGGGCGGATCCAACACCTTTCTTTTGAATATTCTTATCCATAAAATCCCAGCTTAATCGAGCAGTAATTAAATCATTATCATAATTTATTCCACCTGCTCCAATGATTTTTCCATCCTGAAGGATGACGAAAATAATCCTCTATTTCATTTTCCAGATAATGTTTGAGATCTTCAGCTTCCTCAGGGGGCAAAGTAATATGGTACATTTGATTCAAAAAACCTCGAGGATGGATTGAAGATCTTCCAAATTCGTAAGGTCGTATTAAAAAATCATTCATCACTTGTTAATTGGATTAATCGATCTGATATCTTTCAAAGGATTGCCAATATTTGTCTTTGTAGAATTCGAAATTCATGATCAATTCTTGGCTATATTTAGTCTGCAATTGATCAATGATTTGTGTTGCATCTCTAAATTCTCTACAAGCAATGAAAGTTTTCCCTAAGGCCATCAATGGTTTCAGAACCTAAGAAAATATAACCTTTTTCGGCCAGGGAGTTGTTCTTCTATATCATCTTCTAATTTTTGCGATGCTATTGTAGGTTTCACTACTAGGGAATCCATTATCATTCTCGGGTTGGTAGTGAATCATAATTACCAAAATCCATGGGTGAGAAGCTTTAAATTCCCAATCTAGGATTGAGGTATTAAAAGTGGATAATATAGTTTTGTTACCTTCAACGGTGCCTTCAAAAGCAGCGAAGTTATCATTACTTGGATCATGTCGTACATCTTGGTACTTTTCGACAAATTCTTTTTCTCTCCAAATTAGGTAATCTTTTAATTTATCTAATGAGATTAGTTCTTCATGAACATTTTTGTGGACCAATAACATCAATTTTATCAATGCATTGAATCATTGTTTCTTCTCCCAGAAAATTATCCAAGAAGATGAAAATTCCGTTCAAGATATCATCGTGAGATTCTTCATGATAATGGTCATAGACAAATTTGAGGTCAATTTTATCAGGGGTAAGCTTCATGAAGGACTGGATAAAATTTGATATTATCTCTATCAAAATTCAGGTCATGCATTCTTATAGCAAAGTTTATGTTATTGGGAGGCGGGTTTTAACGCTCTAAACTTCCAATTCGGGATCTCTGGTGCTGAATTAGCAAGTTTTTCTGCCCATAGGACATTCTGAATTCTACCATCAGGAGTGAAAATTAATTCTGCCTTTTGATCATCCTCAATTCCTACCAAAAAGAAAACCTCAGGTTCTACTTTTGTCAATTCTGGTGCAAATACGTTTATAAAACGTTCTTCTACTTGATTTCCAGATTTTATTATTTCGTAAAATTCTTGGGCATGAATTTCAAACCAGTTCCAAAAGTTTTGGTATGTATTGTTGTTTTTAGAAGTTGAAAGTGCCAAATCATCAAAGATACCCATATTGCGTTTTTTTATTTGTCATCAATTTTCTTAAATATAAGGATATAAAAAAACCTATCCTATTATTTAAAATAGGATAGGTTTTTCAAAATATTGTTTTCTAAAATTACGAAAGTGGCTCTGGAGCTTCTTCTTCGAACAATGGAAGGTCTTTGATAATATTGTACCAAGAAATGATTTTCTTGATATCTGAAGAGTATACTCTAGCCTCATCGTGATTTGGAGCTACTTCTCTGAAATATTCTCTTAAAGTATTGCCATCAGCTTTAACATCAGGGGTGTTGCCGCCATTGTTTTTAATGGTTTCGAAAACATCTAAAAGTCTGATTTCATCTTCTTCACCATAAATAGTGATATCCTCTAGAGTGGCCATTTTTGTAGTAGAAAGATTCACTACTGATTTAATTTTGCTGCCATCTAAAGATTCCAATACAAATCCACCTTTGTTTTGACCTATCAATTTAAATAATCCTGGTTTACCAGTAACTGATACTAATCCTCTTAAATTCATTTTATACTTTTTTATAGGTATTAATCTTCAATAATTTCAACACCTAGGATACGATCACCTTGACGGATATCATCAACAACATCTACGTTTTCAATAACTTTTCCAAAACAAGTGTGATTACGGTCTAAGTGAGCAGTATTGTTGCGGCTGTGACAGATAAAGAATTGAGAACCACCAGTATTTCTTCCCGCGTGAGCCATCGATAATACTCCCACGGTCGTGATATTGGTTCTCCCCGGTTAATTCACAATCAATTTTATATCCTGGGCCACCTGTTCCAGGCATGCCTGTTGCACCTTCGCGAGTATTTGGACATCCGCCTTGAATTAACGAAATCAGGAATTACACGGTGAAATGCTAGTCCATCGTAATACCCCTGATTTAGCTAGTTTTATAAAATTAGCCACTGTATTTGGAGCATCCTCTGTGTAAAATTGCACAGTCATGTCGCCTTTTTCTGTTTTGATTATTGCTTTGCTCATTATTTCTATCCTTTTTTGTTGTAATAGCCTACAAAGATAAGGTTTCTCACCTAATTCTAAAGGCTGTATAATAAGTTGTTGAAAGTCAATGTCTATTGATAACATGATATTGTTATATTTACTGAACGATAAATATTTTCAATATAAATGTCATTTCAAAAATTAGTTATTCGCGAATGGGCAGAGTCAGACCGTCCAAGAGAGAAATTATTGGAGCATGGTCGAAGGTCCGTATCGGATGCAGAATTATTAGCAATTTTAATAGGTTCAGGATCAAAAAAATGAAACAGCAGTTGAATTATGTAAAAAGACTTTTGAATTCAGTAAACAATAATCTCTTCAATCTCAGTAAATTAGAAGTCAATGATTTATGCCAATTTAATGGAATAGGTGAAGCCAAAGCAGTAAGCATTATTGCAGCTTTTGGAAATCGGAAGGAGAAGACAGAACACAGAAGTGGAGGAAAAGCCTATATTAAATAACAGTAAAAAGGCTTACGCCTACCTGAAGCAAATGTTGGAAGACCTCAATCATGAAGAATTCTGGGTGATCTTTTTAAATACGAGCTGCAAGGTGATTGATAAACAGATGATTGGTAGGGGAGGGAATGATTTTACCCCTGTAGATGTCCGCATTATTTTAAGGCTTGCACTGTTGAATAAGGCAAACTCAATTATATTAGCCCACAATCATCCTTCCGGAACATTAAAGGCTAGTGAAACCGGATAAAATATTGACCAGAAAATCCTAGAGGCCGCAAAATTAATGGATATCCATGTTCATGATCATCTTATTATTACAGATGATAATTATTTAAGTTTCCGTGATGAAGGCCTTTTGACTTAGATTTCTTATCCTATATCAATGCATCCTAAAACCGCAATCAACATCTTTGTGTTATAAATAAAGGAGAATAACATTATGGCGAAATTTTTTTATCACCCAGCAGATTCCAGAGGCCATGCAGACCATGGTTGGCTAAAATCTAACCATACATTCAGCTTTGCAGGTTATATGAATTCGGAACGAATGAACTTCGGAGCTTTAAGAGTATTGAATGATGATTTTGTAGAAGGAGGGATGGGATTCGGGAGACATCCGCATAGCAATATGGAGATTATTTCTATTCCTCTAGAAGGGGAATTGGCACATAACGATAGCATGGGCACAGGATCAGTCATCAAAAAAGGCGATATACAGGTCATGAGTGCCGGTACTGGAATTGAACACAGTGAGTATAATCACAGTGACTCTGAACCTGTAAAATTCCTACAAATTTGGGTCATCCCTAATAAACAAAATGTAGAGCCGCGCTATGATCAACAATCTATTGATTATGAAGCTGCCAAAAACAATTTCTTACAGATTTTATCACCAGATCCTGATGATGAAGGAGTATGGATCCACCAGAACGCATGGTTCCATATTGCAGAATTTGATGCTGGATTTGCGAGACAATATGTGATGAAAGATGCAGAAAATGGACTTTATATATTTGTTCTGAGTGGTGAACTGAATGTAGAAGGTCAAAATATGAATAGCAAAGATGGGCTTGGTATAGCTGGAGCTGGAGACATTAAAATACAAGCAGTTACAAAAGCTGAATTTTTGTTGATGGAAGTGCCCATTCAATAGTAATGAAATTTCAAATTTCAATTAAATAGCATGTGATTATATTCGCATGCTATTGTTATTTTGCAGCTTTGTTTTCTCTTTGTTTGCTTTTTACTATCAATATAAAGTCATTCCCAAGATCTAAAAATCCAAATTCATAACAAAAGACATATTCATTTCCTTTGGATGTGCTGATTCTATGAGTATGGTAATCCAAGGCATATCCTTCTGCCAATAATTTGGCCTTATTAGATTTATACATTTTTTCCTCTCCAAGAATCATTTGAAGAATTTTCCTGTTTCTTTTTAGTTGATTGTTGATTTTTTTCATCAGGTTGTTCTCTTTACTGTTAACTCTATTATTAAAAGCATTTCTACAGCTATCATTACAAAAGCGCTTATCGGTTCTCCCTTTTATGGCTTGTTCGCATTCCTGACAGTATTTTACCTGCATGATTGAATTTAATTATAAGCGTTTAAAAACGTTTAGATTCGATTTTAAACAATTGATTTACGAATATATCTACTGTTCATACAGAACTTTGTTTCAGTTACTTAGCTAAGATAAATTAATTAAAAGAAAAATAAATATCTAAAATTGAAATATTTATGAGCACATTAAAAAATTCAGTTCAGTTATTAGGAAGACTTGGGAAAGAAGCAGAAATTAAAATGAGTAGTACCGGAGCACCATACTGTTTTGTTAATCTTGTAACAAATGAATACGGGACCAAGAAAAATGGTGAACAGTTCGAAAAAAGCCAGTGGCATAGAATTGCAGTCTAGGGAGATATGACCAAGATAATTCAGAAAAAGGGTAAAAAGGGCAGTCTTTGGTTAGTTCAAGGTTCAATTGTATATCGTCAATTCGAAGGAAGAGACGGCAATCAACAATATACCTGTGAAATCAGAGCCAATAGGATAATGTTCTTGATGGATCCAATGGCCATGAATAAATCTATGGCAGAAAAGGTGGAAGTTTAATCCATAAAAAAAGTAGGTGGTTTTATTCCACCTACTTTTTATATTTTAACTGAATTATTTATTCATTATGGATGAGACCATCCAGCTACTTTAGAAACTGTTCTCGGAATATCTACGTTATCCATTTTTTTATGGAATTCTTCTGATCCTACTCCAATTGCATAAACTGGAATGTAAGCGGCAGAGTGACTGCCAGACGCCCAACTAACAGAAGAAGCTTTATTGAGAGCTTTAATTGCTAAGTCAGCGATCTTGTCGGAAGTTGCATAAAGGCTTTTGCTAGTTTCATTTTTATGTTCAACGAAGCTTTTCTCATAGGCCTCTTGTAAATCTTCGTTAAAATCTTCACTTACCTTAATGTTTTTCCATAATCCTAGATTTTCACCTAAAAATTCTTTCAATTGATCCCAACTTGCATTAGGATTTTTTGTGCGAAAATCATTTACTAATAAAGACAAGGCTTCTTGTGAAATTTTCTGGTTCTCTAAATTCTTGATTCTAAGGGTTGAACTTCCATTTCCTACACCCATACCTCCAGTTTCATGATCAGCAGTAACAATGATCAAAGTTTCTTCTGGATGTTTTTGATAGAATTCAAAAGCTTTTTGAACAGCGTTGTTAAAGTCCAGAACTTCATGAATTGCAGCTGCACCATCATTTGAGTGACATGCCCAATCAATTTTGCCGCCTTCTACCATTAAAAAGAAACCCTGATCACCTTGACTTAATGACTCTATGGCTGCAGACGTGATTTCAGATAGATTTAAATCTCCAGGTTTTTGATCAATAGCAAATTTTAAGGATACTGGGTTAGTTCCTTTATTATTCATTAAAATCAATTTATCTGATTTGTTTGCTTTTTTATAGTCATCCAAGCCGTATAATAATTTATAGCCTGCTTTTTCTAACTGTGGGAAAATCGAGGCAACTTCTTCTTTTTTTGCATTTGTTGTAGGTTTTAGGAAACCAGAACCAGCAAAGAAATCAAAGTTTGACTTTATGATATCTAACCCGATTTCATAATACATGTCGCGATCTGGTTGGTTAGCATAAAAAGAAGCAGGTGTTGCATGATCAATACTAACAGAAGTTGTAATACCTACTTTCATTCCCTTTTCTTTAGCTAGATAAGCAATGCTTTTATAAGCTTTTACACCAGCACTATCCATTGCAATCACGCCGTTTTTAGTTTTATAACCTACCGCTAATGCTGTCCCTCCAGCACCTGAATCTGTTACTCCATGAGATTGAGAATGTGAAGTCGCAAATGTTGCATATGGAAATTGACTGAAAACTGTTGGATATACCGTATTCTTATTGTCCAAAGAAGCTTTGTAGATTTCAGCAGCTTGAACTTGGTTCAGCCCCATTCCATCACCTATCATAAAGAAAATGTACTTGGGTTGTTTTTGAGCAAAGGTTGAGCCTATAAATAAAAATAAGGCAATTAATAAATTGAAAAATTTAATATTCATACTATCTGAATTAGTTTATTGACAAAAGTAAGCTTTCAGTATTAAGATAATGTTAATTAAGAATTATTGAGTGTTGCAAACAAAATGTTACATTGATTGTTTTTCAATATGTACTTATAAACTAAGGTTATGGAAAACAATTTAATAGAACTTGCTCGTTCCTATTTTACAGAGCATTCTTACAGTACACTTGCTTCTCAAGAAAATATTTCACAAGAGCAGGCAAAGAGAGGAATAGACGCTGTTATTCCTTCGTTATTTTTAGGTTTACAAAGGAAATCCGGCCACGGATTGGGTAGCCTATTAGACACATTGAAATCAAGTTTTTCTGGGTTTGACTTCTCAGATGTACTGAGATTCAGTCCGCCTGTACAAGACGTTCCTCAACAAGGCGATACGACTCGGACAGTATTAAGCTCTCTATTTGGAAATTCTTTTGACCAAGTTATTCCGAATACTGCTAATTTCTTAGGATTAAATACTAATAGTTTAATCCGATTATTCTCAGCAGGTATTCCTGCGGTTATTGGGGCATTGACCAGCAATGGAACTCGATGGGATACAACTTCTATTGAAGCTGATTTAAACAATAACCGAACTAACTTCTTAAAAGCATTGCCAGTTGGTTTACCATTAAATATTTTGGGTGATGAGCCAAGAGGGCCAGTCCTAGCTGAAGATGAGGTAGTCACTAGAGAGACCATCGTTGATCCAGCTCGTGATGTCTTGGTTGAAGATCCTATTATCCCTGCTACAGCAAATGTGAGACGCGAAGATCCACCTGCTGCATTACCTCCAGCCGATGAAGAACGCAGAAAAGGTGCAGGATTATGGTGGATATTGATTCCAATTATCTTATTGTTGTTATGGTTTTTGTTTGGAAAAGGCTGTAATAGAGAAGAACCACCAGTTACTGATGCTCATGTAGACTCGCTGATTACCGACTCTGTAGTAAACGAGGATACAGTACCTACCACTGAAATCGTAAGAGAAAGTATCATGGTAACATTGCCTAATGATACTGTTATCAATGCCTATAAAGGGGGTATTGAAGATCAACTGGTTCAATTCTTGAATTCTGATTACAAAAATCTTTCAGATGAGGAATTAAAAGACCGTTGGTTTGATTTCGACAACTTGAATTTCGCAACTGGTACCGCTAATATTCTACCTGAAAGCCAAGTTCAATTGGACAATTTGGTAGCAATATTGAACGCTTTCCCAGATGCAAAAGTAAAAGTTGGTGGATACACTGACAAAACTGGTGATGAAGCAATCAATAAAAAATTATCAAATGACCGTGCAATTGCAGTTAAGAATGCATTTGATGCACAGGGTGTTGGTAACAGAGTCATGGCAACAGAAGGTTATGGATCTGAATTTGCCAAATTCCCAGCAGACGCTCCAGAATCTGACCGTGTGAAAGATAGAAGAGTGGCTATTAGTGTTAGAAAATAATAGCAGATAGATTAGATTAGTTTGAGCAGTCCAATTTTATTGGACTGCTTTTTTATTTTATTTAGATTGCTATTTTTGTTTTATGTTAACTAATACCCAAATAGAAATGATTCAAAAGGATTTTGAAAAATATTACAAATCCTTAAAAACTAAAGGTAAAAGCCTCGATTTCGAATTATTCGGCGAGTATGCTACTTCCATTCTAAATTTTTATTTAGGAAGTTCAGTGTTAACTATAAGCGACAAACCTGAAGCAGCTAAAATTCTTGTAAATCTTTTTAATGCTGGACTAGGCAACGTCATCAGTAAAGAAGATCAAAATGAAATTGCTTTAGTAATACAGCAGGATAACACATTAGACTATTCAGTTATTCAGCCTATTTTTGAACTTTAATTAGCCCTCTTGTACTGTCCATTTTAATTTTGAAAGATCATAGCCACAGTCTTTAGCATATTTTAGGTAGTGAGCTTTTCTATCTTCATTAATAGATTTGGTTCTGGACAGGATCCAAATATAATCTAGATTGTCACCAAAGATTAAAGCATCTTGATAATCACTATCAAGCATAACAATGTTATAACCAGAATAAAAGGGACCGAAAAATGAAACTTTTAAAGCACCTTCATTGACATTTCCAGCATACTTAGCTTTTCCAATACTCGTTTTGGTTTTTTCGGTAGTGATATTAACACCTTCATTTTTAACTTTTACTGAACCATCTTCATTCATACTATATTCAGCAGTAACATTCTTTAAGTTCTTTTCCCAGAAAAAATCAAACCGAGCTATTTCGTACCATTTGCCTAAGTATTTCTGTAGATCAAAATCTTGGATAACTTCTACATCTGATTTGACAGGTTTTAGATAACTATATATTACTGAGCCTATGGCTACAGCAGATAGGGTTAGTAATGTTTTCTTTTTGTCCATCGTAATTTTTTTATATGAAAACAGCTTAAACAGCTTAAATGTTTAAATAGATTCCTAGTTTTGCATAAAATTAAAGAATTGTATTCAAGAGAAGAAGCGAAGAAAATCAAGGAATCCTTTTGGACATCATTCGGGATGTATATGTCGCCGATACCAAACGCTGATGGCGAAAAGGTAACCTGGGTGAATTACAAAACTGGAATTCGATATCTATTCTTTAGGATGGAAGCAACCAATAAGATAGCTCAAATCGGCATTGAGATTGCAAATCCAGATGAAGGAATAAGAGCCTTGATCTTTGAACAATTCAAAGAATTTAAAGCTGTACTGGAAGCAGAATTGGAGGAAGAGTGGATCTGGGATGAACTGTCCTATGATGAAAATGGCAAAGCAACAGCAAGGATTTATACAGAAATAAAAGGAGTCAGTGTCTTCAAAAGAGAGGATTGGCCAGAATTAATTTCGTTTTTTTAAACCAAGGATTATTGCACTTGATAGTTTTTGGTCCTCCGCACAATATGGATTTGATCTTTTTAAATAATTACAAATAATATGAAACTAGTAGGGAAAATTCTAGTGTTTTTTATGTTGCTGACACAATCTCATCATGTTTTGGCTTGGGGAATGACAGGGCACCGTGTTATCTCAGAAATCGCAGAACAACACTTGACAAGAAAAGCTAAACGTAATATTGAAAAATTAATTGGTCACCAAAAATTGGCTTACTGGTCAAATTGGGCAGATTTTATTAAATCTTCACCTGATTCCATTTTGCTAAAAACAGGATCATGGCATTTTTTTAAATACACCAGGAAACCTTACTCATGCTCAATTTTTAGTAGAAATTCAAAATTCGCCTGAACAAAATTTATATAAAGCCTATCAGCGAGTAAGAAAAGATGTAGTGAATAAGGATCTCTCATTAGAAGAAAGACAAAGAGCACTATATTTTATGGTACATCTATTGGGTGATGCGCATCAGCCAATGCATGTGAGCAGGGCAGAGGATTTAGGTGGTAACAAAATTTCCGTTACATTCTTTGGAAGAGGATCAAATATTCACCGTGTTTGGGACAGTGACTTGGTCGATAATGAAAAATGGTCATACACAGAGTATGCACGAGTATTAGATTATGAGAAACATTTTTTTCAAACAATATACCAATTCAACTTTTGAAGATTGGCTTTATGAATCACATGAGTTGGCAAACCTAATTTATGATGATGTAGCAAAAAATAATAAGCTCTCTTACGATTATATTTTTCGATTTAAAGACCCTATGGAAAATGCTTTACTTAAAGCTGGTTTGAGATTAGCAAAAGAGCTTAATGCAGTCTTCGGTTAAAATCTATAAAACCGCTTTGGAGTTAAACCATGAAATTGCTTATTTAGAAAATGATTGATTAATTATATTAATTATTAAATAAAAATACCTTCATAAAATGTTATATTTGATTGACAATCAATTATTAACATTTTATATTTTCTGAGATGGATATTTTAATTAATAATTTCAATATTTTTTATTTTATCGCGGCTTTGAGTGTGGTCTTTAAAATGGTTATCTTGACAAGGAACACCATTTCTTAAGATTGGGAAGCATTAAAAGCGAATTCTTTGATCTTGCTGATCATGTTGTTTATTATTTCAATAATAACTTATTATATAGAAGTTTATAGATAGATCGTTTAATTGTTAAGAGTCCAATCAAAATATTTTCCAGTTGCAAATAGTTTACTTCCTTTCATAATAAATTGGAAGTCAATATAATCGTTGCTACAACTCTCCATATCTGAACAACAGAATTTTCTGTCAATTTGAAATTTTAAACGGAAAGATCCATTAAGGTAATCAGGTTTTATCTTGAAATTTGTAATTTCGATATTTCCAATCTCTGGACTGCCATCCTTATCTCCCAATACATCAAAAATAAACCAATTCAGTTTATCCAATTCTACGTGTGAAATTGATTCTAGGAGTTTGTTAGGATGAGTCTCAATAACCTTCAATTCCTGAGGCTCTAGGTCTATTTCAAAACTATAGTCTTTAATTTCCATGCAATAATATTTTTTCCAATTGTTTTCTGTCAGAAAATTCTCTTTCTACGTGTTCTAGGTAACCCTTCTGATTACCTGTGAATTCCAATAATGCCTTCGCCAATAAGTAATCATTGATTTTCAAACTCAATGCTATATTTTTTTTATTAATGGTCAACTTAGAATTCGAAACCAAATAATAACTTGATTTCAAATTCTTAAAACTTATATCATTTACAAGAACATGAAATCTCTCTTCCCACTTGGCAATTAAATCATATACCGTTTGCTCAAAAATAGTTTCCTTAATTTTTTCTTCTAGCTTGATTCGATTTTTTATGTTGAAATATGATTTAGAATAATAAATCATTTTATTTTTCAAAAATGGAGCTGAATTTCCCTGATTCAATGTCTTAACTGGATACTTGAGGTCAAAAAGATCTACTGTGAAAAATTCCAGATTTTCTAATTCAGATTTTGATTTTAAAGGCTTTCTTTTCGAAAATTGCTTAACATAAGCTGAAAGTTCATCGATCGAAAGTGAAGAATGAGCATAGATAACCGGTAGTTCTGGATTGATAAAATCCATATGAATCGTATAATCGTTCGTGCCAATCAATTTGTAATCCTTGTTTTCTATCTGGATAATCATGTGGGCAAATTAGCAAATCCTACTAATTTATTTCAAATTCCTTTAATTATATAAGAATAGTTACTTCATGTTTTTTTGAAGATTCATTATGTTTGCATATGAACTTACCATAGTTCTAAACAAAAAGGTTAATTATGAAACAATATGTATTAATGGCTGCATTGCTTGCTAGCTCTGCCTATGTAATAGGACAAGAGCATCAATCAATCAATGTATCTTACATGGACAAGACAGTTCGTCCACAAGATGACTTTTACAATTATGTAAATGGAAATTGGATGAAAACTGTTGAGATTCCATCAGACAAAGCTCGTTGGGGATCTTTTGATCAATTAAGAGAAAATACCGACGAAGCATCTCTTAAAATCCTTAAAGAATCACTAAATACCAAATTTGAAAAAAGGTACTGATGGTCAAAAAATTGCAGATTTATATAAATCATATGTAGATTTTGACACTCGTAATCAATTAGGTATAACTCCGATTCAGCAACAACTTAAGGATATCGATCAAGTAAAAAACCTCCAGGGGCTTTATGATTACTTTTTGAAGTACGGTGCTGTAGGTGGTAACCCGTTTTTTGGCGCTTATGTTTATGCGCACATGAAAAACAGTAATATGAACGCCGTTTATTTGGGTGGCGGAGGTTTGGGTTTAGGCAGAACTTACTATCAGAAAGAAGATGCTAAAAACACAGAAACATTAGGTAACTACAATAACTATATAAATTCATTATATGGTAAAGTAGATCCAAAAACGCGTGATTTGAAAGGTCCCAAGGTTATTGAGTTCGAAAAATTAATAGCTTCAAACTTAAAAACAGTAGAGGAGCAACGCGATGCGCAAAAGCGTTATAACCCAGTTGCGGTTAAAGACCTGAATAAAATGGTTAAGAACATGGATGTTGCAAAATACATTCAGACTTTAGGTTTTAAAGCAGACACGGTTATTATTGGAGAATTGAAATATTATGAGAACCTGGACAAGATCGTAAATGAAGAAAACTTGCCTGTAATCAAAGAATATTTGAAGTTCCATGTAATGGACGACGCAACTAGTTATTTAACAAAAGAATTGGACGAATTAGCGTTTGATTTTTATGGAAAGAAACTAAGAGGTCAAAAGGAACAACGTGCCTTAGATAAAAGAGGATTAGAATTTGTGAATGGCAGTGCGGGCGAGTTGTTAGGTAAAATTTACGTTAAGGAATATTTTCCTGCAGAAGCAAAAGCGGCATGTGAAGAATTAGTACAATATTTAGTTAAGTCCTTTGATCAACATATTAAGGATTTAGCTTGGATGTCTCCAGCTACAAAAGAAAAAGCATTGGAGAAATTGTCAAAATTCAACGTAAAAATTGGATACCCTGATAAGTGGAAGGATTATTCAAATCTACAGGTTGGATCTTCATTGATTGAAAATGTGAAGAACCTTCAGCGTTGGAGTTTTGAAGAGAACCTTGCTAAACAAGGTAAACCAGTGGATAAATCAGAGTGGGGAATGACTCCACAAACTGTAAATGCTTATTATAGCCCATTATTCAATGAAATTGTTTTCCCAGCAGCAATCTTACAACCTCCATTTTACGATTACAAAGCTGATGCGGCTGTAAACTTCGGTGGTATTGGTGCTGTTATTGGTCATGAATTATCACATGGTTTTGATGATTCAGGATCTCAATACGATGGTAATGGGAACTTGAACAACTGGTGGACAGATGAAGACAGGGAGAAGTTTGAAGCGGCAGCAGATGCTTTGGTTGCTCAGTTTGAAGCTTATGAACCAGTCCCAGGGGTATTTGTAAACGGACGCTTTACATTGGGTGAAAACATTGGAGACCTTGGAGGTTCTTCAGTAGCATTCGATGCGTTGCAAATGTACCTTAAAGACAAAGGAAATCCTGGATTAATCGACGGATATACGCAAGATCAACGCTTTTTCCTTTCCTGGGCAACTATTTGGCGTACGAAGACAACTGATGAGTTCGTAGTGAATCAAGTGAAAACAGATCCACACTCTCCAGCACAATACCGTGCTACAGGACCGATTATCAATCTGGATGCTTTCCATAAAGCTTTTGAAACAAAAGAAGGTGATAAACTTTATCTTCCAAAAGAAAAGAGAATAGTAATCTGGTAGTAGAAATAAAAAAAGCCGCTTTAAGCGGCTTTTTTTATTTTATGTAGACAGTTAAACTGATGTATCATCAACATTTGCGTCGGGTGCATTTTCTTGAACAGATTTTATGCCGTTACTTCTGCCAGCTTCACTTTCATACATCTCACTAGTTCCTATTATTTGGCCATTCCCAGCTTTAAGATTGAAATAAAATTTCCCATTTTTTGCCGTTATTTTGTCGAATTTGGCAGAATCCTGTGAATTCTTCTTTACAGAGGCAATCCCATTCTCGCATGCCGCCTTTGTGGTATAACCTTCGCTGCTTAGGATGACCTGTCCATTGGCAGCTTTTAGGTTGAACTGGAACTCTCCATTCTTCCTAGTCGAAATTACAAACTTTCCCATAGTTTAAATATTTAGTATGTACTAATTTACTAAAATTCAATAAAAAGTATGTGTTGTAATCATTAAAAATTTTAATTAAGCCAATACTTTGCCGTCAAGATAATACCATGCTCCATGTAATTTCTGAAATCTTGACTTCTCATGATGATTAAAATCATTGCCTGCTGAATCTAGATAAAAGGCCCTAAATTCAACCGTATTTTCCGTCGCCTTGATCACATCTAATCCTATCCATTTGTTCTCTTTGCTCCATTGTTCTATTTCAGCTTTTTTCTGAAATCTACGGCTTGTAGGATGAAATGTTTCATATAAAAAATCTACCATATGTAATGCAAACGCAGAATATCTGGCTCGCATTAATTGTTCGGCACTATCTGCATTTTTGTAATTATCATGTATAATCTTACAGCACTTTTGATACGACATATCACTGCCGCAATAACAATTCCCATTCATATTCAGAACATTATCCATTAAGTATTTTTTATGTTAATTATTGGTCTAATACTTGTTTAACGAAGATACTGATGTTTCCATTGTCATGGAAATATCTATATAAGCATTGTTACAAACTATAAAGTCAAAAACGCCGTTATACAAGCAAACAAGTACCCTAAATGACAACATTGAAAAATGAATTAGTAGGCACATGGCAACTACTATCCTATATAGAAGTACCAATTAATGGTACAGACTCAAAATTTCCAATGGGACAATCCCCAAAAGGTTTATTAATATATGGTGCTGATGGATATATGTCCGTGCAGATTTCAGACTCCGAAAGAGACAATTTCAGCTCTGAAGACAGATATCTAGCTAATGATGAGGAGATACAATCCCAAATTAAAGGCTTTATTGCTTTAGCGGGCTCATATAAAATAGATAATACCAATGCAACTGTCCAATACTCAATTACTACCTCTTCTTTCCCGAATTGGGAAGGTCAATTTCAAGAACGCAAAATTGATTTTGAAGGCGATATCCTTTATCTGAAATCTGTAACCCCAATTCTGTCCAATGGTATTGAGGTAAACAGCTATATGACATGGAAAAGAATTGAGAAGGAAGAATTCAGCTCAAGAAGGGAGAGGTTCATGGAAATAACAAATGCTGGGCGCTCAAAATCGCAGTTTGAAGACTTTTAAATAGTCTTCAGATACGGTAATTTTTTTACATTTATATGTATCTGATATTTTTTCAAAATTCCGTACCTTTGTGCCATCAATTCAAGCTATGAGTGATTCTATAAAACACGAGTGCGGAATAGCACTTATCCGACTTTTAAAACCCCTATCTTATTATCAAGAAAAATACGGTACGCCCTATTACGGAATCAACAAGTTGTACTTGCTTATGGAAAAGCAACACAATAGAGGCCAAGATGGAGCCGGTATTGCTACAATCAAGTTTGATGTAAAACCTGGAAACCGCTATATCTCTAGATATAGAGCAATGGGGTCAACTGCTGTTGCAGAAATCTTTGAATATGTTCAAAAGAAATTCGCCGCCGTTAACAAGGCTTATCCTGAAGAATCTAAAGATACACAGTGGTTGAAAGATAACGTAAGTTTTACAGGTGAAGTCCTGTTGGGGCACTTGCGTTATGGTACTCATGGTAAAAACAGCATTGAAAGCTGTCACCCTTTCTTGAGACAAAATAACTGGATGTCGAGAAATCTAGTGGTTGCAGGAAACTTCAACATGACCAATGTCGATGAACTGTTGCAACAGCTATATGATTTAGGACAGCATCCAAAAGAACAGGCTGATACGGTTACTGTACTTGAGAAAATAGGACACTTCCTAGATGAAGAAAACCAAAAATTATTTGATCAATTCAAACAAGAAGGATATTCAAATATCGAAATCTCAGCTCAAATCGCTAAGAATATCGATGTTTCAAAAATATTAACACGCTCGGCGAAAACTTGGGATGGCGGTTATACGATTGCTGGTATTTTCGGACATGGCGATGCTTTCGTAATGAGAGATCCAGCTGGTATCCGTCCAGCGTTCTATTACCAAGACGACGAAGTATTGGTCGTAGCATCTGAAAGACCAGTAATTCAAACAGCATTTAATGTTCCGTTGAATTCTGTAAAAGAAATAAAACCAGGACATGCCTTAATCGCCAAAAAAGACGGTACAGTTTCTGAAGAAATGTTCAGACAACCTGTTGAGCAAATGTCATGCTCTTTCGAGCGCATCTATTTCTCTAGAGGATCTGATGCTGATATTTATCAAGAACGTAAATCATTAGGTAAATTGTTGATCCCTCAAGTGCTTAAGAGCATCAATAATGATATCAAGAATACAGTCTTTTCATTTATCCCTAATACAGCAGAGGTTTCCTATTATGGTATGATGGAAGGCATAAATCAGCATGTAAGAGATTGTCAGAAGGAAACATTGTTAAACCGCCTTGATAAGATTTCTGATGAGGAATTGAACGAGGTCCTAGACCTTAAGCCTAGATTTGAAAAGCTGAATGTCAAGGATGCAAAATTGCGTACTTTCATTACACAGGATGCTGACCGTCAAGATATGGTTCAACACGTGTATGATACCACTTATGGTATTGTAAATGATCACGAAGATACAATTGTGGCTATTGACGATTCAATCGTTAGAGGTACAACCCTCAAGCAAAGTATCCTTACTATCCTAGATCGTTTGAATCCTAAAAAAATTGTTATTGTTTCTTCTGCGCCACAAATTCGTTACCCTGACTGTTATGGTATTGATATGTCGAGAATGGGTGAGTTCGTCGCATTTGAAGCAGCAATATCTCTATTGCGCAAAAATGGATTGGCACATATAATCGATGAAGTTTATCAAAAATGTCTTGCATCAGTAACTATGCCTAAAGACCAGGTAGAAAACTACGTCAAAGCTATTTACGAGCCATTCACAGATGAACAGATTTCTGAAGAAATATCAAGAATTGTAAAACCTCACAACCTAAAAGCTGAGCTAGAAGTAGTATTCCAAACACTGGACAACCTGCACATTGCTTGTCCTAACCACAAAGGAGATTGGTACTTCTCAGGTAACTACCCAACACCAGGAGGCAATAAAGTCGTAAACCGAGCATTTATGAACTGGATGGAAGGGAAGAATGTGAGAGCGTATTTTAGCTCATAGACATTAGACAAAAGACATTAGACAAAAGACAATTGTCCTTCGCTAAATAGACATTGGCAAATCAATAATAATTAGTTCATGATCTATTTAAAATTTAGAAAATAAGTCTCTATAAAAAGAAATAGCCGCTCAAAATATAGCGGCTATTTCTTTTTATTATTAGAGTCAGCCAAGGAAGGATTATTAATTAAAAAGGCCAGATTTTACTCTGGCCTATATACTAACTCTTATGTCTTATGTCTTATGTCTTATGTCTAAAATCTCACATCTAATCCTTAGTTCAACACCGTCTTTCCTTTAATAGTTTCTTCAGCTTCTTGTGTTGCAATAAGAGTATTTGAAGGCATCAAAGGAGATTTCTTAACGAACTTGGTATTTGCAAGATATTCTTTATTACCTGCGTAGATAAACATCAGGCTTCCACCTTTGATAGTATTGATGATAGGTTTTGCCAACTCACGAGGTAGGGCAGGGCAGCCGTAGCTTCTTCCAAGTCTACCTGTTGATTTGATGATGTCAGTACTGCAATAATCTGCACCATGAACCACAATAGCTCTTGGTCTTGCTTGATCATTGATTCCTTTTTCTAATCCATCAAGTCTTAGGGAATAACCATTTCCGCCAAAGTAAGTTTCTGAGGCGTAATAGAATCCTAAAGAACTTTGAAATGATCCATTCCTATTAGAAAAAGAAGTGGCATAATTCTCACCACTATTTCTTCCATGAGATACTACGGAATGGTACAAAAGCTTTTTAGCTTTCATATCCAAAACGTACATTCTTTTGTCAGTAGAAGGCAGCGTAAAGTCGATGATCGTCATGATGTTCCTGTTTTTCGGACTCAATTGGTTGTAACCTTGCATAGCTTGCTCGAAGGCTTCCCATTTGATGGTCCCTTGTAACTTCATTTCGTCATACAATTCTTTAACCGGATCTTTTACTAATTCTTGTTCTGTTTGTTTGATTTCGATTGGGGCTTTAACTTGCTGAGTGTTGTTTAGGTCTCCAGTCATGGTGGAGGTCGCAATAGCCCATAATGAAATAAGCAATAGTTTATTCATAAGCACTTTTCCTAGTCTACGTTTACAAATACAAAGCTAGGAAAAATATGACAATCAAAGTGTTAAATAACGTTTAATCAATAACTACGACCAAGGATTTGAAGGGTTTTGACGTATCATAAACAAATTTAGCGTGAGATGACGCATTTCTGACACACATATGTGACCTTGGGGTCGTACCCAAAGACCAAGAGTACTCAACAATCTTCCCTTTAGGATTATTAACCGGAACACCATGAATATAGCCCCCCATTGGTGAATCTAGACGCATATGGCGCAAATCCCTCAATCGTTTTGGTGCCATCCCCAAAATAAAACATCTTCGGTTTCTGCTCTTGAACCATAAAAATCCCTACAGGCGTTTCCATCTGATGTGGTGGCTTATGTAGACCGGAAGTAGCAGGGTTCATACTGCGAATTTTCCACTCATTTTCGCCAGTTCTTTCTACTGTCAAAATATTTTGGTTTGTAACATCTACAAAGTTAACATGGGTGATTTTTAAAGAATCACCGATTGCTTTAACATATCTTTTGGGTACAAACCATGTTCCTTCAAATGAAATCCCATTCACTTTTACCATCTTCACAGTATCAGAGCTTTCCAAGCTTACAAGAGATCCATCACGACCATATATAGATGGCTTTGCGCTGTTCTCTTCTTGATATAAGGGAGCAGATTGATATTTTTCGGTTCCCAATGTATCTGATACACGTTTGTAAGCATTTCTAACAAAATGCTCTACAACTGCTGCTTCGCCATTGCGATTTTTATAGTTTTGAAGAACTCCATAATTATGTGGGGCCCTTTGAAAATTCTCAATAAATGCCAACCTTTCCTTTATTTTCTCAATCTGGAATTGACGGGTAGTATCCTTATAGGGATATGTTTCCTCTAAGGTATGTTTGTCGTAGGCAAGGTCTTTTTCAAGTTTGATATCTGCTGCAGTCCTTGGACGTTCCCGTTCAGCTTTCTCAGCCTCTTCTTGAGCTTTTTTTACTCTCTCTATGGAATCTTGCTTTCTTTTTTCAGCTTCACTAATGTTTTTTGACGAGTTCTTACAAGATGCGATAGTTAAAAAAGCGATAAGTAAGGACCAGAAAAAGTATTGTTTCATTCGTTAGTTTGGTGTTTTAATCAATATCACCATAATGATATTAAAAATCATTCCATTATTTCCGATTTTTGCAAAATATTTCTATTATTCGTCAAATGAAGCTAAATAACTACATAACTATAGCAGTAGGTATTATTATAAATGACCAGAATGAGCTTTTAACTGTTCAGAAAAAGGGATCATTGTATTATCAATTGCCAGGAGGGAAGATTGAAGTCGATGAAATTCCGATAGAGAGTTTAATCAGGGAATTGAATGAAGAATTAAATATACATTTCACAGCAGTAGATTGTCAATTAATCGGAGTACATGAAGCGCAAGCGGTAAATGAGGTTGGTAAAACGGTTAAAGGATATGTTTTTAAGTGCCAATATTCTGAAAAATTAGAGAATCTTCAACCTTTAGCTGAGTTGAATGAAGTGAGATGGGTGAAGAAGTCGGAGATCACAGAAGTAAAATTAGCAAATCTATTAAAACAGTTTGCTTTACCAATATTGATGAGTGAGTAATATTTCTATTAGATTAAAATAAAATATATTATAGTTATTTAATTTAAATAATTTAGTTTATTTTTAACTAAAATTGAGCTTAACTTAATTATAACCAATACTTTAATTTAATCTTGTGATTTATGAAACTATGGATTCAGAATGGTTTGCGCTTATTGGTAGGAGCCTCCATTTTATGGTTATTTCTGCATTTTACTTTACCTAAAATGCCAAATTCATTAATGATTGTTATCATTTTACAATTCTTACTTTATATGGAATTGTTAATTAGATATAATATGAACCTAAGGCGATGGAAAAATCAAGATCAAGATTTGAGATCAGCAGGATTAGTTCTTAGCTTTAAATTTTTTGGGATAAAGATAAAACTCCAATGGATATTTTATTTAATTAGCATAATAACTATGTTAAGCGCCTTATGGTTTGAATATGATATTAATGTTTTTGATAATAGATTTTATACAACATTAATTTTCCTAGCAATAGGAATTATTTTGATGGAGATTATTATTTACTATTTCTTTCAAAGAAGGCAATTCGCTGCAGAAGAATAGATAGGAAAATAAAAAAGCCTCGTTTTTTTGAAAACGAGGCTTTCATATTATTGAACTACCTATTTATTAAAAGTGGAATGTTACACCAACAGTTGGCGCTAATGAGTTAACATTTAATCCGTACATATCAGTTGTAACTTTTGTATCAGTTGATTCTTCAGTTACTGAAGAATTATTGTAGAATAATCCTCTTACTTTAAATTCTACTCCGATATTGGAAGTTGGGAAGTATGCAATACCAGGAGCAAGTTCAACTCCGTAATTGGCAGTTGTTGCTGTTTTAGTATCATCTATTTTTTGAGTTCCCCATGCCATTGGAACAGATAACTGTCCAAAGAATTTAACAGGTCCATCATTTTTGCTATACATTCTTCCAAATGGAGTTAGAACAAATGCTGACTCTGTACTTTCAGGATAATTTGCTTGTTCATATTTTGACCATTCGTAACCAATTCCGGTACCGATAGCAATATTATCAGCCACAAAATAACCCACATTAGGATTAATAATTAATGAATTGTTTTTGTTATCTGTATCTTTAACTGAACTGCCGTGGTATCCAACTTGACCACCAACAATAAACTTTCCTTTTTCAGTTTGTGCGTTTGCTGCTAATCCTAAAACTGCTACTGCAGATAATGTAAGTAATAATTTTTTCATGATTTTAATTAATTTGTTTGACTTTATTGTCATGTATGGTCAATAAGTCAATACCTATGCCAAACTATATTGTCAATAAATGGATTTATCTATGGTTTTTATGAAATAAATGTGTAAACATCTGGTGGATTGAAAGTTATAAGATTGTCAATTAAGTGTAAAGCAATATTGATGACAATAAACCAACAATTTGAAGTTTGTGTACAGCTAACTGAGGGTATATTAATTAAAAGTCTTAGCCATACTGGCAGTCCAATTACAAAATAATGACTGACATTTCAACAATTATGCTGACATAATATTTTTGTATGTCATGCATTGATTCTTTTTCGTATTCTACTCAAAGCTTGGGGGGTGATACCAATATAGGAAGCGAGATATTTTTGCGGTATAGTTTGGATAAGATGAGGTTGTTCTTTTAATAATTGAAGGTATCTCTCTTCAGCATTTAATTTTAAAAGAGATATCTCACGTTGTGTTTTTAATACAAATAATACTTCAGATGCTCTTCTCCCAATTAAATTTCCTACTGAAGTATTTTTATACACATCTTGTAAATCTGAATATGAAATCCTGAGCATGCTAGTTTCTTGTAAAGTTTCAGCAGAATAATAGGAGGGCCCTTGTGTTACAAAAGAATCATAAACACTGGTGAACCAATTATCAAAGGCCATATATACGGTAGTGTCATGTTCGGGCCCGGGAATATAAAAACGGATAATTCCCTTTATTATAAATGATAAATATCGTTCTGTTTGACCTGCTTCAATCAATCGATGCTTTTTCGGAAATTCTTTGAAAATTAGTTTGGATTGAAAATATTCCCAATCTTGGTCCGGCATTTTTGCTTGGATCAGTTCCTCCATTGCTGTCCTTAAATTTTCCATAGAAAGGTTTTATTACAAAACCAATAAAGGTTATTATTGTTCATTTCTTACACATTCTTTAGATTTACAATCAGAAATACTTTATGGAAAACTTCGGGCGCCCCAAACTTACATCTGCACTCTTATGGTTAATGACCATTGTATCAGGGGTAGTCGTTGCAAAACAACTATTACAATCAGCCATTGTTAGCAGAGATTGCTGCTGAATTCAAAGTAACAGAAGCGGAAGTCAGTAAAATAACGGTTTTTACACAATTGGGCTATGCCTTTGGTTTGTTGATGATAATCCCTCTTGGGGATAAGCTATTTCGTAAGAAGTTAATTCTTGTAGATTTAGTAATCGTATTTCTGGCTCTTATCTGGATGGCTATTTCTAAGGAACTTTGGATGATGTCCATGGCCAGTTTCTTAATAGGATGTACATCTGTTATCCCCCAATTATTTGTGCCTATGGTGGCAGATTTGTCTAATTCTGAAAATAGATCCCAAAATATTGGAATGGTGATGTCGGGATTGTTGCTTGGGATATTATTGTCAAGGTTTATTGGTGGAATTGTTGGTGATATTTGGGGTTGGCGAAGCATTTATTGGGGAGCAGCTACGATGATGGTAGTCTCTTGGGTATTTATTTATAAGATGTTGCCCGAGATGAAACCGAATTTTCAGGGTAATTATGCTTCCTTGATGAAATCTGTTTGGCATTTAGCAACGACAGAACCAATCCTACAATTAGCATCTTTTAGAGGCGCAGTAAGCTTTGCATCCATGTGTGCCGTATTTACAACGCTTGCGTTCCATCTAGAGCAACCTCCGTTTGAAGTTGGACCTTCCATCGCTGGTACATTTGGTTTAATTGGTGCTGCGGGAGCTCTGGGAGCAGTCCTTGTCGGCAAATTAAATAAAATATGGAGCCGATATAAAATTATTACGGTTTCACTTATAATACTTCTTTTAAGTTGGGGTTTTATATATTTTATGGGCAACACCTATATTGGTTTAGTGATTGGTATTATACTAATTGATCTGGGATTACAATCTTCTCATATTATGAAACCAGTCGGATTACTTTGCAATCAAAACTACAGCAACGAGTCGCTTGAATACAGTTTACATGGTTTCATATTTTATAGGAGGCTCCTTTGGCTCCTGGATTGCAGCTCAAGCTTGGGGAGTTGCAGGATGGACTGGGGTGTGTATTGTAGGAGTGACCTTCGCTTTATTAGGCATAGGGTCACATTTATTATTGGGAAATAAAATTAGACTGGCCAATGAAACCACCGGCCAGAACATTCAATAAACATCGTAGTTGCAGCCATGGTTGGTGTCCCCACCAACCACTAAAATATTACCGCCATGGTTGGTGTCCCCACCAACCACTAAAATATTACCGCCATGATTGGTGTCTCCACCAACCACTAAAATATTACCGCCGTGGTTGGTGTCTCCACCAACCACTAATATTAATCCAACTTTACAGTATTCAACCTCAACGAATTCAAAATAACTGACACCGAACTCAAGCTCATGGCTGCTGCTGCAATCATAGGTGACATCAAGATGCCAAATGATGGATATAATAATCCTGCAGCAATTGGGATCCCTATAACATTGTACAGAAAGGCAAACAAAAGGTTTTGTTTGATGTTCCTGAGCATTGCTTTACTCAATTTAAATGCTTTATGTACTCCGACAAGATCTCCTTTTATTAAAGTAATTTCAGAACTTTGGATTGCAACGTCTGTACCTGTACCCATTGCAATACCAACATCAGCTTGGGTTAAGGCAGGAGCATCATTGATACCATCTCCGACCATGATCACTTTCTTGCCAGATTCTTGAAGATCTTTGATACCTTTAAGCTTGTCATCAGGAAGCAAACTACCTTTAGCATGTTTGATACCAGCTTCTTTTGCTACGATATCTGCTGTGTTTTGGTTGTCTCCCGTGAACATGTAAACTTCCACTCCTTCATCCATAAATCTTTTTATAACTTCAACGCTACTTTTCTTGAGCGCATCAAATGCAGCCACAAGTCCTGCGATACTGCCATCGATTGCAAGAACAGAAACAGAATTACCTTTCTTTTGTAGTTCTTCGATCTTCTTTCTCATTTCTGGACTGATTTCAACCTGTTGTTCTTCCATCAATCGTGGTGTTCCTAAGATTGCTGTCATATGATGAATCTTGCCTTTAACACCTTTTCCCGAAATATTCTCAAATTGGATAACATCTAATAGATGAACATTATCATCTTTAGCTTTATCTGTCATTTGCTTGGGCCAGTGGATGAGTACTGTTCTTATTCACAGAGGCCGCAATCTGTAAGATGTCTTTTTCAGCGAATTTATCATTTGCAGAAACTACTTCTGAAACAGAAGGTTTTCCTTCAGTGATTGTTCCAGTTTTATCAACTACCAGTACATTGGCTTTCTCTAGTTTTTCAAGAGCCGCCGAATTTTTGATTAGTATCCCATTTTTAGCTCCCTTGCCAATCCCAACCATAAACAGACATAGGTGTTGCCAATCCCAATGCACAAGGACAAGCCACGATTAATACGGCAAGCATATTGGAAAAGGCCAAAGCTGTACTGCTGGGAACTGATGAAATATTCCAAAGAATAAAAGTTAAAACAGCAATGGCAATTACTGCAGGAACGAATATCTTCGAAACACGGTCAGTTAATTTTTGAATTGGGGTTGGCTACGGCTCGCATTATTGACCAACTGAATAATTTGTGCCAATAAAGTCTCAGAACCAATACGTTCAGCTTTTATTAGAATCTCGTGGTTCCCATTAATGGTACCCCCAATAACATGATCATCGATTGATTTTTCAACAGGAATAGGTTCTCCCGTAATCATTGCTTCATCAATCGAAGTATCCCCCTCAGTGACTATTCCATCCACCGGAACTTTGTCACCTGCTCTTACTCTAAGAATATCCCCAAGCTTAACATCATGAATAGAAATTTTTCTTTCTTTTCCATTTTCAACAAGGATAGCCTCTGCGGGGCTCAGTTTAATGAGTTCCTTTATCGCTGAGTTTGTTTTTGAATGAGCTTTAGCTTCCATGACTTGCCCTAGAAGTACTAGCGTTAAGATAACAACTACCGATTCAAAATAGAGATGAACCTCGCCATGATGGCCCTTGAGTTCTGCTGGGAATATCTGTGGGAAAAAGAAAGCAAGTAAACTAAATATAAAAGCTGCTGCTGCACCCAACCCAATCAAACTAAACATATTTAGATTCCATGTTTTGAAAGATGTCCATGCCCTTTGGAAAAACATCCAACAAGTATAAAATACAACAGGAAGGGTTAAGATCAACTGAATCCATGCATTTACTTTGTAAGGAATCACCTGGCTTATGGGTTGGCCAGGCAACATATCGCCCATCGACAAAACAAATACAGGAACCGTACATGCTACAGAAATCCAGAATTTTTTAAGCAAACTCCTGTAATGTTGGTCATCCTCTTCAGTAACTTGGTTAGGGACAAGTTCCATTCCGCAAATAGGACAATTTCCAGGATGATCTTGTACAATTTCTGGATGCATCGGACAGGTATATTCAACCTTGAGCGTAGTATCTGGAATTTTTTCCAAATTCATCCCACAGACAGGGCACGATCCAGGTTTGTCATAAACCTTATCGCCTTCACACATCATAGGACAATAATACTTGCCAGCATTATTTTCATTTTGAACCGGTTTATGATGTGTATGTTCCTGATGAGAAGGGGCATTGAAATCTACCTTTTCAACTGGGCGCAAATGCATATTACATATTGGGCATCTACCTGGCTCATCATAAATCTTATCCTTTCCTTCACAGAACATGGGACAGATGTATTGTCCACTTTCAGAAACTTCTTCCTTGTGTTCGTGATGAGGTTTAATTTCGGATGATGTATCATCATGAATTTGATAATGACCACCTAATTCATCCAATTTGTCCTGAAGATCAGTAGCTGAAACAGGTGAGTCTGATTTTATCTCGGCCTCTCCCTTTTCAAGATTGACAGATGCGGTAACACCAGCGACCTCATTAAGTTTCTTCTCAACATTGGTTCGGCAACCATTGCAGGTCATCCCAGTAACTTTATATGTGTGATTTTCTTTCATCTTAAATCTATCGATTAATATTAATACAAAATTCGATAGTATTGGGTTCAGAATTGTTACATAATTTCAATAAATTGTTATAAAATTATGCTGAATTTGCAATAACATCGTACATTTATATAAACCTAAAACGAATGACTATTTCCAGAAGAGAGTTTATTTATAAGTCTGCTTTATTTTTTCCGGCCTTACATTTTTCATCCTTATTTGCAAAAACTAACCTGCAGTCCACTTTGAGAATCGGTGCGATTGGAATCAAGGGTATGGGCTGGTCAGACCTTAATTCTATCCTTAAAATATCTAATGTTAGCTGTACTGCTATTAGTGATATCGACGATTCTGTTATTCAGGATAGATTAAAAAACTTAAAAGAATTGGGACAAAATCCCAAAGTTTACAAAAATTATAAAGACCTCTTGGCTGACAATGAAGTTGATGCCGTGATAATAGGAACTCCTGATCATTGGCATTGCTTAATGTTGGTTGACGCCTGTAAAGCTGGTAAAGCAGTCTATGTTGAAAAACCAATTGGGAATTCAATCGTCGAATGTAATACAATGTTGGAGGCTAAGGAAAAGTACAATAGTATTGTTCAAGTAGGCCAATGGCAGAGATCACAAAAACATTTTAAGGATGCCATAGATTTTGTGCATTCAGGTCAGTTGGGAAAAATAAGATTAGTAAAGGCATGGGCCTATTTGGGATGGAAAAAGAGGGTGCCAAAAGAACCTGATGGTCCAGTTCCAGCAGGTGTGGATTACAAAGCATGGTTAGGACCAGCAAAGACTCGAACATTCAACCCTAATCGCTTCCATTACAATTTTAGATGGTATTGGGATTATGCAGGAGGATTAATGACGGATTGGGGAGTCCATTTATTGGATTATGCCCTGTTGGGTATGAAAGTGTCTGACCCAAAGTCTATTATGGCAGCAGGTGGTAAATTTGCATATCCAGATGATGCCGGAGATACCCCAGATACCCTAACAACAGTGTATGAATTTGATGACTTTAATATTCAGTGGGAGCATGCTACGAGTATCTCAGGTGGACCATACAATCGTGAACATGGTATTGCCTTTATCGGTAATAATGGTACCTTGGTTCTAGATAGAAATGGTTGGGAAGTTATTCCTGAGATGGATAGAATGAAAGCTGTGCCATATCAAAAAAAGGTGGACAATGGCTTGGATTTACATATGGAAAACTTTGTGGAAGCAATAAGAACTAAAAATCCAAATATATTGAATGCTCCATTGGAAGTGGGTAGCCATATTGCTAAGTTTTCCCAAATGGGTAATATCGCATATAGAACAGGTAAAAAGATCTATTGGGAAAAGGAAAAACAGAGATTTAAAGAATCAGAAGCTAATAAATTATTGGCTGCTGGCTATCACAATGGATACAAAATCCCGAATATTTAGATCATAGGGAAAAGTGATGATTTAGGATCAACGGGATAGTTTTCTTTAAGGGTTTTAAAGAAACGAGTGTTGAGCGGATTATCTTCTAGAATAAAAGGTACATAAATTTGGTTATTATGAACAGATATCTCATAATAACCAAATAATATCTGGTTGTTTTTCTGAACTGACTTCACAGCTTTAACTTGTTGAACATCAGTTAGAATATTAAAGGTAACTGTATTCCCACTCAACCATTCGATCATGACCACATTCGTATTCGGATTGAACCAAATACGTTGATCTTTGGCGTATTTTAATTGATTGTTCAATAAAAATAATTGACTCATTAAATACAGGCTGATCGGAAGCATCAACAGGATAATTTTAACCTTCAGCGCTAAAAAAATAGTAATGATAAATAATACCACACCGATCCCAACACTAAACAACGTCTTTTTTATAGTCTTTTGAATTATTGAGGCGCCGCTTTCTATCAAGTAATAACCTTGCTTATTGCTTTTTTGAATGGACATAGATTTACCTTTCATCATCACTCTTCGGGACAAGAAATAGATCAATATTCCAACTAGTATTACAATAAGTAAGATTTTGTTCATGATTAATACTGCTCAGATTCGTTAGGATAGTTTTGTGATTTTACATCAGAAATATATTGCTTTACAGCATTATTTATTTCTTCATTCAGGTTTAGATATTGTCTTAAGAATTTCGGTTTGAATTCCTGCGTTATTCCCAACATATCATTTACGACCAGTACCTGTCCGTCTGTTTTATTTCCAGCGCCAATTCCAATCGTAGGGATGTCCAACATCATCGAAACTTCTTCCGCTAATGTCGCCGGGATTTTTTCCAAGACGATTGCAAAACAACCAGCCTCTTGCAAAGCTAGGGCATCTTCTTTTAATTTTGCCGCTTCAGCATCTTCCTTGGCACGAACGCCGAAATCGCCAAACTTATAAATTGACTGTGGTGTCAATCCCAAGTGACCACAAACAGGTATGCCTGATTGTACGATTTTTTTAATATTATCGATAATCTCAGTTCCGCCCTCTAATTTTAATGCATGGACACCAGATTCTTTCATCATTCGTACCGCTGCTTTATAAGCATCTTCGGTAGCTCCTTGGTACTCACCAAAAGGCAAATCTGCAATCACCATAGCACGTTTGGCACCTCTAGCAACTGCCGAAGCATGATAAATCATATGGTCAAGTGTTATCGGAAGAGTGGTTTCATAGCCCGCAAAGACATTGGCAGCAGAATCCCCAACCAAAAGTACATCGACTCCGGCATCATCTAAAATCCTTGCTGTAGAATAATCATAGGAGGTTAGCATACTTATTTTCTCACCTCTGTTTTTCATATCGCGAATAATAGAAGTCGTAATTCGCTTGATGACTTTGTTTACTGACATGTTAGATTGCTTTTATTGCAAAAGTAGGCATTTTATTAGGAGTATCAACCTGAATCTTAACCTATTGCTTAAACTGCACTGAATTATAGAAAATTAGCAATTATTCTTATTTTTGCGACATGGCTCAACAAGAGAAAAATCTATTTAAATTCCAAAATTCAACGAATTGATCATCCATGAAGATGATAACCTTATTGTTATCAATAAACCTCCTTTTGTAGCGTCTTTAGATGCCAGAGGTGGTGATGAGGTCAATATCCTTCGTTTGGCAAAAAATTATTTCCCCGATGCGCAGGTCTGTCATCGATTGGACAAGGATACCTCGGGAATACTTTTGATCGCCAAAAACCCTGAAACTTACAGGTTGATATCTATTGAATTTGAAAAACGTAGGGTAGACAAAACATATCATGCAATTATTGGGGGAACTCATATATTTGAAAATCTTGTTGTAGACCTACCTATCTTGAACCAAGGAAACAAGAATGTTACTATCGACAGGTATAATGGTAAACCCGCAGAGACCATTTTCAATAGTTTAAAATATTTCAAGAATTATACGTTGGTGGAATGTAAGCCTATTACAGGTAGAATGCACCAAATACGTATTCATTTGGCTACACAGCACGCTGCAATTGTAGGGGATGCCATGTACAGAGGAAAACCTGTTTACCTTTCACAGATCAAAAAAAGAGGATTTACTCTGTCAAAAGATCAAGAAGAACTGCCGATTATGAAAAGATTTGCATTACATTCAAAAGCAGTGAAATTCACATTGGATGGTAAAGAATATGCTTTTGAAGCCGATTATCCGAAAGATTTTGCTACTTTGTTAAAACAACTAGAGAAATTTGACTCCTAATCATGGCTGAAAAAAAGAATTCAACAAAAAATATCCTTTCATGGGTTTTAATAGTCGTTTTAGCAATCCTCGTAATTACCCCGACAACTAGAGTCGCGATTCAAAGAGGACTGATGAAAATTGGACTTTTTAAACCAGATGTTCCTGAACAACCTACGCCAACACCATCAGCTGCCAACAGCGAACAATCTGCATCACCCATGGTGATGACCGAAACAGTGACCTTATCTGACGAAACTGGCAAAACCGTTCAAACGCATAACCTGCAAGGTAAAGTAGTGTTTATAAATTTTTGGGCGACTTGGTGTGGACCTTGTCGAGCAGAAATGCCATCCATCCAAAAATTATACGACAAATATAAAGACAATGAAAAAGTGGTCTTTATGTTAGTCGAAATTGAGCATAACCTAGATGGTGCTAAGGAATTCTTGGCAAAAGAAAAATTGAATATGCCAATATACTTTCCAGAAAGTGATATACCTGCAACCTGGTTGAGCAATTCTATCCCATCGACCGTAGTGTTGAACAAACAAGGTCAGTTAGCATTTGACCATAAAGGGATGGCAGATTATTCCACCAAAGAATTCGAAGATTTCTTAATCTCCCTAATCAATCAATAAAAATAATGACTAAGCAAGAGCTAATCGAAAACATAAAAAGTAAAAAGAGCTTTTTATGTGTAGGTTTAGATACCGATATAACCAAGATTCCTGAACATCTTTTGGATGATGAAGACCCTATTTTCTCCTTTAATAAAGCCATAATCGAAGCAACATCAGATCTTTGTGTTGCCTACAAGCCAAATATCGCTTTCTATGAAAGTTATGGTGTTAAAGGTTGGGAATCGTTGAGGAAAACTTGTGAAATTCTTCCGAAAGATTGTTTCAGCATTGCAGACGCTAAAAGAGGAGATATAGGCAATACATCCAAAATGTATGCTCAGGCATTTTTTAATCCAGAATCTTCAGGTTTAAATTTTGACTCGATTACCATTGCTCCTTATATGGGCGAGGATTCAGTTACTCCTTTCTTGGATTTTGAAGGTAAATGGGCAATAGTGTTGGCATTAACTTCAAATCAAGGCAGCTTGGACTTCCAGAACTTTCAGAATGCGCAAGGAAAACAGTTATTTGAAGAAGTTATTGATAAGGTAAATACTTGGGGAAGTTCAGAAAACATCATGTATGTAGTGGGGGCTACTAGAGGCGAAGCATTTACAAAAATACGTGAGCACGCACCAGACCATTTTCTATTGGTTCCTGGAGTTGGAGCACAAGGAGGATCTTTGTCGGATGTCTGTCAATATGGGATGAATAAAGATTGCGGGTTATTGGTAAATAGTACCCGTGGAATCATTTATGCATCCAAAGGAAGAGACTTTGCAGAAAAGGCTAGGGAAGAGGCTGTTTCTTTACAAAAAGAAATGCAAGAGGAGCTTGAAAAACATGGAGTTATCTAATCTTATCTAAATTAAATCTTACTTTTTGTTAAATTCTGCATCTTTGGCATAATAATTTGTGGAGATGCAGGGTTAATGTGTTTTATGAATAAAGTAAGGTTCTCATTATTTTTTACAGGAATGCTGGCAAGTGTTGCTTGGTTCAGCAGCTGTAGTTCAGTTTATTTGCCAAATGTTCCGGCAACACCCATGTTCAACAATAAAGGCGAGGCTTATATAGCTGCCCACGTCAATACCAAAGGAAATGTAAGTGGTAACCTTGGCGTTGCAGTTACAGACCATGTAGCCGTCATAGGAAATGGATCCTGCCTAAATTATAAATCAGACAACAATGATTTCAAACAATACCTTTATGAAGGTGGATTAGGCTATTATACTGTAGTCGGCAAAGCTAAACGAAGTGTGTTGGAATTCTATGCTGGATATGGCGTAGGAGCAACAACAGATGTCGATAAAAGAGCAAGTACAACAGGTAGTGATCCCGTCGAAACCAGAGATCTAGATTTCAACAAAATATTCGTCCAAGCAAATTTTTCGTCAACAAGAAAAAACAAGATTAATCTTTTTGGCAAGAAAAGGACTCTAAACTATGGAACTGCAATCCGCATGAGTCGCGTGAAGATGGATAGATTTGAATTAAATGGGGTTTCAAGCCAATTGGAAGAGAATTTATACATCGAACCTATTTTCTTTACAAGACTTGAATTGAATAAAGGATTTCAGATTCAGTATACAAATGGATGGAATATTGGATTGATGGACAACCAATATCTAAAACCGGGAAATGCAGTATTTACCCTTGGTTTGACTTATAATTTTGGTAGAAAATAAAAGAATATGAAAAAAATTATTGGAATAATAACAGTATGTGCTGTAATGATGTTGTCTGGATGCCAGGTGAACAAAAAAGCACAAATCAAAGCACTAGCAGATTGTGAATATGATGTAGAGTCTGTTGATCAAGTTAAATTCAATGGCAAATCACTGGATTCTTTCAAAGGTTCAGATGGCAACTATAATATGTCTTCGATTGCAAGCTTAGCCATGGCACTGTTTAGCAAAGAATTACCATTGGAAGGAAAAGTTAACTTGAAAATCACTAATCCTGAAGTGCAAAAAGCAGCTTTTAATTCATTCAAATATGTTATTGAAATCCAAAATTCACCATTATTTGAAGGTACAGTAGATCAAAATGTCAATCTAAATCAAGGTGAAAGTACAATCGTACCAATGACATTCAAAGCAAATATCTTCAATAAAGCAAAAGAAAATGGATTCGATAAATTCTTTGATGAATTGCTGAATAAAAAGTCAGAAGGATTTATGGTACTTAAAATTAAACCTTCCATCCGCATCGCCGGACAGAATATCTACTACCCATCCTATATTACGGTAGATAAGAATTTCGGAAGTAAGATTTTTAAGTTGTTCAAATAGGCAAAAAAAAAGCAAAACCTGAGTTTTGCTTTTTTTTTGCCTTGATGTGAGATATGAGATATGAGTATTGAGAATTTTCGGAAAGACTTTCTGAAAGAATATTGAAATCACATCTCACATCTCACATCTCACATCTCATATCTCACATCTCAAGTCTAATGTCTAATAGCTTTCTTCCCAATCACCACTTCCTCTATCATTTTTCCATCTTGGTTATAGATTTTAAAGGTTCCTTGGTTTTGGTCAAGGTTTACTTTGATGAGGTTGACATTTGAGTTGATGATTACAGGGAAATTGATATCTTGATCTGGTTTCAGGATTTCATGTCGGTGCATATGGCCGCTCAGCATGATTTGAGCACCAGCTTTGTTTAATATTGGAACGAATTTATTGCGGATATCTTCCATGCCATGCCAACCCAGTACAGGTGGGATATGGCAAATAATAATCTTATACTTGGCGTTTTTGTAGGCAGAGCTGCTAACAGCTTTCTCAAGCCATTTTGCTTGTTCCGTTCTATAAGCGTCCATATCCACGATTCCACTGTATTCGATATCGCTGTCAGGTTTGTCCTCGCCACAATCCAATACAATAAAGCATGCATCCCCTTGATTAAACATATAATACAGTTCTCCTGAGCTCGTTGGGAAATATTTCGGATAGGAGGTTGCAAATGGACCTCGAGTTTCGTGGTTGCCACGTGAATAGTACATGGGCTTTTCACTTGCAAATAGTTTTATGGCAGTATCCATGAAACCGGTGTACATTTGTTCTTCACTCAACAGATTGTCAACCATATCACCATTGAAAACAATAAAATCTGTATTTTCTAAATCTACTTGCTTAATAAGGCTAGTCATCACATCATTTTTGCCGTGAATATCATTGATCACAGCAAATGTCACATTGGATTTTGGTCCAGGAGTAGAAAAGGTAAGTGGTTTTTCCCTATAAACATTTGTTGCAGCATACTCACCATATTGAACACTCGTTCCCTCATGTTTCAATACTTCTTGGTTATAGACACGATATCTATACTTAGTACCTGGTTTTAGACCTTTTAAATCGACCTGATGAACAGTTCCTACGTTTTTAAAACCATATTTCCCTGAAAATATCTTAGGACGTTCTTGCTGATAAAAATGAGTTTTATCATCAGGAGCCAGTTCAACCCATCCAATAGCATCCTTATTGCTGGTCCAAATAATGGAAACAGTGGAGTCTGTCAAAGCTTGAATATAAGGTAAATGACTGATTTTTATTTTCTCCTGGGCATTTAATGAAACAATTGATAAGCATAGAGAAAGTAGTACTATAAAATTCCTTTTCATAGGTTTCGATAGAATTAAGGTTAGGTTTTTAAAATTTTAGACAAGTTAATAAACAGATTTATCTGAATCAATTTGTCTATATGATTTTTACGTTAATTTATGCGATAGATTTTTTAAGGTTTTCCTTATACATATCATATGTATAAACATTATATGGGAGTAATTTATTTGCAAAGTATTTAGATAACAGGCAACAAACTATTAATGGAATAAATAGAGTATAACCATTTGGAGTAATGTTGCAGATAATTATTATAGCAGTAAATGGAGCATATATTGCAGCAGAAAGCGCTGAACCAGCACCAATCAATGCATAATTTATAGGACTAATATCCATCCCCAAGATTGACTTGCAAAAAATTGCAATGGACAATCCTAAAAAAGCACCTGCAATTATACTTGGTGCAAACACACCCCCGTCACCACCAGCGCCAAGAGTGAGAGAAGAAGCTAGAGGTTTTAAAAGAATCAGTAATAATAAATAGCCAATAGAAATAGATTCTGTATTTAATACTTCATTTAAACCATGATAACTGTCACCAAATAATACTGGGAAATAAAAGATTAATAACCCAACAGAGATCGCTCCTAAGTTTACACGGATAAAATTGTTATTAATATTTCCGAAAAAAGTCTTGGTATAAATCACCAATAAGGTAAATCCCACTGCTAAAATACCAGCCAAGCAGCTTATAATCAAAAAGAAGGGTATTGATTTCCATTGCCAGTCAATGAGATAATTTGATATGATAGGACCTTCTCCAAATGAATAGATAAATAACGAAGCGACAAGGGTTGATGCCATGCAACTTATTAAAATCGTTTTTTTGAACTTGCGACTGATAACTTCAATTCCAAACAATAACCCCGCTAATGGACTTGAGAATAGTATTGCTACACCTGCCGCAGATGCTGCACAAATTAATTCCCTTTTGTAAAGTTTAGCAGAGAAATTTTTCTTGTAAACTTCATTACCAATGGTTGCGGTAGCAACGACTGTAGAAACCTCAATACCTGAAGAACCACCGAAAATAACAGTCAAAAAACCGTTTAAAAAGTGAGAAGGAATTTTAAAAAGCGGCAAATGGTCTTTTCTACGGTCCAAAGTATTATAGATTTCCGTAATCCCTTTGTTTTTCCTCCCTTTAAAAGCATATTTCCTTAAGAAATATATAATGGTAATCCCAATAGTAGGAAAAATTATAAATAGATAAGGATTTGTTCCTGAGATAAACTCGAAAACTTTATGTTCAGTCTTTTCTGTAATAAATCTCAGTATTGTTGCTAGAAACGAACTTAATAATCCGACAAATAGTGAAATGCCAAAAAGCTTAAAGTAATTTTGTTGAATGATTCTTTTTCTATTCATTTCGAAATGACAAGTTATCAACGCTCACTAAAGGTTGATCTTTTGATTAGAAATAAGGAAATTGAGTTCGTCAAAGGTAGGTATTCTTTAACTAAATGGGTAAGTGTATCAAGGCAAATGTTACAGGGAATAGCATTATTCTTCTAGGGTCAACGCTTTCCCTTTATGTGCTGCGATATGATCTGTTTTATAACTTTTAATTTCGTATTGAGGGTCTTCAGGACTTGCATGGTGCGTATATCCTTTGTAATTAAAATCTTTAGTGTGAATTTTAATAATCGTACCAGAAACACGCCCAGCTTCTGAATTCCAACTTACCTGATCTCCAATTTTGAATTTCTTTTCCATGTTCTACGAATTAAATAGATTTATATCTTCGTAATTCAATTTGCCATCAATAATTTTGGCAACTGATGTATAGGGATGTTCAACAGATTTTTGGACCCCCATAATATGCCAAACAGTCCACCCCTCTAGTTTTAGATAATCAGCAACCATAGATCGATGACAACTCCACCATACGGCTTCTGAACACATAAATGCAGTTTTTTGTTTGTTGGCAAGATCTTCCAATTTTTGTATTCCATCAATAAATTCCTCAGACTCCATATAATCTGCATACCCACGGAATGACAGATTCCGCCAGCCTGTGTTTCTGCTGTCTTTCTTTGGCTTTCTTCTACCTCCCAATTCTGCTAAATGTAGATATTCAATCTGATGATTTTGTAAAACTTGCCCCAAATTATCCTGATTGTACTGTGGATATTTTCGTGAACCAGGATGTCTCCGAATATCAACAAGCAAAGTGATTGCGAAAGATTTCAATATCTTCAGAAACTCTTCAATGGGATGAGTGGAATGACCTATGCTATAAATTTCCTTCTTCATCCTCATTCAATGCTAATAAATATTTATCAATGTAGAAGTGCTTCTCTTTTGATTTATACTGTTGGATAAATCTAGGATGTTCTAATACGACTAGGTTTTTGAACAAACTTGTTTCCTTATTTAATTTATCAATAAAGGTGGCGTTTTTCTTTCCCAGGATATAAACTTCATCAGTCCTTAGTCCCAAGTCAATATGTTTCTTTAACGATTCAATCATGAAATCTTTCACCATTAAAAAAAGTTTGGGGTCATCGTAATAATTAGCATTTACAAATTGGCCGGGTTTCAATTCTCTAATAATGGCAAGGGGAAAAGGAGAGTTGATATAATGGTTTTTATAAAAAAGGTCAGGACCACCGTATTCTTTGATCATGTCGTAAATAAAAACCGATGATATTTCATGAGTCCTCGCACTCAGCATTGGAATCCCGCACTCACTTTCCAGTCTTTTAGTATCCGTAAAAGGTACACCGGTTACTCCAGCGCCATGTCTGCTAGGATTGATGCCGATAATAAATTTGCGCTCCATATGATCATCATAAAATTTATGATAGAATTGACGCATTACCTGCATGGTTTCAGGGTTGTCAAAAAATGGGTTCAATACATGGAAACCTTCAGGCAGCTCGCCTGAGTATTGTAAATGTTGATTGAAATCAATGATTTTGTCAGCAAATGTTTGCGGCATAAGGTACTTTTCTCAATGCAACAATATAAACTCACAAAAGTTTAATTTAATTGGAACTGTCCCTGTTAAATGTGTATCCAACGGTCCATTCAATAAAATCTGCCTTGCCCATATGAGCTTTGATGGAAACACCTGCATTTATGTTTTTATAAACATAATATCTTGCGCCTGCCCTAAGGAAAATTCTTTTTATCTCACCATTGAAACGTTGGTTGTGCAAGTAATAACCGACATTTCCATTCAATACCAAGCGCTCATTCAAAATATGGGCTACATAAAAGGAGGGGCCACCAGAAAGTTTAGAACTAAGTTTTCCGGATTTGTCTCCTGCGATTTCCGCATCATTGCCTGAGGAGGAATAGAACAAATCAAAACCGCCACCTAATCTCCATTTATAAGATACATGTCTGCTTGCATAAGCACTCAAGGTTGTTTTAAAGAACCTCTCATCCGAATCGTCCTTTAATTGTTTGAACCCAGCACCATAATTTATATGATAGAGAATTTTCTTAGAAAATGGTTTTAAAACGGAATCCCTATTTATCTTGAGTTCAGGATTCAATTGATAATTTACAGAAACAGTTAGAGGAACTAAGTTTACCCCTTTATTTGGTAGTCGAAGGGCACCATTTGAAAAATGGTGAAAAGCCAAGCCAACCCCTGCTTTCCAATGTGGGTTGATTTTATATTGAGCTCTAATTCCTAAGTCAATAAACACATTGTTTTTTGATCCTATGACCAAATTCAATGGATTTTCATTTTCATTATAAGGTTTAAAGTTAGCCGACAAGCCTAATCCGATCCTGTAATCATAACTCCAACGGCTATCTTCTTTGGGTGAAATCGGTGTTTGGACAAAGCCATAAACCGCAAAAGGGCTTCCGAGGATATCAGTATTAAACGTACTGGAGTAAATTCCAATACCGTAGATTGGATAATTGTAAATCTGATAGTATTGATCTCTTTTTGCTCTCTGTTTCCAGCCAATTTTAAAATTCAAACCGTTGTAATAGGCACCTTCATAGGTGGTGGATTTCAACCCTTTTTGAGCTAATATGCCACCATTTTCTGTTTCTAACTCAAAAATAAGTGGACTTGATTTCAATTCTTTTTTAATTTCAGAGATCTGACTTTTTGCAAAAGATGGTATAATAAGTATTAGAAAAATAAAATAAAGCCTGATCACAGAATAATAGTTATGGATTTTACATTAAGTCGTCAAAAATAGTAATAACTTTAACGCATAAAACGTAGGCAATGTCATATTTGTTTCAAATGAGTATTGCAATTCGTTAAAACTTAAACATTGTGTCAAACTTTATCCTTATCATTTTTTGCCTCTCCGCTGGGATAATCAGTAGAAAATTCAATTGGGTAGCCAAAGATGGTTTCAAAGCATTGAACGCTTGGGTTCTTTACTTTGGGTTACCTGCACTATCTTTCAATTTCCTTCCTAAACTTCAGTGGGACAATAGTTTGTTGTTTACGATGTTAGGACCAATAATAGTGCTTTCTGGATCTATTTTATTCTTTTATATCCTGGAAAAAATCACTAAGATCTCCAAACGAACATCGCACACACTGATGTTAATTGCTGGACTCAGTAACACTTCTTTTGTCGGTTTTCCTTTAATAACGGCATATTTTGGAGTCGAGGCATTGCCTATAGGAATCGTAAGTGACCAAATGACTTTCTTTTTGCTATCAACAGTCGGCGTCATTGTTGCAATGAAAGGAAGCCTTAAGAAAAACAAAAAAGTTGATTTTCTTTTTATCTTGAAAAGAGTATTCACATTCCCACCATTAATAGGTTGTTTGTTGGCATTATCGATCCCTAGGTTTATCGATCTCAGCAGCTTAGACGAATTCTTTAGAATTTTGGGCTCCACAGTTTCGCCTATTGCGTTGTTCTCAATTGGACTACAATTGAATTTTGCTATTGTAAAAACCGAAGTTCCTAATATAATTTATGCATTAGTTTATAAATTAATAATCGCGCCGGGCATTGTAGCTTTTAATAGCAATATGGTTAGGATTAAAAGGTGAAATTCCTCAGGTATCAATGTTTGAGATGGCAATGCCTAGTTTAGTGGCAACCAGTATTATATTAAGTCAGTTTAAGTTAAATTCGAAAGTTGGAAACAGTGTTATTGGATTGAGTATCCCGATAGGTCTTTTGACCACATACATGTGGTACCATCTATTAACAACTTATTTTTTGTAACCTAAATGTTATCGAAATATTTTGGGAAATGCTTATCTTTATTGCTATTAATTCAACGAAATACGGATTATTTTTAGATTTTAACATACTTAAATAGTTTATGAAAAGAGTTTTATTCTTTGCCTTGTTGGCAGGGATTCAGTTGTCTAATGCTCAAGAAAAGCATGAGCGTTATACACAAAAGATTGAAGGGACGAGTTTAGAATTTACGATGGAAGCCATTCCGGGCGGAGAATTCAATATGGGGAGTGCAAAATCTTCCAATGCTGATGAAAAACCAGTTCATAAGGTAAAAGTAGATCCATTTTGGATGGGAACATATGAAGTTACATGGAATATATTTGAACCCTTCCTATATAAAGACTTTGAAATCACGAAATCAACTGATGGTAAAGTTCCTGCAGAAGTAGATGCAGTAACGAGGCCAACAAAACCATATTTAGATATGACATTTGGATTTGGTAAAGATGGGCAACCGGCATTAGCAATGACTCATTATAATGCCATCCAATATTGCAAATGGTTATATGTAAGAACAGGCGTATTTTATAGACTCCCAACAGAAGCTGAATGGGAATACGCTAGTAGAGCCGGGTCTGAGACAGAATATTTCTTTGGTGATGATGCTGCTCAATTAGCCGAGTATGCTGTGTACAAAGAAAATTCTTCAGGTAAAACAACAAAAGTTGGTACCAAAAAAGCAAACCCTTGGGGCTTATTTGATATCTATGGAAATGTAGCTGAGTGGACTTATGACCAATATGATGCCGAGTTCTACAAACAATTTGAAGGGAAAGTAGCTGATAATCCTGTGAATGTGCCTACCAAACTATATCCACATGTTGTACGTGGTGGATCTTTTGAGAGTGAGCCAGCAGATTTGCGTTCAGCATCCAGAGGAGCTTCTGATCCTTTCTGGAAACAATTGGATCCTCAAATTCCAAAATCAAACTGGTGGTTCCCAGAAGCACCATTTGTTGGGATGCGCTTAGTACGTCCTGTGAAACAACCATCACATGACGAAATCATGGCTTACTATGACAAAGCGCCAATCAAGGATTTTTAATAATATAAACCGAAAATAATACTCAATTTAAATCTATATTCATGGAAAGTTTAAAACGTAGGGATTTTATTAAATCTTCCTCAGCTTTAGTGGGTGCTGCTGCCTTAACCAGTAGTTCTGTGAGCAGTGTGTTTGCTGCAGGTTCTGACGTGATTAAAATTGCCTTAATTGGTTGTGGTGGTCGTGGTACAGGAGCTACATTCGACGCTTTTGCTTCTGGTCAAAACATCAAGTTAGTAGCAATGGCAGATGCATTTAAAGATAACCTGGATTCTACTTATGATACACTCAAAGAAAAGTTTGGTGATAAAGTAGACGTGCCTGATAGCCGTAAATATGTCGGTTTTGATGGTTATATCAATGCTATTAAAGATGCCGATGTGGTTTTGTTAACCACTCCTCCGGGATTCCGCCCATTACACTTCGAAGAAGCTGTGAAACAAGGGAAACACGTGTTTATGGAAAAAGCCGTAGCTGCAGATATTCCTGGCGTAAGACGCGTTTTAGAAACTGCCAAAGAAGCAAAAAGAAAAAAATTGAATGTTGTTGTAGGATTACAACGCCGCTATCAAACAAACTACCGTGAGGCAATCAAGAGAGTTCATGATGGTGCAATCGGGGATGTTGTTTCTGGACAGGTATACTGGAACAGTGGTGGTGTATGGGTGAGACCGCGTAAACCAAATCAAACTGAAATGGAATACCAAATGCGTAACTGGTATTACTTCAATTGGTTATGTGGTGACCATATTGTAGAACAGCACGTTCACAATATTGATATCGCAAACTGGGTAAAAGGAAAGTATCCGGTATCAATCCAAGGAACAGGTAGCCGTGCACACAGAACCGGAAAAGAATATGGCGAAATCTACGATAACTTCGCTATTGAATTGACTTATGACGATGGGTCGGTGGTTTATAGCCAATGCCGTCACTTCGAAGGTATTCCAAATAGAGTAGATGAAACCTTCCAAGCTACTAAAGGTAGGATGTATCTTTCTGCTGGTAATCAAGCAGTTCTATGGGGTCCTGATGGAAAAGAAATCTATCGCCATGACTCAAAAGGAAATCCAAACCCTTATCAACAAGAACACAAAGAATTATTTGAAGCAATTGCTAAAGGTGAATATAAATTCGATAATGCTGAATATGGTGCTTACAGTACGTTGACAGGTATTATCGGTAGAATTGCTGTGTACACAGGAGAAGTAATCACTTGGGATAGAGCATTAGCTTCAAATATTGATTTGATGCCTGAAAAATTTGCTTGGGATGCAAATCCGAAAGTAATGCCAAATGCTGAAGGATTTTATCCTGTGGCAGAGCCAGGAATCAATGTAGAGAAATATATCTAACAGTGATAAAATTCTGTAATTTTATCACATTAATGGTAATTGGTTGCTGGGCTTTTGCGCAGCAACCAATTTCTACTTTACAGAAACACGAACTTTTTGGAAGGGCACAAGGAACAACCTATACCATTACCTATTTTGCCCCGACACAAAGTATCTCACAATCTTCCGTCGATAGCATTTTTAATGTTATCGATCAATCCATGTCGCTATACAAAGCTGATTCAGAAATCTTGAAATTCAATGATCCCAAAACTTTGAAGCTTGTTTTGGACCCGCATATGTTGAGGGTAATCAAGGAATCCTTCAAGATGCACAAAGAATCAAATGGTCTCTTTGATATTACGGTGATGCCATTGGTGTCTCTGTGGGGCTTTGGACCCAAAAAGATCGAAGGTATTCCAGATTCCTTAGAAGTCAAAGAGGCTTTGAAAACTGTAGGAATGGACAAATTAAAACTTAGAGGAAAGACCTTAAAGAAAAAAGTGAAAGGTGTAGAGATTGATCTCAATGGGATTGCTCAGGGATACACCGTAGATGTTCTTCATGATTTTTTGTTAGCCAATAAAGTACAAGATTTTATAGTTGAAGTAGGAGGAGAGATTCGAGCACATGGAATAAAACCTGATGGAGGTACATTTAAGGTTCTGGTTCAACGGCCAGAGAAAGACTCACAAGGAGAAAGTTACATCTTGAATCTAAACAATAAATCCGTCACAACCTCAGGAAGTTATGAGAAGTTTCGTAAAGTAAAAGATTACAGGTTTTCACACCATATGGATCCAAAAACAGGTTATCCATTAAAGTCACAAACTATATCGGTAACAGTAGTAGCGAATTCAGCAATGGAAGCTGATGCCTATGATAATATCTTTATGGCTATGAAACCAAAGGATGCAATTTCATTTGCTAATTCAAAAAATATAATTGATATTTATTTAATGTATCTAGAAGATGGCCAAGTAAAAGAGGCTCAATCTTCAGGTTTTCAGAAGTATTTGCTAGCCGATTAAATACTTAAATTTTTAAACTTATTCCTAAATGAAACGTTCAGATTTTTTAAAAAATAGTTCTCTTTTGGTAGGAGCTTCCTTATTTTCCAATGGGCTATCTGCCAAAGACCAATCCTCAAACCTTATGGATACTAATGCTGCTAATCAACCTTTCAAATTAAATTATGCCCCACATCAAGGGATGTTCAGTGCATCTGCTGGAAAGAATTTCCTAGATGAAATTCAATATATGTATGACTTAGGTTTTCGTGGTATTGAAGACAATGGTATGCCAGGCAGATCGGAAGATGAACAGAAAAAAATTGGTGATTTATTGGCAAAATTAGGGATGACGATGGGCGTCTTTGTTGTTCCAAAAGGCGGAAACGGTGCCAACTCATTGGCAGCAGGTAAACAAGAGTTTGTAGATATTTTCACCAAAGGTTGCCGTGAGTCCGTAGAAATCGCAAAACGATGCAATGCGAAACATGTGACCGTAGTGCCAGGAGATTACGTACGTAATCTTCCAATAGGTGTGCAAACCGCAAATGTAGTCGAAGGATTAAGAAAGGGAGCTGAGATTTTTGAACCTCATGGTATAACAATGGTGTTGGAACCCTTGAGCGATACACCAGACTTGTTTCTGAGATTTACTGACCAAACTTATGAAATATGTAAGGCAGTAAACAGTCCTTCTTGTAAGATCCTTTATGATGTATACCACCAACAAAAAAATGAAGGAAATTTAATTCCATTGATGGATATGTGCTGGAGTGAAATTGGATATATTCAAGTAGGGGATAATCCGGGCAGGAAAGAACCAACAACTGGAGAGATTAATTATAAAAACTTATTTAAGTGGTTGTATGAGAAGGGATATAAAGGAGTTGTAGGAATGGAACATGGTATGTCCAAATCCGGAAAACAGGGAGAAGAAGCATTGGTGAAAGCGTACAGAGAGGTGGATTCCTTCTAATGCTAAAGGGTTTTAGTATTGAAACAATTTCGATATGAAATTTTGATATTAGCATATTATATCTATCTTTAATTACATGATTTTAATAAACCTGTAAAAATAAAAATGTCTTCATCTATTAAATTTAAATTATCTCTCATGATGTTCCTCGAATTCTTTATTTGGGGAGCTTGGTTCGTTACGCTCGGAACATTTTTAGGAAACAACTTAAAGGCTTCTGGATTAGAAATCTCAAATGTTTTCTCTACCCAGTCCTGGGGTGCAATCGTTGCACCATTTATTATCGGAATGATTGCCGATAGATATTTCAATGCTGAAAGAATTCTTGGAGTTCTTCATTTGGTAGGCGCATTTTTGATGTACCAACTATATCAAAGTGATTCTATCTCTAGCTTCTTCCCTTATGTACTTGGTTATATGATTCTTTATATGCCAACATTGTCATTAGTGAATTCTGTATCGTTTAGACAAATGAAAAACCCTGAAAAGGAATTTTCATTCATTCGTATTTGGGGTACGATTGGTTGGATTGTAGCAGGTTTGTCCATCAGTTACCTCTTCAAATGGGACAATGCACAAGGGCTACAAGATGGATTGTTGAGAAATACCTTTATGATGGCTTCAATAGCCTCATTAGTGTTAGGTCTATTTTCTTTTGTTCTGCCAAAAACTCCGCCAGTCAAAGCTGGAAAAACAGGCGAAAAAGAAAGTATATCAAAGATTTTAGGATTGGATGCTATCAAATTATTGAAGGACCGTAATTTCTTGGTCTTCTTTATATGCTCCATCTTAATCTGTATTCCTTTAGCCTTTTACTATCAATATGCAAATCCTTTCCTTACAGAGATCGGATTGGCGAATGCTACTGGTAAGATGACGGTTGGTCAAATTTCAGAAGCTTTATGTTTGTTGTTGTTGCCTGTTTTCTTCACAAGATTCGGATTTAAAAACACCATCTTATTGGGGATGTTGGCATGGGTGATCCGCTATGTATTATTTGCGTATGGTGATGCAGGTCAACAAACTTTCATGCTCCTCTTAGGGATTGCATTACATGGTATTTGTTATGATTTCTTTTTTGTATCAGGCCAGATCTATACAGATTCAAAAGCTGGAAAAGACAATAAAAGTGCTGCTCAAGGATTGATTACCCTAGCTACTTATGGTGTAGGTCAACTAATCGGATTCTGGGTGGCAGGATACGTAAGTGATATGTATGTTGATATTAAAGCTACAGATTTAGCGCTCTTCTGGAACAAACTGTGGATTGTACCGGCAGGAATTGCATTTGTGGTTATGATTATATTTTTGTTGTTCTTTAAAAAAGAAACAATACAAACTCAAACAGAAACTAATTAAAATTTAAAAGATAATGGTAGAAAATAATGTATATGATGCAATTGTTATCGGATCCGGAATCAGTGGAGGTTGGGCAGCCAAGGAACTTACTGAAAAGGGTTTGAAAACAATCATGTTGGAGCGTGGTCGCAATGTGGAGCACGTAAAAGATTATCATGCCAACAAGGACACTTGGGAATACCCACATAGAGGCGGTAGAACAGTACAGATGGAAGAAGATTATCCTGTTCTAAAACGCGACTATCCATTGAATGAAAAGAACCTTGATTTTTGGGTAAATGAAAAAGAAAGCCCATATACTGAAACTAAGCGTTTCGATTGGTTTAGAGGATATCACGTAGGTGGTCGTTCATTGATGTGGGGACGTCAAAGTTACAGATTGGGTGACCTTGACTTCGAAGCAAATATCAAAGACGGACACGGAGTGGATTGGCCAATCCGTTATAAAGATATTGCACCTTGGTACAGTTATGCTGAGAAATGGGCAGGTATCTCGGGTAACCGTGATGGATTAGATGTCCTTCCGGATGGAGACTTCATGCCAGCTATGGATTTCAATGTTGTTGAAAAAGACCTTGCTGAACGCTTGAAAAAAGAATATGGCGGAGCGCGTCACTTTATCATGGGGCGTACTGCAAATATTACAAAACCTCATACAGGTCGTATCAATTGTCAATATCAAAATCAATGTTGGTTAGGATGTAATTTTGGTGCTTACTTCAGTACACAATCCTCAACATTGCCACCAGCAATGAAAACTGGAAACTTAACATTAAGACCTTTCTCCATTGTTAGTAAAATCATTTACGATAAGGACACTAAAAAAGCAAAAGGTGTTGAAATCGTAGATGCTGAAACAAATAAAACATACGAATTTTATGCTAAAGTAATCTTTGTTTGTGCTTCAGCATTCAACTCAACGTGGGTATTGATGAATTCAGCTACCGATGTTTGGGAAGGTGGATTGGGAAGTAGCAGTGGCGAATTAGGTCACAATGCGATGGACCACCATTTCCGGTTAGGTGCTGGCGGTAGAGTTGAAGGTTACGAAGATAAATACTTCTTTGGTAGACGCCCAACAGGATTATATGTGCCACGTTTTGTGAATATTCCAAGCGACAATAAACAACGTGATTATGTACGTGGTTTTGGATACCAAGGCTCCGGAAGTCGCGGAAGATGGTCTGGTGAGATTGCCGAAATGCAAGTTGGCGGAGCATGGAAAGATGCTCTGTGCGAACCAGGAAATTGGAGCGTAGGCTTTACAGCATTCGGTGAAATACTCCCGTACCACGAAAACAAAATTTCCTTGAATAAAAATGTCAAAGACAAATGGGGATTACCTGTATTGGATATGGACATGGAAATCAAGGACAATGAGTTGAAAATGCGTAAGGACATGACTGAAGAAATGAAAGAAATGCTAGAAAAGATCGGCGTTAAGGATGTGAACACTTATGATAGCGGTTATAATTTCGGTATGGGTATCCACGAAATGGGAACTGCTAGAATGGGTAGAGATCCAAAAACTTCGGTATTGAATGGCAACAACCAAGTATGGGATGCACCAAATGTATTCGTAACAGACGGTGCTGCCATGACTTCAGCAGGATGTGTAAACCCATCATTGACATATATGGCATTGACGGCAAGAGCGGTAGATTTCGCAGTAAGTGAACTTAAAAAAGGTAATTTATAATAGACTAAACCCAATATTATGAGTAAGAATAATTCGAGAAGAGAATTCCTCAAGAATTCTGCAATCGCAGCAGCAGGAATCAGTATTGTGCCTAGGCATGTTTTAGGAGGATCTGGTTTCATCGCTCCAAGTGACAAATTATTAGTAGCAGGTATCGGTGCTGGAGGTAAAGGAGAAAGTGATATTAAATCTTTCGCTGATAGTGGTAAAGCTGAAATCGCATTTTTATGTGATGTTGATGATCGCAGAGCCGCAAATTCAAGAAAACGTTTCCCGAAAGCTAAATATTATAAAGATTACCGTGAGATGTTGGAAAAAGAACACAAGAATTTGGATGCTGTTTCTGTTTCAACACCTGACCACAACCATGCTATCCAAGCATTGGCTGCAATGCAATTAGGTAAGCACGTGTATGTTCAAAAACCATTGGCTCACGATGTGTGGGAAGCTAGGGTATTGACTGACGCAGCTAAAAAATATAAAGTAGTAACACAAATGGGTAATCAAGGTGCATCTAACGATGGACCGAGACAAGCTCGTGAGTGGTATGAAGCTGGATTGATTGGCAATGTACATACCGTATACTGTTGGACAGACCGCCCAGTGTGGCCTCAAGGTATTCCTTGGCCATCTCAAGCAGCCCAGATCCCTTCTGAATTAAACTGGGACCTGTGGCTAGGTACTGCTCCGCAAAAAGATTTCGTAGACAAATTAGTTCCGTTCAACTGGAGAGGTTGGTGGGATTATGGTACAGGAGCCCTTGGTGATATGGGATGTCACCTTTTGGAACTTCCTTTCAGTGTATTAGGACTGTCTTATGTTCAAGATGTTCAAGCATCGGTAGGATCAGTATATGTCGATGAGTTCAAACGTGGATATTTCCCTGATAGCTGTCCTCCATCAAGCCATGCTACCATGACTTTCCCTAAAGCAACAAGAACAACTGGACCTGTTACTCTTCACTGGATGGATGGCGGTATCCAACCGACACGTCCTGAAGAATTAGGACCTAACGAAGTATTTGGTGACGGTGGTAATGGTATCCTTTTAATCGGTGACAAAGGTAAAATCCTTGCCGATACGTATGGTGAGAACGCAAGGTTATTGCCAACATCTAGAAAAGAAAATGTAGCACTGAAATATGAACGCGTACCTGGTGCGGCTGGTGGCCACTATGCACAATGGGTAGAAGCTTGTATTGCTGGATATGGCAAAAAAGAAGTCAGCGCACCATTTGAAATCTCTGGTCCATTGACTGAAGCTTTATTAATGGCTAACTTAGCAATCCGTGGCGCTGATTTGCGCGTTGATGGTAAATATCCTGGACGTAACCTGAAGTTATTATGGGATAACCAAGCAATGAAAGTGACTAACTTTGATATCGTTAACCAATTCGTTAAACGTCAATATCGTCAAGGTTGGGATGTTAAATATACACTCTAATTAAAACAAAATGAATAGAAGAGAAGCATTAAAAAACGTTGCATTTATCGTTGGTGGTTCTGTTATCGGAGCTAACTTGTTCTTGCAAGGTTGTACAAGACCAGCTTCAAAGGAAGTTGCATCTTTATTCGAAGGCGATACACCTGATTTCTTGGGTGAATTGGCTGAAGCTATTCTTCCGAAAACATCTACTCCAGGTGCTAAAGAAGCAGGAGTGGGGCAGTTTATTCCTGTAATGATTCGTGACTGTTATGTAGAGAAAGACCAAAAAAGCTTTCTTGGATGGACTGAACAAAGTGGATGACCGCGCACAAAAAGAATTCAAAAAAGGTTTCGCGGAACTCTCAGCAGAAGAAAAACTGCAATTTGTAAATAATTACGACAAAGAAGCTAAAGAATATCAAAGCAATAAAAAAGAAGATGATGCTAATCATTTCTTTACCATGTTGAAACAATTGACTTTGACAGGATTCTTTACTTCCGAAGTAGGAATGAAACAAGCATTGCGCTATGTTAAGATTCCAGGAAAATTCGACGGTAGTTACCCTTACAAAAAAGGAGATAAAGCTTGGGCTATTTAAGCTCAAACAATTCATAAAAAAAGCCCCAAATCGGGGCTTTTTTTATTTCTTTATCTGCATCAAAAAATGGGTCTTGCCATCTTTTTGTATACAATAGGTTTCATCATTAAATTCCTGTACAGATACCTCATCCCCGTAGTTGAGTTCTTTTAGGAAATTCATTTCTAACCTCTTCATCGAACCATCCAAGATCGTTTTAGGATCCATTGCATCAAAGCACCATTCCATATATTTAACATTGTTTGCATGGTATACAATGTCCAAATCTGAAAGTTTCACCTTATATTCCGTCATCAGGTTGAATTCAACATTCCCATCAATTTTATCAACCGGTTTTTTAGTCGCACTTCTGTCTCTATAAAATTCCATGTGATCGGTGCTCAGAGCAAAAATATCCGCCCTTCTTGACTTAATGTTGAAGACTACCCATAAGCTGCTCGCAGTTATTAAAACCTGATCATCTAACAATAACTCAAAGTTACGGATAGCTCGAGTTCCTGTAAAATCTTGAAGCCACGTGCGGACCTTAATAGTCTGAGTATATTTCGGCAACGCATCAATTTCAATCAACATCCGTGACAAAACCCATGACTGATCAACAGCTATCATTTTTTTGTAGCCAAATCCCAATGACTCCGAATGATCACTCCCTGTAATCTGAAGGATATTGTTTAATTCACTGTATTTCAACTGTCCATTAGGATAACATTGAGTGAAATTCAATGTCCATTCCTTTTCGAATATGCCCATCTACGTTTTTTGAATATTACGCAAATGTAACTAATTTAATATTCTGCACTAAAATCTTGCTGAAATATATATTAATGTCTAAATTAACGTTAACCTTAGTAAACCTCATAATTGATTCAAGAATGACAGGAACATTAATTGAAAAAGAAGACGTCGATAAATTCAGAATTATCCCCGCCGAAGTTGATAAGACCATAACATTCTCAAACAAACTTCAAGGTGCAGTACGTTTGGGAAATGAGTTCAAATCTAAAACTACGATTGTTTTTAATACAGAGGACGGTCCAAAAAGAATTGAAACTACGGTTTGGTCTCTGACTGATAAATATATTCAGATAAAGCATGGGATATTAATCCCTTTGAAATCGCTCATAGAAATTGAATATTAAAAAAATCTATTAAAGAATGAGCACGTTGTTAGGGATAACAAACGTGCTCTTCTAATTTACCCAGTTCTACTTAATAGTTGTTTCATATCTTCCTGCCCTAGAATTAGGGATTAAAGATTAGCATGACAAACACTACGAATAATACCAAGTGCATTATTCCTACAATCGGAGCGGTTCTTTTCCCCGAAAATGATAGCATGCTCAATATCAATGTAATTACGAAAAGGATCGTTTCTGTCGATGACAATCCAAATCGAACTGTTTTATTCGCTATTAATCCAATAATCAATACTGCCGGAACCGTCAATCCAACCGTCGATACAAAAGCTCCATGACAGAGATTGATCGCGCGCTGGAATTCATTGTTCATTGCTGCCTTCACTGCAGTCATTGACTCAGGGGTAAATACTATAATCGCAATCAGGACTCCCCCCAATAATGGTGGCAAGCTCATTGCCTTAATGCCATGATCAACCAGGACTGCCAAGTTATGGGACAATAACACAATCGGTAAAATCATAGCTAAAAGCAATAATGTCTTTAAAACTACTTCCTTCATACTGATTGGTCCTTCTTGAGGCTCATCCATCACTGTCGCCTTATTCCTATCTTTATAGAGGATTTCCATATTCCCTGGAGCCGGCTGAACATAAAGATGTTTATATCCTATGACTTGAAAATATAAGAACAAAGCATACAGCACAATTACTAAACCTGAGATTATACTCGCTTGGATAGCTGTAAACTCACCATTTCCCTGTCCTGTAATGTAATTGGGCAACATCATCGAAATGCCGCCCAACATAATGATCATAGATAGATAAGTCAATGTCCCCTGAGCATTATATTCTTGCTCGCCATGCTTTATTCCGCCCAGAAGGATACACAACCCCAAAACCAAGTTCATAATGATCATCATGACCGAGAAGATTGAATCCTTTCCAATGGTTGGGTTTTCTTCAGGTCCAAACATCATGGCTGCAATCAAAATAACCTCAATAGAAACAATGGATAACGTCAATATCAGGGTCCCATAGGGCTCACCTAACTTATGCGCCAATTCATCTGCCTCCTTAACAACACCAAATGCCGCAACGATAATCGTCAGCAATACCAATAAAAAAATGCCAATCGCAGCAAAATCATTGCTGTACATCCCCTCAATACTTTTACCAAAAAACATAAATAAAAAGACCACTAACCAAATTAGAATTAATCGAATTATTGTGTTTTTTGTTAAAATATTATTCATTTATTTACCTCACCTTTTTATATATAACTAATTGATAATTAGTTTTGATTTTGCAAAATTCCGCATTATTAATAACAAATGTTTTTACATATGTTAAAAAAGCCCTACAAGCTCTTGCTAGCGCAAGTCTCCGACTTGTGTTTCTATGCTAGCGCAAGTCTTAGCGCGTTGGATTGCTGGGTGGCCTGACTTGTTCCTTAGACCGACTCGTGTTTTTGCCTTGGCTGGTGTCCCCACCAGCCATCTTCAGTACAGCTAGCGCAAGTCTTAGAGCGTTGGATTGCTGAGTGGCCTGACTTGTGCCTTAGACTGACTCGTGTTTCTGCCTTGGCTGGTGTCCCCACCAGCCATCTTCAGTACAGCTAGCGCAAGTCTTAGCGCGTTGGATTGCTGAGTGGCCTGACTTGTGCCTTAGACTGACTCGTGTTTCTGCCTTGGCTGATTTCACTGCTGACATATACCTGTCATTAAACGCCCTGGCTGGTGTCCCCACCAGCTAGCAAAATAGCTTATTGGATTATTTATAAACAGACTGCTGACAAACACCTGTCATTAATTGTTGTAGTTTTAAATAATGATGTGGTAGATGTCACCACCAATCACAGCTTAATCAACATTATAAAACACGACTATGGAAAATTCAAAAATCTATGAAGTACTAATTTCTCAATATCATGCAGCCTTAGGTATGCTCAGAGATGTTGTTGAAAAAGTTCCATCTGATCAATGGAATACTAATGAATATCACAATCCAAATTGGCAATTGATTTATCATACGATCTGGAGTGCTAGATTATATTTAGGCGGAAGTCATGACGTTTACAAGCCTTTTGAAAAAGCAATTGCAGGAGCGGAGAGTCTTGGAGGAGATCAAGAATGGGAAAATGCCGAAGTAGAAGTGATAGGTCAAAACAGTAAATCAGAATTATTGGAATTTATCTCGGAAATAGAAGAAAACCTAGAAAGACAAGTTAAAGAACTTCCTTTAGATAGCCCATCGGGATTTGAATGGTATCCATATACTCGATTTGAACTCCATCTAAACACAATAAGACATATTCAACATCATACAGCTCAAATAATCGAACGGTTGAAAGAAAAGGGGATTAAGGGATTTCCTTGGTGGATAGATTCAAATAAGCCAGGAGAATGGGTATAAACAAAAATTAAAAACAAATTATGTTTGCAGTAAAAGTAGAATACGAGGTTCAAGAGAATTATATTTCTCAAAATAAGGAGAGAATAACTGCCTTCTTAATGGCATTTAACGAATTGGATCAGTCAAGATTCAGATATTCCGTATTTCAAGAAAAAGATACCAATAAATTTATTCACTTCTCCGAGTATCAAGATGAGGAGATTCAGAAGGAATTATTAGCCAATCCGGTATTTCTTAAATTTCAAGAAGAAAGGGACAAGAATTTAAAAACCCAACCATCTATAGCTTGGTTAAATTGTTTATTTTAGTTCTGTCAAATCACTTACCTTATGATCAAAAGACTAACTACAATCCTTCTGGTATTAACCATATCTTCAAGTTCGGCTTCCGCTCAGGATCTGGATGGACTTTTTAATAAAGTAAAAAAAGGTGCTAAGAGCCTTTCAAAATCACTTTCATGGGCGCCAGGGAAGGCAGTGTCAACCTCGCTGAAAGATACTTTAGCAGGATTTTATTGGATGGATGATCAGTTGAAGGCAAGAACTCCAGATACCCTGTCAACCTTTGACCTGAAACCCGGCTATTATAAAACTACCCTGAGGTCCTATTGCCTACATGCTGGAACTTACGGACCATCAAGAGGCTCTGGATATCAATTGGCAAATTTCGAAGGTACCCAAAAGAATCTTATAATATCCATTTTAGAAAAATCTACCGACAATCCCAATATCAGTCAATCTGATGTGCAAACCTTAATTTGGGGAATTGAAGCCGGTAATAAATTCTCATCATATCCAACAGATTTTCAAGCAAGAGTAAAACCATTACTTTCATTAAAAGATATTGCATTGATGGAAATTAATGTAAAGGAGATGGTAGAAAGTAATCTTCCCTCTGAAGTACAGCGATTGATGAATACCTATCAATCGCTAAGGCAAGAGATGCAGTCTGCTCAAATGAGCTTTGATAAATTGGAGGATATTGCTGTCAAAGTCGGAGCGCCACCAATAGGCGTAGGTAGTATAACAATTGATGAAGGCAAATGGTCATATCTGAATTCAGGCTATTTTATAAAAGTCGATCCACAATCGTATTCCACTTCGGACGTAACATTGTACCGACCTAGTTATGCAGATGTTTCTTATGATAGCCAAAGCAGAATTTCAACCTATACGAATGATGGATATAAATTAACCGTAAATTATAAGGATAGTGGAACCCCGGTTCAGCTTGGTGATTATTCCGCAAATGTCCAACAAATAGAAAGTTATACCGTTGAAGGTCCAGGTCAACCAACACAAACAGTGCATGTTGAAGGAGGAAAATACATTGATTTTGGAATGGAATTCGTAAATGACGCGCTGCAAGGTGCAAAAGATTTTAATCTTGACCAAATGCTTAAAGACAATACAAATCTGTCTCTCGACCAATTGCAAAATGCCTACAACGATATCAAAAAATGGAAAGGCCGTTATGATGACTTAAAGAATATCCATGATGACTTTAATATGGATCAAAACCCACCCCAAGATTTAAATAAATATATCAAAGACAGTTATGTAAATGAAACCATTCAAAAGGCGATGGAGGTTTCTTTAAACCCTATTGACAAGAAAGGCCAAAGTGAATGGTTGAAGAATCATTTCAAAATGGTCGGTGACTTCTTTTTTTATTCAATTTGTAAATTGAGAGGTGATGACTGCAGACCTGATAATGAACCTAAAAATCCCAAACTTCCAGATTATATCGCGCAACCTGGGAACACTAATGCACAGCGACTTGGATTAAGTGAATATAAAAAGTAATAGGACCGAGTTAAAAGATTCTATTGCATTCAATCACAATCAATTGATTATTCACATCGGTGGTAAAGAAAAGATATGTTTTGCCACCGTCTTTGATCTTGTGTTTTTTACGAATTACATCGACTTTTTCAGGAAAATTCCGAATTGCAATGTTTGCTTGGGAAAAAGGATTGTTCTTTTTAAGAACAGAGTAGGGAAGGACCTGTTTAATTTCAAAAATTCTCCCCGGAAATTCTGGATACAAAGTGTCTGAAGAATATAGATGCGCATGCTGATGGATCTTACCTAACCCAAATGCCTTACCAATACTTTTAAAAGCTCCTGCTTTATTTATCGCTACATCGGGATCATAGAGATAGTGTTTCGGCAAGGAGAAACGGCTCAGCGTTGCTCGTTCCTCATTATAAGTGAATTCAAAACTTTGCAGCTGGTCCGCAAATAGTCGAATAGCCAAGATTTTGGTTTCTCCGAGATACCCTCTTTCTTGAATGAACAACAATTCCTTGCAGTCATTGTCTAAGCTAATTACATAAACAAATTTTACGTGTTTTAATGATGATAATGCCGTACTGATGTCCAACAGGGGAGAAAGTTTACTGATTACATATTTTCCCTTCCTGAAAAAATAGATCTTGGTTTGCAACGATATTTGGCTCACAATCCTCCAATAGAAAAACTTTGCCTTGGTTTATGCGACGTGATGGATCGACATAGATATAGTCAAAAGAGTTATCTTCGCTTTCCTCCAAAAATTTAATACCATCGGTTGCTTTACAAATCAAATTAGGTACACGTAGGATTGTTGCATTATAGGCAACGATCTCAGATAGCTTCTCGTTAAGTTCACAATGTATAACTTCATCTGCCTCTTGAGCTAGGTAGCAGCTGTCCACTGAAAACCCGCCTGTAAGATCAATGACACGGCTGCCTTTTGAAATTAGAGTTTGCTTGATGAGGGCGGTATGTTCCGAAGAACACTGCTCCAAATTGATTTTATCAGGATAATAAATGCCTTCACTGTATGCCCAGGTAGGTAATTTTTTGACACTGCGCTGCCAGCCATCGATTTGGGAGGCTAATTCTGCTGAGCTCACATTGGAAAAAAGGGCTTTTCTTCAAGGCGATCTCCGTCGGCGATCTCTCACGGTTAGCCTTAATGAATTGTTGGACTTCCTTCTCTAATATGAATCTATTCATCTTTGTTTTTCACAAGCATTTGGCAAGTGTAACTATCCTTAAGTTCGCGAATAATTTCCTTATTTACCAATACCCTGTCAATTGTTTGTTGATTATAATAGCGAATCGTAATCAATTCAAGACCCGCAGCAACAGAAACCTTGTATCTTTTGTTGAGTTGTTCCAACAAATTCAGTACATTTTCTCCTGTATCATCAACTGCAACAGAAAAACTGATCGCTGAATTGTGCATCATGTTGATTTTGATTCTGTTTTGGTGAAATGAATCAAAAATATGACTCAAGTTGTCCTCAACGATAAACGAAAAGTCACGCGGTTGTATATTGATGAATACTTGATTTACCTTAAAAATAAAGGACGGTACAGGTAATGTTTGGTTCGTTGTTTTAATCTGTGTACCCGGTTCTTCAGGATTAATGAATGAACGAACATTCAGGGTAATCTTTTTGTTCTGAAGGGGTTTGATGGTTTTTGGATGAATAACAGTTGCACCATAATAAGTTAATTCTATGGCATCTGTATATGATAATTCGGGAATCAGTTCGGTTTGATCGAACCATTTAGGATCCGCATTCAATACACCAGGAACATCCTTCCAAATAGTGATATTCTCTGCGTTTAAGCTTGCTGCAAAAATGGCGGCTGAATAGTCAGAACCCTCACGACCTAAAGTTGTCGTAAAATTCTCCGAAGTAGACCCTATAAATCCTTGGGTAACTACAACATAATCATCCAATATAGTAGGTAAATCCTTTCTTATTTTGTCCTCGGTTTTTTCCCAGTCTACCTTTCCCTCACGGTAAGTATTATCTGTAAGAATAAAGTCCCTTGCATCGACCCATTGTGTCGGTACGCCTTGGTAAGAAGAGTAGGCAGCAACAATCTTGGTCGAAAGAAGTTCGCCTACAGATACAATCTGGTCGTATAAATAATCATAATCATCTTGAGGTTCTTCCTCAAGAATCCATTCGATTTCTACAAAAGTGTTCGCAATATCATCATAAACAGGATGAGTAGGGGCAGGAAATAATTCATTCAAAATATTAAAATGTTCCTGTTTTAATTGGTCCAATAGTGCAAAACATTCCCCGTCTTGCTTCAAATAACTTTCAGTTATTCTGACTAATTTATCCGTTGTCTTTCCTATGGCTGATACAACGATCAATAATGATGAATCTCGGTGTTTTTCAACGATAGAAACTACATTTTTAATATTCTCTGCACTTTTAACGGAGGCACCGCCAAATTTAAAAACCTGCATTTATGCTACTGAATTGAATTATAATACTCTTTTAATTTTTTTATGTAATTCTTTCCAGTTTGGGTCATGCAATCCTGAATGTCTTCATAAGGAATGCTAAGATAAGTAGGTCCCGCAGCATATGGCTTGATCTCATAAGAATTATAGTAGAATATAATACCTTCCTTAGAAATACCATAGTTAGCAGCTAATGCAAATTCGTCATTCTCGAAGAAATATTCACCCTCCAAACTGGCCGTATCTGTTAGACCTTCTTCTCTACGAAAGAATCTTTCTGCAATTTTAGTAAATTCTTTCATCTTATTCTCAGAAATAAACGTATTCAGTTCTAATTTTTCATAATTATGAACATCGTAAACACTCCAAATGGTAAATGAATTGCCATGGGCACCACCAGAAAACTCATAGGTGGAACTGTTCAGCATAATGAGATCTTGGCTGTTCAATTCTACTCTTACAATAGTTTCTTTATCCCAAGCTAGATTATACTTAACATTATTTTCTTCAATAAAATTCCCATAGCTTTCTATAAAATTCCCAAGATAAACTTCAATTGAAGGCTCTCCATCCAATAGGATGTTGGCCTTAACAATGTTGTTCATGGCGCTGTCTGAAAAGATTGGATAAGTAATTTTAGCATATGTCGTATCTGCATTTCCATCATTTTCAGCAAAATATGGGCTGATTTGCATAATGGAGGTATCCCTGTAGGATAAAGAATCCGTCCTTGGACTGATGTTTTGTTTATGGGTTTTGGAACCATCAGTTTTATTACTTTGGCATGAACTTGCAGTGCCAATTAAAAGGATCGTCCCTAAGAATAATATTTTCGTTGTTTTAAAAATCGATACTAACATTTATCCACTCCTCATCTAATTTCGTGTCGTATTTCTTGTAAAAGTCTATGGCAGGTTTATTCCAATCCAATACTTGCCACATCATTCCAGAAAAACCATTTTCTTTAGCATAGTTTATGGTATGGTCAAGAAGTTCTTTTCCAATTCCCATTCCACGCATTTCTTCTGTAACGATGATGTCCTCTAAATAAAGCCGGCGTCCTTTCCAAGTTGAATAACGAATATAGTATAAGGACATGGCAACAATATGGCCATTATATTCTGCTACAAAAGCCCACCAAACAGGGTTGCTTCCGAAGCCCGCATCTTCAAATTCCTCCATGCTGACGGTCACTTCCTGTGGGGCCTTTTCAAATGATGCCAATTCTCGGATCAATTCCATTAATCTTGGACAATCTTCAAGAACAGCATCGCGAATGGTTAAACTCATTATTGTGCTTTATAATGTTTGATGACTCTTTTTCCAAAAATTGTACTGCCCAATCGTACCATATTACTACCCTGTTCGATGGCAATCTTATAGTCCGAGGACATACCCATAGACAAGATATTAAAATTTTCGTCTTTACGGAAATACGTCGTTTTTATGCCATCAAAAAGCATTTTCAATTCGTAAAATTCTTCTTTTATGATTTTTTCATTTTCCGTATTGCTGGCAATGCCCATCAATCCTCTGATCCTAATATTCTTAAGGGATTCATACTCCTCACTGCGCAACAATTCTATAGCTTCAGCATGGTCAAGCCCAAATTTTGTGTCTTCATCAGCAATAAAAATCTGCAATAAACAGTCTATTGTTCGATCATTCTTCAAAGCATGCTTATTGATCTCGGTTAATACTTTCAATGAATCTACAGAATGGATAAGGCTCACAAAGGGTGCTATGTATTTTACTTTGTTGGTTTGAAGGTGTCCAACCAAGTGCCATTCTATATCTTTAGGAAGTTCTTCATATTTGGCAACGAGGTCTTGAACTTGGTTTTCACCAAAATATTCTCTGACCTGCCTCATAAGCTTCCATAATGTCCTCGTTAGGCTTAGTTTTTTGAGATGGCAACCAATGTAACGCCAATTGGGCTTAGTTCTTTTTGTAATTCTGTAATATTATTAGCTATATTCATGATGAAAAGGGTTCGCATTGATGAATTTAAGAAAGCTATGTGCAAGCTTTTCTGTATTTTTGTACAAATTTACAAAATGCATCGATTAATACTTGGATTACTTCCGTTGTTTTTTATAAGCATTTCTTGCAAAAAAGAAGGTTCCAGAAGGGATTTACCTCAAGATGATATGGTAGAGTTAATGACAGACGTCCATATCCTCGATGGATATATCTCAAACATCCCTGTAGATAGTGCCAAAAAGGTTATTGACCCTTTATATGAAGAGCTATTTGCAAAATATGGACTCGATTCAACATCCTTTAACAAGAATGTCAACTTTTATTTTGGAGATCCAAAGTTAACGGTAAAAAACATACGACCAAGTAGTTAAAAGTTTAGAAAAGAAAGAACGTAATTTCTATAGTACTGATTCCTTGCAAAATGCGATCTCTCAAGATAGTATTCGAAGAGTGACTCAACTGCAAAACAATGCCTCCATCATGACCAACATGATCATGAATGCGAAGGCAGATACGTCAGAACTGACAATAGCAGAACGAACTCGTAGATTTTACCAACCTGTTGGTTTAATGCCATTTTGGGAAAAGAATATTTTTGAAAAAAAGAGGGTCTGAAACTATTGGCGACAGTCCGGTGCCGACAATTCAGCAACCGAATCTAGAAACAGTACCTGATACGTTACAACCTCTACCAAATCCAAATGAGTTAACTCCACTGGAAAAAATAGATACAGTACCATTTAATCCGCGGAATCAAAAATTAAAACCGTTAAGAAGACCGAGAGAAAGACCCGCAGTTGTACAATAAGAAATGATTTATCCACAGAACGCAGTAGAAAAGTTAGGGTTTACCGAAATAAAAGAACTGATCAAGGCAAAATGTCTCAGTGAGCCAGGAAAGGAATTAGTGGACAAAATCCAACCGCAAGTAAAACTGGATTTGATCGACCGTTTCTTGCGCCAAGCAAATGAATTCAAAGATCTGTTGGTTCATGATGCGCCTCTTCCTGTTGACCATTTTACCCCATAAAAGCAATCATTGAGAAAGCAAAAGTGGAAGGCTCCTTTCTATTAGAAGAGGAATTCCATAGAGTATTGCTTTCTTTAAGGACCGTTTACGCTATTATACGGTATTTCAACGATCGTGCTCAACAATATCCAAACCTTGAGCTATTGTTTGAACATCTGCCAATTAAAAAAAAATATTCTCCGAAGCATCGAACAGATTATTGATGAAAGAGGAAAAAATAAAAGACAATGCCTCAAAATTGTTGCTGGAGATTACCTCACAGATTTCAAAAGCAGAACAAAGAGGCCAGAAAAAGATTAGATACTGTTTATAAGCAAGCCCAGCAGAATGGCTGGACAGCTGATGGAAGCCTAACTATAAGAGATGGAAGGTTATGGTATCCCAATCCTGGCTGAAAACAAAAGAAAAGTCAAGGGTTTGATACACGATGAATCAGCGACAGGACAAACAGCTTATATTGAACCCGAAGAAGTATTCCATTTAAACAATAAAGTCAGGGACCTGGAATTTGAAAGAAGAAGAGAAATTGTCAGAATTCTAACTGCCTTGACTACAGAGATACGCCCGCACGTCCCTTTATTGTTTGCCTATCATGGCATGTTAACCAAATTGGACTTTGTGAGGGCAAAAGCTCTTTTTGCTTTGGACATCGATGCTCAGATGCCAGAACTTTCCAAAGAAGCAGAAGTGTTTCTGGTAAATGCAAAACATCCATTGTTATATCTGGCTTCCAAACAAGAAGGTCATCATTCCGTTGTCCCATTGAACCTCAAAATAGACGATATTGATCGTGTATTGTTGGTATCAGGACCGAATGCCGGTGGAAAATCGGTCTGTATGAAAACGGTAGGTCTCTGCAGTTGATGTTTCAATCTGGACTGCTGATTCCATGTGAACCGACTTCTAAATTGGGAGTATTCAAGCAATTTTTCGCTGATATTGTGATGATCAATCAATTGATAGCGATTTGAGTACATATAGCGCCCATTTGTCAAAAATGAAGCACTTTACACAATTTGCTAATGCCAGGACCATGGTGCTAATTGATGAGTTCGGTACAGGTACAGATCCCCAATTTGGTGGACCAATTGCTGAGGCTGTATTGGAAGTGCTCAACAAAAAGAAAATCCGAGGAGTCATTACAACTCACTATTCGAATCTAAAGGTATTTGCCAGTAACACTGAAGGAATAGAAAATGCCTCCATGCTCTTCGACAATGAAGCAATGAAACCTCTCTATATCTTACAGACAGGAAAACCAGGTAGTTCCTATGCTTTCGAGATTGCCCAAAACATTGGTTTACCTAAAGAGGTTATCCATCTTGCTAAACAAAAGATAGGTGTGCAACAGAAAAAAGTAGATACACTGTTGGTTGATCTGGAGCGTGAGAAAAAAGAAGTTTATGATACCAAGGTTGCCATCAACCTACGTGAAAAAGAAATATTGGGACAACAGTCCAAACTCAACGAACTGAAGACCTACTTGGAAGAAAATAAGAGACAATTGCTCAAAGATGCCAAGGAAGAAGCAAGGCTGATCATCAAGAATGCCAATAAGCTGGTTGAGAACACCATTGCTGAGATCAAAACTAAGCAAGCAGATAAAGAAGAAACTAAAAAACTGAGGGCTGGATTGCAGCAAGCTTCTGAAAATCTAAAGGAAAAACAAGTTAAAGAAGTTAAGAAACCTACAATAGTAGCAGCAGAAAATGCTGAAGTAGAAGTAGGGGATTGGGTGAAGATCATAGACACTGGAAATGAAGCCCAAGTAATCGAAATTGCTAAGAATAACTTAATTCTAGCTCTTGGTGATTTGAGGACCGTTGTCAAGAAAAACAAAGTTGAAAAAACTTAGGGGCAAGGAGAAATCAAATGCTGCCAAGAGGTTCAAATCAGTTTCATCTGGCAGTGTTGCTGATTTCAGTCCGGAGGTAGATGTGCGAGGAATGAGAACGGAAGATGCCCTAGGAAAAATAGAGCAGATCCTCGATCGTGCAGTTATGATAGGGTATCCATCTCTAAAGATCGTTCATGGTAAAGGTGATGGAATCCTCCGAAAGTTTATCCGTGATTACCTTAGAAAATACAATCATGTAAGTCGCTTTGAAGACGAGCATGCCGATAGAGGCGGAGACGGAATTACCTACGCTTACCTGGACTAATTGAGCCGTGGTTGGTGTCCACACCAACCTTCTCAGTATTCCAAAACCGGTCCCTGAGCGGAGCCGAAGGGCAGGCTTTGGCACAAGTCAGACCATTCACGCCGTGGTTGGTGTCCCCACCAACCACCAATCTTCATCCAACACAACTCTAAATTCAATGAAATTAGGAATTAAACTTCCATGTTAACACCCTAATTTCTTGCAATTGCCCTTACATAGTTGTCACGGAAACTGTTAAATCCACAGCAAAAGGAAAAAACTTTTCCACATTTTGAAAAATGTTAAAATTTGTTAAACTATCAAATTTCAATCGGTTTCATTGCAATATTTTCAATCAACTAAGGTAGTTGTTTATAAAACTATTCAACTTTTAAAAAAACGCTTACTCGAATAGGACAAATAAATGCAAAAACGTGGTTGTGAGTATATTAAGTTTATGTTAAGTAACTCTGAAAATCAATATGTCTTTTTACTTTTGTTCAGAATTAATAACAAACCGTATGAAGAAATCTTTACTTTTCTTTGCTCTGGTACTTGCAAGTTATGGAACTATCCAAGCGCAGGTAACCACAAGTAGTATGTCCGGAGTAGTAACCCAAACCAATGGTGAAAAAACTACCGGCGCAACAATTAAAGCTATCCACACTCCTTCAGGAACAGTTTACACAAGTTCATCCAATGAAACTGGTCGTTTTAGTTTGGCAGGTATGCGTGTTGGTGGACCTTATCGTATCGAGGTGACTTATGTTGGTCAAGAGCCAGTTGTTTATGAAAATGTTTTTTTACAACTAGGTCGTTCATTTGAATTGAATCCTGTATTTGGTGATAGTTCAAATTTAATTGATGAAATTACAGTTACTGGCGTTAAAAAAGGCCAAAGTTTAAAAACTGGTGCTTCAACTAGTATTTCGAACAGAACAATCCAAAACTTACCAACTATCTCTAGAAGTCTAACTGACTTTACAAGATTAACGCCTCAAGCAGATGTAAAAGGTGATGCATTATCAATTGGTGGTATGAACAACCGTTTCAACCAGTTGACAATCGATGGTGCTGTAAGTAATGACGTATTTGGTCTAAGCAGTGCTGGTACAAATGGTTCGAGTACAGGTGTATCTCCGATTTCATTAGATGCTATTGAAGAAATGACTGTCCAAATTGCTCCTTTTGATGTAAGAGCTGGTGGATTCGCTGGTGGTGGTATATCTGCTGTAACTCGTTCAGGTACTAACCTTGTGCAAGGATCAGCGTATTACTTTACAAGAAATCAAAACTTAACAGGTAAAACTCCTTTCGGACTTCTTAAAGACGATCAAGAAAGAACTAAATTAGTAGATTTCAGTGAACGTCAATATGGTGTTAGAGTAGGTGGTCCAATCATTAAAGATAAGTTGTTCTTCTTTGTAAACTATGAGAGAACAGATAATAATACGCCACTTGGATTTGCTCCAGGATCTGATGGATCAAATTTTACAGTTGAACAATTGCAAAGAGTTGCTGATAAAGCTAATCAATTAGGGTATAATCCTGGTAGTTTTATGGGCCAAGAAGCAAACAATAAATCTGACAAGATCTTTACTAGATTTGACTTCAACATCAACGAAAAGCATAAATTAACTGCGAGATATAGCTATGTTAATGGATCTGCAACTGATTTAGGTCGTTCTCAAAACTCAATTACTTTTGAAAATGGAGCAGTATTAAGAAAAAGTACTACTCAATCGGCAGTCCTTGAGTTAAACAGTAGATTTTCAAATGTGTTATCAAACAACCTAGTTGTTGGTTATACAAATGTTACTGAACCGAGAACTACTCCAGGTAATCCGTTCCCACGTGTATTTATTGATTTGGGATCAAGTACAAATATCAGTTTAGGTGCTGAACCTTTCTCAACTGTTAACCAATTGGATCAACAAGTATTAACACTTACTGATAACTTAACTTTATATAAAGGTAACCATACATTGACTTTTGGTACTCATAATGAGTTCTACAAAATGTACAATGGTTTTATTGGTAGTGCATTTGGTAACTATACTTTCCGTAATTCACCTGCTTCAGATATTAATCCAGCTACTGGTCAACCGTATACAGCGATTGAAAACTTTGAAAGAGGAAAAGCAGCAAGTTTCCAATATAATTACAGTAATACTGATGATCCTAAACAAGGAGCTGATTTCTCAGCAATGCAATTAGGGTTTTATGTTCAGGATGAATATCAAATGTTCAGCAACTTGAAATTAACAGGTGGTCTTCGTGTTGATATTCCTATTTATTTAACTGATCCTCTTGAAAACCAAGATTTCAACAACTCAATCATTGCTCAAAGATATGATGTAATGACAAACAGAATGCCTAAAGCTACCTTTATGTGGTCACCTAGGTTAGGATTTAACTGGGATGTTAAGAGCGACCGTTCACTTATCTTACGTGGTGGTGTTGGTATCTTTACTTCTCGTTTCCCATTCGTTTGGTCTGCAGGTGCATATACTCAAAGTGGTGCTTTATTGGGTGGAAATCAGCTTAATGCTGGTGCTGGTGCTCCAAACATTGATTTTATTGCTGACCCTAATGGTCAACCAAAAAATCCAGGAGAAGTTAAGCCTTCAGGAAATATCTCTGTATTGGACAAAAACTTAAGATTACCGCAAATCGCAAGAACTTCGTTAGGAGTTGATTACCAATTGCCTTGGGGTGTAATGGGTACTGCTGAATTCATGTACTCTAAAAACTTAAGCTCATTCCGCTTTAGAGATCTAAACCAAAAAGATCCTATCGGACAATTAGAAGGTGCTGACAATAGATTATTGTATGCGCCATCGAAAGATGCAAAAGTTCTTCCAAACTATACTCAAGTAGTTTATATTGATAATGTAAACAAAGGATACTCTTGGTCAGCAACTGCTCAATTGTCAAAATCATTTAACAATGGATTCTTCGGTTCATTAGCTTATACTTATACTGAAGCTAAAGATTTATTCTCAGGTTCTTCATCTCAGAATCAATCAAATTTCTTCAGAACGGCAACTGTGAATGGATCAAACAATGTAACTTTAGGACATAACCCATTCAGCACTGGTAGTAGAGTGATTGGATACGTTTCTTATTCTAAAGAATATTTGAACCATTTAGGAACAACTCTATCTTTAGTTTATACAGGACAATCTGGTGCTAGATTCTCTTACCTTATTGCAGGTGACCCAGGAAGATATACAGCAGGTAGTTCAAGTGACCAATATTCATTAATGTATATTCCAAGAGATGCATCTGAAATTAAATTTGTTCAAAATGGAGATGTTACTCCAGAACAACAATGGAATGCATTTAACGAATTTATTGAAGCAAATCCTTACTTGAAAAATAGAAGAGGACAATATGCTGAAAGAAATGGTGACAAAGCACCTTTTTCACATAGATTTGACTTCAGAATTTTACAAGATGTTTTCACAAACATTGGTAACACCAAAAACAAAATTCAAATCTCATTAGATGTTATGAACGTAGGTGCGTTGATCAACAAAAAATGGGGTGAGCAATATAGCGGTGGTGGAAGTTTCTGGGATAACTCATTTAGACCAATTAACTTCGATAGTTTCCAACAAAACACAAATATCCCTCAATACAAATTGGGTAATTTGAATGAAAAACACTCCTTATTTCGTGTCTGATATTCCTTCAAGATGGTCAGCTCAATTAGGTGTTCGTTATATCTTTAACTAAGATTTAACCTTATTCTAAATATTAATCCCTCGCATTTCGCGAGGGATTTTTTTATGATCTTAAATCAGAAGAATCTAGAAGGGTATATTACCACAGTTTTGTTGAGATCTCAGAAACCTTAAAGCCTTTTCCAAAATTATTCTCGTCGTGAGTTACTGTAAGCGTGATATATTGCCATTTAAATCTTTGAGTTGTTCTATTTGTTGTTTTGCTATTTCATCCATTTCTGCCTGATGTTTCAAAAATTCCTCAAATTTATCTTTCATAGAATTATCATTATATGTTAGTTCAATTTCGCTGGAAAAGATATATTTTTGACTTTCTTTTCGCAACAAAATTTGCGGACCGGCCCAATCAACTGATTGGATTAACTCTATCTGAAAAGGTTCTTGGCCAGTATACTTCTTTTTGGATTTAATACCTTTGAAATCCAACCAATAAGCAGATCCATCATACTTTAAAGGTTGGCCTTTGTTTAAATTTACCTCCGCTTTGACCACATAATAATAACCTGGTTGTCTTTCCATAAATCCCTGTAGACCATATTCCAGCTTACGTTTGCTAGGCCATAATAATGGTTCGTCACCCTTAGCGAGATATTTGTGGTCTAAAAATACCTCAATTTTTTGCCCATGATAGAACCCCATAGGACCAACATCTTCCTTGCTGCAAGAATTCAGAACGAATGCTGCAAGAATTAAATAAATCTTTTTCATAATCAGTTGTTGTTAATATACTTAACCGTTACGAATTTAGTTGTTGTAACGCTACATGATATTAAAAATTAATAAAAAATTAATATAAACTTAATAACCGCGTTAACTAGGTTTAAAATTTGATCTCTATAATAGTTGCACCCCTACAGGGTAGTAGGGGATTAAATGCTATAGGAATCCATTATGGGGCAGGTGGAGACACCTACCACGGTGGTGAAATATATAAGTGTTGCAAGATTATTAATGCCTAACATCGTAGTTACCGTCTACACTGATTATCGCCTTGAAATGTCTTATGTCTAATTCACAAAAACAGTCTCCTTATCTTGCGATAAGGAATGACCCAAAAATCGCCCCCTTTAAAAAAAAGAACTTGTCATTCCAGAGCTTTAGCTCTGGAAACTATTTTGTCGCTATAATAGTGCCACCCCTACAGGGTTGGATGGGTTAATTCATTTTCGACAATAGCACAATCCCATCGGGATGTCACTATTATAGCAGGAATTTAACAAACAAGCCACACCTACGGCGTTGGTGTTTGAGGTGATTTTCATTTCTATAGATATTTCATGCCGATGGCATTTAAGGAAGATTGCATGCCCATGGCATTTTATCCCCATGGGGTTTTACGCCGTAGCAGGTATCCCCACCTACCTCTATAATAGTTACACCCCTACAGGGTTGTGTTTCGTTGTATAATCATTTCTATAGTAGTTACACCCCTACAGGCAATGTCATTAAGTTAAGGATTTTATCATGCCGGTTTGTAGTTTGTGTAGGTCCTGTGCTTGCACTTTTTATTCGAGGTCTTAAGCTGCCTTGGGAATGATCTTCCCTTTCGAATGGGCAATGTGTCCTTGAGGAAATAGGCCGTGAGCTCCCTGAGGATTTCCCTTTCCCTGTTTTTGAAAAAGATGGCTATCAGGTTTTCCTTTAATTTTCCGAAGGATTTGTTCCCGTTGACCTTTTGGGGGTACTTTTTCGTGGACGTATCGCGGTCGAGCTGGACCTGGGCATCCCTGATCAGTATCGAATGCAGGTTTGACATCATCACCGTTGCATAGAAATCCTGCTCGACGGATTCCACCGTCAGCCCGCTGAAGGATTCCATCTGCATGGTATTCTTCAGTTTGGAGATGTTCGTCTCCACTCCCCAGCGCCTGAAGTACAGGTCCCCGAACATATCGTTCTCAAACCCCTCTTCCTGCCATAGGTTGGTCGCGATCACCTCCGTGGTCGACTGCAGTTCTACCCTGACCAAGCGTATGCGGATCCTTGTTGAGCTGTCCGTGGCGAACCCGCTCTGGCGCAGGCCGCTGATGGAGGCCTGGGTTGGGGCAAGCTCGATGACCTGGGAAACCTTTCCCGTCTTCAGGAACCTCTTGACAAACTCTAGCGAATCCTTCGCCCTGATCACGAACTTGCGCTCGCTCTCCTGCCAGCTATGGAGCGCGAACATCTTGAACGTTGAATAGTACCTGTCATAGATGGCAATGGAGTCCACGGGCAGTTCCTCGATCCAATGGGAGGCCAGGGTCAGCTCGCTGGTCCGGTATGGGGCTATGCAGGCATGGGTCACCAGGTCGTTCAGCACATCGTAGTGATAGAAGGTCTTTGCCTGCACGAAGCTCGAGTTCTGGTTGCTCTGGCCGCCAAAGTTGGCCTGCAGGGAAGGCGTGTTCACCAGGGCAAGGTTGGAGCCGTCAACTGCGATCAGGCGATAGCCCATCCATCTCCTGGTATCCCCCGGTGCATGGCGCAGGAAGCTCTCGCAGAGCACCCGGTTCCAGACCAGGAAGAAAAGGGGGCTCAGCTTGCTCCTCTGCTGGGAAAAGGCACTCACCGAGCAACTGATCTTCTTGCCCAGCTCACCAAAGAAACCTTCCAGTTCGACAGAGAGGGTCCGCTTGCACATCTTGGCGATCAGCAAGACCAATCTCTCGAAATTGAGCTTCCGGTCCCGGGTGAAATGGGTTTTGGAATTCCTGAAAAGATTGAGCAGCAGAGGATCTGTTAAACAGATAGAAATAAAATTTTTTAGGTCTGAAACGATTTTAAGTGCTATTTTTACATCGGCCATAAACGCGGTTGTTTAGATTTGTTTAGTAGTGAATTCAAAATTAAACATTTACGTGATTTATGGCCTTCTTTTTTTCTTAACTTAATGACATTGCCCTACAGGGTTGATTGGAGCAAAGTGATCTTTTCTATAATAGTATCGCCCGCTCAAGGGTGTTAAGGCGTGAAACAAAACAATCGGTGTTGCATATTTCAATAATTCGCATAATCAAAAAAGATCAAAATTGGAGTCCGGTGGTTAGTGAAGATTTAGACCATGGTTAGAAATTATATTCCATGCGCATCAATTAAATTAATTCCATTGATATTTTTGAAATCAGATCTATTACGGGTAATAATATCTAAGTTATGAACAATTGAAGTTGCGGCGATTATTGCATCCGGTAGTTTGTTTTGTGATTTTTTCGAAGTTCAATACACTTATCAACAACTTCGTCTGATAAATAGATTAGGGTTAATTCTTCAACAAAATTTGTAAGAATTTTATAGTAGTGAGGAGAGGTGTTAAAACTTAGAATTTCAATTTTTGATATTATTGAAATTCTGGGAGCGTTATTCAAAACATTATTCATGAATTGCATTCCTTTAGGAGGTATTTTATTCGCAAGGTAATCGATTATAGCATTTGAATCTATAAGGTACCTCGTTTTTCCCATTCCTTTCTTCCTTTTTCTATTTCTTCATGAAGTTTATCAGCTAATTCAGAAGGCAATTTTCCAGCATATTTTTTTTGGAAATATCTTTTAGAAATATCCTTATTCAATACTTTAATAACATTTAATTCTTCTAAATTTTTAAGAATTTCATATGCCTTTTTATTATTGATCTGTATTAATAAAGTTTCCATTGTGTTAAACATATAAACATATAATAAAATATTACTTAAAATTATTGGTATATATTGGTTTTAACAAACCAACGCGACCACTGAGATATGTATCATTATTACACAATGCCGTGGTTGGTGTAACCCCTACAGGGTTGGATGGCCCCTTATGTCCTTTTCTATAATAGTTTCACCCTTACAGGGTTGTGTTTCGTGGTATAATCATTTCTAGAATAGTTGCACCCTCAGGGGTTAACAAACATGCCACACCTACGGCGTTAGTGTTTGAGGTGGTAATCATATCTATAGATATGGCATGCCTACGGCATTTAAGGAAGATTTCATGCCCATGGCATTTTACCCCCATGGGGTTCGTACGCCGTGGCTGGTGTCCCCACCTGCCGCTATAATAGTTACGCCCCTACAGGGTTGGACGGCGCCTTATGTCCTTTTTTATAATAGTTGCACCCCTACAGGGTTGCGTTTCGTGGTATTAATCATTTCTATAATAGTTACACCCCTACAGGGTTGGATGGAGCAGCTTGATCGTTTCTATAATAGTTGCACCCCTACAGGGTAAAATGACATTTGCATATTTTGAGTGGCTGGTGGGGACACCAGCCACGGGTGTGAGTATTGGTTAAAGGTGGTCCATAAGCTTCGGCCTTAGGCTTCGTTTCCTGGGCTTCGGCTCCGCTCAGCCACCGGTTGTTTAAAAGTGTTCCCCGAGCTTCATTTCCTGGGCTTCGTTTCCTGGGCTTCGGCTCCGCTCAGCCACCGGTTGGTTAACAGTGTTCCCTGAGCTTCGGTCCGTGGGCTTCGTTTCCTGGGCTTCGACTCCGCTCCGCCACCGGTTAAAAGTGTTCCCTGAGCTTCGTTTCCTGGGCTTCGGCTCCGCTCAGCCACCGGTTGGTTAACAGTGTTCCCCGAGCTTCGTTTCCTGGGGTTCGACTCCTTGTTTCGGCTTCGTTTTCTGTAGTTGAATGGCGGCTATGGTCAATCACGGCAATGATACTCAGCCATCGGCTGCCATACAATAATTCAGTAAATTCAGTAAATTCTTTTTATTCTGTTCAATCCTGTTAATCCTGCTCAATCCTGCTCAATCCTGCTCAATCCTGCTGAATCCTGTTAATTCTGTTAATCCTGCTCAATCCTGCTGAATTCTGTTAATTCTGTAAATTCTGTCAATCCTGCTAAAAGTTAGGTTTCAACAGATACTTATCATAGAATCTAAAGATATGTTCGGTAGCTTCTTCGGCGCTGTCGACCATTCTATAGAGATTAAGATCTTCTTCGCTGATATATTTATTGCCGAGCATGGTGTTTTTGATCCAGTCGAAAAGACCGTTCCAGTATTCAGAACCTACCAATACAATAGGGAAGCGGGCGATCTTACCCGTTTGGATTAGTGTAATTGCTTCAAACAGTTCGTCCATAGTCCCGAAACCACCTGGAAGGACGATATATCCCTGGGAGTATTTCATGAACATTACTTTTCGAACGAAGAAATAGTTGAACTCCAAAAGTTTATCTCTGTCGATATACTTGTTATGGAACTGTTCAAATGGTAATTCAATATTCAGTCCTACGGATTTCCCACCGGCATTATAAGCACCTTTATTTGCTGCTTCCATGATTCCTGGGCCACCGCCTGAAATAACACCGTACCCGCGGTCCGCTAGGAGCCTCGCAATCTCAACAGTCATCTCATAATATTTGTGCTCATCGGGTGTCCTGGCAGAGCCAAAGATCGAAACACAGGGACCAATCTTAGCTAACTTCTCAAAGCCATCAACAAATTCTGACATGATCTTAAAAATCTGCCAGGAGTCTTTACTTTTATTTCTTGCCAAGTTTTGTTGGCAAATGAATTTCTGATTTTATCATCTTTAACCATACGGCTCAATTAATTTTATTGCTTGCAGGTCATATTCCTGCTGTTTTCGATGTAATATAGGATTTTAAATTAAAATTATCGAAAGGATGTTTATTGTTGTGATTTTCATAAAATTCAATAATTTTTTCAATAAAATTTTGAAAGAATAAACTGTTTTTATAAATTTAAACAACGTAAACCTATTTACTGCTGTAAATTTCATAAACCGAAAATGAATAGACGGAGTTTTATTGCTAAAACCGCATTAGGTGCAGCTGCCATTACCATCTTGCCAAGGCATGTCCTTGGAGGAAATGGGTTTCTGGCTCCAAGTGACAGGATAAACCTGGGTTATATCGGTGTGGGCAAGCAGGTTCCGACTTTATTGAACGGACTGATGAAATTGCCTGAAACAATGGTGCTCGCAGCTGCAGATGTTGACAGTACCAAACTCAACAAATTTATTGGTGATGCCAATAAATTGAATGCTGCCAAATCAGGACATCAAGTGGAGGGATACGGCAATTATCGGGATCTTTTGGCTAGAAAGGATATTGATGCGGTTGTAATTGCTTCGCCTGACCATTGGCATGCCATGCATGTTATCGATGCAGCAAAAGCTGGAAAGGACATTTATTGTGAAAAACCGTTGGCTTTGACGATAGACGAGGGAAGAGCCATGGTCAATGCTGTAAGAAAATACAAAAGAGTATTGCAGACTGGTAGCATGCAGCGTTCGCAATACAATTTCCGACAAGCAGCCGATTTGATTCGCAATGGTTATATAGGAGACATTAAGGAAGTAAATGTATCCGTTGGTGAGCCGGTAAAGGAGTGTGATCTACCTTCATTGCCAACACCTGCACATATTGATTGGGACTTCTGGATAGGACCTTCCTTATATAGGGGATTTAGTCCAGTACTTTGTCCGCCAATCGGAGCACCAGAATGGGCTATGTGGAGATTGTACCATGGTTTTGGTGGCGGTTATATCACAGATTGGGGTGCTCATATGTTTGATATTGTACAATGGGCATTAGGGATGGATCATTCAGGACCAGTGTCTTTTACGCCTCCTGACATACCTCAAGCCAAAGAAGGACTATATTTCACTTATAAGAATGGGGTGAATGTTCACCATAAAAACTGGGGTGCTGGAAATGCAATTCAATTCTTGGGTACCGAAGGTAAGATTGAAGTGTCACGCGAGTTCCTCAGATCTGATAAAGATAATCTTCCGAAACTTGAAATAGCAGAAAAAGACAGAAAAGTATATTACTCCGAGAATCATTATAAGGATTTTGTGGACGCCATCAAAAAACGTTCGAAGCCTATCTGCGATGTAGAAATCGGGCATAGAACAGCAACAGTCTGCAATGCCGCAAATATTGCGTACCAGATTCAGAAACCTATAAAATGGGATCCAAAAAAAGAAGTATTTGATAATCCATTTGCCAACAACCTCAAAGGGAGGGTATACCGTGGAAAATGGGATTATCTCGATTTTTAACTTAGGCACACATAGATTTGTTTCATAAACCGATGCGCCAGATATTCGAAAGAATTCTGGCGTATTATTTTGCTCATTATTTTCGTAATTTTGAAGAATGAACTTTTCATCAAAACTATTGGAGCAAGCAGTAGAGGAATTCGGTAAACTTCCGGGTGTGGGCAAGAAGACAGCTTTACGATTGGTATTGCATCTTTTGAAACAACCCGATGCGGAGGTCAGCAGGTTTACAGAATCCTTGGATCGGTTAAAGCGTGATATCAAATTTTGCCGTACTTGCTTTAATATTTCAGATTTGGAACAATGTGAAATCTGTGCTTCGATAAAAAGAGATAAAGGGTTGATTTGTGTGGTTGAGGACACCCGAGATGTTATGGCCATCGAAAATACCAATCAGTATAGCGGTGTATATCATGTATTAGGAGGATTGATTTCTCCAATGGAAGGAATTGGGCCAGCGGACCTAAAAATTGAAGGGTTAATAGAACGGGTTCGTACAGGTCAGGTCCAAGAAGTGATTTTGGCCCTAAGCGCCACTATGGAAGGTGATACAACCATCTTTTACCTCTACAGAAAACTGAAAGAATTCAATGTTCAGATCAGTACCATTGCGCGTGGTATTGCCTTTGGGGGTGAATTGGAATATGTTGATGAAATTACTTTAGGTAGATCGATTGCAACTAGAGTTCCTTACGAACGTAATGTGGGTTAATTTTCTGTTTTCATTTTTGAAATAATCCAATAGAAACCGATACCGCATAATATTAGAATCAATCCGGCTGCCGTCCATAGCGTATTATAACCATAATGTTCAGCGGTGTATGTACCTAAGAAAGGTGAGAAAATATTGGCCGCTGCAAATGCCAGTGAATTAAAACCCATATATGCGCCTTGATTGCTTCTGCTTGCTCTGCTGATTGCTACGGTTGCCGTAAAGGGAAGTGTCAGCATCTCGCCCGTGGAAAGGAAAAACATAGCAAGAAACAGCCAAGCGATGCCAAAGTTGCCCGTAAGCATCAGATAGGACATTCCAGATATCGCTGTGCCCCAAAGCATAATCTGCCGAACAGAAAACCGATGCTCAACAACATGAACCAACACCATCTCAAATAAAACAATAACCAATCCACTGAATCCCAATAATAATCCAATTTGATCGGAGTGCAATAGATGTACTTCCTTGTAATAAAGAGGAAGTGTGCTCAACAACTGGAAAAATGCCATGGAAAATAAACAACATAGCACATTAAAAACTATAAATAATCCATCTGTATAGGCATTCCTTACCGGTTTGTCGTCAGTCTGTTGGTCTGAAGGTTTTATTTGACCCACTTCAGTCCGGGCTTTCCTGTTTCTGAAGAAATAAATAAAGACTATCGCAGCGCATGCAGCAGCTATTGCGTTACCATAGAAGATCCAGTTATAAGAAAATTTCGCCAAGAAACCTCCCAAAGCAGGACCAATCGAAAACCCTAAGTTCACAGCCATCCGACTTAACGAATATGCTCTTGTAATATTTTCAGGCTTTGCATATCGGGCAACAGATACAGAATTGGCAGGACGGAATATATCCGCCACAAGCGTCAAAATGAAAATCATCATGGCCAATCCCTCAAAAGTCCTAAATTGTGGGAGAACCAAAAATAAGGGAATAACCATGATCAAACTCCATGTTTGAACCTTAAAATTCCCGAATTTATCCGTCAGCCAACCTCCCAGCCATGATCCACATACCGATCCCAAACCAAAACAACCCAATACCAATCCAATCTGAGTTTTGCTGAAACCCAGTTCTGAAGACATATAAATCCCCAAAAACGGAATTACCATAGAACCAGCACGGTTGATCAGCATAACCAATGCCAATAGCCAAGCGGCAGGTGATAATCCCTTATATGAATTAATATAAAGTCGTAATAGTGCTTTCAATATCTCTTAAAATTTTTCGGTTTAAGCCGTTAGCATTTTTTCCTTATCTAAACTATTGTCAATGCGGTAAGTCGTAGCAATGCTTTTTTTAGTCCCTCTTTTTTTGTCAAGGATAAAGTCGATTCTTCCAAGGTTAACCCCAGAAAATCCAGTTTGGTTGACAAGTGTTATTTCATTGTCCAGGTTTTTTACCTCTGTAGGTTTTTCTAAGAATGTGTGGGTATGCCCACCAATAATTAGATCGATATTCCTGGAGTTTTTCGCCAATAATAGATCTGATACTTTGTTCGTGTCATATGAATAACCAATATGAGAAAGACAGATGATTAAATCACATTTTAGTTCTTTCTTTAGCTTTTCGGTATACTTGGCAGCAGTTTCTATAGGGTCTGTGATTTTTACGCCTTGATAACTTCTTGGGTCTACCATTCCATTTAGGTCAACACCAACTCCAAAAACGCCAATTCTGACACCATCGCGTTCAAAGATCAAGTGATCCTTGGTCTTGCCTTCCATAATAGTACCTGTAAAATCATAGTTAGAAGTTACAAATGGAAAATTAGCCTTGTCAAAGTGTTTTAATAAACCAGGCAATCCATTGTCAAATTCATGGTTTCCAAATGTTCCTGCATCATAGCCTAGTTTTGACATGAGCTCGAGTTCAACCTGCCCATCAAAAACATTGAAATATGGAGTTCCTTGAAACATGTCGCCAGCATCAAAAAGCAAAAACGTTCTTTTCCTCAGACCTTATTTTCTGTATCAATGTGCTTCGCCGTGCCACACCTCCCAAACCTTGAAGTCTAGAACCATCCATAGGGTAGGGCTCGATCCTGCTATGGACATCATTCGTATGCAAAAAAGTAATCTTTACTTCTTTGGATTTGCTATATCCAGTAAATGGAATGGAGCTAAGGGTAGCCGTAGCACCAATCGCTGCCAAGCTCTTTATAAAGCTTCTTCTATTCAATGATTTTAACTCTTCCATCTAATTTTGCTTCTACTTTTTTACCTTCTTTTGTTAATTGCTGTACATATGCTATCAGACCTTCACGAACACGTTCAGAAGTCGTAACCCGACTTATAGGATTGCCAATTCCTCTTACCAAATCGCCGCCGTTGGCGATGAAGTCATATGTAGCCAGTTTATATGTTTTATTGGGGTCAATATCTTGACCTCCAATCTTGAAACTCAGCAATTTCTTGTCTTTTATTTGCGTCACAACATTTCCCACAGGCTGACCATTGGTCTCAGCAATAAAATCTGCCAATACCTGCACGTCTGTGCCCTTTAGTTCAAGAATAGTGATATAATTTTCGAATGGCATTACTTCGAAAATCGATCCCACTGTCACATCACCCTGTTTTATTCCTGCACGGATCCCATCTTTGGTTGCCAAGGAAAAAGAAACCTCAGGGTCTACTTTTCTACCGATGGCCAAAAGAGCATCTGCGAAGAAATTACTCAATTGAGATTCTGGAAGATTACGGTTTTTGATCAAAGCTTCAGGAGCATATCCCAACACCTCGTTCATCTTATCTTCAAGTTGATTCTTATATGGCAAAATATAATTACGGATTGCTGTATCTTCTGGAACCTTATTGTTGATTTCCAGCATTTGTTTGTTCGTTACAGCAGATTGGTAATAAGTGGTCTTGCAGGAGCCGAAGACCAAAAGCAAAGTTATCCCTAAAAGGAAACTATGCTTCGATAGCTGTGTACTCATATCATGAAATTATACGCAAAGGTATTAAGATTGCCCTGAATCCAAAAGCATTTCCACGATAAATAAAACGATTTGCTAAAGATTAATCTTTAGGTAATTTTAAATTAATTTTTCCCGATTCTTTCCTCAAAATAACTGTTTACGAAATGCCTGCTCAAGGCATACAATTGACCGTTTGGTCCCATAGTAGAAACCTGCAAGCTGCAGCCTGATGATATTTTGCTCATGGAATAAGTTTGGATCTGTTGCTGAATGGGTGTGATCATCAGCATGGAAGATCTAGCGAAGCTGCCGGAAAGGACAATGGTCTCTGGATTAAAAACCTGCATAAATAAGGAAATAGCACGGCCTAATTTGCTCCCTAGCTCCGAAATTAATTGAATTGCATATTGATCGCCATCCAAGGCAGACTGAATAATATGATCAGGGGTTAAGGGCTTGTCACCAAATTTGCTGTTGATTAGGGTAGGAATACCAAGCTCAATATCTTTAGTTGCTTTATTGACTAAGGCAGTACCAGATACCAAGGTCTCCAAACATCCTCGCTTCCCACAATAACATAATTCACCCTCATTTACAAAACTAATATGTCCCATTTCTCCTGAAAAACCGTCCTTGCCCATATAGATCTCTCCATTGGCAACAATTCCTAAAGAGATGCCCCAATCTAAACGGATGACCAAAGCATCTTTTCTGTGTTTCAGTTTGCCATAAGCCTGTTCCGCCAATGTTGCAGCCTTCGCATCATTAACAATAATCGTTTTTTTGTTGAACTCATGCTCAATATGCTTCTCTAAGTTGAAACCAGCTTCATAGAAATACGTGTAATTCTCACCGCTGTTTCGCTCCACTAAGCCCGGCATAGAAATACTGATGCCCGTAATAAGATCTAAATCCAATTTATGCTCCTTAAGATATCTTCTTACGATAATTAAGAACGCAGGCAGTTCGCTTAAATCTGTTGATATCTCAAATTGATAGGTTTGGGGTTCATTAAGTATATTGCAATTATTATCAAGCATGGCAATCAAGATTGATTTTCTGTTGATTTCAATGGTCAACACTTTGAAGAGATTATCATTGAGCTGGTATAAATTAGGTTTTCTTCCACCGAGTGACTCCCCACGCTCATGCTGAATCAGATATTTTCTTTCCACCAAATCCACCATTAAAGTGTTCAGAGTAGGGAAACTTAAGGCTAGGCGTTTCATAAGGTCGTTTACAGATGCCTTATCCATCTCATAGACAGCCTTTAATAGGTGAAACTTTTTCTTTGCAGACTTGGTCGTTTTTTTAGATAAACCTGTTGGACTTCCTAAAAGCTTTTCAATAAATTTCATGCTCGGATTATAAGATCTCTTGGTTAATTTTTGCCGTTAAACCTTATAATCAATTAAGATTTAATACGAAAAAATAAACTATTGAATAAATATTTAAATTGAAATCTAAAATAAATAAAAATATTAATATTCAAATTAAATATTAAGCGAAACTTATGTAAAATATTAATTTTTTATATTAAAATTATTTGTTCAGATAATTTTATTGAAAAACAACTTCGAAAATGTCGTAAACAAAAAAGCATCCTTAGCCAAAAGCTAAGGATGCTCAAAATATATTTTCCTCTTAAGGATTTTTTACTTTTTGTCTACTTTGTAAAGTTTACCACCATCGGTAACAGAATAAAGAGCGCCATTTTTACCTTGGATTACGTCTCTGAAACGCTCACCCTTGTCGGCCAATAATCTTTCTTCACCAACGACTTTATTATCTTTAATTACCAGTCTGGCAATATGTGTGCTGCTCAACCCGCCAATAAATAGGTTGTTTTGCCATTCTGGTACATTCGATCCTGTATAGAAAGTCATACCACCTGGCGACAATACAGGGTCCCAATAATAAACGGGTTGCTCCAATCCATCTTTTTGTTGGATAGGAGGGTTCCCAATTTCGCCACCACTATATTCAATACCATAAGTAATGGTTGGCCATCCATAGTTTTTGCCTGGTTTCACCAAGTTGATCTCATCACCACCGCGTGGTCCGAACTCTGAATCCCACAGTTCACCTGTAACAGGATCAAAGGCTAATCCCTGAACATTGCGGTGACCATAAGAATAAATTTCTGGCTTAGCATCTGCTTGCCCTTCAAAAGGATTTCCTGCCGCCGGTTTACCGTCTTTTGTGATGCGTACGATTTTACCCAATGCAGAGTTCAGTTGTTGTGCCTGTGGCCTTGTTTCTAGGTCCGAGCGTTCTCCAGTTGAAACGAAGATGTTCCCATCTTTGCCGAACAAAATTCTACCCCCATAATGTAGTTTGCCATTGTAAGTCGGCAATGCTTGATAGATGACAGTAGCACCCTCGATACTTTTTTCGTCTTCAGACAATTTTCCTTTTGCCACTGCGGTGTGGTTTCCGCCAGAAACTGGTTCTGAGAATACCCAATATACCATCCTGTTGCTTGCAAAATCAGGATCTAATGTTAATCCCAAAAGACCACCTTGTCCTTGTGCGTCTACTTTTGGAATACCCGTAATGGCTTCACTTGTAGATTTTGCAGTAGGATCCACAATGCGCATGGTTCCTTCTTTTTCTGTGATCAGTAATCTTCCGTCAGGAAGTTCAGCAATTCCCCAAGGAGATTTCAATCCTTCAACAACTACTTGTCCTTCATAAGGAGTCGTAGTCTTTACTCCTGCAATCCTAGTTTGACCTTCAAATGCAGGTTTGTAATTTGTATTTCCCGGTTTTGTTTCTACAGGTGGATACTTCGTGGTATCTTGGCTGGTCGCTGTTGAGTCTGATGGCTCGTGACCATTAGAATTCGCCCCAGAACATGAGATAAAAGCAGTAGCAGCTGCAAAAAACAATACGTTTGAAAAGTGTTTCTTCATGTTGGTTTATGTTTAATTTATTTTTTTCATTAGTTGAACTCAGGCCTTTTTGGAAAATTAGCAACATGAGCATATTTGGGGCCCATACTGATCAAAGCTTCCTTCCAAAGGTTCTCCCCATCGGTAATAAAAGCCAAGTCGATATTGAATGAATTGTGAACAGCCCAAGAGTTCTGTTTGATTTCTTCATCCAATTGACCAGGACTCCATCCTGAATAGCCCAAGAATATTTTAACCTCCTCAGAACTTATCAAGTTTTCGTTGATCAGGTATTTTAATTTGTCAAAATCTCCACCCCAGTAAAGGTCATCGACAATATGTGTACCACTCTGTAACTTTTCATAGGCTTTGTGCACGAAAAATAGAGCATTGCCTTCTACCGGACCACCAAAATACAATGGCATCTCCGAATTATCAACATCTTCAATAACATCTGATAAAAGGAGCATAGAACGGTGATTTAAGATCAGCCCTACAGTTCCATCGTTTTCATCATGCTCGCACAATAGAATAACCGAACGCTCGAAATTCTGATCCAGCATGAACGGCTCGGATAAAATAAGACTGCCTCGTTTTGGAATATATTCGTTGAACATAACAGGAATAGATGTGTTTAATACCAAATTTATAGAATATCCTTATTATTCTACTGTAAAATAGCAATAATTTTTCATTTCAGTTTCTATAAAAAATGGATATTATGTTAAGTTTGTAGGAAATATCCTTAGCCATGTCCATTGAACACAAAGAAATCGCTGCCATTCGTGAAGACTATGCTAAAAGCAGCCTGAGCGAATCCGATGTACTTCAGAATCCTATAGATCAGTTTAAGAAATGGTTTGCCGAAGCAATGACTTCGCAAGTCACTGAACCAACGGCTATGGTGCTGTCCACGGTAGCAGAAAATGGACGTCCATCTTCTAGGGTTGTACTAATGAAGGATATAAAAGCTGATGGCATTAGTTTCTTTACAAATTATAATAGTAGGAAAGGGCAGGAGATTATTCAAAACCCACATGTATCGGCTTTGTTTTTTTGGCCAGAATTGCAACGTCAAGTTCGATTTGAGGCCGATGTTGAAAAACTGCCGAATTCCGATTCTGATGAGTATTTTGCAACTCGTCCTCGTGGCAGTCAAATCGGTGCGATAGCATCTCCACAAAGCTCTATCATTGCTGACCGGGAGGCACTTGAAAGCCGAGTGGCAGAAGTCGAACAAGAAATGGAAGGCAAGGAGGTACCAAGGCCGGAATTCTGGGGTGGCTTCCTGTTGAAGCCTGTAAGAGTTGAGTTTTGGCAGGGAAGAAGTAGCAGACTGCATGATAGGATAGTTTATAACAATGAAAATGGTCAATGGACCATAAACCGTCTAGCACCATAGTGATGATACAGCAATTGATAAAAGATATTGAAGAACATATAAATCCCAAAGTTGTACTGGAAGTTCAGGAAATTGGCCTTCAATCTGCATTATATATTGATCCCAGCTATTTAAAGAAGCTATGTTACTTCCTTCGTGATGACCAAAAGTATTATTTCGATTTTTTGGCCAATATAACTGCGGTAGATTATTTTCCAGAACACTATTTTGAAGTTGTTTATAACCTTACTTCTATTCCTTATCAAAAACAATTGACCTTGAAGGTTAAAGTTGAAAGCAGCAGGGAGCTGGATTCTCTACCTGAGGTACCCTCAGTTTGTGAAATCTGGAGAACCGCAGACTGGCATGAACGTGAAGCCTTTGATCTGATGGGAATATTTTTTACAGATCATCCCGATTTGAGAAGAATCCTAATGCCAGAAGATTGGGTAGGGTATCCATTGAGAAAAGACTATCAAGATCCAGAAACATATCATAACATTCCGGTGAAATAAGAAGCATGAACGAGCGATATCAACAAGCAAATAAAAATTATCTAGATAGAATAAATGCTGTTTCTTCCCAAGAGATGGTCATCAATATGGGCCCCCAGCATCCTTCTACTCATGGTGTATTAAGGCTGGAGCTGATAACTGATGGGGAAATCGTTAAGGAAATCATTCCCCATGTGGGTTACCTTCACCGTTGTTTTGACAAACATGCTGAATCCATGAATTATGGAAAGACCATCCCATTTACCGATAGATTGGATTATCTGGCTTCGATGAACAATGCGCATGCATTCGTCATGGGGGTAGAAAGAATGCTTGGTATTCAAGATAAACTTCCTAAGCGGATAGAATACATCAGGGTTTTGGTAACCGAGTTAAATAGGATAGCATCTCACTTAATAGCCGTCGGTACTTATGGGATTGATATTGGTGCCTTTACGCCTTTTATGTGGTGTTTTAGGGATCGCGAACATATTATGAATATGTTGGAATGGGCGTCAGGGTCTCGAATGCTTTACAATTACATTTGGGTCGGAGGTCTTTTTTATGATATACCCGTTAATTTTGAAGAACGCTGTCAGGAATTCATTGCATATTTTAAACCTAAATTGGTAGAGCTGGATGAGCTATTGTCGAACAACCAAATATTTATCCAACGTACAGCTAATATTGGAGTATTGCCAGCTGATGTAGCTATCAATTATGGCTGTTCGGGACCTATGCTGAGAGGTTCAGGCATTAAATGGGATTTGCGCCGCGTGGATGGGTATTCCGTCTATCCAGAATTGGACTTTGAAATCCCTGTTGGAAAAGGTGAGATGGGGACAAAAGGGGATTGTTGGGACAGATATAAAGTTCGGGTAGATGAAATTAAAGAATCTGTCAAAATTATTGAACAGTGTTTGCCGAGATTGATGCAAGATTTTAAGAGAACACCTGATTTTGACCCGCGTGGAATGGTTCCCAAGAAAGTAAACTTAAAGGCACAAGAATATTACGTAAGGGCAGAAAATCCAAAAGGAGAGCTAGGCTTTTATTTCGTAACGCAGGACAAAACTGATATCCCAAGACGTGTAAAAGCAAGAGGGCCAAGCTATAACAATTTGTCTGTCCTTCCCGAATTAGGAAAAGGAGTCTTGATCGCTGACCTGATTGCTATATTAGGATCTATCGATATTGTGCTTGGTGAAGTCGACCGTTGATTTAAACACGCATGAAAACGCAAAAAATATTAGGAATAATCGATTTAATAACTATATTTGCTATCTCATAATTTAAGTTTATAATTGGTTAATAGTTAGGGGAGCAATTGCCAGATTGCTTCCCTTTCTTTTTTGATATCTTTTTTCAATTTAGTGGCTTATACAAACTTTAAATCCACAAAACACGAACAAATACCTTTTACTTTAAACTCCGATTTTGCACCCATTTTTATTCTAAGAATACCAAGTTTTGGTTTTTCATTTATTCTTCTTTTTATATACTCTTCTTCCACTCTCGTTCCACTCTTGTTCCACTCTCCGTCCTCTTTCATTCGGACCTTGTTCGGACCTTGTTCGGGTGTTATCCGAAGAAGCTCCGAACGAGCTCCGAACAAGGTGCGTACGAGAGACGAACGAGAGTAGACTGAGACAAGAACAAGAGTAAAAGGAAAGACAAAAAGGAACACATTTAGGGCTGAAAAGCTAGATTTAAGGTATAATCTTCTATTCTGATAGGTCAGGATAGTCTGATGTTTGGCTTTGTCGGTTTGTGCGGTTTTGGAAGAAATAAAAAAGCCTTTCAATTGGAAAGGCTTTTGTAGAATTTTTAGAATTTTTAACGATGATTTTTACAGTTCGTCATATTTTGGAAATCTTGACGACACCAATTCTTTCCATTCTGGGTGCTTTTTAATAAATGCAAAAACGTATGGACAGTATGGCGAAACCGTTTTTCCTGATTCCTTGATTAAGTTGAGGGTTTTTTCAACCAATGCTGATGCAGCCCCACTACCAGCAAGTTCTGCAGGTGCTTCCGTATGGATCAATGCTACTGTGCTGTTTGTTTCTTTATAATCAATAAATGCAATATGTCCATCGACATCTAATTCATATCGATTCTTTTCTTCGTTTTTCTTAACCTGAAGGTTGTTGAATTTTTCTTTCATATCCAATTAACAATAATGTGTGACTTGAGTTTGTACTATGTTGTTTTTTTAATTTCTTTTAATAGTCTTGATACAAATCCTGATGCCCGTGCTTTCTCATAATCAATGACAGCATGATTACTAACAAGAGGACTTATTTCTACGATTAGTCTATCACTTATTGGAGTAAAATTAAGCGTTCTGCTTGAGGATTATCTTGATATATGATAAGATTTTCGTTTTTATTTTAATGGCGTGTATACCATGTCTCCATCGTTCAAATTTATTCCAGAGGTCCAAATAGGTCTCAGAAAGTCATTTTCGGTTATTGGTGCGGAGATATATTCTCGTATGACATCAAATGGATCGCCTGTTGCAAGTCCTGTTTCATTGTAATCCAAGATTTGGAAATGTATGGTCGAATTGGCTATGATTGATTCTTCCTGATCTGTCAGGGCTTTTTTTTCATATTTCTTCTGCACTAAGGCCTCAATTTTTTCATATTCTGCATCTGATTCTATGAAAATGGTTGCAAATCTTCCAAATGATAACTGTTCAACATACATCAAATCTTTTGGGTCTAGTCCTTTCAATGCAGGATGTGCTTTTGCTTTCACGATATCAGTTTGACAATTAATGGTATAGATCATATTTGTAAAAGTTGCAACATAGAGTGACTTTGATTTTTTTGATTTTGGATTCACGGCGAGCATGATTTCAGGATTTATCCTCTCGCCGAATACAGCTCCCAATTTTTCATACGATTCTACCTTTTGCACTTTAGGATATCCTGTGCTGACGATAGTAGACAGGTCCTCGCCTTTAATTTCTTTGCGGATAAAATCTCTCATCGAGCTCAGGTTGGGCGTCATCGGAGGGACATCTTTGTTGATCATGAGATAAGTTACTTGCGGCAGATTAGATCCTTCAACAATTTCATATTTGTCTTTATCAAGAGAACTGATCTTTAGGATTGCACCGAGGTATAATTCTTTTGGATTCTTATTGATAAATATCCTGTTGGTTTCATCTTGAATTTCCTGAGCGATCGAATTTAAGCAAAAGAGGATAAGTAACAGGACTAGTAATTTTCTTTTCATGGTTAATTCTTTTCAGGTGAATAAATGGTATTGATCTTCAGCCATATCGTTTTCATGTCAGCACTGCTTTGGTCACTCAGTATGTCATGGATAGAAATAGGGTTATATAACTGTCCTGTACGTACAGCATTTGAGTTGGCACTTTTCAATTCACTGTTGTATAGAACTATATTCAAGGAGAGTTGGTCCTTGTCATTTTTGTCGGCAAAATGTTTCCATGATTTGTCTTCATCTTGGTAGATCAACAATTTTTCGTTTTCCCATTTTATTTTATAGGCTTCTTGGTAATCACCAAGTTTTGAAATGAATAATGAATCATCCTTGAATTTCATTGTTTGAGGGCGGAAGTACTTTGGTCTGTTTTTAAAGAATTTACTCAGCTCAGTATGTTCGAATGATGATTTGGATTGGTCCTTATGGTAAAGATTAAATTCTTGAATAGTTTCAGAACTGTAGGAATATGATAAGTTTTTTTCGGGTTCAGGTTCAGGTTCAGGTTCTGGTTCTGGTTTTACTTTAGGTTCTTCAGGGGCTTTCTTGGTACAGGATTGAAGGTTTGTGAACCCAACAAAAAGCACTAGCAAGATGCATAACTTAATAGTAGTAGCTCTCATAGAATTTGTTTAAAGAGAATTTAACATAAAATTTACTATTTGTTTATTTGGTATCGTTAGTTGTAGACTAAGATATGGTTTTTATGGGAAAGTTAATAAAGTTTCTTTAGGAGGTAGACATAAGACATAAGACACAAGACATTAGAATTGGTAAAGTTTATAGGAATAAGGCATGCTGGGTCGGTGGGGATGCCGAGGATTAATTTTGAGGTAAGGGTTTTTTAGATTGGATAAGTTGCTGGTTGGTGAGGACACCAACCAGGGCGGGGGGCGGTCCCTGGGCTTCGGCTCCTGGTTTCGGCTCCGCTCAACCAACGCAGCCATCGGTAGAAGGGCGGTCCACCTCCCACATCTCACATCTCATATCTCACATCTCACATCTCACATCTCACATCTCAAATCTAGTCCACCCTATACAACTCCTCGAATTCTTTCCTATATTTTTCTAGGATGACTTTACGTTTCATTTTTAGGGTAGGTGTCAATTCGCCACTTTCGATAGTGAATTCATCGTTTAGGATGATAGGCTTTTTGATCTGCTCCCAGTTTCCGAAATGTTGGTTTGCAAGCTGAACCTCCTTATTGATTTTTCGGACCACTTTCGCTTCATGCAGAAATTTATCCTTTGGCATTCCTTTTAGTTCTGGTGCTTCATTTTTTGACCAGTCTTGTAGGTGTGCGTAGTTGGGAACAATAAATGCCGATGCGAATTTTTGTCCGTCACCAATGACCATAGCTTGTTCGATATAATTTGATTCCAGCAATTTCTTTTCTATAGGTTGTGGAACAACATATTTACCACCAGAAATTTTGAACATTTCTTTCTTGCGGTCTATGATTTTTAAGAAATCACCATCTTCCCATGTCCCGATATCGCCGGTATGCAACCAGCCATCGATAATGGTTTTATCCGTTTCTTCTTTGTTCTTGTAATATCCTTGCATGACGTTAGGGCCTTTCACAAGGATTTCCCCGTCATCAGCAAGTTTAATTTCAACATATTTTACGGCCAGTCCAACCGTTCCGATACGGATTCCTTTCAAGTAATGGTTAACAGAGATCAAAGGGGAGGCTTCGGTCATTCCATAACCTTCATAAAGTGGTATTCCGGCTGCGAGGAACACTCTGGCAAGCTTAGCCTGTAAGGATGCACTGCCGGAGGCAACAGTCAAGAGATGTCCACCCAAAGCATCATACCATTTATCTAGAACTAATTTTTTGGCAAGCTTTAGTTTGAGGTTGTATCCAAAAGATCTGTTTTCAGGATTCGGATCATACTTTTCAGCAACCTCGACGGCCCAATCAAAGATTTTGCGTTTCACACCTGTCAGTTCCAGTCCCGTTTTCATGATCTTCTCATATACTTTTTCTAAGATTCGAGGAACTGCAGTCATGATATGAGGTTTCACTTCGCCAATATTCTGACCGATTTTGTCAAGAGATTCTGCGATATAAATGGTGATTCCAATATACATGTAAGTATAAATTACCATTCGTTCATAAGCATGGCAAGGGGGCAAGAAAGTAAGTCCGCGGTCATAAGCCTTACACGGCGTGATTTCTCTGGCAGCTTCCACATTGGAAATTATATTGTGGTGCGTTAGCATCACACCTTTTGGCTTGCCAGTTGTACCGGAAGTATAAATCAAGGTTGCAAGATCTGTATGTTTGATATTTGCCCTCAGTTCTTCGATCTTAGAATCAGGGATATGTGCACCTACAGTTTTGAGCTCATCCCAATTGCGTATACCTTCATGTTTATCAATGCAGAAAATATACTTGAGTGTATATATGGATTCTGTTAATTGAGTAAGACGATTGAAGAGATTTTTATTGCTAACGATACATAATTTGATTTCAGCATCATTAAAGATAAACTGATAATCAGAATCGCTGATATTTGGATAGATGGCAACCACAATTGCGCCAATCTGTTGGATTGCGAAGTCAACGATGTGCCATTCAATACTGCTGTCAGCAATTAATCCTACCTTGTCATTAGGTTTTACGCCCAACTCGATCAGTCCTTTGGAAATAGCATTTACTTGCTCCAAATATTCTGCTGAAGTCAGGGTTTTCCATTCACCGTCCTTTTTATGAGCGAACATATTAAGGTTTGGGAACAGGTCAACTTGCCTAAGGGCAAGGTCAAAAAGTCTAAGATTTTCCTCCATAACATATAAAATCCTGTCTTTCAAGATTATCGACAGGAATCTTAAACTCCATAACACACAGGTGAGTTAAGAAGTTTTGCAAAAATATGAAATTGTTGGGGTTCAAAATAAATAATTTACCATAGGCCGATATAATATAGAGGATTTTCAGGGTTTGGTACGGCAACATAATAATTTGTCATTTTATTGACAGCAGGTTGTTTTGTTTATGTAGTTAAAAGTTTTAAGTTTGTTTAAACTTAATTATGATGAATACGTATAATAATCCCGTTCTGGAGCAGCTGCCGAAGCATTTGCAAAGGTACGTGGTGGAGCATACTTACGACCGTTACAGTGCATTGGACCAAGCAATTTGGCGTTATGTGATGCGCCAGAACTACGCATATTTGAAGGACATTGCATACTATCCTTATATACCTGGTTTGACAAAAGCTGGATTGACCATTGAACGGGTTCCAAACTTGCAATCCATGAATGACAGTTTGCAGAAGATTGGTTGGGGTGCAGTGACGGTTGATGGATTTATTCCACCGGCAGCATTTATGGAGTTTCAAGCTCATTGTGTTCTGGTTATTGCCGCGGATATCCGTCAGATTGAACATATAACTTATACTCCAGCACCTGATATTATCCATGAATCATCCGGTCATGCTCCAATCATTGGGGAGCCCGAATATGCTGCATATTTACAATATTTTGGAGAGGTAGGTTCGAAGGCCATGAGCTCTGCTAAAGATTTTGAGCTTTATGAAGCAATCAGGGCCTTGTCTATCGTAAAAGAAAAAGAAGATGCAAGCGAAGAGGAGATAAAAATAGCAACTGATCATTTCAATGATATTTCCACAAATATGGGAGAACCTTCTGAGATGGCTCTGTTAAGCAGGTTACATTGGTGGACGGTAGAATATGGGTTAATAGGTACTGTTGAAGACCATAAGATCTATGGTGCAGGGTTATTGTCATCGATCGGTGAAAGTGCTACCTGTATGCAAGCAGATGTCAAAAAGTTGGATTATAATTTAGATACTCTTCAATATTCTTATGATATCACCAAACCACAGCCACAATTATTTGTAACGCCAGATTTTAAACATGCTTACAAAGTTTTGGATGAATTTGCTGAGCAAATGGCGTTTAGAAAAGGAGGACGAGAAGGTTTGGAGAAGGCTATTGACAGCAAGAATGTATGCACAGTAGAACTTAGTTCTGGACTTCAAATTTCTGGGATCTTTACTTCATTTTTCATGGATGAAGGATTGATTGCCATCAAAACAAACAGCCCAACTGCCTTAGCATACCAAAATAAGCAGCTTTCTGGCCATGGTAAGAATTATCATAAGGATGGGTTTAGCTCACCTGTAGGAGAGCTGTTGGGAAAAAGGAAACCATTGGAGGAATGTAAAATAGAAGATTTGAAGGAAATGGGTATCGAAATTGGAAATCCTTCGACGTTATATTTTCGATCTGGCATAATGGTTACTGGACAAGTAAAGGCATTTGAGTTCAATGAATTGGGTCATGTTTTGATCATCAGTTTTGAGGATTGTACAGTTTTGCATGAGCCTACATCTGAGGTGATTTTTCAACCAGAATGGGGCATATTTGATATGGCTGTAGGGAGTTCCGTCAAGTCGGTTTTTGCTGGTGCTGCAGACAAATTTGCATTTGAACCTGAAATATCGATTTCGGAGGTCAAAACTGAAAAGCAGATTTGGTCTGAGGAGCAGAAGGAGCTTCACCAGATTTATCAAGAAATTCGTGACTTGCGGGAGCTTGGACATTCAGACCGAACGATAGCACAACTAGCTGATAACCTTGATCGCAAATTTTCCCAAGATTGGCTGGCGACGGTCGAATTATTTGAACTTGCATTTAAGGATGATGATTCAGAAATGCAGATTTTACTGGAACAGCGGTTAAAAGAAAAGGCCAGGAAAAATCCTGACCTTAACAAATTAATTTCTGATGGTATCTTTCTTGCGAAGACCCAACCCATCAATTTGGAATTAGTTTACCAATAATACTTGCCAAGCTTCGTCTACCATTCCATCATCTAGGAATTTTGCGGCGTACCTTTGCAGTTTCGTTATTGAGTTGGACCTGGTCTCCTGACCACATGGAAAGAAGGCTGACGATATGTTCATCATTTTTTGTTGATTCATCCAATTCTGGCAAAACTTCAATATTGGCCAACAATCCTAATTGGTTGCCAGTTAGGATGGATGAATTACGGATATGTTCTGGAAGTTGATCTACTCCAATTCCTAATTTTCTGAGAGGTTTTGGGACTTCAAATAAGTTGTCTTTCGTAACTCTGCAATACCAATTTCCACCCAATCGAGCTACTAAATCCAGGGCAGCTTGGTCAATGTTATCGTTATCATCCAGGTATTGGCCTTGGACGTGCATACATACTACTTCTGCCAGGACCAAGTTACCTGTTCCACCGCCTTCTTGGATAGTGATGATGTCTCGTACTTTACACTCCAACTGTACTGGAGATTCAGCGACACGTGGTGGTTTAATGAATTTAGATGGAATTGCGGTCAAGCCAGATTTGGCAAATTCGTCGACTTCTTTTGGATAGTCTGTACTTGCTAACGAAGTCTGTTGGACAATATCATAATTTACGATATTGATAACTACTTCATCGACTTCTCTGATATTTGCGAGGGTATGTTTGTCCTGTCCATCTCTCATTCTTGTCAGGGGAGAAAATACGCATACTGGCGGATTTGTGGACATAAAATTGAAATAGCTGAAGGGACTAAGGTTCACATGGCCATCCTTATCGATCGTGGATGCGAAACAGATTGGTCTTGGAGCTATGGCATATTTAATCATGCTATCGAATAGCGATCCATGAGTTTTTTGGTCAAATGTTTTCGTTTCGTTGAACTGCATATATAAGTTTATAAAATGATTTATTGTTCAGATTCTTCTTCAAGGAAGACTTTGTTTTCTAATGTTCCCAATCCCGTCACTTCCATTTTGATAACATCATTTGGTTGTAACCATTGTTCTTGGTGGTTTGGGTCTTTTCTTTTAGCGGTTCCGTTTAACTCCAATAAGCAACCAGTACCCACTGTACCTGATCCGATTATATCACCTGGATATAAAGTTACTCCATAGGATGCTCTTTCTATAATCTCTGCAAATGTCCAATGCATGCTGGCTAGTGTGCCTTCAGAAAGCAATTCGTCATTTACCCAACATCTCATTTTTAGATCGTAGGTATTGCCGATATGGCCATCGACTGTTTTAGTTTTATATTTTTCCAGTTCATCGAATGTGACGAGATAGGGGCCGAACATACTTGCGAAATCTTTTCCCTTGGCCGGGCCAAGGTTTAGTTTCATTTCCTGCATTTGTAGATTTCGAGCACTAAGGTCGTTTAGGATCATTATTCCTGCGATATAATTGTCAGCGTCTATTGCTTTTATGTTTCGACCTTTTTTATTTATTACGATGGCAACTTCGAGTTCAAAATCCATTTTATCGAAATGATCCGGCATGCAATAGACAGGTCCCGGGCCTTGGATAGCTTGGTGGTTTGAGAAGTAAAATACGGGGAATTGATCAAATTCAGGTATCATTTCGAGGCCGCGGTTGAGGCGTGAGGTTTCGACATGTTGTCTGAAAGCATAGGCATCTCTGAAAGATGTTGGGTTTGGAAGAGGGGCAGCCAATCTTATTTCAGAGAAATTCAACCCTTCATTTTGATAGCCTTCGATTTTTTGGAAATTCTCCAATTCATCTTGGGTAATTTTTAAGCCTTGCTTTCCAAGTTGCATGAGTTCTAATGTTGAATTGGGGATTTTATTGGAGATCATATGGCTTGGAAAGACTTTGTCTTCTAAAACGAAACCGAGCTGTTCCTTGCCATTTTCAAAGTATGTTACAATTTTCATAATGAATTTTTGAAAGCTTTGCTTTAAAATTTACAATGGTTATAATATTATGGATATAAGAAATTAAATATCATAATACCATATTTATTTTCTGTAAATCCCTGTAAATATAGAATTATAAAGTTTATCTTTGAAATAATTGATACCCAATATGAACTTAACCAACATGAATCAGAAGAACCTTCCGAAAGGTTTGATGCCTTATATCAAGGCATTGATTGCTGATGTTGTTTTTGCACAATACTAATTTTCCAATTTCATTTTTTTAAGAATTGATATATGGCTTTGGCTATGTAACTCAATTATTATTCAATCATTTTTTATAAACTTTTAATTATGCCACTTTATCATCAATTGGGAAAAATCCCTCAAAAACGACACACCGTTTTCAGAAAGGACGATGGTGAGCTTTATTCAGAAGAACTTGTCTCCACCCACGGGTTTTCGAGCGTATATTCCTTGGTATACCACTGTTATCCACCGACGATTGTAAAAGAAATCAAGGATCCTTATGATGTTTCGCCCAAAGTAGCTAGGGAAAAACATCTGAAGCACACAAGTCTAAAAGGATTCCAGGTGAAGCCAAAAGCCGATTATTTAGAAAGTCGTACTCCTGTTCTGGTCAACTCCGACCTTCATATCTCTTTGGCAGCGCCACAGGATTCCATGAGCGATTATTTTTACAAGAACAGTCAAGCTGATGAAGTTATTTTTATTCATGAAGGAACAGGTACTTTGAGGACTGGATATGGAGAGATAAAATTCAGCTATGGCGATTACCTGGTTATCCCTAGAGGTGTAATCTATCAAATAGATTTTGATACGGATAAAAATAGATTATTCATTGTAGAATCCTTTGAACCGATCCGTACTCCCAAGAGATATCGAAATGAATTTGGACAATTGATGGAGCATTCTCCATTCTGTGAGCGCGATATCAGAAAGCCACAAAACCTGAAAACATACGACGAAAAAGGTGATTTTGAGGTTAAGATCAAAAAACAAGGATTGATATATCCATATATTTATGGAACTCATCCATTTGATTTTGTAGGATGGGATGGTTATCATTATCCTTGGGCATTTTCAATTCATGATTTTATGCCGATTACAGGGATGCTGCATCAGCCACCTCCCGTTCATCAAACCTTTGAAACCAATTCATTTGTCCTTTGCAGTTTTTTGTCCAAGGATGTATGATTACCATCCTCAATCTATTCCCGCTCCCTATAATCATAGCAATGTTGATTCCGATGAGGTTCTTTATTATGTAGATGGAGATTTCATGAGCCAGGAAATCTGTAGAGAAAGGACAGATTACCTTGCACCCGGAGGTATTCCGCACGGTCCTCACCCTGGTACGGTTGAGAAAAGTATAGGACCAGACCAGAACGGAGGAACTCGCAGTGATGATTGATCCTTTCAGACCTCTGATGTTAACAGAGGAAGCTGTAGAAATAGAGGATGAGGATTATTATAAATCATGGTTAGACTTAAAATAAACATTAAATATTATGACACAAACATTTGCAGAGAAGATTGCTAAGGCACAGGATTTTTTGCCTATCAATGGAACTGATTATATAGAATTTACGTAGGCAATGCGAAGCAAGCGGCTCAATTTTTATAAGACTGCTTTTGTTTTCAATCGGAGGCTTATGCTGGTCCTGAGACTGGAATTAGGGATCGTGCTTCTTATGTTTTGAGGCAGAACAAAATCAGGATTATTCTGACTACGGCATTAAAATCTGACAGCGCGATTTCAGAGCATGTTAAGAAACATGGCGATGGAGTGAAGGTGCTTGCCTTATGGGTTGATGATGCTGAAAAATCATTGCATGAAACGGTGAAGCGAGGTGCCAAAGTGTACCAAGACCTAGAGGTAAAACAAAGATGAGCATGGTGAAGTACGCACTGCTGGAATCTATACTTACGGGGAGACAGTGCACATGTTTGTAGAACGCAAGAACTACAAAGGGCCATTTATGCCAGGATATATAAAATGGGAGAGTGATTATCAACCAGAGGAAACGGGTCTTTTATATGTTGACCACTGTGTTGGAAATGTAGGTTGGGACAGGATGAATGAAACTGTTCAATGGTATCAGGATGTATTGGGGTTTGTGAATATATTGTCTTTTGATGATAAGCAGATCAATACAGAATATTCTGCCTTGATGAGTAAGGTGATGAGTAATGGTAATGGTTATGTTAAATTTCCAATCAATGAGCCTGCAGAAGGAAAGAAAAAGTCACAGATAGAGGAGTATTTGGAGTTTTATGAAGGGGAGGGAGTTCAACATGCGGCATTGGCCACCAATGATATCTTGAGTACAGTAAAAGCTTTGAAGGCACGTGGTGTTGAGTTTTTGGGTGCTCCACCTGAGGCATATTATGATATGTTGCCAGAACGTGTCGGTGAGATCGATGAGGAGATCAAAGCCATTCAGGAACTGGGGATTTTGGTTGATAGGGATGAAGAGGGTTATTTGCTTCAGATTTTCACGAAGCCCGTTGAGGACCGTCCAACCTTATTCTTTGAGATTATTCAGCGCAAGGGTGCTCAGAGTTTTGGAGCTGGTAATTTCAAGGCCTTATTTGAAGCGATTGAAAGAGAGCAAGAAAAGAGGGGTAATTATAATATTTCCAGATGAACCTATTGATAATGAAAGAATTATTGCAAGAATTTGAGCAAAAACAACCGGAGATTGTTTTTGAATGGAAGGATACGGAGACAGATGCTGAAGGTTGGGTTGTTATCAACTCATTGCGTGGGGAGCTGCCGGTGGTGGTACGCGGATGCGTTCAGGTCTGGACCGTAATGAAGTGAGTCGTTGGCAAAGACGATGGAAGTAAAATTCACCGTTTCAGGTCCTTCAATCGGCGGTGCAAAATCGGGAATTAATTTTGACCCTGCCGACCCCAGAAAGCATGGTGTTTGCAACGTTGGTTTAAAGTAGTGACTCCATTGTTGAAGAATTATTACGGAACGGGTGGTGATCTTAACGTAGATGAAATCTATGATGTAATCCCTTTGACTGAGCAGTTTGGTTTATGGCACCCTCCAAGAAGGTGTTTTGAATGGTCATTTTGATATTCGTGAGAATGGCAGGATTCATCAAATTGGTCAATTGAGATATGGAGTTTCCAAAGTTTTGGAGGACTCTCATTATAGCCCAGACCTTAAGCGTAAGTTTAAGGTTGCTGATATGATCACAGGATATGGTGTTGCTGAGTCAGTAAAAACATTTTTATAATTTATTTGGCGGTAGGATCTCTGAAAAACGTGCCATAATACAAGGTTGGGGTAATGTGGCTGCATCGGCTGCATTTTATCTGAGTAAGATGGGTGTTCAGATTGTGGGGATAATCGACAGGGTTGGAGGATTGCTGAATCCTGATGGATTTACGGAGGATGAGATTCGCGATTTGTTTTTGGGTCGAAAGGGAAATTCTTTATTTTCTGATTCCATGTTGAGTTTTGAGGAGATTAATTCTAGGATTTGGGAAATGGGAGCTGAGATATTTATCCCTGCGGCAGCATCGAGGTTGGTATCAAAGGAGCAGATTCAGCTGATGGTTGAAAATGGACTGGAAGTGATTGCTTCAGGTGCCAATGTTCCTTTTGCTGATAGGGAGATTTTCTATGGTCCAGTGATGGAATACGCAGATCAGCACGTTGCGGTTATTCCAGATTTTGTGGCCAATTGTGGAATGGCTCGGGTATTTGCATACTTGATGCAACCTAATATTGAAATCAGTGATGATTCATTGTTCCAAGATGTTTCAGAAGTGATCTTAAAGGCTTTGAAAAACATCCATGAATATATGCCAGAAACCAAAACACATATATCGTCCAGAGCTTATGAATTGGCTTTGAGACAATTGCTTTAGGCAATAAAAAAGCATGGTGAATAGACTTTCACCATGCTTTTGTTTTGTATGTCATTAAATTAGACTTCTTCTCTTCGGGTACGGATATATTCTTCTACAATTGGAAGATCTGCATTTGCCCAATCAAAGCGGAACAATTCAGTTCTATCAACCCATAACACTTGTTCATGTTCGTTTGCATTAATTTCACCACCAATTATGGTGCAAACAAATGGATAAAGGGTCAGTGAGAAATCCGGGTAGTGGTATTCTACCTTTGTGAGTTCTTCAACGATTTCAATATTTAGATTGATTTCTTCCAACACCTCTCTCAGCAAGCATTCTTGCAGGGTTTCACCATCTTCCAATTTTCCTCCCGGGAACTCCCATTTTAAGGGGAGTTTCATATCAGCAGATCTTTGACAAATCAATAACTGTTGATCTTTTTCAATTAAGGCACAGGCAACATGTATCATCAAAGTAAATATACTAATTTGAGTGAATAATAATGTACTTATGGTAACGAGTTAAAGTCTATTTGTGGCGCTTGGCTTATATTATCGAAATTAAATTTCGTTCCAGGGGTAACCAACTCACTGAAGAAACCACCATTTTTCAGGAAATAACCGTTATTGTTTTTACCTCCAATGGCGTCAATTCTTTGTTTTGACCTGTACGTATTATCTACTGTGAATTTTGCTTCTGATACTTTTTCCCAATTTCCTGAAGTTGTTCTAACCCATTGGTTTTTATAGTCTGCAGTTCTCGCTAAGTGTCCTTGATTTGGGTTAAAGTTCTCTAGGAAACTATGGAAATTTGTGAGGTATTTATCTGTTTTAGGTCTTTTAAAACTTGCGATCAGTCTCCATTGCCCTTGTTCTGGAGCATAAAACCATGCGGTATAATCTGTTTTTCCAGTTCCATCAGGTTCACCTTTTAAAAGGAATTTATAGGTTGTGCCTGCTTGCCAATTGTACCTTAGAAAACTCTGACCACCAGAACCTTCATTGCCAAATTCTCCGGTTTGAACTTCTGGACCTTTTTTGTTCAGTATAATTTTATGGTCATCCGGAATTGAATTTGGATCATCAGTTTGATATGGACTCCAAACAGAGAACAAAATTCGTCTTTCTGTATCTGAGTTTACTTGAAAACCAAAATACCCTTCACCGAATCCATTCGCCATAAAATAGGAACCATGAGGATCTGATCCCTGAGGGACTTCAATCTCTGAATAGTAAAAGCTCACTTTTTCGGTGGTTGGAACGGTATAAGTGAGATGACAAGAAGGTCCTCTTCTTGCCCAATAATAGAATTCAGGATCATTGCTATAAGTTACTCCATTACTAACCGCATCACCTGTAATGGTATAGCTTGTTACATCTGCGAAATAGGCACCAGATTTTTTGATTCCTTGGAGGTCAATCTTAACATAGCCTGTATCCACTGTAAAATCACCAATTGGATATTCATTTATTTCAGAGTTTTTAAGATCAAGCGTCTTACTATTACCATTGACAGTAACTTTTACTTGGCTTGAATTCCCGTCAGGTAACACTTTAGCATTTAATCCAAGTTTTATAGTTCCAGCGTTATTCACCCGTATGTATGAACTGATCACTGTGTTTTCATTTGACCAGTTTGCTAGTCCATTATTGTTGATTTGGTCGGAAGATCCTGATTCTTTCGAGGTTAAGAATGCATTGCCTGCCAAAGGTAAGGTATAAGTGCTGTCATTGCTTTTATTTTTGGCGGCTGTATAGGTTTGTTTAGAGCATGCTAAGGTCAGCAAAACAAACAGCGTTAAAGGTAAATAAAATGAATATGTCAATTTTTTCATTTGGTTATATTATAGATTCCTTGAAGATATATAAGGTTTGTTTGAATAAAAAATTTTGAATGCAATCAAAACGATTGACTAAAATTCTAATTCAGGGTTTTGTGCTTAGCGCTATTAGTGATTTATTTATAATTACATTATAAAATTTTAACTTATTGTAAATAATAGAAGTTTAGATTTACTCTAATTGTTGCGATAGTATTTTAATTTTTATGTTAAAAGTCCTGATCAGAAATCTGAGGAGATTTAAGCCTTTACGTTATTGGAAGGAATCATTAGGTATCTTAATTATTTTATTGGTTTTTGTTTTTTTTCGGGACCAGCGGAAAGAGATTGAGCAAATAATCCCATTGATGGAGCAGTGTAATATTCCATGGCTATTTATTGGGGTATTATTGACTGTTGCATTTGTGTTTATACAGGCTTATATGTATATCGCAAGTTTTCGAGCGATGAATCTTCGGATAAGTTTGAGAATTGCTTTGGATTTATTTTTGAAAAGAAATTTTCTGAGTGTTTTTTTGCCTGCCGGCGGCATTTCATCATTGGCCTATAGTACTTCCCAATTGAGGCGAATGAACCTAAACAAGACTCAGATTCATCAAGCCAGTATCTTATATGGATATGTTGCGATGTTTTCAGTTTTTCTCATTGCAGTTCCTATCCTTATTTATACGAGTTGGAAGAGTGACCAATTTGATAATTTATTGGGTCCATTATTGATTTTAGGATTGATATTGGGATTATCATTCTATATAATTTATTGTTTCAGATATAAGACTCGATTATATTATTGGTTTGAGAAAAGGTTTCCAAAGGCTATCGGTCAATTTTCAAATCTATTTTCAAGTCAGGTTAACAAGCGACATTTGCTGTTAGCATTGTTTTACAGTACGGTAGTTGAGTTCTGTGGTGTTTTCCATATTTTGATTGCGATGTATGCCCTTGGCTTGCCGATGTCTTTTGAGGCAGCATTAATGGGATATATCATTTCCACCTTATTGATGATTGTTTCCCCGTTTTTAAGGGGTTTGGGAGCGGTGGAGCTGTCGATGTTTTTGATTTTTAAAAAGTTCGGTTATAGCCATGAGGCTGGTTTAGGGATCACTCTACTTTATCGAGTTTTTGAGTTTTGGTTACCATTGGTATTTGGCTTGTTTGCTTTCAGTTTAAAAGGGGCACAACTGATTACCAGAATTGGACCCGCAATAATGATTTTCTTACTTGGATTGGTCAATATTATTTCAGTTATCACCCCGCCATTGGCGAATCGTTTTCATCTGGAGCGATTTTATTTTCCAGCAGAAGCTCTCTCCATTTCAAAGTTATTGGTATTGATCATTGGTGCGGGCCTTTTGGTGAGTTCAACATATCTGTTTCGGGGCTTTAGAGCCGCTTATTGGTTTGCCTGTATCTTTTGCACGATTTCCATATTAGGACATTTAATCAAGGGATTCGATTATGAGGAATCAATTATTTCTGCAATTACATTGGGGTTTTTAATCTTTAACCGCGAAGAATATAGAGTTCAGACCAATAAGTTTTGGTTGAGAATAGGTGTGTTTACATTTTTGTTTTCATTTATTGGGGTATTGCTATTTGAAACTGTTAGTTTCTATATTATCGACAAAAGGCATTTTGGGATTGATTTCACTTGGAAGGAGTCATTCAGTGTTGCCTTAAAGGAGTTTCTTCTTTTTTCTAATGATGAATTGCAGCCACAAACGCAGTTTGGTAAGGAGTTTTTGCAGATTAGCAATGTTTTGGGATTAATCTGTTGGATTTTATTCTTCTATACGATCTTAGTTCCTAAGAAGTATACTCCGATTAACAATGGTCAGGATGAGTTGGCCATGGCGAAGACATTGTTGGATAAATTTGGTAATTCTTCTATGGACTATTTTAAGATTTCAAAGGAGAAGGAGCTTTATTTTTCCAGGAATTCATTAGGGTTTGTTTCCTACCGGGTAGCCAATAAATATGCTGTCGTATTGGATGAACCGGTTTGTCATTGGACAGATAAGGAAGAAATTATCAAAGAGTTTGAGTGTTATTGCCTTAAGAAGGGGATGAAGAGTATTTATTTTCGAGTTTCTGAAGATAGTTTACTGAATTTTCAAGGGTTAAAGAAAAAGAAATTGTTGATCGGGCAGGAAGGCGTGTTGGATGTTCAGCAATTTAACCTTTCTGGGAAATCGAGAAAGTCTTTGCGTAATGGTCTCAATTATTTGGATAAGAATGGTTATAAATCTGTAATTCATTACGGTCCCCAAACCAAGGAATTCTTAGTTAAACTCAAGTCTGTTTCTGATGAATGGTTACTGGAAAACAATCGTAAAGAGGTAGTTTTTTCACAAGGCCAGTTTGATATATCTGCCCTAAGGTCTTTGGATATTATCACGATTGAAGATGCTGCGGGACAGATTGTTGCTTTTCTGAACGTAATTCCTGACTATGCGATGGACGAATGTACTTACGATTTATTTCGGAAAGTCTCGAATGCACCTGGATCATGTATGGATGGCTTAATTGTCAAATTGATTGAATATGCTAAAATCCATGATTATAGGTTCATTAATCTCGGTATGGTGCCGTTGATGGGACTCGATAGACCAGATAATCCGGCAGAGCATATCATGAATTTCGTGTCGACAAAAATCCCAAAATACCGTAAGTACCAGAATCAAAGAGATTTTAAAGACAAGTATTCTAATAAATGGGAAAAGAGATTTCTGTTGTTTGATCATGATTTTGATTTAATTCAATTACCCGTGGTGATGAAAAAAGTCATGAGTACCAAAAATTCCTAATTATGATTAATATAGATTATCTGTTAAAACACCTATATTTTATCGCAAAAAACTAACCTATTTATATAGCATTTGCCCTCATAATTGTTAAAAAAAATTATATTTACTTAAATGATTGAGTTAAGTTAAATGTTCATTTCATTAATTTAATTATTCAATCATATTCCTATGATTAACTAACTGATGGTCAGTGAATGAGAAAAGATATTTCGTTTAGGTATTGCATTGTTTTATTATTCTTATTACTTCAAGGCTTTGTTACAATTGGGCAAGACCAATTAGATAGTTTGAGTAAATATTCTCATGATGAACTTTTTGACCGTGCTTTTGAGACTCGTTCAACTTTATATTTGGAATATCTTGAAAATCAGAAATTAACCCAAGAGGAAAAGAAGCAATTATACCTTTGGTTTTATTACCTGACGGCAGCAAATGGAAAATTGGATATAACACTGAATTATCTACAAAAATTAGATTCCATTTCAGCTTTGACAAAAGATCCCAAAAAATCGATTTTACGCAAAATTGGGTTTAGCAGAGATCTACTACAAGAAATCGGATTATGAAAAAAGTAAACTAGCATTTGAGAGTGCTGAGCAATATATTAGGGATTTTCCAGAAGGTATAACACGAATCTTGGCATCAGCAGAATATTCATATTTCTACTATTTAAGCGGAAATTTTGATGTTTTCAATACAGAAATGGAAAATGCCATCAAGAGCTTGAACGCTCTCAAGTCTGACAAACTTGAAGAATATGATCGCAGGTATTTGGAGAATGCTAAGGCCACGATAGCTATTAATTTGGCTTGCGGATATATCATGAAGGAGGATTTTGATCAAGCTGCTGAAGAGTTGAAATTGGTTGATCAGATTTATGAGGAAAATTTCAAGGGAGATGTGAACACCAATTCTGTTCATACGATCTTGGTTAAGGGTAAATATCATTTTTTCAAAAAGGAGTTCGAGAAAGCCATTCCATTTTTTCAGGAAGTAATAAAAATCAATGAGAGCCAGGAATTCCAAGAAGATGCTTATATGTCTGAAGTTTTTCTTGGAATTATTTATTATCAATTAGGAGATTATAATTCCTCTTTATCCCATTTGGAAACTGCAATTAAGAGTCCAATGGTAGTTGCTGATTATGTAAAGTATGAGATGGAATCCTACCGATATGCTTATTTGGCCAGTAAGCAATTAAATGACACAGACAAATCATTGATGTATTCAGGTTTGTATATGGAACAGGATGAGCAACTCAATGATAACGAAAGATCAAATTTTATTAATTCATTCATCAATAATCTAGAAGTCGGAAAACTTCAAAAAGACCTTTCAGCAAAAAATAATACTAACTTTTTATTGAGATATATACTTTTTGGCTTGGCTGTATTGATTGCCGGGTTGGGGATTATCTTGTTTTATCAATTTAAAGAAAACAAGAAAAACAAGCAAAAAATTGCTGACTACCTGGATCAATTGAATTCAGACAAGAAAAAGAAAGAGGATAGTTCAAGTGCTAAGAAGGAGGCAATTGTTCAAGAAAACAATGCTATAGCACAAACTCAAGAAATGGATGAAAAGACCGTTCGCATTTTGGACAAGCTTGAGGAATTTGAAGAAGGGGATCTTTTCGTAGACAGTAAAATGAGTTTGGCTTATCTAGCGAGTTATTTAGGTACGAATACGATTACACTCTCAAAAATAATCAATACCTACAAGGAGATGAATTTCAATGATTACATTAATGGTTTGCGGATCCGTTATATCATTGAAAAAATCAAAAATGAACCGAAATTTGAACAGTACAAAATTTCCTATTTAGCGGAGGTCAGTGGATTCTCATCCCACAGTATCTTCAGTAAAGCATTCAAGAAAAGTACTGGTGTAACGCCTTCACAATTTTTGGATTATCTGAAAGATGAGCCTGTCGGACAGTAATTTATGTATTTCTATCTACCGCATTTATATAATTTGACAAAACCAACATTCTGATAGTTTCCATTTGAGTCCTACATTTGGGTAATACATTTTTTTGTTTTACTAAATCGTAAGAGATGTTCAAATCCTTGTTCAGAAAAAAAATAGAGATTCCAAGTCATGATGAGAATTGGCAGGTTTATTTTTCTCGAATCAATAATCAAAAAGCTTCGGTGATCGTAGATCTGAATGTGGCAGATATTGCTCCAGTAAAAGACCTTCCTTTTGTTTTTTATTTGATTGTTCCTTATGATTCTGCGGGGGAGGACGGTCTACCTACCATGGAGAGTTTTAAGCTCATCAATGAAGTTGAAGATAAGATTGCTGAACTAAAGGATAAATATACAAAGAACTTACTGCATGTTGCAACGATAAGTATGAATGCAGAAAGATTACAGATGTATTACTGCCATAGAATTTCTGACACTGAGGCGTTTTTACATCAGGTAGACATTGCATTCGGTGAACGCTTAACTTACCAGACCGATTATCGGGAAGACTTAAAATGGGATGATTTTTACGATCTAGCATATCCATTGCCTTTTCAGCTTGAAATGATCAAGAACAGAAGTGTCGTAAAAATGCTAATCGAGGCAGGGGATTCATTATCTCAAGCACGGCCGATCCACCATTATTTGAATTTTGTAGAGGAAAAAGATGTTGCTGACTTTTTGGAATTTGCAGAGAAGGAAGGGTTTGCAATACAATCCAAAGAAAAGGAACAGGACGGGTGGAAAGTGAGTATATCCCGGTCAGATTATATTTCCTATGAACATATAGATGATTTATGCTTACCCCTTTGGGAAAAAGCGGAAGCACATAACGGCCATTATGATGGATGGGAATCGCAAGTTATTTCAAATTAGAATTATTAATCACATTAAAATAATATTACAATGTTTATAAGTGTCCAAAGAGTAGAGGAGGCTTCGTTTTCGGCAGACCATCTTCAGAATCCAGTTAATCCCAATAATTTAATGGTTTTAGGTTTTTACAGGAATTATATGGGTACTGCATTCACCCAAAGTTACAATAAGAAAGCTGCGCCAATTTATTGGGATACCGTAACAGGGAAGACAATTTCAAGGAGGAAATGGACGGCAGAAATGAAATCTTATGCTGAAAAGTGTGCTACAGAAGTACCTCCTGCTCCATTTAAGTTTAAATTAACTGTAGTTGGTTATATTTTTATGGTTGCTATTATAGCTTTTTTCGCATATTTAACTTATGATTCTCTTAAACCACCTGCAAATCCTTCTGCTATTGGTCCGACCGTATTAATGGAGAAAATGATGGCAGGAGATATTTATTATGGAAGATTTATAGAAATGGATACTGATTCAAGATTTTCGAAAAGGGCAGGATTCGGATGGTTCAAAGTCACAGATGCGGGCGACGAAATAGTGTCAATTTCGTTGAATAAAGAAATGAGTACTGCACACAAGCCTTCAGCTGAAATGAATAGCACAGATTTTGAATCTGAAACCATTCCTATGAAAATTAAAAGTCAAGAACCTTATCAGATTGACTTGGTTTCAGAAGATGGAACTATTGAAATGAGTTTCTCGGAAAAGAAGATAAATCATGGCTCCTAAAAAGGAATTATCTGCAAAGCGTGTAATAAAAATTGTTTTAACCTGTATTGTGGTTGGTTTTTTCTTGTTTGTGTTTTTCCTATTTCAAACTTGCAAGACTAAATCAACCAACATCGGAAATAAAGATCCATTCAAAGACTTGTTAGGGAAAGAGCTGGTTTTGAAACGGCCAGTGCGATTATTTATGGAGAAATATCCTACAAGGAAGTCGTTTCCTTATGTCATGGCAGATACGAATCTTTATAGTTGGCAAAGCTATACTTCCGCATTACAAGCAACAGAACCTGAGATTAAGTTAAGCGATTCCATCCAGGAGAATTCAAAGGTTGTTTTTGAAAAGGCTACACAGTATACTAATGGGGTATCAGGTTTTTCGAGGTCCAAATTGTTCGGAACATTAACCAGCACAGAAGGCAAGACATATAATGTAGAGATGCAGTGGGGAGAATTGAATTCTAATCTTCCTTGGAAGGGGTCGGATAAGGCTTATCGATTTGAATTGGCCCCTTGGCAGACAGAAAGAGATACGGCTTCGTATTATTTGCCAACAGCACAATGGTGGTAATCATACCTTATGTCGTATGTCTTACGTCTTACGTCTTATGTCTTATGTCTACTGTCTACTGTCTACTGTCTAAAGAATGTCCTCAAAATCCATTTTCCCAAAAATCAGCTTAAACCAAAAGGTATAATTTTCTGGGTTTTCTTGCAGGTTTTTCTTAAGGTCATCCAGGCTGATGGATTTAATATCTTGAATTTCTTCAGGGTTTAGGTTGAAGTTGCTTTGGGAGTATTTTCCGATGAATATATGGTCATACTCATTTTCCCATAGGCCATTTTCGAGTTTCTCTTCGTAACTAATCTGGAACACTTCATGAATGTCCACATGTATTCCCATTTCTTCAAAGGTCCTTCTTTTTGCAGCATTTATGGTAGTTTCATTAGGTCTAGGGTGTCCACAGCATGCGTTTGTCCACAAGCCAGGGCTATGGTATTTTGAATCAGCTCTTTGCTGTAATATCATGTTGTTATTCTCATCAAATAGAAATACCGAAAATGCTCTATGTTTTTTATTGAGTACATGCGCTTCTTGTTTTTCCATTTCACCGATTTCTTGATCATTCTGATCAACCAATATCACAAATTCTTCTGGAGCCATATTATAGATTTGGGTTAATTTCTAAGATATAGATTATGGGCTATTAAACCTAAGTTCTATTGGATATCTTCAATAAATTGATTTATCCATGACTCTTTTGTTGCCCAAGAAGTAACTAATCTTATAACCACATTTTGTTCATCTAGTTTTTGCCATATATAGAATTCATATTTTTCCGTTAGTTTTTCTGCTAAACTTAGGGGAATTATCGGAAATATTTGGTTACTGGCAGGTTCAGTTGCAAAAGAATAACCATTCTTCTTGAATGCGCTTGCTAATTTGGCCGCCATAACATTGGCATGCGTTCCTAGCTCATAAAAAAGATTATCCTTGAACCAATGCTAGGAATTGAGCCCCTAATACGCGGCCTTTAGCCATCAATGCTCCCTTTTGTTTCAAGTAATAATCGAACCCCTGAGAAAGCTTATGGTCTTGAAAAACAATAGCTTCGCCTAATAAGGCTCCATTTTTGGTGCCACCAATATAGAATACATCTGCGAGGCTTGCAATATCTTTGAGGGTTAAATCATTTGCAGAAGAGGTTAGGGCAGTTCCCAATCTTGCACCATCGATAAAAAGTAGCAATTTATTTGATTTGCAGCAATTTGAGATTTCCATGAGTTCTGCTTTGCTGTAGATGCTGCCCAATTCTGTACATTGTGAAATGTAAACCATAGCTGGTTTTACCATATGATTGTCGGTAATGTGCATCCACAATGGCTTGGATCCCTTCAATATTTATTTTGCCTTCGCGATTTGGAATCAGGTTTATTTTATGTCCTGAATTTTCAATTGCTCCTGTTTCATGGACTTCAATATGTCCAGTGTCTGCTGCAATAACAGATTCATATGGTTTCAAAAGGTGACTGATAACAAGAAGGTTTGCTTGAGTTCCACCTGAAACAAAGAATATCTGAGAATCTGCGTTGCCGGTTTCTTTGATGATATATTCCTTTGCTTGTTTGCAGATGCTATCTGCTCCATATCCTGGCTCTTGAACTAGATTTGTTTGGATTAGGGTTTTCGAGGATTTTAGGGTGTGCGCCTTCGCTATAGTCGTTTTTAAAGCTGATTTTAGATTCCATGCGTAAATATAATTGTTTTCGCAACATCAACCCTATTAAACAAAAAAGAGGACAATTTAATCATAAACTGCCCTCTGGTTGTTGTATAAATATAGTTCAATTATTTTCCAAACATACCGGCTAAGCTATCTAAGATGCTGCCTTTAGTATTTTTGTCGTTCTTTTGGTCGAAGAATTGTCCAACTAGATCACCAAGACCACCAGAGATATTCGGTTGTGAAGAATTTGTAGGAGCTTGGTCATTTGATTGAGATCCACCTCCCAATACACTGCCAATTAGGTCTCCAATTCCACCACCCGAAGAGCCTGCATTCGAGGATCCACCACCTAAGATATTTCCTAGTAAGTCGCCTAAACCGCCTCCAGATCCTGACTCTCCTTGAGATTGTTTTTGCTTGTTTAAATAAGCCATTACCAATGGAGCCAATAGCGCAAGGATTCCGCCAATTTTACCTACACTGATTCCTGATTTTTCAGATAGAGATTCCTTTACATTGTCCGTGTTTTACCAAAGATATTGTTCACCATTTGATCCTCATCTTCTGTTGGACCTTGGTTAAACAGTCCAGCTAGGTTTTCCAAGATTCCACCAGAACCTTTGGTGTCAATAGCTTGTTGAATGCCTTGAGCCCTTTCAGGACTTTTTTGTGCATTATAATTTAATGCAGACATCATTAATGGAATTGCGGCAGAAACTACCCACTGAGTTTGGTTTTTATCAATCCCCAATTTTTCTGATATACCTTCAGTAGCTTGCGATCCGATGCTGCCTGAAATTAAGTCACTAATGTTCATTTTGTAGAATGTTTTAGTTTATAAATGTTATTTTTAGAACTCAAATATATTGCCAAAATTTTCTGTATGAATAAATTATGTTTAAACATTTTTATAGTTGTAGCGTTGTTGCTCGCAGGATGTAAAAGTGGAGATAAAACCAATGAAAAGATTAGTGTTGAGGAAATTAAGTTGGACGAAAATTTATCTAAGATTATTTCTCGATGCCGACTCATTGTATCGAAGTGGAGTATCCAAATAAACTGGGCCAAGTATTAGGTTCGGATGCTGACCTGAAAAGTCCAAAGAGTTTAAGGCCAGTTTTTTATGGCTGTTTTGACTGGCATTCCTCCGTACATGGTTACTGGTCGATCGTAAAATTGATGAAGCAGTTTCCAAGTCTAGACAATGCCGGAAAGGTAAGAGCGGCATTGAATCAGCATATTACGCCAGAGAATGTTGCTGTGGAATTAGCCTTTTTCAATGATAAAAATAATTTGAGCTTTGAAAGGACCTATGGTTGGGCTTGGTTGTTTAAATTACAGGAAGAATTGTCTACTTGGGAGGATGTGGATGCCAAAAGATGGAAAGCCTCACTTCAACCATTGGTAGACCTGTTGGTTACTCGCTATAAAGAATATCTTCCAAAGTTGGTCTACCCGATCCGTGCAGGACAGCATGATAATTCAGCTTTTAGTCTTTCTTTATCCTTGGATTATGCCAATACAGTAGGCGATGATACTTTTAAACAAGCATTAAAGGAAAATTCTATTCGATTGTTCAAGGACGACAAGAATTGTGATCTAGCTTATGAACCCAGCGGTTACGACTTTTTATCACCTTGTTTGGAAGAAGCATATTTGATGAGCAAAGTCTTGGATAAATCAGAATACATTACATGGTTGAAAGCTTTTATGCCTGATTTGTTCAATGATGAATTTAAATTAGAACCTGCACTCGTGAAAGATAGGAGTGATGGTAAGTTGGTCCACTTGGATGGGTTAAACTATAGTAGAGCGGCTTGTCTTTTTGGGATTTCGAAAATGGACCCTGCATTGGAGCACCTGAAAAAGATGCTGTTGAACATTTCAATTTCTCGATTGGCAATTTAAGTGCAAAAGATGATTATATGGGAAGTCATTGGCTTGGGACTTTCGCTTTGTATGCTTTAGGTAGATATGAGATGTGAGATATGAGATGTGAGATGTGAGACAGTAGACGTAAGACAAAAGACAGTAGACGTAAGACAAAAGACAGTAGACGTAAGACAAAAGACAAAAGACATAATACTATATGCTTAAGACTATTGAGCCTTAGACTGCTAAGACGAAGACAATAGACAATAGGCTATAGACATTTACGGCGTCATACCATTTCTAATGTCTAATGTCTATTGTCTAATGTCTATTTCTACCTATTCCGGAATAAGTCTATTTTCTGATAATTTGACTGGTACTCGTTGTATTTGAGTAAATCCGTCTTCGGTGCTGATTATTGCGGAGAGATCAATTCCTCGTTTAGATAAGGTGCTCAACAAAGCAGTTCTGAAAGCTGTTTTATTTTTTCCCCAGTTTGATCTAACTAAGTCATTGTTTAGAATTACCAATTCATTGGTGCTGTAGTGGTGGAATTGTTCCACTAGGTGTTGTTGTAAGGGTTTTGTGTTGGACATACAATTAATGTTTAAAGGGTTTAACCATAATTGCATTCAGAGAAGTCTATTTTAAGACCTTGCAATATTCTTTTATTTTGGCTTGCCGCCCGTATCGATTTACCACCGCGGTGTCTTTCACTCGGTTGGTATTGCTCGTGCAATTCTGAATACTCTACAAACTTAGTAGATTATATTTTAATATGCAAGTGAAAATAAAATTTTATAATTCTTTTCTTAAACGTGCTACCGGGATGTTCATTGCTTCACGGTATTTAGCAACAGTACGCCTCGCGATCGAATAACCTTTTTCCTTCAGGATTTCGGTTAATTTCTCATCTGCCAAAGGTTTTCTCTTGTCTTCGTTAGCAATACACTCCTCTAGAATCTTTTTCACTTCTTTGTTAGAAACTTCCTCGCCAGATTCTGTTTGAATAGCTTCTGAGAAGAATGATTTTAATAAGAAAGTTCCGAATTCTGTTTGCACGTATTTGGAGTTGGCAACGCGGGATACAGTTGAAATATCCATTTCGATCTTGTCGGCTATATCCTTTAAAATCATTGGTTTAAGCATTCTGTCGTCGCCAGTTAGGAAGTAGTCATATTGATATTCCATGATAGCATTCATGGTTTTCAAAAGAGTCTGTTGTCTTTGTTTGATGGCATCGATAAACCATTTTGCGGAATCAAGTTTCTGTTTAACAAACTGAACTGCTTCACGCATTTTTTTGTCGTTTTTTTCCGCTTTTTCGTAATGCTCAAACATTTCTTGATAAGACCTTGAAACTCTTAGTTCAGGGGCGTTTCTGCCATTTAAGGTCAAGTGCAGGATACCATCATTATTGGAGATATGGAAGTCAGGGATAATCTGCAATTGTTTTCCTGCAGCTGCACCTGAATCACCTGGCTTAGGATTCAACTTAAGAATTTCATTGACGATTTCTTTCAGCTCCTCAGAGTTTACACCTAATTGCTTTTCGATTTTATCGTAATGTTTCTTCGTGAATTCATCGAGGTAATTTTCCACGACCATCATCGCTTGTTGGATAATCGGGTTGGTGAGATCTTTCTTTCTTAACTGGATTGCCAAGCATTCCTGAAGATTCCTTGCTCCAATGCCGGCAGGGTCAAATGATTGAACAATCTTGAGTATGTCTTCGACATCTTCTTCTTCAACAATTACATTTTGTGAAAACGCAAGGTCGTCAATCAAAGATAGGATAGGTCTCCTTAGGTAACCATCGTCATCAAGAGATCCGATTATTTGTTGACCAACTATATAATCTTTATCAGATAGTGCTAGTAGATCAAGTTGGTTTTGTAGATTTTCGTAGAAAGAATCTTGTACAGCGATAGGGATTTCTTTTTTTCCGTCTTCATCATCATGGTCATATCCACCGCCATAGTCTTTGTAGTCATCTTCTTGGATATATTCATCAACACTGAATTCATCTTCATAGCTGTTTTCTTCCATGTTGAAGTCATCATCCGGATCTTTATCGGGATATTCTTCCACGGGGTCGTTCATGTTAGTCAAACTACCGTCCTCCAGCGCAGGGTTTTCTTCCAATTCTTCTTTGATGCGGGCGTCCAATGAAACTGTTGGCACCTGTAGCAATTTGATGAATTGAATTTGTTGCGGTGAAAGTTTTTGTAATAGTTTTTGCTGTAAAGTTTGTTTTAACATGTCCCCAATAATAAATCACGTAAAAATAGGTAAATATATTTAATAAGGTAAAGTTTATGGTAACAAAAACTGTTTTAGGTACAGTTTTTGCTATTATAATTGTCGGATAAACAGCCTAGTTAAAAACCAAAAAACTCATTTGTTAAAATTCGTTAATTTTCTCGTAAAGCTTCCTTTTTAGGCGAATTGATGTAATTTTTTCCAAAGTTTTGTTCATATTTACCGTATGTTTAAACGTGTTCGGAACAAATTTTTGCGCATCGCACTGATTGTTATTTACTTTGTTATTTTATTTACGTGCGCAGTTCAAATTAACTTTCTAGGCTTGTTCGGTTCTTCACCGACAAAAAAAGAAATTTTGTTACCCGAACTAAATGTTTCTTCTGAACTATATACTGCAGATTCTGTATTGATCGCTAGATATTACAAACAGGATCGGGACCCAGTTCCATTTGACAGTATTTCTCCCAATATTATTAATGCTTTGATTGCAACCGAGGATGTACGTTTTATGAAGCATCATGGAGTTGATTTCTTGGGTTTGTTTGGTGGTATTTTTTCAACCTTAAGTGGAAGTGACCGTGGTGCCAGTACTATAACTCAGCAACTTGCAAAAAATCTATATAGAACAAGATATCAAGATTCACAAGGTTTATTAGGTAAGATCCCTGGGATAGGTTTGATCGTCACAAAATATAAAGAGTGGATGACTGCTTTTAAATTGGAAAGCAAATATAGCAAGGAAGAAATATTAACGATGTACCTTAATACAGTTTCCTTTAGTAACAATGCTTACGGCATCAAATCGGCATCCGTTCGTTATTTTGACAAATATCCGAGTGATATAACTGTCAATGAAGCCGCTGTTTTAGTGGGTATGCTGAAAGGTACTACCTTATACAATCCAATCAGAAACCCTAAAAATGCTTTGCAGCGAAGAAATGTTGTTTTGGGCCAAATGGCAAAAGAAGGTTATTTGAAACAAGAGGAAGTAACAAAATTGAGCAAGGATTCCCTAGGACTTGATTTGAATAATCAAGAAGTGCGAAATTCCAATGATTCATATTTAAGGAATGCTGTAGAAAAATGGTTGGAGGACTGGGCAAAAGAAAATGAGGTTGATATTTATACCAGCGGATTGAAAATATATACTACGATTGATTCAAGAATGCAAAAAATTGCTGAGGACGTGGTAGCTGTTAAAATGAAGGAACTTCAGCAAAGACTAGATAATGTTTGGGGTAATGATTTGCCTTGGAGAGACAAAGAAGGGAATGTAGTGCCAAACTTTTTGGAAGATCACGCCAAGAAATTACCGATCTATGCCTCTTTAATGGAAAAATATAAAGATGAGGCCAAGGTTTTTGAGGAGCTGAATAAGAAGAAGGACATGGAAGTCTTTACGTGGGATGGAATGGAAAAGGTAAATTATTCTACCATGGATTCCTTGAAACATTACTTGACCATGTTGAATACAGGCATGATGGCTATGGATCCTTACAATGGAGAAATCAAGGTTTGGATTGGCGGGATCAACCACAACTATTACAAATTTGATCACGTGAATCAAGCGAAGCGCCAAGCAGGTTCAACATTTAAACCATTTGCCTATGCTGCTGCATTGGAATCAGGTATGACCCCATGTGATAAATTTGAGGATAAACCGGTTAAGATTGAATTCATCAACAACAAGGGTGAGCACGAAATATGGGAGCCTAAAAATGCGGATTGGTCATTTTCTCACAGTGAGCTGTCGCTAAGACATGCCATGGCTCGTTCATTGAATACTGTTACCGCTCAAATAACTGAGAAGGTTGGTTGGGATAAAGTTGTAGAAATGGCTCATTTATGTGGTATTGACAGTAAGTTGGAATCAGTTCCTTCAGTAGGATTGGGTTCAAATGATGTTTCGGTCTTTGAGATGGTACGTGGGTACAGTACATTTATGAATGAAGGTAAGCGAACTGAACCGGTTTTGGTTTCTAGGATTGAGGATAAAGACGGCAAAGTAATTGCTGAATTCAAGACCTCGACTAAGCAAGCTATTACAGCAGAGAATGCCTGGTTGATGGGATATATGTTGAGGGGTACTATTGAAGAATCAGGAGGTACTTCACAAGCGTTGTGGGAATGGGATCTGTTTAAGGAAGAAAACCAAATTGGTGGTAAAACTGGTACATCTTCAGATTATGTTGATGGTTGGTATATGGGTGTTACCAAAGATTTAGTTGCTGGAGTTTGGGTTGGTTGTGATGAACAGAGTATTCATTTTAAAAGTTCTGCTACCGGAGAGGGTTCGAAAACTGCATTACCTATTTATGCGTTATTTATGGAAGAACTCTATAAGCATCCTGAGCTTGGTGTTACATTGGGTAAATTTCCGGAGGCAAAGGTGGAGGTCGCTAAGAAATATAACTGTCCAGGGCCAAGAATCCGTGTTCGTCAGGATAGTAGTACCGATGAAGGTTTAAATCCAGATGCTGAGATGCCTAATATTGTTTTACCAGATTTATTAAACCGAGAAGAATCTAATCAACAACAAGAGGAACAAGAGGAAACGAATTAACCCTTTTAATTGAATTGATTTTATTATTTTTATTGACTAATAATTAGTTATGAGATTTAACCGTCACTCTTTGCAAGAATATTTAGTTTAAGCCTTGTATTTACCATTTTTTGGACCTGTTTCCGAATCAATCGGAGGCGCAGTATTTTGGTCAGAATAAAATGAGGTACAAGAAATTGGACTTTAAGGTGTATGATACGCCGCATTTTAACATTTATTATTATTTGCAAAACGATTCAATGATGAATTGGTTTGCTAAGGAAACAGAGGTGTGGTATGAGTTGCACCAGCAAGTTTTCCAGGATACCTTTTTGAGGAAGAACCCCATTATTTTATACAATAACCATCCTGAATTCCAGCAGACTACGGCTATTTCAGGTGAGATAAGTGTTGGGACAGGTGGTGTTACCGAGGCATTCAAACAAAGGGTGGTGATGCCGATCATGCAGATCAACCAACAAACAAGGCACGTACTTGGCCACGAATTGGTGCATGCATTCCAATATAGGGTATTGATCGAGGGAGGTGATTCTACTCGGCTAGAGAATATTGCAAACCTGCCATTATGGATGGTTGAGGGGATGGCAGAATATTTTTCAATTGGTAAAAAAGATGCATTCACATCGATGTGGATGCGTGATTCATATGCTCGGAATGATCTGCCAAGCTTAAGGCAGATGACAGAGCAATCCAACAAATATTTCCCATATCGCTATGGTCAAGCATTTTGGTCGTATGTAGGATCTACTTATGGCGATACAGTGATTATGCCTTTGTTTATTGAAACGGCAAAATATGGATATGAGGCGGCAATCCGAAGAGTATTTGGATATGATGCGCAAACGATGGGAACTCTATGGAAAAATAGCATGGAGAACTCCTACAGGAATCTCGGAAAAGATACGACTTCCAATCCTATCGGTAAATTATTGTTATCGACAAAGAATGCGGGTAGGATGAATGTGTCGCCGGCAATTTCTCCAGACGGTAAATATGTGGTGTTCCTATCGGAAATGGATTTGTTCAGTATAGATCTGTTTTTGGCAGATGCTGAAACGGGAAAGGTTGTTCGGAAATTGGGCAGTCGACTCACCAACAAAGATATTGATGAATTTAGTTTTATAGAGTCTGCCGGAACATTTTCTCCAGACAGCAAGAAGTTTGCATTTTCGGTCTTCAGTGAGGGTAAGAATAAATTGATGATTGTTGACATTGAAACAGGTCGAACCTTGTCAGTGGAGGCAATGGGTGATATAACTGAATTTACAAATATTACCTGGGCTCCAAATGGTAGTTTGGTAGCCTTCTCAGGTCTTAAAAATGGACGAAGTGATATCTATACCTATGATTTAGAATCGAAGAACCTTAGTCAATTGACAGATGATAAATATTCGGACTTTCAGCCAAGTTTCTCGAGAGATGGTAAGTTTATTGTGTTCAGTACAGACAGAATGTCTTTGGAGTCTTCGAGCAGAAGTGTGGATATTCCAATGGGCTTAGCGGTAGTTGATGTTGCGACAAAACAAATCCGCGAAATTCCTGTCTTTCCAGGGGCTAACAATTTAAATCCTCATTTTTCATCTTCTGGTAAGGAAATCTACTTCTTGTCAAATAGCGACGGATTCAGAAACATGTATAAGATTGTAATCGAAACGGCGCAAGTTGAGAGAATGACTGATTTCTTTACGGGTATCAGTGGTATTACAGAATATTCTCCAGCGATAAGTGTTTCGGCCAATGATGATATTATCTATTCCTATTTTAAGAATAATGCATTTACCATCTATAAAGCGAAAAGTTCGGAGTTTGAGTCTGTTCCTGTAGATGCAAGTACCATTGACCTTCAAGCGGCGATGTTGCCTCCGGCACAAAGTAGAGGGGTGGATGTGGTGAATACAAATTTGAATAATTTCAATGCATACGGAAGAATATCTAATTCTCAGATTTCAGAAATCCCATATAAGCCAAAGTTCAAATTAGATTATTTGGCGAATAGTGGTGTGGGTATGTCTGTGGGATCACGTTATGGGGCTGGTATTGCTTCTGGGGTTCAAGGAATGTTTTCTGATATCCTTGGGTATAACCAGATATTTGCAGCATTGAACATCAACGGAGAGATTTATGATTTTGGAGGTCAAGTAGCTTATATCAACCAGAGGAGCCGATGGAATTGGGGTGGTTCGATTTCCCATATACCTTATCGTTTCGGGTTTTTTAACTATGACCAACGTGATTTAGGCAACGGAGTTGAACCTGTGTTAGACCAATATTTGGTTCGCTCATTTCAAACTCAGGTCGATGGGTTTGTAGCATATCCTTTTAATAGGCACCATAGGTTTGAGACAGGTGCCGCGGCATCGTATAACTCTTATCGTGTAGATAGGTTTACCCAAAGTTATTACAACTATTATGGAACACGTGAACGCGTAAACAATGATGAGGCAGCACAAGCATTAGGGGTTTCCAACCTGGATCCATTTAACCTGATGCAAGTGAATGCTGGATTTGTGGGTGACAATGCTGTTTTCGGTATTGCTGCGCCGCTTCAAGGGTTCAGATACAGGCTAGGTGCAGAGCAATATTTTGGAACATTTAATTTTACAGCTCTTAATATCGACTTAAGGAAATATCAAAGGATAAAACCGGTTACTGTTGCTGCTCGGGTTTACTCGTATATGCGTATGGGGGATGATGCGGACAGATTGTACAATATGTATATCGGATATCCATATATGATTCGTGGTTTTGAGGCGAACTCATTCGGCCCTAATAGTATGATTGGTTTCAATGACCTGTCAGGTTCTAAAATGGTGGTTGGGAATTTGGAATTAAGGTTGCCTTTTACAGGGCCCGAGAAATTGGCTGTCATTCCTTCAGGTTTATTGTTCTCTGATCTGAACTTGTTTATTGATGGAGGTTTGGCTTGGAGAAATGGAAGTACGATTAGGTGGAAAAAAACAGATGCTGACAAAGTATCTGAAGTAATCGATGGAGTAACTTATACTGGATATAACCCTAATGTGACGATGCCAGTATTCAGTGCTGGAGTATCGCTAAGGGTTAATTTGTTCGGTGCGATGATATTAGAACCTTATTACGCTATACAATTGAATAATCCTACTAGGGATAAATTCGGAACATTTGGATTAAACTTTGCGCCAGGATGGTAGTCTAAAGTTATGTGAGGGTGATTTAGTGTAGGGTAAGGTTGTTAAGGCCGTTGTTTATAGCTTATGCATAAACAACGGCTTTTTTATTAGATCTTATTTTTGGTGTACTCGGACATAAGCTCAACCAGTTAGGGTTCGCTTTGCGGATCAACCTTTCTTTTACAATTCTGCCCATTGATGACAATTCTTTTAACCTCTTTTCTGCATCAGATTGGGTAAGGAATGTTTCTACCAATACAATCCTGTTCAACATGGCATAGGAAAACAAAGCAGGTTCATGGCTATTTTGCAAGTCATGGTAAACTGAGTTTAAGTCTTGACTAATGCCGGTCTGAAGGAACCTACGGTTCGAATCTGTTGCGATGTATGTATAGTATTTATTCATTTTATTCTTGTTTTAGCTAAATTATTTGGTAATTTGCAGACGTTTTGCTAATTTTATTGGTACAATAATACTAATAAATTTAGTAATTCAAAAATATATTGAAAAAATATTATGGCAAATATCTCATCAAATCTTAAGTATCTTCGCAAGAAAAAAGGTCTTACTCAGCAACAGTTTGCTGATTTAATGGAAATTAAACGTGCTTCTGTAGGGGCTTATGAAGAGGATAGGGCGGAGCCAAAATATGAACTACTAAAAAAAATAGCAGAGTTCTATGATTTAAGTATGGACGAATTGGCTAATGATGAGATTGATGATAAGTGGAAGCCTACGCCTAAGAGCAATGCTTCAAATTTGAGGGTATTGAGTGTGACTGTTGATTCGGATGACCGAGAAAACATCGAGCTTGTTCCAGTAAAAGCTAGTGCTGGTTATTTGAATGGTTATGCTGATCCTGAGTATGTGAGTGAATTGCCGAAATTCTCTTTACCTATGTTTAATCAAGGAACGTTTAGGGCATTTGAAATCAAAGGAGATTCTATGTTGCCATTGCCATCGGGATCTTTGATTATTTCAGAATATGTTGAGAACTGGCATGATATCAAACCTGGGCAGACATATATTGTTGTGTCGTCCAATGATGGAGTTGTATATAAAAGAATAGGGCAGAAGTTTAAGGAAGATAAAGGTCTTAAATTAGTTTCTGACAATAAAACGTATGAGCCTTATTGGGTTCCAGCCTCCGAGATTTTGGAAGTCTGGAAGGCAAAGGCATTTGTTAGCACGGAGCTTCCTGAGCCAAACCCTGAACCGACTTTAGAAGCATTGTCATCGATGATGGCTCAGATGCAAAAGACTATTAATTCTGTTGTTGACAAAAATTAATGTGGATTTAATATGCTTTGCAATTAATAAATAATTTTTGTACCTTTGTACTATCTGAAAGGAAGGGGGCATGGTATGCCCCCTTTTTTAATTAATTTTTTAAAATATGCAGGTTGAAAATCGAGTAATCGAATTAGTAGAAGAAAAAATTGCCGACAGACCGGATTTATTTATTGTTAGTGTTCGCTTGCTGAACAATGGCGTTTTAGAAATTCTTTTGGATGGTGATAATGGGATTGCGATTGAGGATTGCGTACAAGTAAGTCGTCACGTTGGTTACCACTTGGAAGAGGAGAATGTGATTGATAGAGCTTATCGTTTAGAGGTGTCGTCTCCGGGAATTGACTCTCCATTGTTGTTGAACAGACAATATGAGAAAAACGTGGGTCGTGATGTTAAGGTGAAGTTGTTGGATGGTGCTAAAAAGGAAGGTCAATTACTATCGGTTACCGACTCAGCAATCAGCATCGAAGAAAAAGTAAAAGAAAAAGGAAAGAAAGCTGTTTTAGTACAGACGGAAATTCCATTAGATCAAATAAAGGAAACAAAGGTGTTAATTTCATTTAAATAAGAATGAGTACTAATATAAACTTGATAGACTCGTTTCAGGAGTTCAAAGACTTCAAGAACATTGACCGTCCAACAGTTATTACTGTATTGGAGGAGGTGTTCCGCAGCATGATTCGTAAACGTTTCGGTACAGATGAAAACGTGGACGTAATTGTAAACCCAGATAATGGTGACTTAGAGATTTGGCGTACGCGTGTTGTAATGGAAGATGGTTTCTCTGAGGATGATGATTTGGAAATTGAATTGGAGGAAGCTCATAAATACGATCCTGACTTAGAGGTAGGAGATGATTACATTGAGCAGATTACTTTGGAGAGTTTCGGAAGACGCGCAATTTTAGCAGCACGTCAGACATTAGTTTCTAAGATCCTTGAGCTTGAAAAAGATGAGGTATTCAAGAAGTATAAAGACCGCGAAGGCGAATTAGTTATCGGAGAGGTTTATCAGATTTGGAAAAAAGAGATTCTTGTATTGGATGAAGATGGCAACGAATTGATCCTTCCAAAAAATGAGCAAATCCCAGCTGATTATTTCAAAAAAGGAGATAGTATCCGTGCGGTTGTTGACAAGGTAGATATGATGAATAATAATCCTAAGATTATTATTTCACGTACAGCACCTGAGTTCTTGCAGAGATTATTTGAGCTTGAGGTTCCTGAGATTTTCGACGGATTGATTACGATCAAGAAAATCGTTCGTGAACCAGGAGAGCGTGCAAAGGTAGCTGTAGAGTCTTATGATGATCGTATTGATCCAGTAGGAGCATGTGTGGGTATGAAGGGTTCCCGTATTCACGGTATCGTTCGCGAGCTACGTAATGAGAATATAGATGTAATCAACTTTACGACTAACCACTCATTATATATTACTCGTGCATTGAGTCCTGCTCGTATCACATCGATCAAGATTGACGAAGACAACAAAACTGCTGCGGTTTATTTGAAGCCGGATCAAGTATCCTTGGCTATCGGCCGTGGTGGTCACAATATTAAATTGGCTGGTAAATTGACTGGCTATGAAATCGATGTTTACCGTGAGAGCGGAGAAGAAGAGGAGGATGTGGACATTGAAGAATTTGCAGATGAAATCGACGGATGGATTATCGACGAGTTTAAACGCGTTGGTTTAGATACAGCAAGGTCTGTATTGGCATTGTCCGAAGAAGAGCTTATAAGACGTACCGATTTAGAGGAAGACACAATTCGCGAAATCGTACGTATTTTACAAGCTGAATTCGAATAATAAAATATTCGGGTTAGAGGGTTTAACAATTTATAATAAATTGTTAAATCCTTGTAAAAAAACATATTTTTGTAGTACGAAATTATATTTAGAAGATAGTAGATGACAGAAGGTAAAAGTATAAACTTGCTTAAAGCTGCGAAAGAGCTCAACATTGGAATAGGCACAGCGGTAGAATATTTGGTTAAGAAAGGGTTTGATGTAGACTCTAAGCCAAGTTCTAAGTTGAGCCCTGAGATGTATGGGGTTCTTTTGAAGGAATTTCAGGGTGATAAGATTGTTAAAGACGAGGCTAAACAAATAGTTATCGGCAAGATTCGCCGTGAAGAAGGTCCAGCCACAGGCACAGCAAGCTCAAACCCTGAATCTACTGAAGAAAAGGAAAGTCCTGCTGAGGTTAAAGAAATCTTAATTAAGAATAATGCATCAACAGAGTCTACACCTGTTGCTGAAGAACCGAAGAAGGAAGAGGGAGGATCATCTCCACTTAAAGTAGTTGGGAAGATCGATTTGGATAGCTTGAAGCGAGGAAAACCTGCACCAAAAGCTGAAGAAAAAGTCGAGAAACCAACAGAACCTGCTCAAAAGGCAGAGGTTAAGAAAGAAGAAGCTCCTGTTGCGAAACCAGTAGAAGAACCGAAAAAAGAAGAAGCACCGAAAGTAGAAGAGAAGAAACCTGTAGTTCAGGAGCCTGCAAAACCTGCACAACCAGTTCAACAAGCAAAACCTGTTCAACCGGAGAAAGCTGCTCAGCCAGAGAAAACTGAGCATACTGAAAAACCTGAGAAATCAGAAAAGACAGAAAAACAACCTGTAGAGGTGAAAAAAAATATAGAAGTTGAAAAGCCTGCTGCAAAAGCAGAACCGACTGACGATGTTATACGCGCTCGCTCGGAAACCTTAAGTGGCCCTAAAGTAGTTGGTAAAATCCAATTACCTGTTGCAAAACCACACAAACCAGTTGCTTCATCATCGAACAACGCTGGTGGAAATCAAGACAACAAGCGTAAGCGCAAGCGTACTAACAAACCTAATACTCCGCATGGAGGACAGGGTAACCAAGGTGGTTATGGACAAAACCAAGGCCAAGGCCAGGGTCAAGGTCAAGGTAACAGACAAGATGGTGGAAACCGTCCTCAACACCAAGGTCAAGGTCAACAAGGCAATAGACAAGATGGTGGAAATCGTCCTCCTCACCAAGGTGGAAATAGACCAAACCGTGGTAATCATCCTAACAATGACCGCCATGGAAACAATAGAGGTCGTAACGATAGAAACAGAAAGCCTGATACTCCGAAGGAAGAACCTTCAGAAAAAGAGATCCAAGATCAAATCAAGGCAACACTTGCTCGTTTGAGTGGTGCTGGTAAATCTGGTAAATTCGCTCAACGTGCGAAACTGCGCCGCCAAAAACGTGATGATATAGCATTGTCAGCAGAAGAGGCAGCAATGGAGCAAGAAGCACAATCTAAAGTATTGCGCGTAACAGAATTCGTTACAGCCAACGAATTGGCAAATCTAATGGATGTTCCGGTTACTCAAGTTATTGCAACTTGTATGAGCTTAGGTATGTTCGTGTCGATCAACCAACGTTTGGATGCAGAAACTTTAGCAATCGTTGCTGACGAATTTGGATTCCAAATAGAATTTATCAAACCGGAGGATGAAGAGACTACAGAATTGGAAGAGGCAGACAATACTAGCCGTCTAGTTCCAAGAGCTCCAATCGTAACTGTAATGGGTCACGTTGACCACGGTAAAACATCATTACTAGATTATATCCGTAAGGCTAATGTTACCAAAGGTGAAGCGGGTGGTATTACTCAGCACATCGGTGCATATGCAGTACAATTAGAAGGTGGTAAAAAGATTACATTCTTGGATACACCAGGTCACGAAGCCTTTACGGCGATGCGTGCTCGTGGTGCTCAAGTAACAGATATCGTTATTATCGTTATCGCTGCGGATGATGCCGTGATGCCTCAAACAAAAGAAGCAATCAACCACGCTATGGCTGCAGGAGTACCTATTGTATTCGCATTCACTAAAGTGGATAAACCAGGAGCAAATGCTGATAAGATCCGTGAGCAATTGTCAATCATGAATATTTTGGTTGAGGATTGGGGTGGTAAATACCAAGCTCAAGAGATTTCAGCTAAAACAGGTGAGAATGTTGACCTATTGCTTGAAAAAGTATTATTGGAAGCGGAATTATTAGAATTGCATGCTGACCCTGAAAAACGTGCGGCTGGTTCTGTAATTGAAGCTGCATTAGATAAAGGTAGAGGTATTGTAACTACTGTATTAGTTCAAGGTGGTACTTTGAAAATTGGAGATCCAATTCTTGCAGGTTCATACTCTGGTAAGGTTAAAGCTTTGACCAATGAGAGAGGTGAGCGTGTGAAAGAAGCAGGACCTTCGATGCCAGTTCAAATCTTAGGTATGTCTGGTGCTCCAACAGCGGGTGATAAACTTTACGTTATGGAAAGTGAATCTGAAGCTCGTCAGGTAGCAAACAAACGTCTACAACTTCAGCGTGAGCAAGGTATGCGTGCTACGAAACACATCACATTGGATGAAATCGGTAGACGTCTTGCAATCGGAAACTTTAAAGAACTTAATATTATCGTTAAAGGTGATGTGGATGGTTCTATCGAGGCATTGTCAGATTCATTATTGAAACTTTCAACTGATGAGATTCAAGTTAATATCATTCACAAATCAGTTGGTGCGATTTCAGAATCCGACGTATTGTTAGCTTCAGCATCTGATGCGATCATTATCGGTTTCCAAGTACGTCCTACTCAAAATGCTCGTAAGCTTGCTGAGAACGAACAAATCGATATACGTCTGTACTCAATCATCTATGATGCGATTGAAGAGATCAAATCAGCGATGGAAGGTATGTTGGCTCCGAAACTTGAAGAGAAAATCGTTGCGGAAGTTGAAATCCGTGAGGTGTTCAAGATTTCCAAAGTTGGCTCAATTGCTGGATGTATGGTATTGGATGGTAAAATCAACCGTAACAATGAGATCCGTATTATCAGGGATGGCGTTGTTATCCATACAGGTAAGTTAGCTTCATTGAAACGTTTCAAAGATGACGTAAAAGAAGTATCTCAAGGTTATGAGTGTGGTTTGAGTATTGAAAGATTCAATGATATCCAAGAAAAAGATATCGTGGAAGCATTCGAACAAGTAGAAGTAAAACGTAAGCTTTAATCAGTTTACAACAAAATAAATACAGAGGTTTAGTCTATGGCTAAACCTCTTTTTATTATCCTTAATTTTAATATCCTATCAACTCTTTCTATTTGAAAAATCTCTTTGAAGGTGGTATCTTTAGAACCATGTTTACATTCAGGATATCCGAGATTATTCAACAACCTAATCATAATATTTCCATTCGCTTTAAGGATGAATCTGGAAATTTTCCAGCCTATAAGGCTGGTCAGTTTCTGACCTTGGCTTTTGAGTTTGGTGATCGTGAAGTGAGACGGTCGTACTCGTTTTCGAGTTCACCATTTATTGATGAACCATATGAGATTACAGTAAAAAGAGTGGACAATGGTGAAATCTCGAGATTACTCCACCACAGAACTGAGGTAGGAGCAGAAATTCAAGTAATGGATCCACAAGGACTTTTTACTTACGAACCATCGGAGAACAATACAAATACAATATTTTTATTTGGCGCTGGAGTCGGTGTAACACCTCTCTATTCTATTTTGAAATCGGCGTTGGTTGCTGAAAGCAATAGTAAAGTTGTTTTGGTCTATAGTAATAGTTCTAAAGAACAGACAATTTTCTATGAGGAGCTATTAAAGTGGCAAGAGAAATATCCAGATAGGTTACATATTGAGTTTATTTGGTCAAATACCAAAAATCTTATGAAAGCAAGATTGAATAGGGAGTATATCATCGATCTTGTGAAAGCGCAATTGAATGGTTCTACGGATGCTGTTTTTTATACCTGTGGGCCTTTGTTCTATATGGACTTGGTGCGGTTTACCTTGTTGGGTATGGGCTTTCCGGAAGATACTATCAAAAGAGAAACCTTCCATTTTCCAGAAGAGGAAGAAGACGACGATGAAAAGGAAGAGGAACCTGTAGACATGACCAGCTATGATATTGTATTGAAATTCCAAGGCAATGAATATCCGCTAACCATTCCATATAATAAAACGGTATTGGATGTAGGCTTAGAACATAAATTGAAACTTCCATATTCTTGTAAATCAGGAATGTGTAGTACTTGTATTTCGCAAGTTACCAAAGGTGCCGTGCGAATGGATTATAACGAAGTTTTGACAGATAGGGAAGTAGATAATGGTAGATGTTTGATTTGTACATCACATCCGCTTGAAAATGGGACAACTATAGAAGTATTTTAGAAAATGATCAGAGTTTTAATTTGTTTATTGATTTTATGCTTGGGCAATTCAAGTTTTGCACAAGAAACATATAAGATCACTTACCATTATTTCAGAGATGGTGCAATGATCAAGCAAGACCCTATAGTGGTGTTTGCAACACGAGGTAAATCCATTGTAACTCGTGAAAGTCAAGTTTCAGGTCAACCAAGATATCCCTTAGAAGTCTCTAGTTATGATTATACGAAGGACCTGGTTTATAGAATTTCTTATTTGTCTGATTCCAAGATGATCAGCACAGTTGACAGTAATACTTTAAAAAAGTATCAGTATGAAGATGAAGGTCAAGGAAAAGAGATTCTGAAACACAAATCTAAGAAGGCAGTGACTTCGGTTAATTCTAACAAGATTGAATTATTATATACGAATGACTTGAAGGTCAATGCTGCTCCAAATGATCTTGGTCAAACTTTGGGGTTGGTTTTAGAGTATCGCCGAAATGGCAATTCTGGCTTAGTCGCCGCTTCAATTGAAAAGTTAAAATCATGGCCAAAGGATCTTCCTCAAATTAATGAGAGTAACCTTTTGGATGAGTTAAGTTATCGAGATGTTTTATGGAAGAGCAAATTTATTCAGATTCCTATTTTTCAGGATGCACAGATTTGTTTCCAACCGGGTATTAAGTCAGATTCTATTCTGCGATTTGCTGAAGGAACCGTCATCATGAAAAAGGTAAAAGTTCCTTCGGTTGAGAATGGAGCTCAAGCATTTATTCAGCTGGTTGAAAAATCTAATGGAGATGCTTATGATAGGACAGGTTCTGTTTTTCTAATAGCCGAGGATCAAAAGACTACATTTTTAGATGGCATGAAAAACGGTATGGAAACTTTGCCTGCTTATATAGATTCTGCAGGTACAAAATATCCTGGAATGGTACGGACAGATGGTTTTTCGCCGGTTTTGGAACTAATGAGATTTTTTACGCCTTTTGGAGTTTCACATTTCAATGATAGGCTGAATTTAAAAGGGAAAACTTGGCAAGATAGCGTGATTTATAGACAAGATGTGTCTGAGTTTTTATCGGTTATGGCTGGTAAAGAAATCTACATAGGTACATACATAGGGAACTATGACAAAGGTGGGCATAAAGTAAGTTTAGAGTTAACCATACATCCCGGAGGTTCGAATTATGCAGATGGCATGAAAATCCTTCCACTTTTCAATACTACAAATATTATGGAAATGGGAGGTCAGACTTATCCAACAATGTTTGCATTTGAGAAAGGATTGGAACTGAAATTCAATGTGCCAAATGATATAAAAGGAGCTAAATTACGATATATCACTACTGGACATGGAGGTTGGGGCAATGGAGATGAGTTTGTTCCAAAACCTAACCGCATATTTCTGGATGGTACTTTAAAAACGCAATTTACTCCTTGGAGGCTGGATTGTGGAAGCTATAGGTTGTACAATCCTGTAAGCGGGAATTTTGACGATGGTTTATCTTCTTCAGACTTGAGCCGTTCGAATTGGTGCCCGGGAACCATTACAAACCCAGTTTTTATAGAATTGGGAGATTTGGCCGCTGGAGAGCATACCATTCGAATTCAAATTCCTCAGGGACCTAAAGAAGGAGAGAGCAGCAGTTTCTGGAATGTCAGTGGCGCACTGGTCTATCAATAAAATTTCGAAAAAATAATAGGCGTTTTTAAAGCGCCTTTTTTTGTGCTATTGGGAGTTTGCATCCCAATTGTACATTCAGTTCTTTTACAAAATCAGTAGAAAGAAAAGGCGTTTCTGGGTCAATCTTTTGGTGTACAAAAAAATAAACTTGCTTTAAACCTACTTCTTTCCATTCCTTTATTTTAGTAACCCATTCAGATAATCTAAGCTTATCGATTACATCAGTTGAAGAAACAAACCTAATAAAAGCAACAGGTGTTGTCAATCGGAAATTTAACATATCTCGGCGACCCGGTGTGTCAACAATGATGTTCGTGGTATTCGTTTTCTTTAAGAGATTAAGGTATTTGTTTAATGTTTGTTCGTCATTGTACCACTCCTCATGCCTTACTTCAAATGCTAGAGGATAACCTTTGGGAAATCTATTCAAGAAACCTTCAAGTCTGTCAAATGCTTTAGGTCTAAAGTTTTCAGGCATTTGAATAAATCCCATGCCTAATTTTTCTTCAAATAACACCGTTGAATCTACAAATGCAGCAACTTTTTCATCCGTATTATTTAATCGGGAATAATGACTGATACTGTTTGTGAATTTAGGACAAAACTTAAAATCATCTGAAGTTCTGTTTTTCCAAATCAGAACCTGCTCCTTACTCGGAGACCTGTAAAACGTACCATTGAATTCTACGGAATTAAATTCTTCTGAGTAATAGCGCAATTCGTCTTTAGTACCTCTTGGATAGAACCCTTTGAGGTCAGCTTTAGACCATTTGGGATAGCCAATATTTATTTCGAAACCTTCTTCACTTTTATATTGATTCAAGAACTGAATAGTTTCTTTTGGAGTTACAGGCAAAGAAAAATCTATTTGACTTGGGTCTTCTACTTTTCCGAATTTCATAAGCTATTTGTTGAGCAGCTAATATAAGGTATTTAAAAAAGAAGCCATTTCTGAGCTTCAGAAAATGGCTTTCATATGGATATCATTCTGTTTATTTTAAAACATGCTTAACACCTTCAAACGTCATTTTTACAGGCTTTATATGGCCATTTTTCATCAAAAATCATTTCATCTATACAAGTTTCTCGTTCAAACGATTTTTCTTTATCAAGAGGTCTTCTGTTGGTAGACAATGTAATATTTCTCCTCATTAGGGATTTTAATCACAGAATGGTGACCAGCACCTTTTGCAACATTTGGGTCTTTTTCTAGAATTGTTCCTATTCTTTTAAAAGGTCCCAGGGGATTGTCGGCAATAGCATAAGCTACTTTATAATCAGGACCAGTCCATCCACCTTCTGACCACATGAAGTAATATTTTCCATCTTTAATAAACATCGTTGGCCCTTCAACATAGTTTTCGGGAGTAACTTCCTTATAAATAGTTCCATCCTCAAAATGGTACTAAGCTTTTAAAATCATCAGCTAATTTCACCACATTACAATGACCCCAGCCGCCATAAAACATATAATGCTGACCATCCTTGTCTCTAAATACATACTGGTCTATGGGTTGAGCTCCATGTACGATATCATTTATCAGGGGTTTTCCCAATAAATCCTTGTATGGTCCTTCTGGTCTATCAGCAACAGCTACACCAATACCGCCTATTTCACCTTCGTGAACATCATTGGCTGCAAAAAAGAAATAATATTTTCCACCTTTTTCAATTACACTTGGTGCCCACATTGCTTTTTCAGCCCATTTCACTTCCTTATTGTCAATAATACTTGGATGTTTCTTCCAGTTTACCAAATCTTTTGATGAAAAGGCATCAAAATGAGTCTGTTGCTCATAAGGAGCTGAATATGTTGGGAAAATCCAATATTCATTATTATAAATTATAGCTTCAGGATCAGCGTACCATCCTTTGAATACAGGATTCTGTTGAGCCTCACAATTACTGGTGAACAACAAGCCGATAGTCGTGAGAGAAAATAATATGTTTTTCATTTAAAGTAACAGGTTTATGAAGCTTGAAATTAAGAATAATTATTGAAATAATATCCTATCCTAATTGGTTTTAGCAAGAATGTTACGCATTAAAAAAAGGTATAACTCCTCGTTATACCTTCAGATAAAAAACTATTAAACTAAACTTATGAAATATCTATTTTCCAGGATAAGTAACCGTTACATTACTGATTTTCCAACCATCTTTGCTGTTGCAAAGAGTGACGTAATCAAACCTTTGAAATTGTCCGAATCGGTTGTAATTTTTACTATACTGCAATCTTCGTTTTTTTCAACAAAAGCATATTCTGTTTCAGCATCTAACTTAACACCTTTATTTTTCTTTAAATATTCGATCAATGCTGTGCGACCGATCATCTCACGTTGGCCATTGTTTGGTGTAGCATATTTAAAATCATCGGTAAAAAGATGCTTAAGCAAAGCGGTCTCACCGTTATTAGTAGCATCGATGTAATGGTCGATAATAGTTTCTACCTTAATGAATTTTACAGGTTCTGGTTTTGTATTTGCGAATACAAATGAACTTAAAAGAGTAAAAATTGTAGTTGCGATTAGAGTGATTAGCGTTTTCATGACTTATAATTTTTTTGTGATTGATTATGTTAATTGTTTGATTCAAAGGTATATGTAATATCAAATCGCGAACATAGAGACTAGGCAAGTCTCTTTTATAACTCGGTAAAGACCAATATTAATTCGGTGAAAACTTGTGGAATTATTAATCTTCGGTGAAAAAAATTAATTTTTGAAAATTATAGTATCTGTGGAACACAAAATACGGTGTAGACAAAGAACTTGTTTTTGCAATGGTTAAGAATATCTAAAAAAGAAAAGCTGCCAGAAATTCCGGCAGCTTAGGTAAAAGTAATAGGTAGTGTGATATCTTTATCCGATTTTAAATGATGTCATCGTTAATGCACCAGCTACTGCTGCATCATTGAAAATCATCAAATCTTCGTTTTTTTCTTGTAAAGCCAATGCATATATCATGGGTAAATAATGCTCTGGGGTAGGAATCGCCATATCAAAGGCATGACCTTGTTTATCGAAATCTATTAAAGGTTGGTGATTACCATCCAAAATATAACCTTTCATTTTTTCGTTTGCTTCCTGAGCCCAATCAAATGCATAGCCTACAGTATTCAAATGTTTCCATGACACCATTCTTAAGTTGTGGACATTATTACCAGAACCAATGATCAAAACTCCTTTTTTACGCAATGCTGCTAATTCCTTGGCCAAAGCATAATGATGTGAAGCAGGCATGCTATAATCAATACTCATTTGGATAATGGGAACATCTGCATGAGGATACAAATGTTTCACAACAGACCATGAGCCATGATCTAAACCCCACTTGTCATCCAAATGAACATCTTTGCTCGTAACGATATCCTGGACAGCAGCCGCTAATTCTGAAGATCCTGGTGCTGGATATTGAACATCAAATAGTTCTTGTGGAAACCCTCCAAAGTCATGGATGGTAACCGGATTTTCCATAGCTGTAACAAAGGTACCTTTGGTTTCCCAATGAGCTGAAATAACCAATATTGCCGTAGGTTTTTCAATTTCCTTACTTATGTTCTTAAATCCCTGTACAAATTCGTTATCCTCGATGGCATTCATAGGACTTCCATGCCCAAGGAATAAAACCGGCATATTGCTCGTATTATTCAAACCATCAATAAATTTATTTAATGATTTCAGTTTAACGGCAGCTCCTGCCAATGGCAATGTCGCTGCTGCTGCTAAAATTGTTTTCTAGTCATATCATCCATAATGATAAACTCCTTTCCAGTTTATAATACAAATATCGGAAGTAAAGGAGAGTAGGAGGTATGAAAATTTGGAAGAAAAGTATAAAAATTAGGAAATGAGTTTTCCCATTTCCTCCCTAAACTCTGTTGGGGTTTGGCCAGATTTCTTTTTGAAAACACTTGTGAAGTATGCCTTGTCAGAATAACCAAGTTCAAAGCCTATCTCGGATATAGTTTTATTGGTGCTAATCAACAAATTCTTTGCTTCTATAAGTTTTCTTGTTTCAATAATTTCGGAAACTGTTTGTTGCAAGATGCTTTGCGTGATGCTGTTTAAATTTCTGGCGCTCATAAACAATTTTTCAGCATAATAATTTACACCTTCCGGACGCTTGTAATTCTCTTCAAGAATATTCAAAAAGTTCTTAAAGGTGATATCCTGATTTTTATAGAGGTTTTGATAGTCTGGGAATTGTTTTTGCCTTTCAGATTCTATCATGGCAAATAATGTTGTTAATAGTTCTCTCACAACCGCCAACTCAGGTTTTGCCTGCGTCATTTCCTCTTGGATCATACTGCATAGTAAGTTTATTCTCTCAAAGCAACGGCCATGCTCGAATTGAAGGTTGGCATGGTCGTGGAAATATGCATAAAGATTAAATGTTGTTTCCGGAATAAATTCATTCTTAAACCTTAAAACCCAAAAGTCGCAATCGCCATTTTCGAGTAGGGGTACTACGCGGTGAATTTTTCCCCGACTCACAAAACTTGCAAATGGAGCCACATAGGTTTCACTTTTAAAATCTATGAAATGATCAATCCTGCCTTTGATGCCAATAATCAATTCCTCAAACTCATGATGATGTGGATCATTGGCCTGAGATTGAATATATTCTGCCTCTCTATTGTCTACTTTGTATATTTTGAATAATTCATTCATATGTTAGATGTAAGATACAATAAAATAATTCCTCAAATTTATCATCCCCAAAAATTTACCTATATGATTATACTATTAATCAGTTTTCGAATTCTTAATGTAGGATAAGGTTTGAATAAAAGTCTACAGTGATTAAACCATGATAATTCATTATAAAACCTCAGGCAGGCAGAATTGTTTAAGGTGCTTCTTGAAAATTAAATTATTTTTTTCTTGTTATGAACACGCTTAAAAATAAAGAATTTTTTGTTGTTAATGGTTTGCAAAATTATGGAATTAGCTCAATTATTGTTTGTTAAGCGCCATTAAGCGCATGAAAGTACAGGATAGTGGAGTAATATTAAAATAATAGTTTTATCAAGTAAATTATAAACTCATGTTGAGTGTAAACTCAATTTGATATCCAACATAAACCTAGGAAAGCATAACATAGATTGAACAAATTCAATTCGGAATATCTGAATTATACCCAATTCTTTGGAATGGTTTCTTGTGAGTTATAGAATAAACATTAACTTTTTAATTAAACTTAACCTATACTTTTATGAGAAAAACCTACTTAAAAAAGGTTCCATTTATTATTATGATAATATGGACTTGTTTGCTGAGCTTTGGATATGCTCAGGGGCTACAAGAAATCAAAGGTACAGTTAGGGATAGCGACGGACCACTCTCTGATGTTACTATCACCTCGATTAGTACTGGTAAATCAACTAAATCTGACGCTTCTGGACAATTTACTATAGAGGGCGCCATTAGACTCGGATTTAAAATTTTCCTTAATTGGCTATCAGGTTTCAGTTGTCAAGATCACATCTCAAAACCTCAGTGTAACACTCCAAAAAGGAGATGAGCAAATCGACGAAGTAGTCGTTGTCAGTTATGGTACACAGCAGAAATCAAAAATCACAGGCGCTATTGCTGAGATGGACGCAGCCAAAGCAAAAGACCTGCCTGTAGGACAATTCACACAAAAACTTCAGGCCGAATAGCAGGTGCTCAGGTTACTCAAGTAAATGGTAGACCAGGACAGGGTATGGCTGTGAGAATTCGTGGTGCAGCCTCTATGAACGCCGGTAATACCCCTTTGTATGTTGTGGATGGACAAGCTATTACTGGGGATATCAACAATATCAACCCAGATGAAATCGAGTCTTTTTCAGTATTAAAAGATGCTTCTGCAACCGCATTATATGGTTCAAGAGCAGCTAATGGAGTGGTTCTTATCACAACCAAAAAAGGTAAATCAGAAGGGGTGATGGTAGATTTTAATACCTATTACGGAGCACAATACCTTCCAAATCGAGGTAGACCTGATGTTATGAATGCAACGGAGTTTGCGCAATGGCAAAAAATGTTCTACGAAGATAAAATCAAATATGAGAAATGGGTTCTTCCCGCAACTGGAAAAGCTGAAATCCCTGATGACTACAAAAATCCAGAACAATACGGTGAAGGAACCGATTGGTTTGATGTTTTATTCGATCCAGGAGCACCTATTCAAAATTATTCACTATCTGTTTTGGGAAATAGTGAAAAGGTAAGTGTGGGCGTTACTGCCGGATATTTCAACCAAAAAGGTATTTTGTTGAACACGGGTTACCAAAGATATTCATTCCGTGCTAATACAGAATATAGACCGAACAAAAGGGTGACTTTAGGCTTTAATGTGGCTCCATCTCTTCAATTAGATCACAATACATTGATCAATACAGATGGACAACGCCAGGTAATTGATGGTGCATTTATTACTAGTCCAATTTCTCCAGCTATAAACGCTGATGGATCATTGCCATTGACTACAAATACGTATGGTATGTTTGCTAATCCTAACTGGTTTAAGAGTTTTACAAGAGAAACAAGATAACTATAAAAGATTTAGGATCCTGGGTAATGTATCTGCAAAAATCAATATTTGGGATAATTTAAACTTTGCTACAAGAGCGGATTATGACTTGGGAAATAATGTTCAACAGAACTTCGTGCCATCAACAGCGGGTGGGGGACTTTTCGTAGCTCCACCTCAAAAAGCAACAGGTGCTTATAATACAGGTAACTACTATTCTTGGTTGAATGAAAATGTATTGACATACAACAAATCAATTAATGACCATAATTTCGACGCATTAGTTGGTTATACCACTCAACGTTATATGACGCAAGGTGGATGGTTGAGTAAAACGGATTTTCCTAACGATGATATTCCATGGTTGTCTGCTGGTGCAACAGTAACTGCTTCTGGAAGTAACACGGCTTCTTGGACCATCGAATCCTTGATCGCCAGATTAAATTATGATTACAAAGGAAAATATTTAGTATCAGCAGCGATGCGTCGTGATGGTTCTTCCCGATTTGGTGCTGATAAAAAATGGGGTTCATTTCCTTCAGTCTCTGTGGGCTGGTTAGTGTCCAATGAAGACTTCTTGAGGGATCATCCTACGATTTCTATGTTGAAATTAAGAGCTAGTTATGGTCTGGTAGGAAACAACAACATTGGTAACTACACTTCTATAGCTATGATGGGTACGACAAACTATGTGTTTGGAGGAGCCCTAAGTCAAGGTCTTTCAATCACATCTTTAGGTAATACCTTATTAAGTTGGGAGAAAACTGATCAATGGGATATTGGTTTTGACTTGTCTTTATTCCAAAACCGAATAAATCTACATTATGACTATTACCACAAGGTAACAGATGGTATGTTGTATCCTGTCGAGTTACCAAGAGCTTCAGGCTTCTCTGCAATTTCAACAAACGTTGGTGCATTCAAATTCTGGGGGCATGAATTGTCAGTTGATGCTAATATCATGAATAGAGGTGACTTTACATGGAACTCAGATTTCAATATTTCTTTCAATAGAAATGAAGTAGTGAAATTAGGTACTAATGATACTCCAATTGGTGGTTACAGTAACCAAGGTGATTTTAACCGTACGCAGGTTGGTCACCCTATTGGTCAATTCTACGGATATATTTTTGATGGGGTTTACATGAACCAGGCGGAATTCGACTCTCAGCCAAAACATATTTCTTCAAAAGTTGGAACTGCAAGAATGAAAGATTTGAATAACGATGGTGTTATTGATATCGACGATAGGACTTTCTTGGGAGATCCTAATCCAGATTTCATTTTTGGTTTTAATAATACTTTCCGTTATAAAAGCTGGGATTTAGGTATTCTTTTTACAGGGTCAGTTGGTGCAAAAACAATGGCAGCGACATTCGAAAATATCGAAAATCTAGATGGGGTGTTCAATATGCGTAAAGAAATGTTGCAAATGTGGAGATCTGAGGAAGATCCAGGAAATGGGCAAGTACCAAGAACTTTAACAGGTACCACTGAATTGTATAGATTTAATAATTCGCGTTGGGTATTTGATGCAGATTACCTAAACCTTAAGAACATTACCATCGGTAAAACATTCGAATTCAAATCAGATTACATCAGATCTCTCAGGGTTTACGGAAGTGTACAAGAAGCATTTTTGTGGACTAAATATCCTTATGCTAACCCTGAAGTAAGTACAAGTGGTATTAATCCATTGTCTTTGGGTATTGATCAAACTGCTTACCCTATTCCTAGAACATATACTATTGGATTAAATGTTGGATTTTAATTATTAAAATTATGAAACTTAGATATATTTTATTCGCTACTGCGCTGGCATTTACATCATGTTCAGATGACTTCTTAAATCTTACTCCGGATTCTGAATTAAGTGCAAACGATTTTTTTGAAACTGAAGAACAGTTTAACCAGGCATTATCTGGAGTATATGCTGTGTTGAGAAGCACAGTCTGGGAAAGTGGTTTTTTAATGGGTGAAATGCGTTCTGATAATACCCATTACGATTACTACGCTCCTGATAGGGGTATTCATATTGTAAGAAGGGAAAACATTGATGATATCTTAGATGATTCCCAGAATCAATGGACGAATGGTTATTTTAACACTTGCTATGCAGGAATAGCACGTGCAAATACCATTATTGACCGGATTGCCGAAGCTAGTATTGATGAAACCGCTAAGAACAGGATTCTTGGTGAAACCAAGTTTTTAAGAGCATATTTTTATTTTAACCTTGTTCGCTATTTCGGAGAAGTCCCACTCTATTTAACAGAAGTGAAAAAAGAGGATGATGCTTTTTTGGCGAAATCATCTGTTGAAGATGTTTATAAAGTAATTATTGAGGATGCTAAAGACGCAATAGCGAAATTAGAAAATCCCAAATTTCCCCAAAATGGAAGGGTTAGCAAAGGTTCTGCAAGCACTCTGTTGGCAGAAATCTATATGACGAGAAAGGATTTTACAAATGCATTGCCTCTTTTAAAATCTGTAACAACAATGGGTTATTCATTGTTGCCAGTCTACTCAAGCATTTTTGAGACCAGCAATAAAAACAACGCTGAGTCAATCTTTGAAATTCAATTTATGATGGGCGACCAAGGTCAACAAAGTATGTTTTCATATTGGTTCATTCCAAAATCAAATAATGTAGAATTGATCACTGGAGTAGTATCAAACACGCTAAACTATGGTGGATTCAATGTGCCTACAGATGATATGATGCGTGCTTATGAAAACGGTGATACAAGAAAAAATGCTTCCATTGGTATTGCGGAGGGTGTAATCGGAAGTGACGGAAGTTTTGTTATTCAATCTGTAAAAACAAAGCGCAGGATATGTGACCCCAGCCGGAAAAATCTCCAAGCCGTTTATTAAAAAATATCTGCACGCTCATAGCCGAGAAAGAAATACAGATGATAACTGGCCTGTGTATCGCTATTCAAATGTATTGTTGATGCTGTCAGAAGCTCTGAACGAAACGGGAGCCAGTGGAGAAGCATTGACTTATCTGAATATGGTTCGCAAACGCGCAGGAGCCAGTCTTCCATTAGTAAATACGACCAACAAAACACAGCTAGCTAATGCCATTCAAAAGGAAAGGAGAGTAGAGCTTGCATTTGAAAACCATAGGTGGCATGATCTGGTAAGAACTGGCAAAGCAATAGAGGTGATCAACGCACATGGCGTAGAAATGAAGGCGAAGTACGGCTATCTTGCTAGTAATTCCTATAACTTAAATCAGGATAGATTAATTTTTCCGATTCCATATTTAGAACTACAGTTGAATAAATTGTTGACACAAAACAAAGGATATTAATAGGATTCTAGTTTAGTAATTAGTTTGTTTAGTTAAAAGGCCAGATTTTCAGAAAAAAAACTGAATTCTGGCCTTCTTTTTTGGGTTAATTGTTTGAAAATATTTTTATACATTGATTTCTGTCCATGATTTATCAAGAAATTAAGATTATTAATAAGTTTTATGTTGATATTTTGCCAAATAAAATATATATACCTATGTAAATTCTATTTTATAATTTTAATATTGGTGTTTTGATATAAAAATCTCTTAATTTTTCATATTTATTCAAAAATATTCAATTTTTATTTTGATAATTTCAATTAAAATGTAAATTTGTTTAAACTAATCAAAATAATTATGGTTCTATCGGGTAAAAAATCTTATGTTCCTCTAGTTTTTATGGGGATTTTGGTGATAATTTCACTTCTTTTTTCAAAAACACCTCAAATTCACTCTGGTTCAGAGTATAATTATGCAGATGTTGCATGGATGTTGACTTCTACGGCGTTGGTTTTGATCATGACGCCGGGTCTTGCATATTTTTACGGTGGAATGGTTAAGAAAAAGAATGTAATTTCCACCATGTTGCAAAGTTTTATCTGTATGGCAGTTGTAGCTGTCCTATGGGTTGTATTTGGCTTTAGCCTAGTGTTTGGAGATTCTGTGGGTGGTGTTATCGGAAACCCAACTACATATTTTATGTTTAATGGAGTCTTGGAACGAGCGCCATGGGATGGTGCACCTACGATTCCATTTGCATTATTTGCTATTTATCAGCTCAAGTTTGCTATAATCACTCCAGCTTTGATAACTGGAGCTTTTGCAGAAAGGATACGGTTTACCTCTTATGTCTTATTTATATGCTTATTTTTTATTTTCATCTATGCACCATTAGCACATGCTACTTGGCATCCAGATGGTGTATTATTTAAAATGGGGGTATTAGATTTTGCCGGAGGAACTGTAGTTCACATGTCTGCGGGTCTTACGGCGCTGGCATCAGCTTTATATCTTAAAAAGGGCAAAGATATGTATGTCCATACGCCAGCGCGTATTACTTATGTCTTGTTGGGAACTGGATTACTTTGGTTTGGTTGGATTGGTTTCAACGCAGGATCTGCATTTTCAGCGTCGGAACTTGCTTCAACAGCCTTAATCACTACTTCAACAGCTTCGGGCGCAGCAGCACTGACCTATATTTTCCTGGATGCCTCAAAAGGGATAAAGCCTTCTGCAATGGGCGTTTGTATTGGCGCTGTCGTTGGACTTGTTGCTATTACACCAGCCGCTGGATTTGTAACCGTTGGACATTCCCTGATCATAGGTGCCGTAGCAGCAGTCATTAGTAGGTTGGTAATTGCTTGGAGAACGCGCTCTAGAATTGACGATACATTGGATGTGTTCCCAAGTCATGGAGTAGGAGGTATGGTCGGTATGCTATTGACCGGCGTATTTGCAACCGGGGCCATCAATTCTGTTGTAGCTGATAATGGCTTATTTTATGGAGAATGGAAATTGTTCTCTGCACATATCATCGGACTGATAGGTTCAACTGTGTTTATTCTAGTGATGGCTTTTGTCTTGTTGAAAATCACAGATATGATTTCTTCATTGCGTGTTTCTGATGCTGATGAAGAAGTCGGCCTCGATATCTCCCAACACGGAGAAAAACTATAAAGACCTTTATTAACTCTTAATAACCTAAATTAGACCTGATCTTACTTGTAAGATCAGGTTTTTTTATAATGAAATCCAAACAAAAATAATTCTGAAGGGTTTAATATAAAAATCAACATGACAAGCATATGAATAAGTTTAAGATATTAATTACTGGAATTTTTGCCATGGGATTAATGACTATGATAAGTTGTAATAATAATAATGATAGCGGGAATACGGAAGCAGATGCTGAGGAACTTCCAGATCCTCAAGAAGGAGGGAATCAGGAACGCTATAATATTAATGCGCCCGATGAAGAGATTATTAAATTAGATTCGTCGGCAGCAGATACAACTTTGCCACCACCTGCCCAATAATCACATTCTTTTATATTTTTGTTAGTCAAAAGCCTGTTCTTTCCAGAATCAGGCTTTTTTAGTGAAAGGTAAAAACCATATATTTACGAAAATATCGTAACCATGCGTAGGGCCTTTTTATTTTTAATACTAACCGCTATTTTCCAGTCCTTGGCAGCTCAACAGCTAATCAAAGGAAAAGTAATAAATGCAGACAATAGAAGTCCCATTGCAGGAGCATCTATTTATATCAATAATTCTTCTCTCGGCACCAGTTCTAATAAGGATGGACAATTTACACTGAATACCTCTAGCAATTTAGTTGAATTGGTAATTACCAATATGGGGTTTGAAAAGAAGGTCTTACAGGTACAGTTACCCTTGGACCAAGAATTAACGGTGGCACTATTTGAAAAGTCCACTGCAATTGAAGAAGTGGTAGTTACCAATTATCTAAAGGATGGATGGAAAGAATGGGGAAGATTTTTTACAGAAAATTTAATTGGAATTGGGGACTTTGCTGACGATTGTAAAATTACCAACCATGAGGTAGTCAAGTTTAGATATGACCAAAAGGCTAAAGTTTTGACAGCTATTTCAACTGAACCTTTAAAAATAAGAAATAATGCTCTGGGCTATGACTTAGTTTATGATATGGGTGTTTTTAAAATGGATTTTGGCACCAATATGTTTTATTTTGAAGGCTATGCTTTTTTTAAAGACATCGGCAAAGGAAAATCAAAGTTTAAGAATAATCGAAATGATGCCTATCAATTATCGATGAATAAATTTGTAACCAGTACGTTCAACAAGTCTTGGGAAAAAGACGGATATATAGTTCGGAAATTGGTAAAGAAAGATAATGAAGTTCGATTAGAGGCAAGAGCAAAATATAAAGATATTCTAGACTCTGTTCAAAAGAAATATAATGGGAATTGGAAACTATTCTATGCTTCGCAAAATGAGGTCAGTGAAGATCAATTGAACACAATCAGAAAACAGATGGGGCAACCTGAACAAATCAGTTATTTAATGGGGATTATGAAACCTGAAGAAATAATTGAAATAGAAGATCCAGAATCGAACCTAAAAAGAATCAACTATCAAGACTTTCTGTATGTTATCTTTCCTGCCGAATTTGAAAAATCAAGGAGTAAATTGTTGAAAAAATCAGCATCTCAGGTTTCTGAATTATTTTTGGTAGACAAAGAAGGCATAATAATCGAAAAACAGGGTGCTTATTTTCCTCCCGCAAATTGGATCTTGAGTGGCTATGCAGTCGGATATTCCAAGTTAGCCTACCTATTACCTTTGGATTATATTCCAGGTGAATAAATTTATATCCATTATTGTATCCCATTAATTTCTATTACTTTTACAGCGAATTAATATAAGAACACACTGATTTAACCAATTAAAAAAGTATGATTATTCTTGGCTGTATCTTAGCAATTATTGTAGGAATAACTTTAGGGTTAATTGGTAGTGGGGGTACTATTTTAACGGTGCCAATTTTAGTTTATATCATGGGAGTGGATGCTGCACTCTCTACAACTTATTCTTTATTTGCTATTGGATTCACTTCTTTTATAGGTGCACTCCGAGGAATTTACAGAAAGGAAGCAGATCTGCCAAAAGTCCTTAGTTTTGGTGTTCCTTCCCTTATTGTTGTCTTTATTACCCGATCATTTATACTTCCTTTAGTTCCAGAGGTAATCCATATAGCGGGCTATGACTTTCATCAAAACGTTCTTTTGATGATTCTTTTCTCCTTTGTCATGATAGCATCTTCATTAAGCATGATTCGTTCTGCAAAAAATGGCATTGAACTTCCTGCTGAAAATACAAAAACTCCGATTGAGGTTATTGTTTTACAAGGTGCTTTGGTAGGTCTTGTAACGGGGTTGGTAGGTGCAGGCGGCGGTTTCCTTATTATTCCGGCATTGGTAAATTTTTATCGCCTGCCCATGCGTCGCGCTGTAGCAACATCGTTGATTATAATTACCATTAATTCCTTCTTTGGAGTAATGGGAGATCTTGAAAAATTTGAATTTTTCGACTGGAATCTATTATTGGGTTACACCGGAGGAACAGTATTGGGGATATTCATTGGATTCTATTTAGCAGATAAAATTCCTAACAAATCTCTAAAAGTTGCTTTTGGATATATGATTTTATTGGTGGGTCTATATATCTTAGTAAAAGAGACATTGTTGTCTTAAACTTTTTTAATTTTCGTTCTTAGGTTGTTAAAATAACGATTTGATTGATAATAAATTATTAATCCTATTAGACCTATCACTACCCAAAGTAAGTCCACTACAAAAAGGTCAATTTTTCCTTCACTAAAACTTTTCCAAATCCAATCTCCAGAATAAACTCCGTTTGCAATAGGAACACAATTTCCAGTAATACTTCCTAGAAATAAAGTCTCTCTATTAGTTCGATTTAAATTTTTGCGGAGAATATAGTAAGTACTTAAGATCAACCAAGTCCAAAAGTAAACTTTGTAAATATATACTTGATCGACCTGTTTTCCCATTTTTACAGCTATGAAAGTTATGGCTGTTGTAGGAAACATGCTTAAACAAATTGCCAAGTATACATTTGCCAACCAGAAATTAAATTTTCTTTTAACAGGCTTAACATTGTTTTTATCCCTTGCGACTAGCCAAATCATAATGCCAGAAGAAATAACTAAGCAACCCATTACCCCCATAATAAAGGATAAAAACTTTAGTGGGTAACCCGCGTAATCTCCAAAATGAAGTCTGTACAACAAACTTTTAACATGGTCCACAAAAGTTGCATCCTGCATAGGTGACTTTTCCTCAATAACCTGGTTATCTTTTACTCTTACATTGTAAATTCCATAGCCTGGGAAATATTGAGCATAAAGTGGCCTAGACTCTAGCACAATTTGCATGTTGGCGTCGCCATAATTATGGACAGTTATCCTTGTTAGTTTAGATTCTGGCCACTTTTTACCAACTTCATTCACGTATTTTTCAACTTTAGGAATAAATTCCAATTCTGAATAAGAGTATTCTAATTTTTTACTATGATTATATGCTAATTCTGTATACATCTTTTCAGAGTCTCCTTTATAAAGTATTTTTTCAAACGGAATGGCCAGGACCGAATTTAATATCAAAAAAACTCCAGTAATAGCATATACCAATTGAAATGGAAAGCCAATAACACCTAGTGCAGTATGCATATCTGTCCATACGGTTTTCCATTTATTGAATGGTCGGAAAATAAAAAAATTGGAGACAATCTTTTCCCAGTGCAACAAAATGCCTGTGATCAGTGCGAACAGAAATAAAAATGAAGTCAATCCAGCAACAACGTATCCAAATGGGCCAATGCCTATATTGATAGGAACTTCATTGAGTTGGGCTAAAAAATGCAATCGATATAAGAATTCTGCTAAATCATAATTTTCTGAATAATTACCTGTCTTTTTATTCACAAAATTATATCCGAAATATTTTGCATCACTGTTCAGCCAATTATTACGATCTTCAATTCCAGCATTTATCTTAGCCAAATTAGATTTATTTTCAAGACTGTCTTTAGAATCTGAATAACTCATGTATGATCTAGCGCCATCGTGATAAAGAGAAAAGGTGATGTCACGGCCCTTTAAATTAATGGTTTTTCCAAGGGAGTCTAAAAGGTAATCGTAATTAATTTCTTCTTTGTTGAAAGTTGAAAAAGATTCACCCTGTTGCCAAGCGGCTAAATCATTTCTGAAAAAGGAAAATGAACCCGCAAAGAAAATCACATATAAAAAAGCACAAATTATTATACCACTTATAGTATGAGTATTGAAATAGATGTTGTAATTTCTGATATTCATTTAATCAGGTTTAAAATAGGTAGGGAATAGAAAATATGAAGGCTAGTAATAGATAGACTAACCAAACTATCCAACCGTTTTTGCCTAAAAAGGCAATTAAAAGTAGGCAGGCCCATAAAAAATATCCAGTAAAACCAGAAATAATAACTACGTCCCTCTTGTCAAATATCAATGCCATGAAATTATGAAATGATATCATTAATATATATCCACCCACAAAGCCAGATGAAATCTTCAAAATCCTTTGTGTTGGTGAGCTTAAATATTTTTTATTTGCTGGCATAGTGAGTTAAGAATTGGTTTTCATAGCATAGTTCGAGAAACATGATCACAATGAAAATTATGATTAAATGTTTCCAGGATAGGATTTTATAAGGTATTAGAAGGATCACTAGACTCAGAGATCCCATTATATACACTATTAGTGCATATGAACCTGCCTCAAGACCTTGATATTTCAAGGTAATAATTCCAGCAATTGATAGAAATATTAATCCCAGTGGTTTCAGGTATTTTAACGGAATTATTCTTAAAAAGGTGTTTTCAACATTATGGGTTTTGATCATTTTTGTTACTACTGCAATAGATCAAATAGCTACCTGTAAATACGAATAGGAATATAAAGCTGATCATGATTTAAAATAAAAATCTCGCACATCAAAAGTGAGTTGATGTGCGAGAAGGATTAAATTATTTTACTTGAATTGCTATTGTTGTACCTCGCCAGATTTTGTCTATCTTTTGGTTATTCCAGTTCTCAGTTTTTTCATCAGTTTTTGATGCTTCAATAATATACTTTCCTGGAATTATTGGTTTGAAACTTACCTTGCCTAGAGCATCACTATGTAATGTTTTTGTCCAACCTTCGGGACCCATAATAATAACTTCTGTTTCCTTTTGGGGAATAGAATTGTCATATACTGCCAAATTGATTTCAGAACCTAATTTTTTGCTATTACTTAGGCTTTTCAAATGAAAGGGAAGTTCTCCAGTCATTCCTTCTTGTTTTCCTACCTTTACAAATGCGATTGAAGAGAACTCAAATCTCATGGTCTCATAAGCCTCTTTTGCTCCATGAATGACCGAAATAGTATAGATTCCATCCTCTGTGGGTACAAATTCTGAAACAAAATGATCAGAATTTGTTTGCTTATCTAGTTTAATTTTATTCCCCTTTGGGCTTGTCAAGAAGATTTCGAAATCTTTGACATCAGAATACCAATTGTCAATAGAATCAATTAATTGTTCTGCATATTCACCGTAAAATACCTTTACAATGTGTTTTTTATTTAATTGTCCTTCTGAAGACGTTTCTATCCAAAGTGCATGTGCTTGACATAGACTTGCAGCAACGAAGCTGATAATGAATGTTAAGATTAATTTATTTTCATGATTTAAAATTTATATGAGAATGAAAGTCTATAATTTCTAGGTGCGCCAGCTTGCCAAGAGTAAACTGCTGTATTGAAATAATCGGTGTAAAAACTACCTCCATCGATGAGGTATTTGTCAAATAGATTTTGGACATTCAGATTGATACTAAATTTGTCTCTGCGATATCCCATACCAGCATCAAACCTGAAATAATCTTCGATATTTCGCTCCTTGAATTCTTGAGAATAATATTCAGTTGCTCTGTCAATATTAGAATAACCACCAAATTGGAAGGCTATACCCTTAGCTTTACCCTGACTTATTTCATAATCCATCCAAAGATTGGCTATATGTTTATCCGCACCATCAAGAATTTGCCCTACAAAAAATTGATCGACCCCTTCATTTACTTTGCTAACTTTTCCATCTGTATAGGCATAATTCGCTATTAGGTTCAGACCTTTTGTGATTTCTCCTCGGAGATCAAATTCGATACCCTTTATTTTTTTCTGGCCAACTTCAACAGACATTTTTGGGTCGGGACCATAGGAAGTTATCTCGTGATTTTTAGTGATTTGATAGAAGGAGAGTGTACTGTTCCATTTTCCACCAAACCAATCACGCTTCAAACCTAACTCGTAATTGTTTCCTGTAATAGGTTTTACCTTTGAACCGTCAAACAAAATCCCTTGTTGTGGGAGGAATGTTTGATCTAATAACCCATAAACACTCGTATTTTTGACGATTGAATAGGAAACACCAACTCTAGGGGTAATTTTGTCATTTTTAATAGGTGTGCCGCCCCATGTTCCTACAGCCATTGAAGTATAGCGTGCAGCTAGGGTCAGTCGCAATTTGTTGTCGAAAAATCCTAGCTGATCCTGAACATAAACGGAACTATATTTGGTATTCATGCTTCCACCACCTCTTGCTGCTCTTTCTTCTAAGGATAAACTTCGATCAAAAGATTGAGGGCCGAAATCAAACCCATAAACTGGGTTCTTAGGGTCAAATTCGCCACCGTTTAAGCTGTCTAATACGATACTTTGGTTCCAATCGGCAATATAATCCTTACTTCCTAAGTCGATTCCTGCTAAAACTGAATGACGAACAGATCCAGTCTCAAAGTCTCCATTTAGAAATGCTTGAGCTAAAACCATCGTGCTCTTAGCATCCCAGATATCTGATTTACGAATTACTTTCCCATCAGGGAAAATATCTTTTGGCCAACTGCTAGCACCGGTCTGATTGTAGTTGAAATAAGATCCTTGTGCTGTGAATTTCCAAGAAGAACTTAGTTGGTGTTCGATAGTTAAAAAAGTCGAATGCTCGTCCACATTAAAAGGTTGTGTTCCTTTTTGGATAAAAGTGGTCTCTCTGGGAAGGCTCTTAAAACCATTAGGTGACATAACATAGCCCGATCCTACATCAGTCATCTTGGCTTTCTGATAGGTGTACTCAAAAGTAGCTATTGTCTTGTTGTTGAGCTTATAGGATAAAACAGGAGCTATTACCAATCTTTTATTGTCCTCATTCGGTCTAAAAGATGCTTTAGAAGATCCTGCAATATTTAATCGGTATAGTAATTTCCCATCTTTGGATAGATTCCCATCTAGGTCCAATGTGCTTCGATAATTTTCGAAACTCCCTAAGCTCATCGTTACTTCAGCATGTTGGATACCGGTTGGCTTTTTTGTTACCATATTGTATATCCCCGCTGGATCACCACTAGACATCATAAAACCAGCCGGTCCCTTCACAAATTCAATCCTTTCTACAGTAGCCATATCTTCAGATAGTGGGCTCCAAAATGATGAAACAATGTTCATTCCGTTCCTGAATGCTTGAATTTGGGAACCACGCATATGAATATTGACATACATATCATTCCAGTGCGTTTGCCTACTAACTCCGCTAATATTCCTGAAAACCCCATCGGAAAGATTGAATGCTTGTTGCTTCGCAATAACCTCTGAATTGATGGTCTGCACATTTTGGGACAATTCTAAAAGCGGAACCTGAACTCGAAGCGAATTTGATAATTGATGTTCCACTATTGGTTTCTTTGCACTCACTAGGACTTCTTGAATAGTTTTTTTGTCATCTTCAAGAATAAAATCCAAAATCCTGGTTTCACCTGCTTTCAAATGGATAGTAGACACCTGACTAGCAAAGCTGATATGCTTTACCGTAACCTCGTAAGATTTTGCATCTAGATTGTGAAACTCATAGCGACCCAAAGAATCAACTTCTTTCTCTTTGCTTCCATTGAGCTTGACAACGACATTTTTTGCAGGTCTATTGTTCTGGGTATGAATCGTTCCTTTAATTATGCCGGTTTGAGCAAATGTTGTTGTTGTTAAGACGCTCAATAAGAAGGTCAATATTAAATTATAGGAAATTTGGAGATGAATCTCTAGATGTTTATTAATTAAGTTTTTGTACTTCATAAAGTTTGTTAATGTTTAATATTCATTAACTGTTTATGAAAGAAAAAATCAAGATAATAGGGGGCATAGGTACCCAAAATTTCATATCTTGCAGGTCCTTTCATACATACAGTGTTAAAGGTGATCAAGAACTAAAGCTTGATCAACTAATACCAGTTACAGCTGATATTAGATTTTGCGTCATGCTTTGATTGCCGTCTTAGCATGACGTATTTTTTTTTAATCCAAACAGTTATCATTCATTCAAAGACAATTTATTTACCGGCGAATAAATTCCTCAGAAGTTGCTTTATTTATTTAGACTCATTAAAAACAAGTACAAATATAGAATGAAAATAATCGTTTGCAACAAATTTTATACAATTATTTTTATGGCTCTTAATTAATGTAAAAACTCTATTCTTAATTATATGCCGTATATTGTATCTCATATTCTAGGAATCACAATTCCTTTTCCTTAGCTCAACTAAACTTATAGAAATGAAATTCAATAAACCAAAATGGGTTATTTTACTTGCCTTTACTGTTTCCTTAACTTTTAATCAGGAGGTATATTCACAATCCAAAGCTGCATTATCTGAAACTTTTGTTGAACTTCCTGACCCTACCGATGATGTGAAATCTGATTGGTCCAAAGTGCCTTCTGGACTACAAACTTCATTTGTAACGATAGATAGAAGATTTGCAAAATCTCTTTCTCCAGATATTGACAAACAAAACAGGGTAAAGATTGAAGGTTGGAAAGGTGAAAAACTTTCTGCGCAGATATTGTTGTGGTCCGGTTCTGATATTTCAGATGTCCAAGTCAAAGTTTCTGATCTAGTTTCAAAAAATAAGGCCAAGATTGCTAGTTCTGCAACAGATGCTCGCTTTGTAAGATATGTTATGACTGATGAATTTGGACCAGGCTGTGGACATCGTAAACCTGAAGATTTTGCTGCTTCATTGTCGCCAGATATGTTAGATAATCTAAAATCATTTGACATACCATCCAAGACTTCGAGACCTGTTTGGTTAAGTGTAAAGATTCCATCAGATGCCCAAGCAGGCTTGTATACGGGAACTGTAACTGTCACTGCAAAGGGTCAGCAACCTCAGCAATTAGCGTTGGATCTTGAAGTAATCGATCAAACATTACCACCTTCTTCCGAATGGTCATACCATTTGGATCAATGGCAGCATCCATCGGCAGTCGCAAGGGTAGAAGGGGTGGAGATGTGGAGCGATGCACATTTTGTAGCACTAAAACCGGTCATGCAAATGCTAGCCGATGCTGGACAGAAAGTAATAACTACCACTTTAAACAAAGATCCTTGGAACGTTCAAACATATGATCCGTATGCAGACATGATCACGTGGACTAAGAATAGTGATGGCTCATGGACGTATGATTATGCTGTCTTTGATCGCTGGGTGCAGTTTATGATGGACCTTGGGGTAAATGATATGATCAACTGTTATTCAATTATTCCTTGGAACAATGAAATCCATTATACAGATGCTTCCAAAAACGAGCTAATTAATGTTGTAACAAAACCTGGAACTGCAATTTTTGAAGAACTATGGACTCCTTTTCTAAAGGATTTTGTTAAACACCTGAAATCAAAAGGTTGGTTGGAGAAAACAAATATAGCCATGGATGAAAGAGAAAGAGAACAAATGGATGCTGCCTTTGCTTTGTTGAACAAAGTTGCTCCTGAAATCGGAATATCCTATGCTGACAACCAGAAAACTTACCAAAGATTCCCAGATTCTGAAGATATCAGCATTTCTGTTGGACATCCATTCTCTAAAGATGATATTATCGACCGTAAAAATAGGGGATTAAACAGTACCTTCTATATTTGTTGTTCAGATGGATTCCCTAATCAATTTACGTTTTCCGAACCTGCCGAGTCCACTTATTTGGGTTGGTATGCTTTGGCAACTGGATTTGATGGGATGTTACGTTGGGCATATAACTCATGGGTGGAAAATCCATTGCAAGACTCAAGATTCAGGACTTGGCCTGCTGGGGATACTTATATCGTTTATCCTAAAGGAAGATCTTCTATACGCTATGAAAGAATGTTGGAAGGGATTCAGGATTTTGAAAAAGCACAAATTGTACTGAAGGCTCTAAAAGATAAAAATGACCAAAAGAGTTTGGATGCATTTCAATCTGCAATCCATAAAATGGAGGCAAATCAAAGATTCGATGGGTGGAACGAAGAATTGAATAATGCCAAAACCCTCATGAATGAAATTTCTAAAAGTCTATAAATAAAATAATTAGAGGGCAGTATATTTTTTAATACTGCCCATTTAATAAACCTCGCATTCCGATAATTTTAATAGGATTCGCTAATTGTAAAATCCTACCCATGAAAAAATTATCTATTTGCCAGTAATCCAATTCCCAAAGAAATCATACAGGTAGTAACTAAAAATATTGCCACAATAATTAATGATGCCCATTTATTTGTGTTGGTTCTCCCAGGGCCCATTGCACCAAAGAAAAATCCTGCTGAAATAATAACTGCCGAAGCAATAAACCCAATCCTTAAAAACCAGGACATTGATTCAGCATATCCAGCATGATCAATCAAAAGCTGGCAAATCAAAGCTATAATCGTAAAAACTCCAGCATGTGAATGACCAGACTTAAACATGCGTTGTTGAAATGGGGTAAGTTGTAAGTGCTTATATTTTCCCTGCATATACCGCAATAAGAAATGTCCGCCAAACTCAATCGTTGGAAAAATAAATATAATTATTGCACTCATTAATTTTGCATCTGAACTCATATCTTCTTTTTTTATTAAAGTTACAGCATGATTTCTCCCGAAAAATGAACCTGGGTTAATAAATTCAACTAGATTATTACAAGAAAATAAGGTGTTTTACTAATTCTTTTAAATATATTTGATAACAAGATTAACGTTTTAGTTGTCTGTAAATGCATTATTCTTATGCTGAGGCAATAATCTTTTTGAGTAAATCTAATATTAATATGAGAAAACAATTTATACCTCTTTTTGCTGCCTTGGCCTTGGCATTCTCATCGAATAATTTGAGTGCACAAAGTTGGGAACACACCGATGAAGACCGAAAAGTCGCCGTTGAGGTTGATACTTTAGAAAAGAAAGGATTTACCTTGATTTGGATTAACAAGGACAAAACCTTTAGTCCAGAAACTAAACAACAACTTATTGATGCTTATTTTACAAATTATCCTAAGCTAGCAAAGAAATTCAACAAAAAAACGCGTAAGGAGGTCACCTTTGTAATTGATCCTGAATACGATGGGGTTGCAGCAACGGCCGGTGGAATAGTTCGGTATAGTCCTGCTTGGCTGCTCAAAAACCCTTATGATATCGATGTGGTTACACATGAGGTCATGCATATTGTACAGGCATATCCAAATGGTTCAGGTCCTTGGTGGGTGACTGAAGGAATCGCTGATTATGTCAGATTTAAATTTGGTGTAGCAAATGAAAAAGGAAACTGGAGATTACCTGAGTTTAATGAAAAACAAAAATATACCGATTCTTACCGTGTTACAGCAAGATTTTTCCATTGGATAGAAACCAACAAAAAGAAGAATTTCATCAAAAAATTGGATAAAGCGATGCGTGATAGAACTTATAATGAAGAGTTTTGGGCAAAACAAACTGGAAAAACTATTGATGAACTTTGGTCAGAATATGCCTCAAAACCTGTAATTTAATAACATGAAAAAAAGATATCTTAATCTAACCAAGTTCCTGATTCTAACCTTATTGCCTTTTTCGGGTTATGCTCAGGAAACCAATCTAACGCAATATGTAAAGCCATTGATTGGAACGGCCAAAATGGGGCATACTTTCCCTGGAGCCACAGTTCCATTTGGTGCAGTTCAATTAAGTCCAGAGACAGATACCATACCTTATGCAGTAAATGGACAGTATACTGGAGATGTTTATAAGTATTGCGCCGGGTATCAATATGATGATCCTACGATAGTTGGATTTAGCCACACTCATTTTTCTGGCACAGGACATTCTGACCTTGGTGATATTTTGGTAATGCCTACTCAAGGGAAGGTTCAATTAAACCCCGGAACAGCAGACCGTCCGCAAGATGGATATAGATCACCATATAGTCATGATAATGAGACTGCAGAGGCCAATTACTATAAAGTTAAACTTGATAAACATAATATCCTTGCAGAACTCACAACAAGTGCAAGAGTTGGGATGCATCGATATACATTTCCTGCATCTGACCAATCGCACCTTATTTTGGATTTGACTTCAGGTATCTACAATTATGATGGCAAGAACGTTTGGACATTCGTCCGAGTATTAAATGATTCAACAATTACGGGTTATAGGCAAACTAATGGATGGGCAAGGACTAGAACAGTTTATTTTGCTATTAAGACCTCTAAACCTTTCAAGAATTATGGTGCCAAATACCTTGATAAAAATGTTCAATACAAGGGTTTCTGGAGGAAATTCAACCAAGAAGACAATTTTCCTGATTTAGCAGCTCATAATATCAAAATGCACCTTGATTTTGATACTAAAGAAGGAGAACAAATAATGATGAAAGTAGCTCTGAGTCCAGTGAGTCAAAAAAATGCATTGGAAAATCTCCAGGCAGAAACCCCAAATTGGAATTTTGAAGAGGTAGTTTCCAAAGGTAAGGCTGATTGGAATAAGGAATTGCAGAAATTTAAGGTCGAGATGTTGAATAAAGAGGATTTAGTGAACTTTTATACATCTGTTTACCATGCTAACCTAATGCCAACGGTTTACATGGATGTCAATGGAGAATACAAAGGTCTAGACCAAGAAGTACATAAAGCTGAGGGGTTCACGAACTATACTTCATTTTCATTATGGGATACCTTTAGAGCGTTTCACCCTTGGTTGAATCTCGTAGATCCAAAACGAAACGCTGATATGGTCGCATCTATGATGGCACATCAGCAACAATCTGCTTTAAATATGTTGCCTATTTGGTCTCATTATGCCAATGAAAACTGGTGTATGAGTGGGTATCATTCAGTTTCTGTAGTCGTGGATGCTATTATGAAGGGAGTTTATAAAGGGGATGCCGAAGCAGCACTAAATGCCTGTGTGCAAACAGCAACAGTAAGACGATATGAAGGTATTGGTGACTACATGGATTTAGGTTATGTACCTGATGATAGAAATGGGACATCAGTATCTAATACATTAGAGTACGCCTACGATGACTGGTGTATTGCTCAATTAGCTGAGAAATTGGGGAAAACAGAAATCGCTACAGAGTTCAATAAACGTGCTCAAAATTGGAAAAATTTGTATGATGAACGAATAGGTTTCATGCGTCCGAAAGATAGTAAAGGCGTATTCAGGGAGAAATTCGATGTGTTGGATACACATGGACAAGGATTTATAGAAGGCAATACATGGAACTACTCATTATATGTACCCCACCAGCCAATGGAATTGATGGAAACTATGGGGGGACAAAAACGCTTTGAAAATTACTTGGATTCTTTGTTTACGATGCATTTGCCTGACAAATACTTTGAAAAAACTGAAGATATAACCCGTGAAGGTATTATTGGTAACTATGTGCATGGTAATGAACCTTCCCATCATGTTGCCTACCTTTACAATATGACTAATAGTCCTTGGAAAGCTCAAGAAAGAGTCCGTCAGATCATTCGAAACCAATATCATAATGGACCAGCAGGACTAGGGGGGAACGATGATTGTGGACAGATGTCAGCATGGTATCTGTTTAGTTCGCTAGGATTTTATCCCGTTGCACCTGGTGAAACTATGTACTGGCTAGGAAGTCCATTGGTAAAATCAGCTGAAATTCAATTAGAAAATGGTAAAACCCTAAAGGTTATAGCCAAAAATCAATCTGAAAAAAATGTTTATGTTAGTAAAGTGCTGTGGAATGGTAAAGAGCTTTTAGGATATAAGATTTCTCATGATGATATTTCTAAAGGAGGAGAATTACAGTTTGTGATGTCAAGCAAGAAAAGGAAAGGATAATTTTAAAATTATATTAGATCTATTAAAAAAACAGGTTGGTGTATTCACCAACCTGTTTTTTTAATTAGATAAATTACTCCGGTAGATTTCCAGTCCCAATTTTATCCATCAGATCTCCCACCTGATCAATTGTATAACCTTTGCCTTCCATACTCATTAAATATCTCTTTTTATGGATCCATTCAATTTTAGAAGTGATTTCATCATCATATTTTTCTTCAGTCAACTTTGCACGCTGACCTTTGAAATCTGTTGTTCTTTCTTTGGTGTTTTCCGTAATTTCTTCAGAATCTGTATTGTAACCGTAAAATGCAAGACCTGTCAATGCGCTTGCTGCTTCGCCTGCACCATCCATTATGGAAATATCTAGGGTTTTAGAACCATCTTCATTTTCATAGGTAGCATTTGCTGAAGAAATTCCCAAAGAAGAATTCTCGCCTACACGAATTGACATTCTTTTTAAGCCATCTAATGTCTCTGGTAAGACATTCTTTAAGTCATCATTGCTTACTGGAGTTTTGGCCTTAAGGGCGTTGGTTTGTGCCTCCACGTCCTTCATGGCTTTTTCTAGACCCGAAAGCCCTTTTACAGCCTCTCCAACATTGCTAATGTTTTCAACAACACCAGGCTCTTCTGCTTCAGATTCATCAGTATTTTTCGTAGAACTTCCACAGGCAAAAAATAATGAACATCCGATAAGTAATGTAGGGATTAATAGTTGTTTTTTCATATTAGGATATTTGTTGTATTAACAAATCTAACTTTTTTGAAACAACCCTGCTATTTATTGTTAAAATTACCTGTAAATGGGTATTGATTTTGGTTAAGAATTGATATTTTGAGCATATTTACTCAAAGCATCAGCTAATTCCTTCTCCGTGTATTCTATTTCTGATAGTGAAATGCGTATTACTCCTTTCATGCTTTTAAGGTAAGTGTCTCTGACGAAGAAATTAGACATTCTATCAGCGAATTTTTGTGGATTATGAACTTCAATATCCAATTGATTTCCCAAAAAGTGAACATTTGTAATGTCAGTCCATTCAATTAACCCTCCTGCTTTCGAAATAGGAGTTGTGTCACCTTTAATTCCTTCTGGGCCAATACTTAATGCTGTAACCCCACTCTTGTTTCCAGTAAACTTCATGTAGATAAAAGAACCAATACCAAGCAAAGCAAGAAAAATACTTGCTACTTTGCCCATCAGGAATTCCCTGTCCGCTAAAAACCAGATATAATAGGTTGCTGCAATTCCTGCAATTCCAATTAGTAAAAATTTCATGGCCATCGAGCCTCTTTTCTTCTCACTGTACTTGAAGTTTATTGTATTCATATTTAATTAATTTTTGATACATTCAAATTTAGCCATGACCGCACTTATTTGCTAAACATAGTTTAGTCGATTTATATAATTAATACATTAAACAAAGAATTTTGCCTTAATCCTTATCGATGGAATATTTTCCAGATCCAGTGAAAAATAAAGTAGCTGAAATAAATAACATTGCTAATGCTGGTGTGGTAGCCTCAATACTGTCACCATTTGGTAAGTGAACCATAAATATGGCAATCAAGAAATTGATAAACATAATCATTGCTGCCCATTTGGTTTGCCATCCTACTAACAGGAAAAAGCCACAGAATAATTGAACAGCAACAGATAATATTGCAGAAACAATGGGATAAGGGAATTTGTGAGCTCCGAGGAAACCCGCGAATTCTTGCATATTTTCCCAATTGATTACATTGTCAATTACCCCATAAATTGCTCTTCCTCCAATGAAAATTCTTAAAATTAAAAGTCCTAGCGCAATATTTCCCATCATAATTTGGTTTTATATCTAGGTATTTAACGCAAAAAAAGATAGTAAATTATCGAACAATTTGGGATTTTTAACCAGCTAAGATCTTGCTTTTTTCTTCATTGAATTCCTCTTGTGTAAGAATGCCTGCATCTAAAAGCTCTTTCAGGTCCATCAACGCTTTTTTCTTGTCGATAGGGGCGACCATAGTTTCCGATTTCTGGATATTTAAAGCCGTAGGAGCATCGTTCTTGGCCTTTGGCGAACAGAACTCTATCAAAAGGGCGGTTATTTCGTTTAGCCCCTTTATATTCGAATAATCAATAGCCTTTTGCTCCTTCACATTCACTAGTTGCGGATCTGCATTGTTTTCAAGAAGGTATTTTATCACATCTTTCTTGCCATTTGCTGCAGCATAATGTAATGCCGAATTGCCTGATTCATCCTGGATATTGATATTGGCACCACGCTCGATTAGTAATTTCACCATGCTCAAATGACCGTTTTTAACAGCATGATGTAAAAGGCTTTCACCGCCTTGGGAATCCTGCACCCTAAAGTTGAATTGAGCATCAATAGATAGGTTATTGCTTGTTTCCACAAAATCCAAATAACCATATATCGCTTGGTCATTGCCTGTAATAGGTCTACTATGGTTCACATCTAAGCCATTATCAAGCAATAAGGTCACAATTTCTTTCTGATTATGTGCACAGGCATACCAAATAGGTGAGACACCAATAGAATTAGTTATACTTACGTCGGCACCATTGTCAAGTAATTTCTTCACCATTGCTTTGTTACCTTCGTAACATGCAACCAATAAAGCAGATTCACCAGATTCATTTACATGGTTTACATTAGCTCCGCTATCAATTAATAAATCAACCATTGGTAATTGTCGGTTTCTAACAGCGAGCAGCAGAGGTGAAATCTGCACTTTATTGGTACTGTCCGGATTCGCTCCTGACTCAATTAAGGCTTTTGCAGCTTCCAACCTCCTGTTCAATACAGCCAGAAATAGTGGCTGTTCAGCATTGTTATTGTCAGAATTTACATCCAAACCTTTTTCTATCAATACTTCAAGAACGTCAGACTGACCTGTAGATGCTGTTAAATGCAATAAGCTGTTGCCTTTGAGGTCGTTAATATTTACTTTGGCGCCTTCTTCAATTAGGTATAATGCTGTTTGTTTTTGTTTTTGTAGGCAGGCGAAAAATAGAGGAGTTTCACCCTGATGATCTTCATAATCTAAATCAGCACCTTCTGCAATCAGAATTTTTACCAAATCTAAATAACCTCGATGGGCAGCATAATGAAGGGCAGTTCGACCTTTTTCATCTGTATAGGTTACATCAACTTCTTTATTGGTCAACAATAATTCAGCAATTTTTCTCTTTCCGCCTTCGCAGGCTATGATAAATGAAATGGACATAGTTTCTATCTTTCTTTTTGTTCTGCAATCAATAATAATTCGACAGTTTTCCCCTTTAAGTTGTCTTCAGAAGCAAGCATCATCGCTGTTTTTTCCTGGTTGTTCAACATACTTGCAGATGCACCGTTGTCCAACAGAAACTTGACCTTTTTGTAGGTTTCTTTAGCAACATTTTGATCATGGTTGGAGTCTTTTACAACAACCAAATGAAGCAGAGTATTACCTAGATCGTCCTGCTCGTTGATGTCCGGTCCTGCGCTATTGAAAATCTTTTGGAAAGACTCAGCATTCTGTTGAGCAATCCAATACCAACCTGAATATGCATTGTCATAGTGCATACAGGTGCTCTTTAGATCAACTCCATCCTCAATCATTTGAAGGATCAAATCCACACTATGAGAAAACCCACTTGTGTTTTTCAAAATATGATGAAGTGCCTTTTCACCACGTTTATTTGTTTGTTCGAAATCCATGGAATCATACTCTGCTAATTTCTTATAAAGGTCAATATTTCCTTTATGGGCCACTGCTATAAAAAAGGCCGAATTGCCTTCATGATCCTGTTGATTTGGATCAGCTCCCTTCTGAAGCAATAAGTCCAGAATATTTGACTTATTGCTTTCCATCGCTATGTGGAGAGCAGTTTGACCGATTTTATTTGGTTCATTAATATCAATCCCTTCATTTGAAAGAATTTCAACATAACTGATTAACTCATCGCCATTTAAATCATGTTTCTTAATGGAAATATTTATAAGATTGTTTTCTGAATTATCCTTGAAATCTACTCTGCAACCGGCATCAACCATTGCTTTGATAATCGACGAATCAACCTTGGATTGGATAGCGTAAGATAACAAAGTTTCTCCCGATACCTCATCATTTATGTTATCGCTTGAACTTATGAAATCTTGTAAAAATGCCACGAAATCCCCATCCGGATTTCTTTTTTTTATGATGGATGAATAGATAGATCCATCAATTTTATCTAACATATAGATATCTTTTTCAATTTCTCCATTTTCTGACATCAAATTGATAAGTTCATATCCCTTATTCCTAAGCAATGTGTCATAAAGTTGGTTGTAATCATAAGAATGTTGGCTATGAGGAATTTTTTCTCCTTGTTGATATAATTCAATAGCAGTTGTCATATCGCCTTTGTCAATAGCTTGTATCAATGGGGTTTTTTCGAACATAATTCTTCGGTTTTAATCTAGTGTTTTTTGTTAATTGAATCTGAAAACATTTGAAGTTTATCTTTGCTCCAAGGACTATAAATAACTAATATATTGTTGTTTATTTTAGGTGTATCAGAGATAATGTTTATTATTCTTTTGTTTATTATTAATGCTAATGGCTCTTTTTGAAGATTTGAGAAATGCTTAATTATTGTATTTTGATCCTTAGGGTCTAATTCAATGAAAATTTGTTGGCTTTCGCTTTCAGAAGTTCTAGATGATAAAAAGTCAGAACCTTTAATCAAGGTTCTTGGCTAATCTGAACGTTTTGGGGAAGATAGCTGTCAAATGCTGATGCTATATAAAGACCATTAGGTTTGTTTACAGTGAAAAACTCAAATGGACGCGACTGGTTTGGGATTCCTGTAATCTCGATTCCAGATAGTAGTCTGTTTCCTTCAATATATTGATCGTCGAATAGCTTTTCGATTTTCTTCTCAAAAGATTTGAATTTTTCCTTATCAAGATCAACAATATCATCTGCATCCAAATCCTTCATTTTAGATAACTCTTCCTTGCTAAAAGTTTCATTTAATGAATTGTACCAGTTTCGCTTTAATTGCTTCTGAACTGTTACTTATTTTGAAATTCTGAAATAGATTTGTCCAAATTCTCTTTATCTAAATTGAAGAGGGGAGCAAAAGGCTTAGAATTTTCTATAAATTGGATCTACAAAATCAAATTTGTTTCAAAAAAATCAAGGCATCATCATCCTGGTAATTCTGACTGCTACATGAAACGCTGCTCAATTATGATTATTAGTATAGTTGGTAAAATCTTCATCAAATTTCTCATTCCTAAAACTACTTTAAGAAATCTTAATCCAATAGCAATTAACAAATCATGTATGGTTGAATTATATAAATAGATTAGGTTTTAGCAATTTAAAGGGCAAAAATTTCCTTTTTGAAGATGTTTTTTGTGTTCAAACTAAACTTTGACTACAAACCAAAAAATACTCAATGTTAGGTATTTTATTTATTGATGGTTAGTAATATTTTAGAATTATTAAATAATAAGAATTATGTAACGTAATTGTTAAAAATTTAATAAATGAATTGACTAACCATTCAATATTAACAATGGAACTCCGTAGTTTACTGTATTGTTATCAAGATAAGATTATTCTTTTTGTTGCTTTTATTGTTTCATTTTTTGATTTGTTTAGGGCAACAAGATAGTATCTTATCTCGCTCCATGAATCAAAATAAAACCTTTGGCCGGCAGATATTAAGGACAGATCTGATAGTCCCAGTGACTTTTTTGACTTTTGGTGTTGTTTCTGTAAAGAATCCTTACATTAAAACCAAAATGAGATTATAAAAAACAATCTCCAATATAATCATCCTGGGAAATTCCCTGTTGATGACTATACGCAATATTTGCCTACTGCATCCTTTTTAGCTTTAGATTTTATGGGAGTGGAGGCTAAGAATGATTTTAAATCAAGATTAATTGTTGGTGCAGTTTCGCATGCCTTAATGGCTGGAACCGTGAACTTAATGAAAGGAAGTATTCCGGTAATGAGACCAGATTTCTCTGCCAGCAATTCCTTTCCTTCTGGCCATACGGCGACAGCATTTGTTGGTGCCGAACTCATTTGGCAAGAATATAGACACCAGTTTATTTGGTATGGGATAGGAGCCTATGCAATTGCATCAGGTACAGGATTTTTCAGAATGTATAATAATAGACATTGGTTTTCCGATGTGGTAATGGGGGCAGGAATAGGGATCCTAAGTACTAAAACGGCCTATTGGTTATTGCCAATGATAGAAAGTGGATTTAAGAAGAAAAAAACATCCTTATCTTTTGTATCCGAGTTATAATGGGCAGCAGGTGATGTTAAGTTTAACTGTGTATTATAAATTTACATATTGATACTATCATAAGCCCAATGCAAAAGTGCCTGCCTTTGTTTGGGACGACACTGTAAATCACCATAGTGGCAGTTATTCTTCACTTGAGCAATATGTCTGGACATAAGCCTTCCACCTTTTTATTTGTCGGTCATCATCAAAACTTCTTCTACCCATATAATATCGGCAGTACCATTGAAAACCAACCTCTCGGGTCCTGTGGGTTTATCCAACCTTTTCTCTGCCACTCTTTCAAGGTTTGGGAGGCTCTAACCTTAAAGAAATTAAGGCTAGCATCTCCTTCGGAATTGTTGCCGGAATAGATTTTGGCATTTTCAAACCAATCTATAGGAAATTCTTCCCTGCAATCGTTTAGATATTTGCCGTTAAAAACACCGATTTCCAACATTTCTTTTGGGCTAAGTTGAGGCTTGAAATCAGGATGAAAGTTTTTGCCTATAGATTCTGTTAATTCATATGAATAACCTTTTTGCATACTGTCATTGATATGAATAACCATAATCTTTAATTAATTAAATAGGTTAGATAAAACATATAAATCCTTATTTAGGAGTCTTTTGAGTACCTAAACATAAAATCATAAATTTTCTCCCCATGGAATAACCTTTCAACACTTCCGTGAGTTCCTCCCGGTATAATAGTTAGCGTTGCATCAGCTTTTTTGTTGCACTTTTTGATGGCATTATATATCTTCTTGGATTCAGAAGCAGGAACAGCCGATCGGCGCTTCCATGTTGTATCCATAATGGTACCTGGGTAAGGTTACATGCATAGCTTGCGGTACCTCCTCCACAAATAGCAACTGCTGCAGCAATTCTATCGGGATATTTACCAGCAACATCCATTGTTCCATAACCTCCCATACTCATACCGCAAACATAAACGCGATGCTCATCAGCAGGGTATTCTTTCAAAACTTGATCCAATACATCAATGACTTTATCTGGATCCCAACCATTGGAGGTCTGTGGGGCAACGACTATTGCATCCAGATCCTTTCCTTTTTCTATTGCCCGTAAAACACCATATCGTTTTACGCGATTTAGATCATGGCCAGATAGACTGCGACCATGCAGAAATATTATGACAGGCAATTTTTCTTTTTTATTGATGTTCTCGGGAGTTCTTACCCAATAAGAATAACCTTTTTTGGCTTTTACAGCTTTTAATTGTGCTGCCGCCAGAAAATGTAAATCCTGCAAGCAAGCAAGGAGCATTAAAAAGTTTTTATACATAGCTATAATTTCATGTTTTGCTGATTCATAGGTACTCAGCAGCTGAAATATTTTAAAATCAAGGCTCGCAAGATAAAAACATTGAGGTATTTAACAAAATAAAGTTATGTAAAATAATGAAAATCAATCATATATAATTTTGTATGACATTTCCATTACAATTCAATTATTTTTATTAATTTGCTGTACCAACTAAAAGTAAAGAGAAATGAAGAGAAAAATCAGCACACTATTAAGTTTGTTTGCCGTTGTATTGGGCTTAAGTGCCTTTCATGTAGGCGGACAGGAGGGAGAGACCTCAAAACCTAAAAGTACTCCCGAAAAATATCACCAATGAAGAACTAGATAGCACAATGAAGTCATTCAACATGGCATTGGGAGTAAAATGTAATCATTGTCATGCTCCAAAAGCTAATGGAGAGAAAGGACTTGACTTTGCTTCTGATGCTAATCCTAAAAAAGATGTGGCTAGGTGGATGATTAAAATGACAAGCCAGATCAATAAAAAACATTTTAAGCATGCACATGAGGGCGTTTTACATCAGATTGCATGTAATTCTTGCCACAATGGCAAAACAGAAGTTTTTACTGTTGAAAAACATAAATAAACTACAAATTGAAACCTACAGTACGCATCACATATTGTCCCAAATGTGGTTGGCTATTACGAGCCGCTTATATGGCTCAAGAATTACTGACCACTTTTGTGGATGATCTGTATGCTGTACAATTAGAACCTAGCGAAATATCGGGTCGTTACACAGTGTTTGTGGATGACAAGATAATTTTCGACCGTAAACGAGAAGGTAGATTCCCCGAAATCAAAGAGCTTAAACAATTGGTTCGCAATCAGGTAAATCCGCAAAAGGACTTAGGCCATTCTGATCGTTAATGATACATAAGTACCAATAATCACCGAAATCTTTCACATTTCTTAACCAATTACAAGAATAAAAATCTGTATTTTTAAATTCACCTTAACAGATTTATTGTAAATGCGGATATTACATACAGCAGATTGGCATCTGGTAAAAAACTTGATTTCTATTCTAGAATGGAAGAACAGAAGGAAGTAATGGAAGAGATTTGTCAGATTGCCGATCGTGAGGATGTCGACCTTGTAGTCGTTTCTGGTGACCTTTATGATACATTTAATCCACCAGTTGAAGCGACAGAATTACTTTATAGAACCTTAAAGAAATTATCCAAAAATGGTAAAAGACCAGTAGTTGCAATTGCAGGCAATCATGATTCCCCAGATCGGGATTGACTCTCCGGATTCTTTAGCTAGAGAATTGGGGATATTCTTCTTTGGACAACCCCATTTAAAAATAAACCCAATTACCGTAGAAGGTCATTTCGATGTATTACGTGTAGATGAAGGTTTCCTGGAGATAAAAATCCCTAAATATTATTATCCTATCAGAATATTGAGTACTGCTTTTGCTAACGAGATCCGCTTAAAACAGTTCTTAGGGTTCGAAGATAAAGCGACCGAATTGCAGGAAGTACTGAAACAAAAATGGCAAGGCCTTGCAGGGCAATATTGCGATACCTTATGGCGTTAATCTTTTGGCAACACACCTTTATATGTTAAAAAGGGGTGGTGAAGTATTGGAAGAGCCAGAAGGTGAAAAGCCTATCAGATTGGGCTTCGCAGATCTTGTCTATTCGGATAGCATTCCATCACAAATCCAGTATACAGCTCTTGGACATCTCCACAGGTTTCATGAAATTGGGCAAGGAACAGCACCAGTTATCTATCCTGGAAGTCCATTAGCCTATTCTTTTTCGGAAAGTGGACAGAAAAAACAAGTGGTGATCGTAGATCTAGAACCTAATAAAATAGCACAATATAGAAATGTACAACTAGAAAAAGGTCGCCCACTTGTTAGAACTAGGTTCAGAGATATTGATGAAGCTGTCCGCTGGTTACACGATAATAAAAATGCTCTAGTAGAACTTACTATTGAGTCTGATAATTTTTTGACAGCTAGTGATTTAAAAAGAATACATGAGGCTCACGATGGGATAATTCATATTATACCTGTGGTCAGTAAAAAACAAGAGTTTCTCAGTAGCGGATCTACTGTAAACTTAGATCAAAGACATGAAAGATTTGTTCAAGGATTATTTCAAATCTAAATATGGACAAGAACCTAATGAAGAATTATTGACCTTATTTTGATGAGGTCGCTACAAATACCTTAGAAAAGAAGATTAAGCATGCTGCCACTATATTTAAGTACTATAGAAGGACTATATTCCTACCAAGAAAAACAAAGCATAGATTTTACAGAATTGACCCAAGCCGGATTGTTTGGGATTTTTGGTTCTGTTGGATCAGGTAAATCATCCATATTAGAAGCCATAAGTTTTGTGCTATATGGTGATACCGAACGATTGAACAAAACTGATAAGCGTGCATATAACATGATGAACTTAAAGTCTAATCAGACGATGATAGTCTTTGAGTTTCTGAATTTCGAGAAGCGGAAATTCCGATTCGTTGCACAATGGAAAAGAAGAAAAAATTTTGATGATACTACGCCAATAGAGCGTACAGCATATGAATTGATAGATGAAAAGTGGGTACCAATGGAATCTGCAGATGGTGCATTGGTGACCAACCTGTCATATCCTAACTTTAGAAGGACCATCATTATACCTCAAGGCCAGTTCAAGGAATTTTTGGAACTGAAAGGGAAGGATAGGTCTGAAATGATGAAAGAAATCTTTTATCTAAATAAATTTGATTTAGGACCTAAAGTCGGTTTCTTGCAATCTAGCAATAACCGGAAGCTTGAAAACCTCAAAGGTGCCTTATCAGGATTCGAAAGTATTTCGACAGAAGCTCTGAATAAGAAAAAGGAAGAAGTTGAGGATGCTAAAAAAACATTGGCTCAAACGAAAGAGGATTTTCAAGATCTTCAAGCCAAAGTCCGTATCCTGCAGGAGTTTAAAGATAAATCAATTGAGCTACAACAAAAGGAAGGTCAGTTTAATGAATTGAATAGCAAGAAAAGCCGTGTGCAACAACAAGAGGCTGATTTAAATCGCTATGAAAAAACTTCAAAAGCTTTTAGAGAACCATTAAATTATTTGCAATCCCTAAATATCGAACGGGAAGGTTTGATTCATAAAATTGAAAACTTCCGTTCTGTAAAAGAAAGGCAATTGCAGGAGATTGATATCGTCGAAAAGGAAATTGGAGCAATCCAGCATGATTATCTAAACCTTAATTCTTTCAGAGGACAGGTAGAAGATTATAAGTTATTGATCCAAATAAAGGAAAATGCCAAAAAGGAAAAGGAGCTAGAGACTAGATTGATAAAAGGGACTCCTTTTGTTGAACGAACTAAAGAGGCGGAACATACTTTAATGAAGAAGTTGGAGGAGACGGAAGAGAAATTAGAGAATTTGAAGTCTGAAAAAGTTGACACCTCACAATTGATCGAAATGGAGAAATGGTACCATCGTAAGGATACCATTGTTCAGCAGCATGGCCAATCCAATAGATTATTAGAACAGTTAAGTGCGGATATTGAGTTAGAGCAATCACAGATCAATAAATTGGGCTACACCGAGGATAATTGGGAACAGATGATCGGCAACGAACTCAAATTGATCGAAAATGAGTTCAACAAATTAAGGGAGCAAGAAACACAGTTGCAAGTGCAAGCAAGGTTGAGCAGTTTTGCAACCGATTTACAGCCTGGTATGCCTTGTCCATTGTGTGGTGCACTTGACCACCCTGAACCAATGGTTGCCAATCATGTGCAGGAGGAAATTCAAAAACTGAATCTTCAGAAAGCAGAATTGGAAGAAAAACGTGCGGAATACCAAAAGTTAAAAGAACAGGTTTCCAAAGCATGTTTTGGCCTTAACAATAAAAGGGCTAGCTATGAGCAGATTCAACAAGAAGTAAATGCTCAGGCAAGTAATTTGGAAATACATATCTCTGAATTTACATGGGTAGGCTATTCAAGTGAGGACGTGGGAGCATTTGAAGCTCAAAAAGAAAAAATAAAGCAAAGTGAACAAATAACCAATTCTTTGGAAGCCGAAGTCAAACAATTGAGATTGGACCTGCAGAAAAATAAAGACAATATCCAAAAATTTGAAAAAGAATTAGATAGCATAAAAGCTGAGATCGCTGTTGTGCAAGGTGTAAGTGCTCATAGTAAAAATGCTTTGCAACAATTCAATTATAAAGAATTTGAAGAAATTGAATTGGACGAAGTAAGAAGATCTAAGTTGGCTTTAGATCAAAAAATTATTCAGATTGAAAGTGGTTATTTGACCTTAAATCAGAAACTCAATACCTACAAAACTAAACTAGCTGAAATTGCTGGTCAATATAGCTCTGCAAAAGATCAATTAAGTGGCTTTAATCAACAGATTAAGGTCAGACAAGAGCAATTGGCAAAATTACTTCGAGAATTTAAATTTGCTGATATCACTCAAGTACAACAGATCATCCAAAGACCAATGCCGGTAGAACAAATGCGTAAAGACATACAGCAATTCTACGTAAGATTGGAAGTATTAGAAACTCAAATTGCATCCTTAAAGGATTATTTAAAGGATAAGGAGTTCTCGGAAGAAGATCTGGAAACAACAGCCAAATTATTCGAATTCAAGAAAGAAGAACTAGAATTGCAATTGTCATTAACTGGAGGTCTAGAAAAAGAATTAGCACATTTGACTCTGGAAATAGGCAAAAAGGAAAAATTGATTGAAGAATTTGATCAGTTGAATGCCAGGGCTGCAAATCTAAAAGTAATGGAGAACTTGTTTAAGGGCAATGGATTTGTAAATTATGTGTCCAGTATCCATTTAAGACAAATGTGTGAAATGGCCAATGAAAGATTCCATCGCTTGACAAGAAATCAATTGAGCTTGACCATAAACGACAACAATGAGTTTGAGGTAGTAGATTATCTGAACAATGGATATAGACGGTCTGTGAAAACATTGTCTGGTGGTCAAAGCTTTCAAGCCTCTCTATGTCTAGCTTTGGCATTAGCAGAGAATATTCAATCATTAAATAAATCTGACAAGAATTTCTTCTTTATTGATGAAGGTTTTGGAACCCAGGATACCGAAAGTATCAATACGGTATTTGATACGCTGCAATACCTACATCATGAAAATAGAGTAGTAGGTATTATTTCACATGTTGAAGAGTTGAAAGAAAGGATACCAAGGTCGGTTACTGTAGAGAAAGATTCGGAAGCAGGTAGTAAAGTAAAAACCTCTTGGGGTTCTTGATGCTAAAGTACATAGAAAAGCCTATAAAAGATGAAAGGTCCCGCGAGCGCGGGACCTTCATCAATTAAACATATAACCACTAACTAATAAATTCTTAACTCTAATTAGCTATTTGAACTTTCTACATTCACAGTTTCTTCAGCCTTTTTCTCCACTGGTTTGCGATCCATATCTCTACGTTTGAACTGACGGTCTTTTCTGTCGCCACGTTTGAATCCATCCTTGCGGTTTTCAGCCATTTTATTCTTTAACGTTTCTTTCTGCTCTGGTGTTAACAGTTTCAAGAATTCCTCACGTTCTGCTTTCATCTCGTTTTTACGAGCTTCACGGTCTGCTTTCCTTTCTTCAGATTTAGCTTTCCATTTCTTTGCTTGATCTAAGTGGTAAGCATAAATATCTTTCTTTTGATCTTCGGTGAATTTCAATTCCTTGTCCAAACGATCAGTTTTCATTTTTGCGATATCCTCTGGAGTCTTGTTGTCCATACGGCCCATACGATCTCCACGCATATGCTTTTTATGTCTCATCTCTTGACGAACTTCAGCTCTATCTTTCTTTACAGAATCTTGTTGTTGTGCAGAAGCTGCAAAGCTTAAACCAGCAAATAAAGCAGCAAATGTTAATATCTTTTTCATAGTCTCTTTAATTTTGATGTTCTTATTTATTTGAGCAAAATTCTTGTAAAACGTTTAATGCCTGTTATGTTAAAGAATGTTAACGACTTAGGTGATTTAATGTCCTATTTTTCGTTTTGCTTATTGGTAAGATGTAGTTTCCATCAAATGGTTTATTCTTGTTCTGTTAAAAATTGTTAATGCAACCATTTTTTGGGGGGGGTGGATTGTGGATAAGTTTTAATATACAGTATAATTTTATTAAAAATGGTTTGTTAATTTTATGTTAACAACCGGAACTTAACCTTATTTCTTGATGATTCCTTAACGTCCAGGAAATATTATAGACCGACTTTTACAACTTTAACTTAAAACCATTTACCATGAAAAAACGACTCTTGTTGTTTTGCACCTTAGGTATTACTATGGGTGCATGGGCAGGCAATTCTAATGTGCTGTCCCATCATGATTTTCTTGTAAACAAGAAAATCCTAAACCAAACCGAAATCAGAGGTAAAATTGTTGACAGCCAATCTCAAGCCTTAGTAGGTGTTACCATTACAAATGTTAGAACTGGCCAATCCGCACAAACCGACCAAAATGGGGATTTTACAATTGCGGGAAATGTCGGAGATAACCTAAGAATCCACATGATAGGTTATGCAGACAAAACGGTTCCAGCAAGTTCTGGCGCTATGAGAGTTTCTTTAGAAGCATCTGATGAAAATATTGACGAAGTGGTGGTTGTGGGTTATGGCACTCAAAAAGCTTCAACTGTTACCGGATCAATTGTGGATGTCAAAGGTGATGTCCTGCAAAGAGCACCAGTAGTAAATTTTTCAAATACACTAGCAGGAAGGCTTCCGGGCTTGGTAGCGGTATCAAGATCAGGTGAGCCTGGTAGCGATAATGCAACATTAAGAATCCGTGGTGCAAATACGTTGGGTGATAATTCCCCGCTGATAGTAGTCGATGGAATTGCAAACCGAAGTTTAGAACGATTGAACCCTCAGGATATTGAGAGTGTAACTGTCCTTAAAGATGCTTCTGCAGCTATCTATGGATCTCAAGCTGCTAACGGTGTGATTTTGGTAACCACTAAAAAAGGACGCACAGGAAAACCACAAGTGAAAATAAGCCATAACCAAGCTTTTACACAACCAACTGTAATCCCAAAGGTAACTGATGCCGCAACCTATGTCGAAATGTTAAATGAAATTAGCGTTTATGCAGGACAATCACCTAAATATTCCGCAGAGGAAATAGAATTATACAGAAATGGTTCTGATCCTTGGGGCCATCCTAATACTGATTGGTATAAGGCAACATTTAATGATGTGGCTCCACAACACCAAACTAACCTGACCATAAATGGCGGATCTGAATACGTAAATTATTTTATTTCAGGTGCATTTGATAAACAAGATGCCATCTATAAAAACTCAGCAACTAAGTATAGTCAATATAACTTCAGATCTAATCTTAGCGGTAAATTCAATGATTATATTAAATACGGTGTAAATGTTGCCCTCCGTGAAATAAACAGGAATTATCCGACCAGATCTGCTTCTGATATATTCGTGATGTTAAGACGTGGAAAACCAAATATGCAAGCTTATTGGCCGAATGGATTTAACGGGCCAGATATTGAATATGGAAATAACCCAGTCGTAATAACAACAAACCAAACGGGATATGACCGTAATAAGGCAATGACCTTAGAATCAAAGGCAAATCTAGATATTACCATTCCATGGGTGCAAGGCATGTCCTTGAGTGGAATGTAGCATTTGATAGAACAGTTCAGAACAATAAATTATGGAAAACACCATGGTATCTTTATAACTGGGATGGAACATCAATTGATGACAGTGGAAATCCATTATTAGTAAGAGGTCAAAAAGGGTTTACTGGCCCAGAATTAACTCAAGATTTTGCAAACAATGACCTCTTAACATTAAACTCTTTGTTGAGATATGAAAGAACTTTTGGTACAAATCATAATTTCAACGGGTTAATAGGGGTGGAGCGTATTTCAGGGAGTGTAATGTCATTTGAAGCTTTCCGTAAGTTTTTCGTTTCAACAGCATTGGAAGAACTTTTTGCTGGGGGCGATGCTGAAAAAAATAATACCGGACAATCTTCTGTACAGGCAAGATTGAATTATTTTGGACGCTTGAATTATGATTTTGCCAATAAATATTTATTTGAATTTCTATGGCGATATGATGGGTCATACAAATTTCCTAAAGATGGCCGTTTCGGGTTTTTCCCCGGAATATCTGCAGGATGGAAAGTATCAGAAGAAAAATTCTGGCAAAACATCAAACCTGTTATTAGTGATTTAAAAATCCGAGGTTCATGGGGCCAAACAGGTAATGACCGAATTGCAGATTACCAATTCCTATCGAGCTATGGATTCCTTACAGGTACTTCAGATATCTATGTTTTTAATGAAAATGTAGAACAAAAAGTGTTGAATGAACTCCGTATTCCAAACCCTAGAGTTACGTGGGAAGTTGCAAATCAGTCCAACATAGGTTTGGATGCTAAATTCCTGGATAATAAATTGTCCTTGACGGCTGAATATTTTTATAATATCCGGACTAATATTTTATGGAACAGAAGTGCATCTGTGCCAAGTTCTACTGGATTGACCCTTCCAAGGGAAAATATAGGAGAAGTTGTCAATAAAGGATTGGAGTTTCAGGTTGGTTACCAAAATGCGATCAACGAATTTCAATATGCTGTATCTGCAAACATAGCGACAAACAAAAACAGAATTCGTTTCTGGGATGAAACACCAGGAGTTCCTGACTATCAGCAATCAACTGGTAGGCCAATGAATGCTGATTTATATTATAATGCAATCGGTGTATTCAGAGATCAGGCTGCGGTAGATGCTTACCCACACTGGGCAGGAGCAAGACCTGGAGATATAATGTTTGAAGATGTAAATAACGATGGTAAAATTGATGGATTAGATCGTGTGCGTCAAGAAAAAACAGATCTTCCAACTCTAACAGGGGGATTGAACATCGATTTGAGCTACAAAGGATTCTACACAAGTATATTCTTCCAAGGTGCAGCAGGAGCAATCCGTAACAATTATTATGAAATGCAGGGTGAAGTTGGTAATTATTTAATCCAAGATGTTGAAGGTAGATGGACAGAAGCAAATCCAGACGCATCTAAACCTCGTATTTGGAATCGTTATAGTGAATATTGGAGATCAAATAGTAATACCTATTGGTTGCAAAATTCAGATTATTTCAGATTGAAAAATTTTGAATTTGGATACTCATTCCCGCTGGAGTGGTGCCAAAAATTAAAACTTGAAGGAATTCAAGTTTATTTCACTGGTCAAAACCTATTAACATTCACAAAAGTGAAAGATTTTGATCCAGAAACAACTTCTGCAACGGCTTACCCGCTTAATAAAGTTTACAACTTTGGTTTAACCCTAAACTTTTAATCATGAAAAAGAGATTTATATTATACGCTATATTCGTTTCAACACTATTAGGTTCCTGTAAACAGGATTTCCTAGACACTGATCCAGCAACTGAATTTTCTGACAATACAGTCTGGACTGACCCTGCCTTGGTAGGAACATTTATCAACCAAATTTATTTCCGCTTAGATGAGCCTCTAACTGATGGCCGTTTTAAGGCGAACTTAGTAGATGAAGGTCATTATCGCGGGAACGCTGCATCCCTCAACTTCAACAAAAGTTTGATGACGCCTGATGGCCTAATGGGTTGGACAGTCTCCAGATATAGAAGTTGGGCAGATATGTACAAAACCATAAGATTTTGTAATATATTCTTTTCTAAAGTCGACGAAGTCCCATTCATTGAAGATAATGTCGATGGTAAATCCACAAAAGACAGAATGTCGGGAGAAGTTCATTTCCTAAGGGCTTTTACATATCATAACCTTGTTAGCATATATGGTGGTGTTCCTATAATCACTGAAGTATATGGCCTCGAAGATGAATTTTTAAAAGAAAGGGATACATACGCAGCATGTGTAGATTTTATGGTGTCAGAGTTGGATAAGGCTGCTGCATTGCTGCCTGAAAAACATTCAGGTGCTAATCAAGGCCGTGCTACTAAAGGAGCAGCATTGGCATTAAAAGCACGGGTCTTACTATATGCAGCTAGCGATTTATATAATACAACGATTTTCCCGGGTTATGAAAAACAGGAGTTGATCCGTTATACCTCAGGAGATAGAAGAGCAAGATGGACGGCAGCCAAAGATGCCGCTAAGGCAGTTATCGACCTAGGAGTGTACTCTCTATACAAGGGGAACCCATCAGCGTCTGAAAATATACCTCAGAATTTGACGGAAATATTCTTGAACAAAAGTACAGAGGAAGATATTTTCATAAAATACTTCACTACGCCAATGGGACAGCGAGCAGGTTTATATACTTCTCCAAATGGTTATCATGGCTGGGGAACAAATGCACCATTGGGCGATCTGGTTGACGCATTTGAAATGAAAGATGGTACTCCATTCTCATGGTCTAATGCTGTTGCTGCCGCTGATCCTTATGCTAATCGCGATCCACGATTCTATTCTACTATTTTATATAATGGTGCGGAATGGAGAATCAGACCAGATGATGCTAAAGGTTTAGACCCCCTGAACAGAATCCAAACCGGACGATGGGAAAAATGGAATGCTTCTACAAACAAGATGGAAGTAGTATATGGTGTTGATACCAGAAAAAGCACTATTGAGGACTGGAATGGAGCCTATACAGGTTATTACTTGAGAAAATATATAGATCCTAATGTTGATGCACAATACGTACGCCAGGCAGTGACTTGGAGATTTATCCGTTATGCTGAAGTTTTATTGAACTACGCTGAGGCTTGTATTGAATTAGGAATGGAACAAGAAGCAAGGACTTACTTGAATATGATCCGTAAACGTGCGGGTATGCCAGATATTACACAGTCAGGAGCTGCATTAAAAGCAAAATACAGAAATGAAAGAAGGGTAGAGTTAGCTTTTGAGGAGCATAGGATTTTCGATGTACGTCGTTGGGCAATAGGTCCTGAGGTTTATAATATTACTACTAAAGTAGCTGATATTGTTTATCCAATGAATTCTGACCATACAACGGCAACAAAGCCAATTGTTAAACATATAGACTTCGAAAAATATGCTTGGAGCAATAAAGCTTATTTCCTTCCAATCCTAAGAGATGAAATGAACAAAAACAATTTATTGATTCAAAATCCGGAATATTAGAAGCAAAATGATTTAAATAATAATAGAACATTGTTCGAGAAAAGAAGGTGCCTTTTTAGACACCTTCTTTTTGCAACTATATTAAATAAGAACTTAATATCAAAATTCTTGAAAATATCCTAAAGGTTTATTTCTTGAGATAAATTGAGGATTCTTTTCAATAGATTCCCAATCTTTATAAGGATATTTAATTGACGTGGTTAAATAATAATTCCATCTCCAAAAAATAAAAGGGTTTATCTTATAGATTCTATACAATTTCCTCATTTCAGGTTTGGGGTTTTCTTCTCTAATAAACATTTCAAATGACTCACCTGTAAATACTGCATCTTTAAATCCGAATGTTTCGATATTAGTATAGGATCCATCTGAATTTGAATATCGAAAAGTTTCATTATCTAATTTGAATAATATCATTTTATTCAATCCTGGAGAATTTATAATTATTAACATTATAACAATAATTACTATAATAATCTTTTTCATATCAATTACAGCTATTTAATTGTTTAACTAGACTAGAACCAATAGTAATATTCGGTTTTCCGTTTGTTTTTAATTTTTCTAAAGTTAAAAAAAGATTAGAGGGATTATCATAAAGTGCAAAAGGATTATTGCTAGGTAAAAGAGTCAATTTATTGTTATTAGCCATTCCGCTATTAAATACATTAACAGCGTAGTGGGTACAATTATTATAATCTAAATCATAATCAATTTTACTTAAATTTATTGCAGCATTAATAACATTTTGAAATGAAGATTGAGATACACTTTGAGTATATTGAATGTTACTTACTCTTGTTATAGATTCACCATCATTACCTATGGAGGAAGGAACAGCTCCTTTGAAAGGTGTTTTAAATTAAGCGTTAGGATAAAAGCCAAATGTCAATCTAGAAATTTGAGTTCCATTAGTTTTTTCTAATGTAATAAATGCATGACCCACTGAGTTATTCGGTCCCAAAACAGAAGTTTTAACATTATAATCTGCTAATTCTGAATGGAGGGTAATTTGCCACTGAAAACACACCTAGACTATCATTCCAAAATCCCCAACACAAAAAAAGCCCATCTTTCGATGAGCTTCTCTTTCTGTACCCAGGGCCGAAAATTCTAAATGCATAGTTATCAATATTTTAATTAAAATGTCAACAGTGATGTTAGCAGATTTACTCTTCTAAGATGTTCAGTTCATGCTCGTAAAAATCGTCTGAATGGAATTTTCCATTTGCAAAATACCTACATGTATAAATTGGGGCATCTTCTCTACCAGGATAAATACTAATATTAATTATCTGCATAATTATATCTTTTCCAAACCATTTATGCTTTACAAAATTTCTTACTTTAAATGCTGCCATGTTTTTATATTTAAAAATCGTCAATAAACTGAACCCCTTTTTTAAGGGATTCAAGAATCTCGTTCGAAGAATCGCTTATTAATTGAACTTGTTTTTTAGCATAAGACCTGGTATTAGTTATCGTCTTTTTTCGGCCATTTGCAATTTCAATTAACTCCGGAACTGTTTGAGCAGTTTGCTTGTGATAATGATCAATAAGTTTTAATATATATCGATACTTTTGATCTTTAATATCTACTTGAAGAAAATACTTTAAATCCGAAGATCTAATCATTGTCAAACTTTCAAAACTCTTAGTTATTTCTGTTTTTATAATTACTTTCCCATTCTCGAAATCATCCAACTCAATATCCATATTGTCGGATGAAAAGTTACTTGCAATCCAAGCTTTTAAATTGCCTTATATTTGACTCTTATTTAAATCAGTTGAAATGGTCTCAGTATAGGTTACTACACCGTCAATTAAAGGAGGGTTAAGTACATCTTGGGAATATGCCTTGAAAGTCGAAATTCCAAGCATAGAAATTAATAGGATTAATTTTTTCATTGGTTTTGGTTTTTTAGTTATTCTAGATTATTTGCTTCACTCTCCCAATTCCTCCAAATGACAAAAAAACTTGACTTAGCTAACACTTTTATCAGTTGAAGAACCTCCATTTAATTTGGTCTTAAGGAGCTGGTTATATTCTTCCAATAATTTGATATACTTATTTTTTAATTCTTCACAATCTTTTGGGAAATCACTATTTAATGATAAAATATTAGGTTCCTCGTTGTAACTTTTAACCATATTCCCTTTTCCAGTCAAAAGCCATTCAGCATTTAAAAATTCGCATTTTGCATATAAAAGTTCTATGTCAAAAGTATTTCTTGAATACCAAGAACTTAAGGTTTGGGGCTTAATACCTAAAAACCTTGCGAATTCAGCATCTTTTTTAATCCCTAAATGATTTTTTATTTCATTGAGAATCAATTCCTTATCGATTTCCATAAACAAATTGCGTATAAATATTTTGAATTGTACGCAAAACGAGTATATATTTGCAGTAACAAAACACAGTAACAAACAATAATAACAAAAAAGGATAACAAATGAATACGATACTTTCCCCGACCATGATCGAAGTCAGCGGCAACGAGCTCCAGTTCATCCGTAAGCATGCCCCGACGGCATTCCCCGGATCGTATCCGAGGCCCTGAAAACAGAGGGCCATGTCATCGACAGGGTGACCGTCCATAAGGAGCTGCACACCATCAAGGACCGTTACGATGCCAGGATCATCACCAAGGCACGCGAACTCCTGAAGACGCTCTCCAACGCAGAGTTCGAGGCTCGATAGCCCATCCGTTATCCAACGGAACAAAGTAAGGTCAAATAATCGGATTAGTATATACCAGATAAGTGCCATTTTTTACCATGATGAACCTATCAAAAATAAAGCAGTCACTTCCCCCGGGCATCGAGGACAACGGTGTCGAGTTCTACGTGAACGAGAACGATATCAAGTGCTTGCATAGCGGCAATACCTATAGGTGGGGCGAATTTCCCCAATGGATCCTGGACAGGATCGAGGAGGACATGCTCCAGAACCCCGAAGCAATGAACGCGCTGGTCGCATGGGACATCACCGACTCAGAGGAGATGATGAGACAGTACATAGTCTGCAGGTTCGGTGGTTTTGACGGCCATCCGGATATCACGAATGATGGTGAAATCATCCATGTGGAATACTTTGAGTGCGGCCGCAGGGGCAATTGTTCCTTCGAGGGAAAGCTCTGCTCTTCCATCAAGGTCGGTGAAGAACACCTTACCAAACAGGAGATCAAGATCATCAAGAAAATTGCTTCTGGCAAGCATAACCGTGAGATCGCGGAGGAACTGAACATCTCGGAGGAAACGGTCGCTACCCACAACAAGAACATCCAGAGGAAGCTCGGAGTGACATCGAAGCTCGGAATCGTCCCTTGGGCAGTAAAGAGAAATATAGTTGAATCATAAATAAAAGGCCATGATCACATCAAAGATAAACCTAGAGACAAGGACTTTAGAGCTTCAGTATCCGAGCTTTTCAAAACTAAAGAACGAGAGCATACCCGTTCATGGATACGACCAGGCGTCCTCTCTGCTGAGGATAAGATTGCTGAAATTCCTTTCAAATGAAATCCGCACATTCGTCAAGATGAGGATATATGCCTATGCGACAGGTAACAGGATGACAGTTTCCAGGCAGAGGGCCCTGAACCATCTCCGTTTTATCCTGGACAGCTATTCCGAGGGAAGCGTGAACAGGTTTGCCAAGCAGATCGCAAATTCAAGGGCCAGTTTTGCCGAGCTGATGCCGGTAAAGCCCTCAACTGCCAAGACACACTTTGACAACCATATCGTACCAATAATCAAATATTGTACGGACCTGTACGAGCAGAGCCTAAAAAACTAGCCAGTGTCAAGGTTATGGGCAACCAGAAAGATGGCCCTATATCTCCCGCTCCTCTGGTTGGGCGGGATTCTTTAACTCAATTATTATCCAAAAACATGTATACAGAAACATCACAGTTCCTCACCGGCCTAGATGCCGAACTTGCAAGAAGGGAATTATTGATCATCATATTTTTTATACTCTTCCTATTGTCGCTCTTGGGAAACCTCCTTTTGATGATCGCATACGCTAATCTTACAAGAACAAGAAGGGATAATGAAGCAGTATAAGATCACAAAGGAAGATATCCTGCTCAGGACAAACGGAGGACTTGATGTTTTCAGGCACTATATTAACCGACATTGACGAATATCTCCGTACCAACAAGCACTTCATCGATCCCGGTAGGTCTGAGTCAACGGCATCCTCCAAGATCAAGAAACTTTCCGATGGCAATTATATCGTCAATGATTTCGGGGATGACGGAAAGTGGCTCAATGCTATCACATACACCCAAAAAAGGGAGAATTGCGAGTACGGTGATGCCATCAGGATCTTGGCAGAGAGACATGGTATAGGATCATCTGAAGAAATAAAGTCAATGTATGAAGCTGAAGTTTCTACTGTAGATGCTGGTCCCGATCAAGCTGATGGAGAATGGTATTTCGATCATGCCGAATCATTCTCAGAAAGCCATCTCAAGATCATCTTTTCCGAAAAGGTTTGGGCATACGTAGAGCATCTATACAGGAACAGGGAGAAGGAAGAGTGGGAAAAGGCGGTGATGGACCATTTTGCATCGATACTGAAGGAGCAGCATTGGCACGCACTTGACAGCTATACCATAATCAAGAACAGGAAGGCGATCACTTTCAGGTCCACTGAGTTCTATCCCATATTCAGGATCGAGGAGGAAGTGAAGGATGGGCATCGCTTTTCCAAGATCTACCAACCGAAATCCAAGGACAAGGGCAGGCGATTCTTCTATCATGGAAAGTTCGATCCGCAGTTCCTCCATGGTTATGATCAGTTCAAGAGGGCATATGAAGAGTTCATAAAACAGCAGGATGGGGACGGAGACGAAGGTTCCGAGAAAAAGCCCAAAGAAAAGCTGGAGGAAGTTATCTACTGTACTGGTGGATCCGATGCGCTCAACTTCCGTGCCCTGGGATATCACGTAGTGTATCCTTCGTCCGAGCATTTCAAGCTGACCAAGGATCAGGTGTTCCAGCTGTTCCAGCGGGCAAAGTCAGTCATGACGTGCCCGGACATGGACTATACCGGACAGATCCAGAACCACAGGATGTGCCTAAACCCGATGTCCATACAGTACCTGGACATTCGGACTATCGAACTTCCAGAAGAACTGAAGACCCGCAGGGACCAGTACGGGAGACCGTGCAAGGATTTCAGGGACTACATGAAATATTATCGGGCAGCAGACCTCCAGGAACCTGGTCAAGGTGGCCAAGATGTACAGGTTCTGGGACGAGACTCCGGCATATGACCGCAAGGGCGACAGGAAGGTAAAGAACAACGAATTCGTCAGCCAGTACCAGATATCGGTGGAGCGCATCCTGAACTTCCTGGTGAAATCCGGATTTGGCAGGAGGAAGGTGAACGAAGAGACAATCGAATACGTGCAGATAGACGGGAACTTGGTTCGTCAGGTAAAACCAGAGGACATTAAGTCTTTCCTGATATCCTTCCTCAGGTCGAGGTTCCTGGATGAGGATCTCCTGAACGTGATCCACAAATCTACGGTACTTTCCGAGAAATCGTTTGAGTCCCTTCCGATGGTTGACCCTGATTTCAGGGACCATGACCCATGGACGCAGTTTGTCTTCTTCCAGAACATAACCTGGAAGATCACCTCAGGGGGCATCGAGGAGATCCCCAACAGCAAGGTCGACAAGATGGTCTGGGAACCCAAGATACTCAAGCACAAGGTGAGGAAATTGGAACCGATGTTCCTGGTTACGCAGGACGAAACAAAGAAGTACCACCTGGAGGTCAGGGACAGCAGTTCGATGTTCTTCCGTTTTCTGATGCAGACATCAAGGATCTATTGGCGCAGGGAGCTGGAAGACAACCTTGAGGACCTCACAGTGGAGCAGAGGGAGGAATATAAGATAAGAACCAGTTTACGGTCCATGGGGAGAACCTGACCGAAGAGGAGAGGTATGACCAGACGGTGCACCTCATTAACAAGATGTATGCATTCGGATACATGATGCACAGGTACAAGTCCAAATCCAGGCCGTGGATCGTTTTCGGAATGGACGAGTCCCCTCAGCAGGAACAGGGTTCATTCGGGGGCACGGGGAAGTCCATATTCTTTGAGGGTCTGAGGGCAGTCAAGAATATGCTCCAGCTGGACGGTAAGAATGCCAAGCTTTTCGAGGACAACCACGTTTTCGAACAGGTAACGACCAATACCGACGTGATCTATATCGATGATGCTTCCAGGACATTTCCAATGGAGAGGATATTCTCTCTGTTGACCGGAGGCATGGTGATCAATCCGAAGGGAAAGACCCGTACAACGCTGCTTCCGGAAGATTCCCCGAAGTTCGGGATGACGACGAACTTTTCACCTGATGACCTAGGATCATCAACCATGAGGAGGATACTGTTCTTCGGTGCGTCGAACTACTACCATGTCGACAAGTCGGGCATTTTCCGGGAGAACCGCCAGCCGATCGATGAGTTCGGCAAGGAATTCTGGTCAGCGGAATATACAGCTGAAGAATGGAACCGGGACCTGAACTTCATGGCACAGTGCTGCCAGCTGTACCTTTCTTGGCCGACATGGATCGAGGCACCGATGGACAACATCATGGACAGGTCACTTTCCCACAACATGGGCTTCCAGTTCCTGACATGGGCAGAGGTTTTCTTCTCATCGGAATCCAACAGGTTGGACTGTTTTGTTTCGCTCCATTATGCGTTGGAAGAATACAAGGCAGATGCATCCATCAAGAACATAACATCCACTGGGTTCAATTCAAAGCTCAAGCTATTTGCCCAGCTAAAAAAATGGAACCTGAATCCCAAAAGCGTACAGAACAATGATGGAAGGGTACTGAAGACCTGGAATGAACTGAAATATGACGGAAGGAACAAGGAGTGGGTAAAATCGGACCGCAAGAAACGCAATCCATGTTCTATTTGCAAACTGATGATTCCATGATTTCCGATAGAATCTATGACCCGAATGAAATGGTGCTGTCAGAAGATGATCTTCCGAACCCAGAACCTGGGACAGAGGAACCTAAATTTTAACAATCTAATCAATAAATAAAAATGGAATACATCAACAGAATAATCGAACTCGTAAAACCGAGAACAACCAGGCCATATAGAGGTGGCGTAGAACTGAGAGGAATAAATATAGACAAAGCAAAACAGGAAATTTCAAATGCCATTGCTTCTAACCAGTGGCCAGTAGAAATAATTGATACTGATGTAAGATTGAGATCGATTTCAATACGCCAAAAATAAAAGCATGATCATCCGTCCAACTTGGCCATTAGGTACCCGATTTATAGACAGCAAGCGCAGGGAATTCCTGGTAACCATTGTGATCATGGGAAAACCTGAAAACAATTTTGCTTATGAGGTTGAAATGGCCAATGGATGGAAAGTGCTGTCCCAGCCTGGAGAGAATCCACAGTCTGGAGTCGGTTTCGTGGACATCACAAACAAGGATAATTTGATAATGGAATCGGTCGAAAGATTAGACCAGTTTATAAAGAATGGACATTTAAAAATTATAGGATATGGGATTTAAACCAATATTATTCAGTACGCAAATGGTTGAGGCGATATTGGATGGACGAAAAACGCAGACAAGAAGGATCATCAAATCTATAACACCTGAGGCAATTACAAAGTTGATGTATTTGGATTTAGGAATAGAAGTCGAAAAATATAAATCAGAACTAATTAGAGTTGACGCTAAATTTAGAATAGGAGATATCCTTTGGGTTAGAGAGGCATGGAACAGTTTTGATAGTAGCATGGTTCCTTACGTATATAGAGCTTCTGATCTCAAAAGTATAGGACATAAATGGAAACCCTCTATTCTTATGCCTTTCGATGCTGCAAGGATATTTTTAAAAGTTAAAAATATAAAGGTAGAGAAGCTCCAATATATTTCTGAAAAAGATGCTATTTCAGAAGGTATTGACAATCACATTGATGATGAAGGTAAGCACCAGTTCTATATTTATCCAGTTAAGGAAAAAAAGATATTCAAGGACAACTCTAGGTTTGGCTCTTTTATGTAATTCATTTATTTCCAAAGGGATTTTTGGATTAGAGGAACCTGCTAAATTTTCATTCCACAGTTTATGGGAATCAATTAATGGAATGGAATCATGGGATCTTAATCCATGGGTATGGGTTTATGAATTTGATGTTTTGAAAACTGAAACCGGAAAGTGTATTTCCTGTGGATGCTCCGAAATTAATTGCAAGCAATGTATTGTTAAAATTGGTAAACCTTGTAGCTGGGTAAATGCAAATCATACTGTTTGTTCTGCTTGTAAACCTCAAAAACTAAAATCATGAGTTATCAATCTGAATTGGAGGAGGAATACACTAGACTTCAAAAGCTGCAGTACTCAGTACATGTAAATAATATCAAGAAATATATTTCAGAGGTAAGAAGATTATGGAAGCCAACAACTAAAGAAATAGAAGGCCAAGTTTATCATGGCAATAGACAAGGAGATGTTGAATTGCTTACTCTTTACTGGGATGAATATCGATGTAATTGGACAAGTAAAGAGATTGCATTTGAAGGGTATCTCTTTAAAAATATTAGAGATATAGATCAGAAAGATAAGATTGAAAAATATAAAGAAAAACGAAATACTTAAAGAATGGGAATCTCAAGATCCAGAAATTGATCTTATAAAAGATCTCGGAATTGACTTTAATCACTACGTAATTAATAGGTGTAATTAAATATATCCACTAAAAATAATTGCTAGTAATTATTCAATTTATGGAGATTCAATGCCAAAAAAACATTCTGAAAAAATAAAAATGGAGAGAAAAATTATGAAAATTGCTTACAAGTAATAATAAGATTACATAATTTCCAACTATATATAATATATTCGTAAGGTTTATTAATATAATTCATGAAAATTGAAATTAAGAATTTAGGTATAATTAAATCAGCTGATGTTGATTTATCTAATAATTTAACCGTTTTTACAGGTCCAAATAATTCTGGTAAAACCTATTTAGCTTATTTAATTTATGCTATAACAAAAGCAAGTTACAAACCATATGATGATTCTGACTTTAAGTTAGACTTTCAAAATATGATAAAAAATAAATCCACAATACATAGAATCGATATTAATAGAATTAAAGAGTATAGAAAAAAGCACTTATCAATAATAAACAGTGATTTAGATAGTTTGTTTGGAATTTCGAATGAATTATCTAACAATTTATTTAAAGATTTTTATGTCAATATAACTGAAACTGATGATGAATTTTTAAAAAGAGTAGAAAACCTTGCAATTACTATTAAAGTTTCCGTTGGAAGAAATAGTTATTCAATAATCAAAAATGAAAATACATTGGATATTTCAATGGTTTTTGAAGGTGACGAATTTGATTCAGAAGAATTAAAATATTTAGATATTATAATCCATTCAAAAATATATTTCTATTTAGCCTTTTCTCCATTTACAAATTCATATATTTTTGCCAGTGGAACGAAATTCGATTTATAGTTTTTCCAAAGAACTCTCAATTCAAAGGCAAGATTTTTTCGATCAAGCAAAGGATTTTGTAACTTCAGGTTCCTTTAATTCTTCTTCAACAATCGAAAGGTATTTTAAAAGAAGTACGCGTTATCCATTAGCAATTAGAGATGGTTTATCAATTGCCGAAGATTTAAGTAATACATCCAAGAAAAGATCTGAATTTGCAGGATTGGCGGAAGAAATTGAATCTGATTTGTTATTTGGAACTGTTAATGTAAATAAGGATGGTGAAGTACAATTCACATCTAATAAAGCTAAAAGGCTAAAAATTCCTATTCAATTGTCTGCATCAATTGTTAAAACTTTATCTAGTCTAGTTTTTTATTTAAAACATAAAGCTGAACAAAATGATTTAATAATTATTGATGAGCCGGAACTCAATTTACATCCTTCAAATCAAGTATTTTTTAACTAGAATTTTTTCAAGATTAATAAATAAGGGCTTTAGAATGATTATTAACACTCATAGTGATTATGTTATTAGGGAATTGAATAATTTAATAATGCTTTCAAATAAAGAAATTCGAACAAATAGAAAATTTGAAGAATTAGGTTATAAGGAAGATGAATTTGTAAACTCATCAGAAGTTACCTCATACATGTTTAATTTTAAGAATAAATCTTCTAAAAATATATCGATAAAGAGAATTCCCATAAATGAATTTGGATTTGACGTAGAATCAATAGATAATACAATAGATGAGTTAAATAATACCACTGAAGAATTGTTTTATTTAATTAAATATCCGATTAAGAATGAGGACTGATTTAATAATATTTCAAGAAATAATTAATCCATTGTTTGTTCATCAAGAAAATAATTTTAATGAAATATCCGCCGGAATGAAAATTGAAATTGACCGGAGGGGGTGTAAGAGCTTAGTTATTAAACCTGATGTTGAATTGGGAAAAGAGTACAAAGGTGGGATCTTTCCTTTTTTTAATAATAAGAAAAGTGGTGTTTGTAAAATTTGTGATTACTTGATATTTGGACTTGAGAATAATAAAATCTATGCTATTTTAATAGAATTAAAAAAAGGAGATAGGAATACTATGCCTCAGTTAAAAGCTGCTGAAAATTTTTTAAATTTTATTATTTCGACTGCAAATAGATTGGAAGGAAAAAATATTAATGTTATTACAAGAAAAGTTAGTATTAAAGAAATTAAAAGAAAACCAAAAACTAAAATTAAGGATATTGAATATGATAGTCACAATCATCATATTTTTGAACAAAATAAATTTCATATTAGGTCATTCTTGAAATAGATTTATAAATTTTAAAATTATAAATTCTCTGAAACTTCTTATTAAGATTACCATTTCAGAATATTCTTTAATTCCAAATATAATATGTATAATATGAATTTACATTAAATTAGTAGATGAATTTATATATACAAAATATCAAAAGTAGCTTATTTATCTTCAATCATTACTGATCCAAACAAATCTTCATTCTTTTCCTTCAATCATTCATCGATAACAAACAACCATCATTCATGATGCCGTTCGTGACGCTTGGTCATTTGCTGTTGGCAAGAAGGAAATACAATCTCTAATGATTCCTTACGCTGGTGATCTTGGTTCACATCAAGTTTTTAGAGTAATCGGGGCAACGGGAGAAGTAACCAATATTAAGAGTATTCAAGATCCTATAGCTTAATAATTTTCAAAATCCACTGCAAATCGTCATTTGCCTTGTTTACCCATTCTATCCGTTGTTTAAGAATAAATTGTGGCTGAACGTTAATAAAGTCAGCTGCATTTCTTTTCTAAAGGTCCTTGCTTGGGAGATCTCAGCTAGCGATAAAGGAAGGGATCCAAGGGAGATATTAGGGGCGAGACACAGGGAGAGACACCAGGGAGAGATACCAGGGGAGATACCAGGGAGAAGCACAGGGGGAGGTACCAGGGGGGATACTCTAGGGAATTTTGGATTTTTCATTTGATTGAAAATTTAACTTAGTTTTATCGAAAATTAATTTAAAACAAATCGATTATGGAACTACAAGACTGGAAATTTATTCAAAACAATGCTGATTCAATTCTTATAGGAGGTATTTCTTCTTTAGAAAGTCAGCCAATAATTAAAAAAGATAATATCTTTTTCCAATGGTCCTGGAAACTATTTAATTCTTTTGAACGAAAAACCGATGTATATTGGGAGAAGGAAAGATTTTATCAAAAAGATTAAAGCAGCAATTCAATCCAAAAACTTCTACATTTTATAAAAATTATTCTAGATCAGTCTCACAAATTAACCAGCCAATAGATTCGTTTAATGTCAAAAATAATTGAAACAAAAATTGGCAGGAAAGAAATTGAAGAAATGGGAAGTAAGAATTTCGGAACAACATTGAATCGATTTCAATTAAACAAAAGATCAAAGTATGATTTAGTTGAGAATAATTATTGAGCTGAGCTACAAAAAAACAGTCAAGGCTTCCTTGAACTGAGTGATGAATTGATTATTAAGGGAGAATTCAAGCCATGGAAAAAATTGTTTTGTTGAGAATGCGCCAGGAGTTTATTTGGTTAAAGATGCTAAAGGGGATCTAATTTATATTGGAGAAAGTTCAGATATATATGGTAGATATACAACACATGGAAAAACAACTTATTTTTCGGCCCTTAGAAGACACATTGGTACAGAGATACTTGGTTTTGAACTTATTGAAAAGAATGGAAATGGAAAGAAAAAATATTTTGATCCTTCACAGGACATTCAAGTAAACCAATTCTTAAATAATTGTATTGCTCTTTTCTATCCCATCCGAATAGGAAGGTATGAAATTGAAGAACATCTAATAAGAAAATATAGGCCATTGCTAAACAGAAAGGAGAATAAATAAAAACATGAATTTAAAAATAATCACTGGTTCTGTTGATGTTCATATTAATGATAAAAGTAGCGGAGGGAAATTAATTGAGAATAAGATTTTAAAATATTTGAAAGACAATAACATAGATAATATCAAAACGATCTTTCCGGTTCAAGTTCAATGGGAGGATACCACAGCTGCCTACTTTACTTTGTATTATACGATGACAATTATTTTAAACGAGTAAAACAGATCTTAAAGAATGATAATTTAAAATTTCAGAACATTCATAATCCTCTGTAACTCCTCATTAGCTTTATTGACCCATTCGATCCTTTGCTTAAGTATAAATTGCGGCTGAACAATAATAAAGTCAGCCGCATTATCTTTTCTAAAGGTCCTGGTCTGGGATATCTCTGACGGACCGCTCTCAAATTCCTCAGGTGTATACCATTTCTTTGTTGGCTTATGGTAGATCAAGCATCCGTTGACTCTCGCTGTCTTGGCCAGTACATCAAAGTTTTGCAGGGATCTTTCCCTGAACAGGTTTCTTATCAAATCCGGAGTTTGCCATCTAGAAAAATAAATTACTAAAAATATTAGTAAATATAAATCAATTAGGTCAATATCTCCAAATCTGAATCCTATCCACCGCCTTTTATACGTTGAGTTTTCTGCGCTCGCGAAGCAGCGTAACTATATGCCCGGACACCTGTGGACGGGCATGCCTTATCATGACCCGGTCGGCAATCCGCCTTTTCTCCTTTACCTCTTATATTCTTATAACTTATAAAATTTTGTAATTCTGTAATCAAATAAAAAACAATAGTATAAAGGAATGATATTCAGCAGTTTATTCAATTACAAATTTTTGTAATCAAAAATCCTCAATTACAAAAATTTGTAATTTTTGTAATCAGCAAGCTCCAATTACAAATTCATTTTTAAAATGTAATTGATGAAAAAATAAAATGTAATGCTGTAACTAGTTGAATATCAGTAGTAAATTACAAAATTACAGAATTACAAAAAATTACGTCTTTTTTTGACCCGCATGTCAATTCATTGTACATTTGGATAGTTGATCTCCCAAAACAACTTTCCACAGGTAAATCGTATTTCGAGCGAATTATATGTTTAAATAATCATTGTAAATATTCTATTTTTCAATATATTAATTTCGTTTTCAGTACGAAATATGTGTAAATTTGTCCATACCAATCTAAAGGAGGATTATGAACGTAGTTTGCCACATTCAGGACCAGATGCACCGTGAATATCTGAATTCGATCTTTGCTTTTGAGGACGGTGCTTTCTCAATTTTCCGTGATACTGACCTGGGCAGGTTCATCTGTTCGATGGTTAGGCATTCTGACTTCCCTATCGAACAAAAGGTCAATCCTGACAAGGCTATATATATCAGGTTGCCCCGGACATCAGCAATACCCAGCCTGTTTACAAGGTTCAGTTACATACACCCAGATGATCAGAGGAAAATCAATGATTTCCTGATCGCGACCTTTAATAAGGATTTTATTCAGTATTACTTTTGTAGGAAAGAACCTGGCCATGAAACAGAAGGATGTGATCACGAGTTTCATTCTCACGAGAAAATTGATCAGCAGGGTGGGAGAAGTGGAGCAACTGAAAAAAAGAGCATATAGGGCAGAAGAAAAGCACATCCAAACAATGGTCCAGAGATTGGCCCGGAGGGTACAGATTCAGAACAAGGCAATTGAAAAAACCATTTTGGACATTCAACAATATATTTAACCATGGCAATCCAAATCATATCATCCATTGAATATGCACCAGTTCATAGCATTATTGGTTTTGAAACCTATCCTGATGGCACATCAAGAGTAATGGTGGAGGAATGGAAACCAATTCCGATGCATCCCGCATCTGGAGAGATGGAAACCAACAGTAAAGAAGATGCTTCCGGGATATATTTTTCGACAACTATCAATGCAAGATTAAAGGAAGGCATTGTATCAATACCGGCCTCCATTCTCAAGGTCAAGCTATGCTCAGGTAAAGAGTTTATTTTGGGATCACCATCCATCCCGACACGATCACATGAAAATTCATCTCTGACAAGAGACCTGTTCGAAATAGAATATGTCCACGTATCAAAACCTTGGGAACTTATTCCATAGAATTCTCCAAAAAAAAATCCATATCCAAGAGCAGCTATTCATTATAGCTGCTTTTTTTATGGTTTCCATGGTCAAAATAGTCCTTTCATACCTTTCGGCATAAGAACACTTTTGCATAAACAAATTGATTATGCAAAGAAGATTAGAAGCCAATTGGCAGCAGCATCTTATTTCGGCAATCCTTAGAGGTCAGTTTATGATCAGTCCGGAATTTGCTTTTGGCTTAGGTCCGCAATTGGAGGGGATCCTTAAATCAACCAGCCTTTATGAGAACAATATCCAAATATTGGACAAAATCGACATCATGGCCTATGAAGATGATGAGGAACATGATGCAGAAAATATTGGTGATGAAGGCGCAAAGGTGATCGTTCTTCCGGTAAAAGGCACTATGCTCAAATATGGAACGCTCTGTTCATATGGAATGATTGAAATCGCTTCCTATATCAAACATTTTGCATCCAAAGAGAACGTATCCGCGATCGTGTTGGACATCGATTCAGGTGGAGGAGCAGTTAATGCCGTGCCCCCATTGTTGGAAGCTATTCAATTTGTTAAAGAATTGGGAAAACCTATCGTTGCCCACTGTGATGCAGCATGCTCTGCAGCTTATTGGACTGCCTCCGCTTGTGATCATATCTTTTCGAACAATGATGTTTCATCTGTTTTTGGATCCGTTGGAGTGATGCTTTCCTTTTTGGACATGGTTCCGTTCTATGAAAAGCAGGGCGCAAAATTTCATGAGGTCTATTCTGAACTGTCCGACCATAAAAATCTAGCATTTCAAAATTTGCTAAAGGGTGAATATGATCAGATCAGGAAAGAGATGCTTGATCCCATGGCCATCAAGTTCCAGGATACTGTGAAATCCAATCGTTTGAACCTTTCCCTGGAAACATCGGGCATCCTTGCAGGAGCAACTTTCAATGGGCAGAGATCAGTTGATCTGGGTCTTGCAGATAGGATCGGAACGCTGAAAGATGCAATCGATTATGCTTCAGTTCAATCTTGGGGCAAGAATAAATAAATAAAGTAAATATCAACCTAATCCTATTTAAAAATGAATTGGAATAAAATCAAAGCTGTTTTCTTGAGAGCCATTGGAGTTACTTCACTGGAAGAAAACAAATTAAGTGCTGAACAGAAAGAAACGTTGAAAGGGTTCTTTGGAGAGGAAGCGTTGGAGAAATTTGAGGCAGGTCTTGCATCCGAAAATCCAGAAAACCACTCAAAGGAGATTTTTGAAGCGATGAAAGCTGTGTTTGCACCGGAAGCTGCAAAAGCTACAGATGACCTAACCGCACAACTTCAGGCTGCTATTGCCGATAACAAGAAGAAAGACGGTCTGATCCAGGCACTGATGGAATCCCCAGAAGATGGGCCAAAGGCAGAAACCAATGAATTCAAGGGCAAGGCTGGAATTCCAAAGGTAATGTCCGTAATGAGAAAAGCGGGCCACTATGCAGCTGCTTTCGGATTTCTTGCAACAGGATCCATGATCTCGGCACAGGGAAAGACAATTGATGTCGATGCAGTTCGTCAGGAATTCGGCACTTACCTGAGCCAAAACGGAAACAATCTGGAAATTGTCCGTCAATTGTTCACCGGATTCACCTCATCAAAGTATTTCAAATCTGTTCCAGCAGTCACCGAACATAAAGCTGTCCAGGCTCAAATCAATTCTGTGGTCCAACAGTTCACACCGAAATGGACACCCAAGGGCAATACCAAATTTACACCTTTGGTTATCAAGAACCGCAGGCACAAGATCAATGTGCCTATTGTTCCTGCAGAGGTGCTGGATTCATACCTTTTCCACCTATATGATGAAAGATTGTCTCCAGATCAGATGCCAATTACCAAGTACATTTGGGAACAGATGATCTACCCTCAGATCCTTGATGACATCGAGCTGAGAATGATCTTCAAGGGAAAGTATGTAGAAAACCCTGATCCCAATACCCCAACTGATCCGGAGGACAGCATGGACGGCATTGAAACCATTCTGGTTCAGCAAAAAGCCTTGGGTGCTGAATCCAAGATCAATTTCACTGATGAGACGATTAATTGGGATACTGCAACTCCTCAAGAAATATTGGATTTCTTCGAAGCTTTTGTCGATGAACTGACACCATTGTACAAGAACAAGAAAATGAACATCTATGTTTCACCTGAGGTTTACAGAAAATACCAACGTGCCTACAAAAAGGTATGGGGCCAGAACAGTGGCCAGGATGGAGATTTTGGAACAGCCAAAATAGACTATTCTGTCAATACCTTGGTTGCGTTGGATGGAATGTCGGGTTCTCCAGTCGTATTTTCAACTCCTGATGGAAACATGGTGAAATTGCGCCATAAGAACGAGGTGCCTGATGTGATCAATGACGTTCAGAAACATGATTATGAAGTCCGCCTATATGGTGAGTTCTGGTTGGGCGTCGGTTTCCAGATTGCTGAAGCTGTATTTGCATATGTACCCGCTAACTATGATCCACAGGCAGGGCTTAGGCCATCGAACCAATTTCCTGATGGCACGGCTCCAGCTGAGGATGAAGGTTCAGCTGCCGGAGGTTTATAATCCTAGTTAATCAACCATAATCCAGGGGCAGTCAATGGCTGCCCTTCTTTAAAAAGAGTATTTCAATTTAAAACTTAATAAGATGGCTTATCAAAAAGTTTCATTAAAGAAAAGAAGCGGAGCTCCAAAACCTGTAAGCTCTCAGATCATATTGGTCCCTTACGAGGACATTGCAACCTTTCCTCCACGTGGAGAGGAAGATGTCCTGGTCACTGGAGACATCACCCTAAAGCCCCAAGCAACAGCAATCGGGATCTATGCGACTTCCTCAACTATCTCAAGACCCGACAATATGGAAGGTGAAGAAGATGAAGAGGGATTTGTTCAGACACTTTCTTTCTCCCATCCTGGGAATTACCAAGAGATCGAGGAGTTCAAGCAAAAGTATCTTGGAAAACCATTTATTGCTATTACTGATGAATGTGGTGATGGCAAGGGAAAAATGGTCCATGGCTGGAACTGTAATCCGTTGTATTTCACTGTTGAGCATCAGAGAAATCAAGAGGCTAATAAAACAACGTTCAATTTTACCCAAAGAGTTCGTTCAATTTTCGTTGCTGGATTCTATCAGGGTGCTAACCCGGCATTGGCTCCTGAATCAACAGGGTCCGGAACAGGTGGTTTATAATTTCTAAATGTTTGGGCACAGGATAACCTGTGCCTTTTCTCTAACCCCTTTCTAAAAGGGCAAATACCAATCTTATGACAGAATTAACTGAAAACCAAAAAAAAGTAGTGGATTCAATTGATGGAGGAAATTCATCGATCGATAAAATAGTTTCAAGTTCGGGCCTGACCAAGAGCCAAGTGACTGGAGTGATAACTTCTCTCGGCAAAAAAGGTTATATTAAAAAGAATGAGGACAGTACCTATTCAATAGAAAAAGAATCGGAACAGGAAGTAATAAGAACAGAGAAGGTTGTGGAAAATATAGATTACAAACCTGATTTAAAAGAACCTGAATCGAAAGGTCAAGATTCTGAACTGACCGGTGTAAATTCATTAAAAGTCCTTATCCCTTATCTGAAATCCGAAGCTGAAGGTGAAGAGCTCAAGTATGCACTTCGCGCATTACAGCAAAATTTCAAAGAAAAAATATCAATAGTAATTATTGGTGATAAGGAGGACTGGTTCTCTCCTGAAATAATTCATATTCCACATGAAGCTCACCTGATTAAAGAAGAATGTGACTGCCCAGTTCCATCCATGGTGAGGAATCCCCAGGCAGACGTAACCCACAAGATCTTTACTGCAATTGCAGCTGGTGTTATCAAAGGAGATTTTATTCTCAGCAATGATGACATATTCCTATTGGGAGAAACACACCTATATGATATCCAAGCGTTGAAAGCCTATGGTCTTCTGGACAGAGGAGGAAAAGAGGGAGGTTCCTATAATCAGAATATCAAAAGAACTGCAAAAGCCCTTGAAGAGAACGGCCTTCCGTTGCACAGATATGGCGCGCATATACCAGTATTGTTGAACGCTGAGTTTCTTTCTGAGATCATCGAAAAATACAATGCAACAGAAAGAGGATTTCTATTGACTTCATTGTACTTCAATGAGCTCTTTCCAGAGGCAAGGCCGATCCAGGTCAGCGGCAATGCCAATGACAGTATTTTAGCTTCGGCATACCGTTCGGACATTCCAAAAGATTTACTTGAACAGGTGTTCAGATCGCGTAAATTTTTGAACTGTAATTCCAAGGGATGGTCAGCAATAAAACCTTTCCTTGAAAAGGCATTTCCTAATCCGTCAAGTTATGAGCTCTAGAAAAGGTTTGGTCGTGGCCATTCTGGCAGCAGCTGCCCTGAATGGAATCAAAACGGATGGTGATTATTTGGAATTCAGCATTAACTCAAAGAATTTCCAAGTTACAGAGAACTTTAAATTGCACGAGTTCCTGACAAAGAACAGATCAAATACCTTTACCAGGATCAATGCAAATATCATTGCGGAGGTTCAGACCCTGAGGTCTATTTTTGGTTCAGCAATTGGTATATCTTCCAGTTACCGATCTCCGACCTATAATAAGTCCGTAAACGGAGCAAGCTCCAGCGAGCACATTTTGGGAAATGCCCTCGACACATACCCCATCAATGGAAACATAAAAGGCTGGAAGTCTACCGTTAAACAGTTCAAATCATCCGGAGGAACCGGTTATTATAAAACATTTGTTCACATTGACACGGGCAGGACAAGAACCTGGAACGGATAGACATGTTTTTAAAATGCTAAAGAATCTGGTTCATAATTGGTTATTGGGCGGAGCCGACCTTGAGGTCGGCCTTCGCTTGTTTATGGATTATACCAATCCAAATTTGGCTGTCGCAAGGATTATATCCAAGAAACCTGAGAGACACTTTCAAACGATCAGGTCAGCCCTTTTAAAAACCGCTGAGCTTCCGTTTGACTTTTCAGTAATTACTGAACCCTCCATTAAAAACAATAGCACTGAAGCTTTAAAAGAGAACAGATTTAAGCTCAGGAATCAATGGCCATTCTTGGCTGATCCTGAATGTCCGCCTGAACTCAAACTTCTGATATCAGATAAGATCACGGCCTTTACTAAATGTGGAGACCTGTACGGCAAGCTCACGGATGCCAAAAGCAAAGAAGAAGAACTGGAGACTGTAAGTTCATTGGTAGAGAACTTTATCAATAACCATGAAATATACAAGGAGCTCAAGCACTATGCTGATCATGGTAGAGTATTAGGTAAGCATGTCATATTCTTTCAGTATCAAAGAATTAAAGATTTGAGAAACCTTACAACAATGGATCTTTTCAATAAGAAGAAAAACCTGGAGAACAATATTTGGCGAACTCAATCAAAAATTAAAAAGGAAAAAAGAGCAGATCTTCTTCCTGGAAGGGAATTAAAATTAAAGGAACTTAAAATGCAGTTGGCAGAGGTGAATAGATTGTTAGAGTAATTTTGTATAATTGATTCAAAACAATTATTATGTACGAGAATGAATTTTGTGAATGTACCTTTTCAAATTTATTAGAAAAAAAATTCACTGGCTTATTATCTTTTGGAGAATCAAAGGATGGAAAATTAATTATCAAGAGCAAAGAAGCTATTAGCGAGTTCAGCTTTTTAAGCAAAAATAATTTAGAATATATTTATGGAAGAACCAGCAACGGAAAATTATTTACAATAATAAACCCATTTAATAGTAGTTCTACAATAGATTCTGAAGCAAGATACACTTTCATTTTTTCTGATATAATTATTGGAAAAGCTATTAACAACATTAAGGACCTTGAAATCAAAAAAGTAGAATTTAAATTAAATGGAATTGATTTTTGGATAAGAAATTCAGGGTTTGAACTTAAAAATGATACTATTAAAACCTTTGATCTTGAATACAAAATACCAGAATCAATAAATATATTTAAAAATGATGAATTAGAGATAGATGTTAATTATAACATTAATAGAAACTTTAATGCATCACCTAAAACCATCACCTTCAATGAATATAAAACTTTCTCAATCAGTTTTATAAAACCTGTAACTATTACTAAAGCTAAATCTATTATTTTCCGATTCTGTGCATTAATAAACTTAGTAACCTATATGTTTGATCAGCCAAATGAAATAAGAATTGCTGAAGATGGTAAGTTTAATATGACATTATTTGATTTGAATAAAAATCAAATAAAAATCAAAGGCGGAGTTTATAATTTTCTATTGAATTTTAGTAAATTCCAATTAATATCTCAAGTTACAATTTCAAATTGGTTAACTAATTATTCTAGGGATGAACATATTATTCAGATTTTATTGTCATTCTTTAACAATAATGGAATTAATCAAATCGGTTCTTTTCTGGAAATTTGTAAGGGTCTTGAGAGCTTTAATGCCACATATCATAACCAACCTATTAGAAGTGCCTCAGAATTCAAGCACTTAAAAGAAAGCATAAAGGAAAAGTTAGATTTTGAAGAATATTCATTAATTGAAAATTCCTTGATATTTGCCAACAATCCTAATCTATATGTTAGATTAAAAATACTTTATGATATTTATAATGGTAAATTATTTACAAAATTAGGGTTATCCTATGACTTTTTTGACCTAATCAAGAATACAAGAAATTATTACACCCATTTTTCAAAAAAAAATAAAATAATTCCATTAAATAATCTGCACCACACCTCAATTAAAGGTCATTTTGCATTAACATTTATGTATTTGTGTATCTTAGGATTTGAAAAAGAAGATTTAGAAAGCTCAATGCTTTCTTACTTTGATTCAAATTTTTATTTCGTAGTCTAAAAGCGTCCTTTCATTGCCACTTAATCAGTGGCATTTTTGTTTTATGGAGCAAACCAAACCCATAAAACACCCAAATCTATCCTTATCCGATGAGGAATGGGAAAAGCTTGAAATCCTATCCGGATTGGGATATTCAGCAGAAAAAATAGCAACCTATTTTGGTATCAGTAAGACCATATTTAGACAAATCGCTGAAGATCCAAATTCCTATTTATCTGAGAGGTTGGAAGCTGGAAAGGTCAAGCAGGATATTGATGAAAGGTTCGGTCTACATCAATTGGCAATCAAAGGTGATGTTCCTGCTCAAAAACAAATTCATGAAATCAAACGGACAAGGGCTTTCCAAAATTTCCAAAATGGATATTTTCGGAACTTTTGAAAGTAAGAAGATCCTGGAATCTTTAAATGATTATATCCAATCAGGTAAAACAATGATGGATATTTCTGTTGAAGAACAGTTATATATAGATACATTGATATTTATCCGTGATCTGGACGCTATCTATGGTAGAAGAGCTGCAGTTGACTTTTTTGTTAAGCACTATGGTATGAAGCATCAACGTGCTTCTGAAATGTACGATGAATCTATGAATCTCTTTTTCGGAAATAGAATTATCAATAAAAAATCCCTAAGGGCAAAGTATGCTGATAAACTTGAACAAGCGGCAAATGTTGTAGCTGAGAATGCAGAATCTTCCAGGGATTGGGAGGTTTATGGAAATCTAATGAAACAAGCAGCTTCAATGCAGGAACTTGACAAACCTGATGTCGAAAAATTGGCTAAAGAACTCTATATGCCAACAACCAAGGTTTATACCCTTGACGCCGAATCGGTAAACATTCCATCGATAAATAGATTAGAACTAGCAGCTGAAATCGATGCATTGGACCATCCAGAATCCGTGAAAGAATCATTGAAACAAGATGCAATGATTAATAAGATCGATCTTCCTTCAAAGCTAGATAAAATCGAAGAAGAGTTCAAAAAAATAACCTAGTCTTAATTCTAAATACTTTCTACTAAATACTACACCAATGGCTTGGAGACCAAAAATTAAACCGACAAAAGATATCGCAGTTGCTTTTGCGAATTGGGTTGCACAATTTGCTGCATTGGTACTTCCCAGATTCTTATACATGGTTTTGGGCAGAGGTTCTGCCAAGACCACTGAAATTGTTGTTGAACGGCTAACAGAAATGGTTTATGATATTCCCGGAGCTCCAGTGGTGTGGGTTTCAGATACCTATTCCAATCTTCAGAAGAATGTGCTTCCTTCAGTACTGGAAGGATTGGAAAGAAAGGGATTTAAGGAAGGTATTCATTTTGTTTTGGGGAAACAACCTCCGGAATTTTTAGAGGCTGAAAAGGAGGATTTACCTGAATATATTAGGGAACATTTCTGGAAACCATATAATCGGTTGGTTTCCTATAAGCATACAATGATCTTTTTTACTGGTCTGAATATTACTTTCGGGTCATTGGATAGGCCCGCGTCATTAGCTGGTAGATCCTATGTACATGTAATAGGGGATGAGGTTAAATATTTTCCAGAACATAAGATTGCCAATCTATTGAAAGCCGTTAGGGGATATGTTGCCAAGTATGGTAAATCTGTATTTTATCGCGGGCATACTTTTACAACAGATATGCCCAATACAAAGAATATTGGTGAACATGACTGGATATTAAAGCAGGTAAACAAAATGAAGAAATCTGCTATCTTAAGAATTCTTAAAGTAGCTTTTGTGCTGAATGAATGTATCCAGGAGCGCATCTATTTCCAACAGAAAAATGATCATGAAGAATCCGTAAAAAAACTTAGAACTGAGGAAAGATGGCGTGAGAGATGGAAAAAAGTTAGAATGGATAAAGACGGCCAAACTTTGTTCTTTATTGCATCCTCATTGGTCAATATTGATATTCTAACTCCAGAATGGTTTACAGACGCTATTCAGTCTGATCTGGGAGATGTTGATACTGCTGTTCTATCTTTAAAATCATCCATAGAATCTGGAGAAAGATTCTATGCCAATATTGCCGAAAAGCATTTTTATCAAGACGGAAAGAATTTGAGGTGGTCTGAACATTTTGGAATTGATGAAAATGAGGATTGTAGAATTCTAAAATATCTAAACCGAAAGAAAGTTATTGAGGTTGGATTGGATTTTGGAATATGATGTCAATGACAATTGGCCAGCCAAAACCAAACAATATTTATAAGATTCTAAAATTCATGTACACTTTATCTCCAGATTGGATACCTAAATTAGCGGCTAATTTCCGTGAATATTTTACCAAGCATGAAGAAAAGGTTATTCATGCTTATTACGATAGAGCAGCTAATAATTATAAGGATGCCAAGGTTGATTTAGCTCAATCGTTCAAAAATGCAATAGAATTTTTGGAAGATGGAAAAACGAGAACAGGTTGGAAGGTTGTTTTGATGTCCAGGAATCAGGGTAATATTGGACAGGCAGAGGAATATAATTTTATGCAAGAATTACTTTCTGGAACTAAATGCTAAGTTGCCAAAAGTAGAAATTGACTTTTTTGAATGCAAACCTTTAAAAGCTTCATTGGAAGGGGCAAGAACTAAAATAGTTCCAAATAAAAAAGGTGCATCAGTGACAACAAAGGATAAATCTTCAGAGAAACTGCCTATTCATCGTTTGCCAATGGAATCAACCAATCCATCTGACAGTTTTAAATATTTGATGATGAGAAGGGAATGGAGAAGCTTGATAAGATATAGGTCAGCTCAAAATATTTCAGATTCTTCAGTGGTTTGATCCAGATTTCAATTATATTCCATATCTTCTAAAAAAAAGATTTTTATGGGAAACAAAGTTTTTCAAACAGTGTTAAAAAGAAAAATTGAGCATTTTACATCAACATTTGTATCAGATAGTAAATCAATATTTTATAATAAAAATGATAAATTATTTCACCCAGCAGAATTAGGTAAATATAGAGAAGAATCTCTTAAAGATTTATTGAAAAACATTACTAAACAAAAAATTTCAAATGGTTTTATTATAACATCAGAGGATAGTGTTAGTACCCAATTAGATATTGTTATATATCAAAATAATGAAACCCCAATTTTAGAAGAGGATTATGTTAATTTTTTCTCAATAGAAAGTACAATAGCCATTGGAGAAGTTAAATCAAATTTGAATAAAAAGTCTTTTAAAGAATCTTTAATTAAATTATCAAACGCAAAAAAATTAAGCAAAGAGAGGCAAGGACTTTGTTTAAATAAAGAAACCTACCCAAAAGAACATCATGATGTCATTTCATTTTTAGTTTGTAAGGATTTAAAATTCAATCTTGGAAAAGTTGATTTCGATGACATTTATAAGGGGATTGAATATGAATATAGGCATAACCTTATTTTAATAATTGAAAAAGGCTTCTTCCATTACAAATTTGATTGGGAGCAATTAGACCTTAAGGATAAGGAAATTTTTAAAAATAAGGGACTGGCGTTTGATAATAGTTTTTGGTATTATTATCCAATTTATTGCCCTTTAGAAAATCCCTATAAATGTTTTAATAAACTAATAGAAATTGATATAAATAATAAACATGATCATATAGAGAAATTTCTAATATCATTATCACATGCAATATCTTATAAAAAATTATACTTTACTGATATAGTTGAATATTTAAATCAACCAACGACTGATTTTCTGAAATAAAATAGTTTAAATTATAAATCCAAAAGAATTGAAATAATATACCTGTCCTTTATCGAAATCAATATTTAAAACACCTTTGTTAAAATTCAAAGGTTTTTTTATGACCATTTTCGAAGCAATTGCTGAAATGCGGAGATTGACCAAGCTGGGCAAATCCTTCAGTTTTACATTTATGTCATATTCAAGATCAAGAGGAACTTCCAATGGCATAGTTGAAGTTCATTCTGCAAGATTAAGAAAACGTGGCAAGTCCGATTACAACCAATTTGCAGAGCTTCAGGAAGAATATATTAACACCAAAACCGGAGAACCTAGAAAGTTCTGGCATTGTTGCCTTTTATCCCTTAACGGCCAATCATTAAAATTTTCTGCTGAATGAAAACAGAGCAAATAACCGAAAATTCAAAAGCAATCCATCTGACCGATGGCTCCGTCTATACCATATCCATGTCTCATAAAAAAGATGATGCATGGTCAAGTCAGTTGTTTTCAATAAATAATTCCTGGGAATCTGATCCAGCTATTGTGATGGGAAAAAGAATGGTTCCTTATGGTCATAATAATGATCTGCCATCTGTAATTCGTAGGATTATGGATAATTCAAATATTGGTCCTGGTATTCTAGAAAGAAAGATAGGTCTGCAGTATGGTGATGGGCCATTTCTTTATGAAGAGATCATTGATGAAGATGACAATAAAAAAACGTAAACCAATTAAGCATCCAGAAATTGAAAAAATGGTTGAAATCTTGGGATTTTGACAGATATATTGAAATTATCACGACTGAATTTATCCATCTTAAAGGCGTTTATACAAGATGGTATAGGAATAAAGGTCCTAGAATTGGCGGAACGGGAAAAATAGTAAAATTGGAACCCGTATTGAATACCTGGGCAAGACTGGAATGGCCTGAACATCCTGAAAAGAGATTGGAGAATGTAAAGAATATCTTTGTTGGGGATTTTGAAAACAATTGCCTTCATTCTGGAGTATCAACCTATCCAGTTTTCAATAAAAGAGATCCTTTTAGATTTGGAGTATCCATGTCGTACCATAATCTTTACAGCTTCTCAAGATCATTCTATTCCATTCCTTCCTATTATGGAACATTGAAGTGGTTGGCTACAGCTTCAGAGATTCCTGATATTATCAATTACCTGACTGATAACGGCATCTCTGCTGCTTTCCATATCCATTCACCTCAAAAATACTGGGATGATAAAAGACAGAAATTATCGGATAGATTTCCTGAAGAAACAGACGCTCAAATTGATAAAAGGCTCAGAGATATAAAAGAAGAGTTGTTTAGATCAAATTGCGGCTGCCTTATCAGGTAAAGAAAACGCAGGAAAGTTTATTGAAACTGTTGATTTTCATGATGAAGACGGCAACTTATGTCAATGGAAAATAGAACCTATTGACCAAAAAATCAAGGATTTTATTGAAGCTCAGGTTAAGGTGTCCGAAAAAGCAGATTCAGCAGCTACTTCAGGGATGGGGTTGAACCCAGCATTGGCGAACCTCATTACAAACAATTCTTTTTCAGGTGGCTCACAGCAATTATATGCAGCAAAATTCCATGTGTTGACAGATGTCAATATTCCGGAGAGAATAATTTTTGAAGCAATCAATCAAGCGATTGAAATCAATTGGCCAGGAACCAATGTCAAAATGGGATTTTATAGAAAAGTAATGATGAAGGAAGATGAAGTTTCTCCTTCAAACCGTGTAACCAATCAAGTTTAAAAAATGATCATAAAAGACAACGAAACACTAAGGAAGCTTACGACATCATGGTATGCCTCCAATGATTTTGAAAGAATAGAACATCAGATAGAGCTTGAAACTGAAGCATTGGCACGGGTTATTGGAGATGAATTGATAGATCATGCCGAAGGAATTGCAAATGAAACTAATCCATCCGAAGAAGATCAAAACCTTTTGAAGAAAATTCAAATGCCTATCGCATTGATGTCTGTCTATAATTATTACCAACTGAATATTGTTTCACATGATCAATCAACCCGAAAAATAAAGGTTGATGATGCTAATGAGAAACTACCTTGGGAGTGGATGCTCAATCGGGATGATGCTGCACACCTTTCTAGTGCTCAGAGAGCAACAGATCAGCTGATATCTTACCTCGACAAAACTGAAAATACAATTTGGAAAGATTCTCCTCAGAAAAAAGCCTCTATAAAATTGTTTGTAAATAATACTGAGGTATTTGGGAATTTTTATCCAATTGACAATTCAGCAAGATTCTATTATTTGGCACTTCCTTTATTGCAGGAAATTCAGTCATTGGAATTAAGGCCCGCTCTTGGTGAGGATTATCGATTATTGCTGGAAGCCTATCAAATTAGCGATTTATCAGTTTATCAGCAGGAGCTATTAGAACTTGTCCAAAGAGCCCAGGTATATGGAACAATTGCTTTAGCAACCCGAAGATTGAATACTCAGGTACTTCCTATAGGTTTGGTAAAAAAGTTGGAATCCGAGAGTCAAACATTGAATGCAAGTCGACCGGCAACTAAAGATGAGGTTTCATATTTCAGTAAAAGAATGGAGGAGGATGCTTTTGATTTTATTGACAAGATCAAAAGGAAACGATTCGAGCAGACTCCGGAATACCTGGAATACAAATTATTGCCAAACAATAATCCGAAAGATAAATTCGCTAGTACTTAGAACATGCATACTCTAGAATTTCCAACAAAGAGCCTTAAGATAGAATTTCCTTCTGAATGGGATGAATGCACAAATGAGCAGATTCATTTTCTTCTTGAAAATGCATTTAAGGTAATGAATGGATTGATATCCATTGCAGACTATAGAATAATGGTATTTTCCTATTTCACAGGTTTAAGGACCGGATGGAAATATCTTGTCAGAAAGAGATTGGACTGAGTGATCTGATAAATGAGAGGATCTTTCTATTATCTCAGCAGCTATGTGACTGGATATTTGTTAAAAATGATGAGGATAATTTTGAATTGAACTATCAATCCATCAAAAATTGCTTTCCTGTTTTAGATAAGAAGTATTATGGTCCGGATGATCTGCTCTCAAATATTACATTGTATGAATTCAAGTCAGCACTTTCATTGTTAGATCAATATTTTGAATCAAGGGAAGATGAGGAACAGTCCAATCTCCTGCTAAATTACTTTATTGCAACTATTTATAGACCAAAGAATGAAGGTGATGAGCGAGTAAGTTTACATAATTACGTAGTTGAGCCTATTTTATTTGAAAAGGTTCCATTATGGCAAAAACAGGCAATTGCAATATGTTTTCGTTTTGCGTAAAGTGTCTGCAGGTAGAAGATATAAATCATTGATGGGATAGAGGTAAATCTGTCAGTTTTGTTTCCAGAAGCTTCAGAAACATCTGGAACATCCCAAAAAGTAAACCTTGGATGGACAGGAGTGATAATGGATATCGCTGAATCGGGAGTGTTCGGTGATGCATCCAGTACTGGCAAAACTTTGTTATATGATGTTTTGCTCTATTTATTTAAGAAACAACAAGACCAACCCAAACAAAAATGATACGAGTAAAGAAATTTGATGAAATTTGTCAAAATATCGTACAGGATATTGGAATAAAGGATATGTCATCTGTAGCACAGATGAACAGGGGATGAAAAAATTAAAAGATAAAGCTGGGATATTCTTAGTTGCTGTATATCCGAATTATTCTTTCTCAGGTGAAGAAGATTCATATAAGGACAGTCATGAACTATTGTATTACATGGTTCTTAGACAGATTGAAGGCTCTTCTAATGAAACTGAAATAAACCAATACGAAGAAACTCAAGAGGCTATTATCAAGCTAAAGGAATATCTTTTTGGTGAAAGGAGTTTCGGCAATAATTTTTGTAAGATGTTTCCAGATCTTAATATAAATTCAGTTAACATTATTCCTGAGTATAAATATTTTTGGTGGGTATCTTGGCTGGTCAATGGCATTGGAAGTATAATAAACGTAAATTTGAATATGGGATTATTAAAGAAAGTCAAAAAGCAGCCAAAACCAATCCAGACAGTTGCTTCAATGACTCTAAGGTTTTTACTGATTGATGAACTTAAAAAGAAAAGGCTCCTTGAAACCACTGCAACTGGAATATTTTATATGTACCTAGAGGTTATCCAGGTTAATAAGAATCCTGACAACTTTCTGAAGAATATATATGTCTATGGAAGAGCCACTGGGCTATTGAAGGAAGGTGAGGTGCTACAGATCAGAGATCCTGATGATAGTGCATTGCTGGCTTCCATATTGGCAGATAAAATAACTAAACACTACTAAATATTTAAGCCGAGATTGATTATCGGCTCTTCCATTACAGGGTGGCTTAGGATTGGAACGAGGATGTATTTTTGAAAATCCAACAAAACCTGATCATAGATACGTTTAAGCTGTTATTTTTTTATTTGACTAAAATTTTTTTAACACGCTTCTTGCCCATTTCAAATAAATTTATATTTTTAATGTTAATCATAAAAAAACCATTAAAAATCATTAATTATGAAAAAGTTAATTTAATTTTCACGCTATTTTCAGTAGCTTGTTCTAAAAATGATCCCATTCAGATATCGGAACAAAAGGTAGAGTCTGTAAATTCAAAATTTAAAAAGTCAAATGTCCCAATAGGTTCCCAAAATGGAACAGCAAAATTAATTCCAAGCACCACTCCAGGACAATGGATTACTCAATCATCATATGCTGGACATATGATAGAATTTTCCGATTTAAAATTTAGATCTGATGGTTTACCATATGCAAGAATGACTCGTGCATTCCCTACAGGTTTGCCTAACCAACCCGCTAATATGTTAATTGGACATGAAGGTAATTTAGATTACAACGTTTTTACATTTTCAGTTTATGAATGTAAAAACTCGTGGGAAAAAATAAATATCTCTGAAAATGAAAGTATCAAATCACTAGAAATTAAAGACTATAAAGGAAGTGTTTTTATAGTATCTTCAGATGGGTTTTCAACTAATTCAACAATTTCTAATGAAATAAGTGAATTACACAATAGGCGAAACAATTCTCATTACAGATTTAAAAATTTAACGATTTATTGTAATCCTAAACCTACTTTAGTTCATTTGAAATTAATTGCAAAGAAAGAAAATGATGAAATTGTTTACTACGTAACTTGGATTGGGGATCCAACGCCACCCATATTAACCACTGGACCTGTTGAATAATATTTCTTGTAGAAACTTAATAATTTAGTTCAAATTTTAATATTTTCAATCATAGCGTCCTAAAGAGGAAAAAAATGGAGATATAGCATTCCATGCTATATCTCCATTTTTTTTCTTCTTTTAGTAGTCTGCTATTATGGATTATTTGAATTATCATTTAAAGGATTATAACAACCTTGAAATTCTTCAAAAGTTCGAGCTTATTAAAAAAGAAAACAATAAGGAAAATGTAATGGAAAGTATCGATAATTAATGAAATTAATAATCATTTTGCATGAAAAATATTGATATTCAGAATTTTGTGGTAAAAATACAAAAAGAATATTTAGACTTTCACTAAAATCATGCCGCCCGCCCTGTTTCGAAAATGCAGTTGCAGTGCCTGGAACGGTCGAAGAAATATGACAAGCCTTTATAAAAACAGCCTTAATGATATAATTAAGGCTGTTTTTACTTGATAGTGGCTTTTAAATGGACCTCTTTAATTAAATCCACCCACTAACTACTGAATCTTTCCTGGTTTACCCAGATACCCTGTCCTTTAAATGGCCTACAACGGATAGTACTTTCGTCTATCAACATAATACCATGGATGCAATTAGAGATAGGTTCATTGAGAATACTTTACGTGATGAAGGCAATAGGTTTATCAAGAACCAAGGTGTTGCCATTAAAACAGCAACCAAGTCCAGAACAGGCAACCTGATTAGAAATAGAAAAGCTCTGGTTTCAGGAACTGGTGCCAATGCAAAGCTTCATATTGATGTTCCTTCTTATGCTCGATTCCTTGATATCCGAAGTAAATTCAAAAGGAGCAGGCGCGGTCAGTCCAAAAGGTCTTCAGGCAAGGGTTTGAGGATATACAACCGTTTTGTCATGGGCCACTACTATGGATTAGCTGAACGACTTCAGTTCGGATATACCCAAGAAACCATTGACCTTATTCGCAGTAAATGGGAAGGAGGTTTCAATGGCTAAAAAATTAAAATCAGAAACACTTGCTCTTGATATTATCGTCAATGCTAACCAGGCTCAGAAGGAAATAAATGACCTGGGAAGAGATATTACAGATGCTTCATTTAAGATAAAAGAATTAAAGGAACAGCAGGCACTATTGGCAAAGGAAGGCAAGAAAGATTCGGATGCATATAGAGAACTTTCCAAAGAAATCAGGGAGAACCAAAAGGTTGTTAAGAATTTAAAAGGAGAGCAAGACAAACTTATCAATAACCTATCGCTTGAACAAAAGACTATTACCCAATTGCAGCGACAGCTCACGGACCTGCGTAGACTTAGGTCAAACAGTATTCCGGGTTCTGAACAGTTCAAACAATACAGTGATCAGATTGAAATTGTATCATCAAGACTTCATGAATTACAAGTAGGAACACAATTGACTGGTAATTCCATGGAAAGGTTGTCTGGCAGATTCAAAGGATGGATTGCAACAGCTACTGCAACAGCTGCATCCTTTGCTGCAATAACTATGGGCATCAAAAAAGCTGTCACAGAATACGCTTCTTTCGATGATCTATTGGTTGATGTCATGAAAACCACGAATCTCAGCAAAGATGCAGTCAAGGAACTCAATGAAGAATTAGCGGAAATCGATACAAGAACCTCACAAGAGGATCTCCTTGGTTTGTCCAGAATAGCTGGTAAACTAGGGTATGACGAAATTTCGGAGATCACCGAGTTTTGTCCGAGCCAACAACCAAATCATTGTTTCATTGAATGAAGATCTTGGAGGCAATGTAGAAGAAACTGTAAATAAAATCGGAAAGCTAGTCGACATATTCAAGCTCAAGGATCTATACAGCACAGAAGAAGCATTCTTAAAAGTTGGTTCCGCTCTCAACGAATTGGGAATGGCTTCAACCGCCAATGAAGGGTATATGGTTGAGTTTGCCCGGAGGATGGCAGGTGTAGCTCCATTGGCAAAAGTTTCCATTGACCAGATTCTCGGTCTAGGTGCTGCTCTTGATCAGCTCGGACAGACTGAGGAGGTTTCCTCAACAGCATTGTCAAAACTCTTTTTAAAACTTGCGTCTGAAGCCGAAACCTACAGCAAGTACGCAGGCATGAAGATAACCGATTTCAAGGACCTCCTTGAAAAGGATTTTATGGGGGCTTTTACCAAAGTACTGCAGGGAGTCAGAAACAATGCAAATGGCATTAATGAATTGGCAGCCACACTTGGAGACCTTGGAGAAGATGGAGGACGTGTAATAGGAGTAATTGGTTCACTTGCAAATAACGTTGATGTACTGACATCATCAATGAATCTTGCAAATACTGCGATGGTTGAAGGCACATCAATAACTGATGAATATAACCTCAAAAATGAATCAGCAGCTGCTCAATTGGAAAAGGCCCAAAAGCAGGTGAAGGCATTATGGATAGAACTTGGTGAAAAGTTATGGCCCGTTATGACATCTGGCCTTGGTCTTTTTCAGATTTTGATCAAGTCATTGAGCAGCTTTATTTCATTTATAGCTGAAAATTGGAAGGCAATTACATTATTAACTGTAGCTATTACCACTTATACTGTTGCTATCAATGCAAATATAATAGCTCAATATGCTTCAGCTAAAGCTACCGGGATTGCAACTATAGCAACTAGGTTGTGGAATGCTGCCTTGGCAGCAAACCCAATAGGATTGTTAATAGCTGCTGTGGCTACACTGACAACGGCTCTTTATCTAAAAACAAAACGCCTGTCAGATGCTGCAAATGCTCAAAAGACCCTCAATGACCTGATGTTAGAAGGCAAAAAAACTGTGGCCGGTGAAACTGCTATGATTGAACAGAACATAGCTATTGCGTTGGACAAAGCTAATGCCGATAATATTAGGTTGACAGCTGTAAGAAAGTTGCGTGAAATAATGCCAGATGTCCTAAAAGACTACTCCAATGAGCAGATTATGGCAGGCCAGGCAAAAAAAGCTATTGAAGAACATACCCAAGCGCTGGTTAAACAGGCAGCAATCAGGGCTGCTCAAGGTAAATTGGAAAAACTTGCTCAACAGAAATTAGAGGAACAAGATCGTAAAGACCGAGGATTTTCTGGAGCTTCTATTGGTGAAAGGTTTGAGGCAATGAATTCAACCACCTTTTTTTCGGGGAATTGGGCAAAAGCTTATTCAGACCATGTTGACAATAACATTAAAACCATAGAATCCCAAGAAATGAAAGTCGCGAAGTTCGTTTCTGAACTAGAAGGTAAGCTATTGAATGCTGTAAAGGTTAAAACAGACAATCCGAGTTCTGATGATAATGGCAAGGGTAATAGTGTTTTATCTGGAGGGATTTCAAAAGAATCAGATCGAAGAAAAGCATTTCAGAAAGAATTGGAAGATGCTGAAAAGCATTACCAGGAATTGCTCAAGCAAAAAGGATTATTTCGGGAAGATCTATCCGAACTTGATAAGGATCAATTAGCCGAACTTTCAAAATATCAAGACCAATATCAGAGTAAACTGGATTCAATAAATACCAAATATGGTGAAAGCCTAAAATCTGTAACCAACACTGCAAATGAGGAACTGAAGAAAAGAGCGAAGGCTGAAGAAAATTACATTGATTCCATTCTCATAAAAAGGCAGACAGAAGCTGAGGCAGAAAGGTCAGCATACGATGATCGGTTAAAAAAAGCTGGACTGTTTGGTATCGAACGTGAATCGATGACCGAAAGGCAACTCAATGTCCTGGAAATCCTTGAAAGGGAACACAAGTCCAATATTGCTAAAATTGATGCTGATGCGATTGCAAAGGAAATTGATGCAAGGATTACCAACAATAAGGATGTAATAACAGACCTCAGGATAAGGCACATGGAGGAGCTGAGCGAAATTAAGACGCTCGCACAGGCTAAAGAATATCTTTCGGCTAATCTTTTCGAAAAAGAGCTATCACAGTTCAGAACATTGGGACAGGCAAGAAAATTCATCCAGAATCAACAGATGATGGAAGAACAGGAAATCCTAAAGAAGCAATTAAAGGAGCTTACCGACACCTTGATCAATGCCCAGAACACAGGAACATTTGAAGGCATCACTCTTTCAGACAAGATTCTATCAGATGATGAAAAGAAAGTTCTTGTAGAACGTATCAGGCAGCTGAAAGAAGAACTTGCCAAACTTACGGGTCAGGATAAAGCAGATGAACTGGAGAAGTTTGATAGAGATAAGGTTGATATTCTGGGAATGTCAACAGGGGATTGGGAAACTCTTTTCGAAAATGTCGGAGGTATACGGGAAAAAATACTTCAAGTGATGGATGTTCTTGGCGCTGCAGGACAAGTTTGGAGCCAATACAATGCAATGGTAACGGCCAAGGAAAATGCACAGCTTCAAAAAGACGAGTCTGCAAACAACAAAAAGAAACAAAACCTAAAAAAACGCCTTGACGATGGCCTGATCTCTCAAGATGAATATAACAAGCAGTCTGAAAAGCTTGACAAGCAGATGGAAAAGAAAAAAGCCATCGTTGCCCGTGATCAAGCAAAACGGGAAAAGAACGTTGCCTTGATGACTGCGATCGTCAATACAGCAAAAGGTATAACCTCAGCATTTCCAAATCCTTTTTTGATGGCTCTTATAGCTGCTGTAGGTGCCATTCAAATCGGTACCATCACAGCGACTCCTCTTCCGGAAATTCCAGGAGCCGAAACAGGAGGTAATTTCTTGGATGTGATCCGGTCACAAGATGGTAAAAAGTTCAGGGCAAAGTCCGATCCGAACAGAAGAGGTTTTGTTTCCAGTCCTACGGTTTTGGTCGGAGAAAAGGGAAAAGAATGGGTTGCAAACAATGACACTGTTGAAAATCCTCATATAAAACCCCTGTTGGATGTTTTGGATACAGCTCAGCGTAACGGTACAATAAATACCATGACATTGAGCGATGTCATCGCAAACTCCATGTCAAATCGTGTTTCTGGAAGGCAATTAGGCGGTACGATCGCTGGTTCAACATCAAATCCCAGATCAGGTGCCGGCAATAGCAATTCTATTGAGGTCATGCTCAAGAAAAACATTGAAACCCTCCAAGCACTTGATGCTCGCATAGCCAATATGGAAGTGTCGGTTTCTCTATTGGGCAAGAACGGATTTGTTGAAAAAATGGAAGAATTAAATAACCTTAAAAATAACGGCAGCTTTTAACCATGTTAGAAATAATTGTTTCAGGGATCAGCCTAGATCTTCCCAAAGATATTCAGATTGCCATTACTGTGGAGAACCCATTGATGCTGGAAGATAGGATCCCTGCACCATATTCATTGAACTTTGATCTCCCACCTACTCCAAAGAACAAGCATGCATTTGGTTATCCGGATAGGCTCGGTGGTTATGGTGTTTTCAATAATCTGAGCAAAAAAGAGAAACCTTGCATCATCAGGTTTCAGGGAATCAACATATTGACTGGCCATGTTATTTTCCTTCAATTTCTGACCAATATCAAATTGCAGTTCATAGGCGTTGACTACAATGAATTCCTTAGGGCTCCAATGAACACATTGGACCTGGGCAGAAAATATTTTGCTGGGGACTTTGACGATGTTGATTTTCGGGACTCGAACAATTTTGCATGGAACTATGCCCGTTGGGCTGAAGAGCTAGCTAGTGGTTCCCGGACAGACATGATTGCTGCACCCATTGCAATGGTGAGCGAAAACATGCCATTTTCAAGGTTTATGGAGGAATACAGTAAATATCAACAGCCTGAACCCTGGACTGACAATTGGCTGTTTAAGTCAAAAATGCCTTTCGAAGCCCAGGATATGGAATACATCAATCAGTATAATCCCTATAATGGTTCATTTATCTTGGAACCTGAAGAAAACCTGGAACAGGGAAGAAGGGTTTACAGGAGCCATGCTTCAATCTTCCCACAATTCAGGGTAGGTTATTTGTTTGACGTGATATTTAGCTCCATTCTTCTCAACAATCCTTTCACGGATGGATACCTTTACAACCTGGTGATGCCGACCTATTATTTCAGTACATGGAAACAGCGATTGAATGAAGATGTATCAACTGATTATAATGCCAAGAACAATTTTCCGCCAATGGTCTCTAATCCAAGGCCGTCTCCTGCAAACCCGTATCCGGATGTGCCGTTTGTCGAGTTGAGCGATTTCCTGCCGAATGTTGCATCAAGCGATTTTGTAAAGACGATCCTGAAACTGTTCTGTATGACCATGGCTCCGAGCAATGGAAAATTGGTGATCAAATCTTCCTCACAGATAATCGCTGGCCTTCCACAAAAAGACTGGTCCGACAAAGTATCTTCTGAAATTGATGTGAAGTTCGAATTGGGAAAACAGTATTTCTATGGATACAGCTCTGGCAAACGTGAGAATGTGGCGATTTCGGATGCAGTCCATAAAACCTCTATCAAAGAAATGATGGAAACACCTTATACTGTTGATGATCAGGGATATTATGAGCAGAAGTTCTTGATCCAGAACCAGGTGTTTTTCAGGACCGTCCAGAAAAAAGATGATGTTAAGTTCCCTTTGATGCGAGTAACCGAATATCAGGATTCTTATTCCATCCTTGATAATGGATTCAATTCCTTTAAGGAAAAAGGGGAGAACAGTGTTTTTGACATGACTTCTTCAGCAATTCCTTTGCCTCAATATCCGGGGATATTCTTCAGAAAGATAGACAACTACTTTGAAGAGGACGATGTCCATTCCAGCCAAATGAAAAGGTGGGTGGTGGCAGGATTCAATGGCATTGATAGAAATGTCAGGCCATCCGAGATATATCTTGCCTTCAACAGGGGACACCAGCTGGTAAACGGTGAAACGGACAAATATTACCCATCAATTGGTTCAAACCTTGAGGCAGGCACTTCGGGGCCAACGGTCCTTGAGTGGGACGGTCAATATGGACTCTTCAATACATACCATAAACGATATGCCGAATGGATTGCAAAGGAAAAGGTTACGCTCAACCTCAACGTCCGATTGAATCCGGTCGAACTCAAGAACCTGGATATCCTTGAAAAGATCCACATCAGAGGAAGGAACTTCTTTATCAAAAAAATGCAGTACACGATAGGGCTTAACAGTATTTCCTTGATCAATATTGACTTTCTCGAAGCATAGTGCATGTCCTTTAATTAATTACCGAACCAAACTAATTTCACATCATGTTTTTGAAGCTGTTCCAACCAATTTTTGATGCCCTGAACAAGAATATGAAGATGGCCCTATTGGCCATCCTTTTGGCAGCTCTATTGACATGGGGAGGAACCGGTGAATATAGGCTGAGAAAATTTGAGGCCAATTGCCAGGAGGAAGAAAGAAGAAGGGAAATCAAGAATGATTCGATAATTGCCCTCAAGGACAAGCAATTGGATGACGTAAGGAACAGGTTGTTCGATTATGTGATGCGTGATAAGGAAACCCAGACAAATGATTCGCTGATCAGAAAAGCAACTAATAGAGAAATAAACAAAGTTATGCCATGAACAAGACCACTTTTATACTGAGCCTTTTATTGATAGTAGCTATCGTAATTGGCTTTATATTCTATAGGATGTACAATGAGAAAGAATCTGAACATCGAACCCTCAAGGAACAGTATCAAAATGCCATAAAACAGAATGGAGCGGTTCCATTGAATGCTATCGACACTGTTTTTCTTTCGGACAGTTCAAAGGTTACCTATGTCTACAATTCAATAAAGACTACCGAACCGATTGACGGTTATGTGAGCAAAGGTCTTGCAGACACATTGGCCGTTGCTCTAAAAGTAGCCACTAAGGAAATAGATAGGCTTTCGTCGATGTTGGTGAGTGCAAACGGAAAGGGAAAGGGTGAGCGAATAGTTGATACGGTCAAGCAAACTGAATGGCTGGTGATGACGCCCGATCCGGTATTTGATGTTAAGGTCAATCTCAAGAATGATTCGATTTATCCGTCCGCAAAGATCCGGTTGTCCCAAGCAAATGCACCATACCGTAAGAATATTTTTTCAAGGTTCGAATATCGCACTGCTATAATGGCCCATGATCCGCGGATCAAGATCTCTGAAGTTTATAATGTCAATAGAGTGCCCAGATCCCCAAGATGGGGAGTGGGTGTGACAATGGGACCGGTCATTACTCCCAAGGGAATTACTTGGGGTGCTAGTTTGGGTTTGTCGTACGACATCATTCAATTCTGATATGCTGGATATTGTTCAAATGCCACAGCCAATAAATTATTCACAGAGTGTTCCTGATCTGAAGTTCACTACAGAAGGCACGTCCGTTCAGTTGACATTGCAATTGAACTGGGTGAACATCGTAATAGAAAATTATGATGCTCCACCTACCGGTACCGTGATGACAATAAAACTGAAGGAACTTATTGAGAATTTCATGACCTATTCTTTACCTGTATTTGCCCAGGATATTACCGTACATGAAGAGGGTGTAAAGAACTTCAAGTTCATTCTTGATGATGTTGGGTCAGCCGAAATGTGGGATTTTAAAGTTATCAAAGGATATTTAAGACCTCAACCTTTCGACCTTGCTTCCTATCTAAGAGACTTCTGGCTGAATCTTGTTCCAAAGCATTCTGAGGTCTATTTTCATCAACCACTTTACCTAACGGCACTGCCTCCAGCAGACGTTACTGTAAAAATTACGGCAAAGATGGTTGACGGCTCGGACAAAACAATTTCAGTAGGTCAGATGGTCGCAGGCAAGCTACAATCGGTAAACCTGAATCCTGGAAAGATGGTCCAGTTGCTAGGTGGAAAATACATTTATTTTGAAGCTTATACTGTTGATAGTTCTGATTCTATAGTTACTGGACTTAAGAGGTTCTATTTCCGAGACCACTATGAATTCAATTCTGATGTATTTTTCTATCAAAATCGCCTAGGTGGTTGGGATACTCTGGTATTGAACGGACAACGGATAAACCGTCACCAAAACACAGCCTCTACAGCTGTTTTTGATGAACGGGAATTCGAATATCAGAATGACCTGAGATTTGAGATCGAAAAGGATTCTGGTTTCATATCAACAGAGGAACAGTACAAACAATATGTGGATTTTTTGTTCAGTCGGAACAAATATTACCTGTTTGAGGGGTCACTGATCCCCATAGTAACGAGCGAAAACAAAACAGATCATACGAAAGGAAAGTTGAACAGCTACACTTTTATTTTTAGACCTTCCAATACCAAACAGGTTAATCCGGAGATCGGAAGTGTCCCTACTCATTTAATCATTACCTAAACTAATTAACAATATGGATTCGAATTTAAATCAACTTGCTCCAATAACTGATTTTGACAAAGCATATATTTTGGCTCAACAGTCTCATGAAATGGGCTTCAGAGGCACAACTTTTCCTGAGATGTACATTTGGTTGAAAGGGAAGCTGGACTTAACAGGATTGTCCAATACTGCGGGATTACCTGAAGAGTTTCCATTACCTGGATCTACTTTAGTAGCAGCAAACCCTCAAGATTGGACTATTTTAGGACCAGGTATTTATAATAAAGTGATTTCTGGTACAATTACTATTGCAAATGATGAATTTGGTTTTGGACAATTTGATGGGACAGATTTTAATAGGGTATTAAAAATAAAATTACCAACAGCCCCTCCAGTTACTAAGCCTGATATACAGCTGTACGCCTATACTAAAGACCAATATGTTACCCAAAAATTGGTAGATGGTGCATCAGCCCCAACTATAAGGATTAACGACATAGATGTAACAGATTCTAATTTGAAGTTGGAAATGATCAAAAAGCTAGACCAATCCATTAAGTCGTTGAGAGTTTTTGGATTGCCAGAAGGGAAGTACATGGTAGTTCGACAAATGACATTTGACCCAAATGGTAATTTTTCCTTCGGTATAGCAATGGTTGATAACGAGAAGGATGATTTCAATACCAATGCAATGACAAGTATTGGCTTCTTCGCAGGGTCATTTGATTATTCAAAACCATTCAGAGCGGATTTTGCTCAAAGGTATTCAACAGTATCATATATTGGATTATTTGATATGGCTCCATTTGCTGGGCAAAAAGTATCTTTTAATTTTAGGAATTCCACGGGCATGCAATCATATAAAACAAGTGGACTGAAGTTTTCAGGAGTAAACTTTATACCCTACAAATCTATTTGGGGAATGAAATACGATCTGAGAAATTCAAATTCACCCTATTATCCGGAATCTTTCTATTTACATGAGGCTATAAAGAGGTGGAGCATAACTTCAAAAGAAAAGGCTCTAGTGCGTCTACAAGGAATAAATTACAATGCTTCCAATTCAATGTATCAGTTCATAATCTCAACATGCGCTGATGATGAACCCAATAATCTAATAGTAAATGATTCAAGGAACAAATTTGGGTTTTTAAGGATAAATGTCGACAAAGGAGCTATCGGTCTGAAGAGGGTAAAATCATTCAGCTTAACCGCAAAAATCGATATTGAAATCGATGCCATTATTGACATTAGTTCCTTTACTCCTTATTTAAAAGATTTGGAAACCTATAACCTTAACATTGATGGGTCTACATCTTTAAATGCTCATTGGATCGTAGAGCCTAATTCTACAAATAGCGGAGGAAGTGAAGTATTGAACAGTTTGTCATTAATTGAAGGTCAGGAGGACTTCGATAGCTTAAATTTTAGGTTCACTGCTGCCAGTAATTGGGCGTATGACAGCAGTTATAACATGTCGAAAATTATTAGAATTCCTGATGGTACAGACAGTTTGGAATTCAGCATGCAGTTTAATGGCACTGATACCAACGCCCTAATTTTAGATGAAGATATGAAATTGATTTCCAAGGCATATAACGGAACATCTGTCATAAATTCTCTTACAATTGCTCCACCGCCTTTTTCAAAGTTCATCTTATTGTCAACCAGCACTTCAAAAGATGCTGCAAAATTAATGGCCAAAGGAACATTTGTAATTGACAAGAGTATTAAAGAATATAGGTCACTTCATGAAGGATTATGTGATAAATTCAGTGGTCTATATTTTATTGTGAATGGATTGACCTTTAAAAAGAGGTTTGAAGGTCTTTGTACATTAAATCAATACGATATAGTTTCAAGTGATTACCTGGACGACATACCAGAGTTTGAAAAAGATGGTGGTTTCATTATACCATCTAACATACTTCACACAGATGGTTTGAATACCTACACGGGTGGATCGTTGTGCTGCATTAAAGATGGAGTAATGTATTTCTACAATGCCAAGGCTTGTGCTGTGTTTAAATCGCTGGATTATGGACAGACATTTCAAACCATAGTGGATAAATATAGCCATCCTGATGCATGGGATACCCAAGATGTGAACAGCGAAGGACGAAGTGTTATAGTCGTGTTGGATGACGGTGAGCTTTTGATTCCGATTAGGCATCGAGGGGAAATATTTTATCAAGATGATCAGGTAACCAGAAAAGAAAGGTTTTATGTATTGTACCGAACGATCAATAATCAAACTGACTTAGTGAAATGCTTCACTTTTAGTCATGAAGACACGATCAGAGACTGGTTGCCTGAGGGAAACTCTCAACGTAATTGGGCAAACCATTCTGGCGGTGCCATGTTAGGAGATTTCACCCATTATGTATATAAAAATATAGTACTGGTGACCGAATATGGCGCAGGTACTTCCAATTATTGGCAACATCAGGGTATTTCTAATAATGCTAGGGGTATATCAGGACGTGCATGGGTGTCATTTGACCATGGTAAAGCTGGAACTTGGAAGAAATGCTTTGACGCTGATAGAAAGAAATCAGGTTTATCCGAAGAGGATGATAATTGGTATTATTTTACAAATTATTATGCTGGGAAAATGCGCCATATGCACGGATGTCATATTGATGAAGTAAATGGTATTGCTCACTTAACAAATGGAGATTATCAAGACTATGATTGGAACATTTCACTATCTGATTTAAAGTCATGGTATGATTCTGCACCCTCGATTGATCCAAATGAAAAGCCCAGCTTCAAAACTACTGATACATTCCCAAACTGGAAAGCAGAACTATTGTCTCCTGGAGAGGGTAATTCTAACTATGGATATAGTGCAATGAAATATCAAATGATGCAAGGTTTTTCATATGGGAAGAAAACAGATAGAAGGAACTGGACAATTTGGGTTCATGATGCGAGTAGGGAATTTATCTACGCAAGTTATTATGACATCAATGGAAAATATGTATTTGAGCCAATACTACCTTTAGAAAAACAGGGTGACTTTGCTACAATCCAAGAATATGTAAACTCATTTGTCAGTACTGATGGATTCGGTCAGCATTTGATAAAACATAAAGGAACTTATTATATCCCTATGTCAAACGGAGGCAACAGACCTTCAAGGGTTATTGCTACTCGCGATGGGTTTAGGACTAAAGTAGTATATGAAGGAGAAAATGAGGACATAAAATTTGCTGGAAAAATCATGTTTGATGATCATGACAATGCATATCTATCTAATGGAATGTTGGGACAGGACAGTACACAGGCTGGATTTTGGAAGTTGAAGCTTAAATCTGCATAAATGTTTATCTCCATATATCATATAAGATATAAGATTTCCTCTATTAAATTCAAAAATGAAACAAAACCTGAAAAGTTAAGCTTAAATAAAATGAATGATAATGAGATAACTAGCTTGAAAAAAAATGGTTTCAAAAAAAGGTCAAAGACTAGATATTTTAAATATGGTTTAGAATCCAGCTATTTTGTAATTTATAAATGTAAAAATAATTTACAAATAGAAATTGATGGACTTAAAATAATTTCAAAACCCTTAACTTTAAACGAGGCATTTGAAATTTATAGGTTATTATATGGTGTTAAAGAATACTGGTAAAGAATATGAGAAGATTATTTATAATATTTATAAAGATCTTGATTCGAGTTCAACAATTACATTAAATGATAGGATTTATGATCACGCAGCTAAAATTAAAAGAGAGATAGATATTTCGATTAAATTTGAGAAACATGGGATAAATTTCTTAACTGTAATCCAAGTCAAGGACTATTCGAAAAAAGCTGGTCCCGGAATTGTTGAGGAGTTTAATGGGGTAATAAATGATATTAAAGCAAATAAAGGTATTTTAATATGTAGTTCAGGTTTTACGCAATCCGCCATTGAAAAAGCAAAAACCTATTCAATTGAAACTTTAACTGTCCACAGTGCTGCAAAAAAAAATTGGGCCACATTATTAGAAATCAAATTTAAAGGAATTAAAAATTTTTTTTACTGCCATTTAGATTATATCCCTGATTATAATCCTGATCCATTTTTGTATAGCCTTGCTGTTGCTCCATGGGATAAAACTATAGTAGTTAATTCAAATAACGAAATAATCTCAATTTTTACTATCATTCAAGAAGACCTTTTAAACAATACACCCTGGGAGGAAATTATTACAGGACAATTTTATAAAATCAAATTAAGTAATAAAGGTTTATATAGCTTTATTGATGGTAATTTATATCCTATAATTTCTGGAGGTATAATTATCAGATTTGAAAAATCGGTTCCCGTATTAAAATATCTATCGTTAGACGATTATATTTTATTTGTAAATCATGGAAATAATTCAGAGACAATACGTAAAGGTATTTTAGATGTAGGTAAGCTTCAAAAAGAAATTTTTAATTCTAATATTGATTCTATAAATTCTATTGATGAGATTGACACAACCGGAGAAATTACATTTACTTCTCTTTGTTTAAGTAGCATCGGTGAGTATTCTAATTTTCGAACCAATTTTGATATTGGATTTTCTGGAAGCTTGGTTGCTGGTAATATTGGGAATACACCATTCATATCTTCAATTTCAAATAAATCTTTTCAGCAATTTAAACTACAGCAATTTTTGGATGAAAATAAAAAACTATAATTTTATTTTCTTCACTTTCCACAACCCTTCAAAATCTCCTTGAATTTGAAGGGTTTTTTCATAATTATCCTCATCATCTACATGTGCATATTTTTCCGTAGTTGCAATCTTGGAATGTCCCAATAACTTTTTCAATAAATAAATATCACCTACATACTTCATGATCAGATAACCAAAAGTATGTCTTGCAACATGGGATGTAATTACCTTATCAATTTTTGCAAAACCAGCAAGATCCTTTAAGCTTCGATTATATTCCTGCATTGTCGGAAGTTCAAAAAGACTACCTCCAGTTCCATAGATAAAAACTTTGGCAATCGGGATCAGGGGAATTGTGATGGTCTTTGGCTTTCTCTCCGAATTCTTCTGCATCGTGAATTTCATAAAATTGTCTGAGTACATCCAGGAATATTTTGAATTATAAAGGTCCGATATCCGGATTCCCGAAAAGCAGCAAAAAAGAAACGCCTTCAATACATTGTATTGAGTAGGATTCAAAACGTCTTCATCCATCTGCTGAATCATTCTAACAATTTCAGCTTTGTTAAGATATGTTGATTCGCTTTCTTGATATGGATTTGGAAAGTCAATTACATCCTGTGGGACATATACCTGTATTTCATCTTTGGCAATTGCGAAAAATGCTTTTAGGTCCTTGATCCTGGTCCATACCGTATTGTGGCTGATCAGTTCTCCATTCGATTTTATTCTTTTTTAAGCCAAGCCCTGAATTCATACATGAACTTAATGTTGACCTGATCCCATCTCAGCTTTGGATTGAAGTCCTCAAGTGCTGTAATAGTTGATCCATAGTTTTTCCAGGTTTGCTCAGAGATAGCTTTCAATTTTAGAAGTTCACGCCTGCGTTTCATAAAATAACCTATTACGGACTTTGTCGTATCAAAGTAGAACAGCTCTCTTTTGAGATTTTCGGTGGTAAGGTGTCTTCCCGATAATCTATAAAGTTTTGCAATCTCATTGAGCCTTGAACGCTCAGTCATAATGATGAGATTATAGTCATTAAAGTCATGGTCTTTCTTAGTTCTTGGCTTTAATAAAGATTGCTCAAAGTCAATTAGTTCTAATGGCCATTCCAGGTTTAATGGAAAATAGTCGCGGTCCAAATTTCCTGGAGTGGAAATATTGACCTGGATGTTGATGGATACATTGCCGTTTTTTTTCAGACGGTGCTTGTAAGCATGGATTTTAGTTGAAAACTTGAACATGATTCTGGGTGAATGATAAATACCTGCCATCTCAAAAAATCATGTTAACACCAATGTTAGCAAAATCTTGAGAAAGCGTTAATAAATCACCCGTGTCAAAGGTTGGATTATGCGCTCCAAAGTTGGTTTTTAAACAAATAAAGCGGATGTCTGTGACGCCCGCTTTATTGTCAGTACCCAGGGCCGGGATCGAACCGGCACGAATTGCTTCATTGGTGTTTGAGACCAACGCGTCTACCAATTCCGCCACCTGGGGCTTATTCCCTTTGGAACGATGCAAATATAGGGCTTATCATTAATTCTGCAAAAATAATTTTATCCTAAGCCCTAAACTGACTGATTTAGAACTTATTTATTTTTAAAATACCCCCTTCAAAGGCCATTTTTCTCTCTATGCCTTATCTGCCAACACCGCCAAAAATCCTGTCGCCAGTAAACCAATAAAACTTAAAATATAAAGTCCCAGCATTACTATTGCCATAATTCCGATGAATTTATAATGTCTTTTCAAAAATTGGAATGATGTAGTCAATTGATCATTGTTTCTAGTATTCAGTGCTGATGTAAGGTTAGTGCCAAATTTATAGAGCCACCAAATGGGAGCTATGTAAAGAGCAATAATTATGATTGCAGTTATTAATAGAGGAAACATAGCAACAGCATTAAATCCATTTCCATAGGCTGTAGATGCCCCAATAGAATACAAAAAGAAGAAAACTACCATTATTAAATAAAAACCCATTCCGATTAAACCTAGAATAGAAAGAAATTTCGCCCATTTAGCAGTTTCTCTCAGAAACTCCCCACTCATCGGTGTGATGACAAGGTCTCTGTCGTAAATGCTTGGGTTGCTACTTGGGTTTGGTTGGTAGGGGGAGTTGGGGTTGATTTCGTTGTTTTCCATAATATAAATGTTTAGAGGTTATTCCTTTTTTTAAAAGTTCAACGGTGATTTTAGTATATGTAATTTAGCAATAATAATTTGAATGAGTTAAATAATTTATCGTGGTCTCTGCTTTACTTAAATGAAATAAGAAGAAATGTTGCGTGAAAATTGTTAAAATTTATTTGAGTTGGCTTGTTTTTTGTAATTTAAAGGGAGATAAACCATTTTTAATTATGATGAGAGTAATGATTTTAGCCTTTGTGCTGTTGATTTCCAAAGAGATAAGTGCTCAAGATATAGATTTGAATACCGTTCGTAATGATTTCAACAAGGGCGTTAAAGACGAAGAATTATGTAAAAAGCATCTGGAAGTTCTTGAGAAAAAAGCAGATTCTCCTGTAGAGCGAGGTTATGCTGCAGCATACCATATGTTTATGGCAAAGCATACTTCAAATCCATTCAAAAAGATGAGTTATTTTAAAGATGGAAAGAATAAATTGGAAAAAGAACTCAAGGCAAATCCAAACAATGTTGAGCTGCGGTTCATACGTTTGAGCATTCAGTATCATATCCCAAAATATTTAGGGTACCATCATGAAATTGAAAAAAGACAAGGATTTTGTTATGAATAACCTCCACAAACTCAACGATAAATACACGAAAGATAAAATTTATAAATATTTAAAGGGTGCTAATATGTATACTGCCGATGAATTAGCGTTATTAGGTAGGTAAATATTTATATTAGCGATATGAAGATAAAGTACATTTTATTAATTGCAGTTACATTTTTGGTGCATACAGTGGGATGCACAGATTAAGCAAACCATCAATGAATTTTCAGTTTTAGAAGTGACAGATAGGCTGTGGGTGAGTATTGTTCCCAGTGATCGCCATGAAATCGAAATTAAGGGAGATTTAGCTGATAAGGTTGAAGCAGTATATTCCCAAGGACAGTTGAGATTGAAAATGAAGGGTGGTTATATAATGCAGGGTGATCAAGCCAATGTTGTGGTTTATACACCTTCAGTATCCAAGATCATAGCAAAAAAGGGCTCGGAAGTGAATGTTGAGGAGTCGGCGATAGAGGAGGAGGCAATGAGTTTTACGGCTTCCGAAGGGGCTAAGATCAGAGCGTTGATCAATGCTGTGGGAGTTGATGCAACGGTGAATACTGGGGCTTCAATTGATTTATTGGGCTCAGCAACCAAGTTAAATGTCAGAACCACCCGCCGGTGCAAACTTTTATGGTAAGGACCTGAAAACTGATATAGTCCATGTAAGGGTGAATGCTGGGGGGAAAACAGAGGTTTATGCGACTGAGTCTGCAGATGTAGAAACCAGAGCTGGTGGAACTATAGATGTATATGGAAATCCAACCAACAAAAGAGATAAAAAAATTGCTGGTGGAAGGATAACTTTCCACAAATAATAAGCAATCTTATGACGGGAAAGCAAGCATAAAAATGCTTGCTTTCTTTTTTGATGCAATAAGTTAACATTTCCTCTAATAAAATAGCTATTGATTTGTTAACTTTGCGCCATGTCAGAAAAAATTATCATTCTCGATTTTGGATCGCAATATACTCAGTTAATTGCGCGTCGCGTTAGGGAACTAAATGTATACTGTGAAATTCACCCATTCAACAACCTTCCAGAATTTGATGGAACCGTAAAAGGTGTGATTTTTTCAGGAAGTCCTTATTCCGTTCGTCAAGAAGACGCCCCTCAGATTGACTTCAAATCTATTCAGGAGAAATTCCCACTTTTAGGGGTTTGTTATGGTGCTCAATATATTGCCCAACATTCTGGTGGGGAAGTATTGCCGTCGGAAATTAGAGAATACGGACGTGCGAATTTGCAATTTGTAGACCAAGAGAATGATCTGTTGAAAGGCATACCTACACAATCGCAAGTATGGATGTCGCACGGTGATACCATAAAACAAGTCCCAGATAATTTTAAAATTATTGCAAGTACGGACAAAGTTCGTGTCGCAGCATACCAAATCGAAGGAACCAATACTTACGGAATTCAATTCCACCCTGAAGTTACTCACAGTACTGATGGACAAGTATTGTTAAAGAATTTTGTGATTGACATTTGTGGTTGTACTCAAGACTGGACAGCGGATGCTTTCGTAGAAACAACTGTTGCTGAACTTAAGGAACAATTAGGTAACGACCATGTTATCATGGCTTTATCCGGTGGAGTAGATTCTACAGTTGCTGCGGTTTTATTACATCATGCAATTGGCGATAAACTACATTGTTTCTTTGTAGACCATGGATTATTACGTAAAGATGAATACGAGCAGGTATTGGCATCTTACCAAAACATGGGATTGAATATTAAAGGTGTAAATGCAAAAGACCTATTTTATTCAAGATTGGCAGGTGTATCGGAACCAGAACAAAAGAGAAAGATTATAGGTGCTTCATTTATTGATGTATTTGATGAAGCAGCAAAAGAAATACAAAAAGAATTGCCAGATGGTTTAGAGGCAAAATGGTTGGGACAAGGAACTATTTATCCGGATATTATTGAATCTATTTCGGTGAAGGGTCCTTCTGCTACTATTAAGTCTCACCATAACGTTGGTGGTCTGCCAGACTATATGAAATTAAAGGTTATTGAGCCTTTAAAGACTTTATTTAAGGATGAGGTACGCCGCGTTGGTAAGTCATTAGAGGTTGATCCAGCTATCTTAGGAAGACACCCTTTCCCAGGTCCTGGATTAGCAATTAGAATTTTAGGCGATATTACTGAAGAAAAGGTACGGATTTTGCAAGAAGCTGATGACATTTACATTCGCAACCTGAAAGAATCAGGTTGGTATGATAAAGTATGGCAAGCAGGAACTATTTTCTTGCCGGTTCAATCAGTCGGAGTGATGGGTGATGAACGTACCTATGAACACGTAGTCGCACTAAGAGCAGTAGGATCCCTTGATGGGATGACAGCTGATTGGATTCATTTGCCATATGATTTGTTAGCTAAAATTTCAAACGAGATTATTAATCATGTCAAAGGAATCAATAGAGTCGTATATGATATCAGTTCAAAACCACCAGCAACCATTGAGTGGGAATAAGTTGAAAAATATTTACAGAGGAACACTTGCAGCTCTTTGTTTAGGCGCTGTTCTAACGGTTAGTTCATGTTCACCAAAAACTACAGGTGGGGTCTTAAAAAACCCTAACGTTTATGGTAATAAAGGAAACGAAGCCGAAAAGAATAAAACCGAAGAAGAGAAAAAAGAAGAATCGAAAAAAGAAGAAGCAGTAAAAGCAGACCAATCGAAAAGTATTGCCTTGCTTTTACCTTTTCAACTGAATATGATCTCCAATCAAAACGTAGTAGAAGCAGATGTTAAGCGTTCAGCATTAGCATTGGACTTCTACCAAGGTTTCCAATTGGGGGTTAATGAAGCTGCCAAGAAACCTGGTGATTTCAATATCAAGGTAATGGATACCCAAGATAATGAGATGAAAAATCTTTCCATCGCAGGATCCAAAGAAATTGAAGATGCCAGCCTCATCGTAGGACCTGTATATCCTAAAGAAATTAGATCATTCGCTAAAGGAAATAAAAACACAAAAGTATTACAGGTAAGTCCTTTGGCTGCAACCATGCCAACAGAATTCAATATCTCAAATTTAGTGTCATTGACGCCACCAATACGCATCCATATGCGTACAATCGTGGCTGAAATGATGAACCGTTATATGGATGGTGATGTAATAATAGTATTTGATGCTAGAGATAATGATCACCGTAATTTTATAGCAGGGTTTGATGAAGAAGTTAAAAAAATCAACCCAAATGCTAAAATTGTCCATGTAACTTCTGCTTCACAGTTGCAATCCGCAATTCCTGATGAAGGTACGGCATTGGTGGTCAGCGGAACTACAGAGAGAACACAACTTAGATCTTTAGTTAATGCATTGGACAATAAAGTAGGAAGCGGTTATTCAGTGCGTCTATATGGCCATCCACTTTGGTCTCGTATTGATTTCAAACCATATGATAATTTCTACCGTATGGATCCAACTATTACTTCAGAAAGCCATCTAAAAGTATGGAGTTCTGATGTTCAGAATTTCCAGAGAAACTATAAGTCAACTTTCAAAATAGACCCTTCTGATTATGCTTACAAAGGATACGATGCGGGTAAATATTTCGCTAACCTACTGAACAAATACGGACCGGAATATGCTGAGAAGGTAGTTGATGAAAAATATTCTGGAATTTTCAGTGATTATCAATTCAATTATAATCCGACTTGGGGATATGTGAACCAAGCCGTAAAAGTAAGAACCTACCGTAACGGTTCTTTTCAATAACATACTTTGGAAGTAAATAGCAAAAGAGTAAATCAACAAGTTCGAAACTTCGAACGTACGATACAGGAATATCAGTTCAAAGAACCTTTCTCTAGGTTCTTAACTCAATTCTACAAGAATAATAGGCAAATGGGTTCATCCGATAGAAGGATGAACTCTAGGCTCTGCTATAATTATTTTAGGTTAGGAAAAGGATTTTCTAACCTTTCTGTTTTAGATAGGCTTTGTATAGCTGAGTTTCTTTGTGAGCAAAACTCAGCGGTAGTGGCTGTTAATAAGCCAGATTGGATTGAGATATCAACCAAAGGCATAGAAGAAAAAATCAATTTTATTGAGGCAGAATTCGGCCAATTCTTGGATGATGTATTTCCATTTACTTCATTGCTTTCACCGAACATCGAGAAGAGAAGTTTTATAATATCTCACTTTATTCAGCCAAACCTTTATATCAGAGTGCAAAAAGGAATGGAAGGCAAAGTCAAGAAAACATTGGAGAAGAATGAAATCGCATTCGAGGAGCTATCTTCACAAACCGTTGCCTTGCCAAATGGTACCAATCTGCAACAATTGAAATCATTGGATGGTGATTACGAAGTTCAGGATTGGGCATCACAACAAAGCTTGAATGAAGTTTCTGTACCCCCAAAAAGCTCTTGGTGGGACTGCTGTGCTGCGTCGGGAGGTAAATCCCTACTATTGTTGGACAAGGAATCAAATATCAAATTATTGGTTTCAGATGTCCGTCTAAGTATCCTTAGGAACCTTGATGAACGTTTTGAAAAAGCTGACGTTAAGACTTATTATCGAAAAAAGATATTGGACTTAAGCAAACCTGTTGATCATATCATGGGAGAAGAGCGCTTTGATGGTATTATCGTCGATGCTCCGTGTACAGGATCAGGAACTTGGGGAAGAACTCCAGAGATGCTTCAAAAGTTCAAAACTAGTGAAATCGAAAATTTCTCCACGCTACAAAAACAGATTGTGAAAAATGTTGTCCCTTACTTAAAATCAGGGAAAACACTGGTTTATATAACCTGTTCAGTATTTGCTGCTGAGAATGAAGAAATAACCCAATACATAACAGACCACCTCGGATTAGAATTGGAAAATCAACAAGCCATAATAGGCTATGACAAGAAAGCAGATTCGATGTTTGTCGCTCGTTTTAAAAAACCTTAGTCACAATTTAAAGGTATTACAAGGACAGGGCAAGTTGCCTTACGGATTAGCGCTTCAGAAACCGAACCTGATAAAAAATGGTCAAAGCCAGTACGGCCATTATTGCCCATGATAATAAGGTCTGCAGTCCATTCTTTGGCAACTTGTAAAATCTCATCCCTTACGTCACCAACACGGTTGAATGTGAATGTTTCAGAAGCATTTTGGAATTCTGTAGCTAGATTGTTCAAGAAATCCTGGGATGCTTGTTGTTGTATTTCAGAAACCTCAGGAACAATAATAGGTTGCTGGCCTAATAATGGATCAACTCCGTATGAAGTAGGTGAGGTTGGAGGCACTACGGTAACCAAAGCAAGTGCAGGATGTATTTCGTCTACAATTTCTCGAGCATAATCGATTGCCCTACGGGAACATGGCGTTTCATCGATCGCTAATAGTATTCGATTGAACTTTTTAGTTGTCATGATATTTAGATTATAATGTATATCTAATATATAAAAAACGTTTAAATTAGCTTAATTGTTTTAACAAACAACATAATTATGGCATTAGGAATTTGTGTTTTAAGTTCGATTTCCGTTTTGGAAACTCCGAAATTTTCCTCAAATAGAGTATATGAACTTTTATTTGGTGAGGCTTTTACAATTATCGAACAACAGAAATCTTGGACACGTATTCAAATCATGGATACAGAAATCCAAGGTTGGATCATGGAAGGTCAATATGAAATGGTAGAAGAAGTTATACCAACAGATTTTATCATTGATGAAGTCGGTGGATATGCAGTAGCAGGAGAGAATAAAACAATGCAAATATTTCATGGAAGCCCAATTCCTGAAAACAAAAGTATAGTAACAGCTTCTGACAATTATAAAATCTTATCAGACCTCCGTGATACCCAAGAAGGTTATGATGAAGAAAGAGATAGAGAGCAATTGGAAAACTTTGTAGCATCCTACCTTAATACTCCATATCTATATAAAGGGAGAACAATTCATGGATTAGACAGTATAGGCCTCTGCGGTTTGTTTTACAGACATTTTGGCCTTGAATTACCCAAGGACCTAGAGTCAATCCTCCAAATCGGAACCCAATAGACTTTATCTCAGAAATAAGGGGTGGCGATTTAGCATTTTTCGTAAACGAACAAGGAGAAGTGGACCACCTTGGTATTATCATCTCCGACGAAGAGATCCTACACGTCGTAGAAAAAGTCAGAATCGACTCCATCGACAACGAAGGAATCTATAACCATGACCTACAACAAACGACTCATCGGTTGAGGATTGTGAAGAGGGTACTTTAGGAGAGACATAAGACAATAGACATAAGACATTAGAATTGGTATAGTTTGAACAATGGAAGTATTTGTTGTTTAAATTTCTTTCAGAAAGTTCTAGTGTCTTATGTCTTATGTCTCCCATAAAAAAAGCGGCCTTTTCAAGCCGCTTTATTTATGAATTACACATTGAACCTGAAGTGCATAATGTCCCCATCTTCAACGATATATGTTTTTCCTTCTACGGATAATTTTCCGGCTTCTTTAACGGCTGCTTCTGAACCGTACTGAACGAAGTCATTATATTTAATTACTTCGGCACGGATAAATCCTTTTTCGAAATCGGTATGGATTACGCCGGCTGCTTGAGGTGCCGTAAATCCTTTTTCGATTGTCCAAGCACGAACCTCTTGAACACCTGCCGTAAAGTAAGTTGCTAAGTCTAACAAGGAGTAAGCTGCGCGGATTAATTTGTGAACACCAGATTCATCAAGACCTAAATCTTCCAAGAACATTTTGCGCTCTTCATAATCTTCTAATTGAGCAATTTCAGATTCGATCTGAGCGGAGATTATCAATACCTCTGCATTTTCGTCCTTTACCGCTTCCTTAACCTTTTCTACATAAGCATTTCCTGTATTCACAGAACCTTCATCTACGTTACAAACGTAAAGAACAGGTTTAACTGTTAATAAAGTAAGGTCATCGATAAATTCAAAATCTTCTTCAGAGATAGGTGCTGTACGTGCAGACTTGCCTGATTCCAAGTGGTTTTTAACGACAGTAAGCACATCAAATGTTTTCTTTGCATCCTTATCGCCACCAGTTTTGGCCATTTTCTCAACTTTCTGAATACGCTTAACTACAGTGTCTAAGTCTTTCAGTTGAAGTTCAGTATCAATGATTTCTTTATCACGGATAGGGTCAACAGAACCATCAACGTGAATCACATTGCCGTCATCAAAACATCTTAGTACATGGATGATAGCATTTGTAGTACGGATGTTACCCAAAAACTGATTTCCAAGACCTTCACCTTTAGAAGCACCTTTTACTAATCCAGCGATATCTACGATTTCGATGGTGTTAGGAACGATACGTTGAGGATTTACAAGCTCCGCTAACTTATTAAGGCGAGCATCAGGTACAGTAATAACACCAACATTGGGTTCAATTGTACAGAATGGAAAGTTCGCTGCTTGTGCTTTAGCGTTTGATAAACAGTTAAATAAGGTTGATTTACCTACGTTTGGTAGGCCTACGATACCACATTGTAATGCCATGTTGCGATTTTGTTAAAATTGCGACAAAGATAACAAAATACGACTACAAAACCGAGACTGATAAACAGTATTTTTTAAGCAGATAACCTCAGTAGCTTTTCTAAAAAAATGACAAAAAGATGAAAAATAACATACTGATTTTGAGTGATGTAGATGAAATTTTACAAATTTTAACATTTTCTCGTTAATCCTTAACTTAAAAATGGATGTCAGAACAATAAAAATAAACGGACGTTTGGGTCCTAAAAATATAAGGAGGTTTTTTATGAAAAAGTTATTTTACGCAGCATTATTCTTGGGAGGTTTATTCTTTGTTAAACCTGCAGAGGCACAAGTAAACGTAAGTTTTAATATCGGTTTACAGCCTTCATGGGGTCCAGTAGGATATGACTACGCCAGATATTATTACATGCCTGAATTTGATATGTATTATGATATTTCTAGCAGGCATTATACCTATTACGATGGACGCAGATGGATTTCGCATAGTTCAATACCAAGAAGATATAGAGGACGTGACTTTCATAGAACTTACAAAGTAGTGATTAATGAGTCTAGACCTTGGAGAAATCACCGCCATTATTATGACCGTTATCATGGATACTCCAGAAACTATTCTCAAGTAGCAATCAGGGACGGAGGACGCGATTATCGAAGAGCTGACAAGCACTACCGCAAAATGGAAAAGAAGCATTATAAACAACATCGCAAGATGGAAAAACGCTGGAATAAAGGTAGACATCACAGAGATTAGCATTATAATATAGGGATAAATTAGAGGGGACTTCAAAAAAGAAGTCCCTTTCTTTATTCGACAAATTATAGTACTTTTGTGAAAATTTTAATACATCCTTTTTGGCTATGTTGAAAAAGTCGTTTGTCGCTGTTTTAGCAGTGATTTCTGCCCTAACTACGGTTTTATCATGTAATTCTATTGTTGGCTCAACAACTAGTAATCTTACCGATTCTTTAGAAAATTCTCTTACTGAAGGAAATACCAAAGGAAAGCAAGATACCGTGAAATTAATGGACATTTTAGACTCTTTGAACAGAGGTAAAATAGTTTTCCCAGCACTTGATTCAATCAATAAAATTGATCCAAAAGTAGCAAAACGACAATTCAGAGATTCTATTTATAGAGAATTAAACAAAAAAGACAAACATATCTATCTGACTTTCGATGATGGACCATTGATCGGAAGTTCAGCAATTGATTCTATTATCACCTCTAAAGACATCAAGATTAGTACATTTCTGGTTGGTAAACATGCTGGAATGAGCAAAAGATTAAAACGTGATTTTGATCGTTATATGAACAATCCATTGGTCGAATGTTATAACCATAGTTTTACACATGCTGCCAATAAATTCCATGCCTTTTATAGCAATCCAGAAATCGCAGTTTCTGATTTTGAGAAATGTGAAACCTCATTGGGGCTAAAAACATAAAATCGTGAGAATGCCAGGAAGAAATATTTGGCTTTTTGATGATGTTCGCAGAGTAAGATTTAACCTCAGGAGCACAAACAGCAGATTTATTGGGAGTGAATGGCTATAAGATTTACGGATGGGACGTAGAATGGAAGATCAACGGACTTAGCGGAAAACCAGTTCAGTCAGTTGAAGAAGTTTATCGGAGAATAAATAATATGCTCGGTAATAAATCAACATTGAAACCAAATAATATCGTGCTTTTGATGCATGATGATATGTTCCAAAATAAAAAAGGACAACAATTGTTGAGTAATTTGATTGACAGCCTAAAACAACATAAAGATTATAAATTTGATTTTATTGCAAATTATCCAATAAAATATTAGTGAAGGTGGGTTAGGCTTAAACTTTTTGTACATAAAGGAGTTTAACATTTATGACCATTTCTCAATTATTTAAAAAAGTACTACCATTTACCAAACCGTATAAAAACTTAATTTTCTATACGCTAATCTTAACAGTAATAGGGTCATTTGCAGCTCAAGTAAATGCCTTTATACTTAAATATACCGTAGATACCATCAGCGATCTACTGGTCAATAAAACCCACTCCGAACGGGATTATATCTTCTCGGAATTATATCAGCCATCTTGTTGGGAAAGGAAATTATATATTCCATTGTCCAGTTCGGACAGAAATACTACGGTGAGAAATTAAGGATTATGATTGCCAGGGATTTTTCCCAAGCTATTGTAGACCGAATTCTGACCTATAAAATGGCATTCTACACCTCCAGTGTCAATGAATCCGGAAAACTTCAAACGCGTATTGACGCTGGTATCAGTTCCCTTACACGATTAGTGCAGAACTTCTTTATAGATATTCTCCCATTATTTGCCAATGCAATCGTGGCTCTAGTCTGTATGTTTCTGGCCAACTTCTATGTAGGGCTTGTAGGTTTGTTTATAATTCCAATATATTTCTATGTTTCTCAATTGCAAGCAAAGCGATTGTCAGGGTTTCGAAGAAATATGCGCCAATATAGAGAGAACAAAAGTAACCAATTAATCAACCTGATTGATTCAATTACGGTGATCAAATCCTTTGTAAGAGAAGAAACAGAAGCTGAAAAACATAAGGACATCCAATTTGAGATGACCGAGAATCAAATGGCTACTCGCAAGACATCCTTTATTTTTGAAAGCATCAAAGGATTTATAGAGCAAATTGGAGTCGTTATAGTGATCATCCTGACTGCTTATTTTGTTTTGAATGAGCAGATGTCCATAGGAGCGATTATGTTCCACATTATGTTGTTCAATAACGTGTCAGCTCCAATTAGGCAGTTGCACCGTATATATGATGAGGTAAATGATGCCTTGATCTATTCAGAGAGCTTTTTTGGAATTTTGGAAGATGAAGGCCAAAAAGAGCCTTCAGGAAATTATAGACCCGATAAAATAAATGGCCTAATTGAGATTAAGAATGTTGATTTCAGCTATCCGAATGGTCACCAAGCATTAACTGATGTGAGCATGCGAATATGCCCTAACCAAAATACAGCTTTGGTAGGCTTATCAGGGGCGGGAAAAAGTACCATCATAAATCTATTGGATAAATTCTATGAACCTACCACTGGTGCCATTTATTTGGATGGGGTAGACCTTAGAGAATATGATACTGAGTTCTTGAGAGAAAATATAGGTTTGGTGTTGCAGAAGAACCATATTTTTAAAGGTTCCATTGCAGATAATATCCGTTATGGAAAAACTGATGCTACATTGGATGAAGTGATGGATGCAGCAAAAAAAGCATCTATACATGAACAGGTTCTAGATTTGCCAAATGGATATGATTCTGAAGCGCATTTATTATCCGGTGGACAGCAACAGCGTATTGCGATAGCGAGAATGTTCCTGAAAAACCCACCCATTATTTTCTTGGACGAACCTACTGCAAACTTAGATGCAATAGCTACCGAACAAATTAAAAATAGCCTGGATGCTATAAAAGTTGGCAGAACAGTTATTATTGTTTCTCACAGTATTTCTCAGATAATCGATTCAGAACATATCATAGTAATGGAAAAAGGTAGGGTAGTGGAAGACGGTACTCATGAGGAACTATTTGATATGCATGGGGCTTATTACAAGATCTTTAGTGCAATGGCAAACAGCTTGAATATTCATAAGATTACGGAATCCATGCGAGAAGATTAAATTCTTGATATTTTAGGCGTGTTTTTTGTTAATGGAAAATTAAGATTCTAATATTAGAGAATATTAATTTATGCTATACCCAATTCTAAGGTCATTTGTTAAACTAGGCCTAAACTGGTATGTTTCGGACTGGCAGTTGAAAAATCTGCAATATGCAGACCATAATAATCCGGCTGTGATTGTTTCAAATCATCCTAATTCATTTTTTGACGCACTGATCATTACTGTGCATCAACCATCTGAAATATGTTTTTTAACTAGGGGAGATATTTTTGAAAAACCTTGGGCAAATTGGGCATTGCGAACATTCTTTATGTTGCCAATTTATAAGAAAAATGATGGCGAAGATGCTGAGATCAGGAATGCATTCACTTATGACGAATGTGTCCGACAGTTGAAGATGGGACGCAAATTGTTGATTTTCCCTGAAGGAGTTTCAAGAAATCATATCGATTTAAAACCTTTTATGACAACAGGGTTGAACTCTATTATCCAACGAGCAGTACAGATGGATGTACCTATTCAGGTACAACCCTATATTTTGAGCTATAATTCATTTGATTTTAACCCCAAGGCTGTGTACTTAGAAGCTTTGGAGCCTATTGACTCCACAGATTATTTAAATAATTCTGAAGTTATGACCAATGAGATTATTAAAAAGGTTAGAGGGGAAATGGATAACCATATGCTCAATAGCTTTGTTGGAGAAACAGAAGGCATCCGAAAAAGTAGAGAGTGGATGAAATTCCCAGCAATAGCTGGTAAATATACACATAACTGGTACTATCAGTTAGTCAAAAAACAGGTATTGAAAAAAACAGAAAATACGATCTTTTATGATTCTCTATTATTTGCTGTTCTTCTATTTACTTATCCTGTTATTATCTTTTTATTGAGTGTAATTATAGGCAGTATCACGGGGTTTTGGTGGGGATTTTTGATATTTATCCTCTTGCCATTCTTGTCATATTGTTGGGTACAGTACCAGCCTGTTAGGGTTGGTGGAGAAAATTTAGATGATCGTGTCAATAAGTTGAATCCTTAAATTTATTCTGCTGCTTTTTACCTGAGATTTTATAATATAATTTTTTACCATATTTAATTGCGAAATACAGCATGATCAGGACCAAGATCCCTGCAAGCACCGGAATAAATATGGCGAATATACTCATGATGGTAGACCCAATGGTTTCTACAGTTGACAGGACAGGATTACCTACTCCTGCAGTCGTTGTGGAGGATGCAGCTCTGGTGCCGGCAAGCACTGAGCTTATAGTGGCAGCTGTGCCTCCGCCGGCAATTATTGCCAAGGACCATTGTATCCAGTTGTTTACCTCTGTAAATTGAGAAGCAAAGAGCATGGATCCAGCAATAGTAGCAAGTGGAACAGTGATACTGTCTAGAATATTGTCAACAAAGGGGATATAGTAGGCAATGATTTCTGTCAAGGTAGCAATTCCAGTAGCTATTACCGCAGGTAAGCTCCCAATCCAAGCATAATCTGCATCCAAAGGAATAATCTTGAGATAAGTGCCTAGACTCAAAAAGAAAATAGGCAAAAATACACGAAACCCTGTGGCTGCAGCAAGGCCAATGCCTATGAACAACGAAACTAAGTATGGTAGTGAATCGGTCATCTCTTGGTTTTATGAATTTTACAACAAAATTCTAGCCAATAAATTAACCTTCCAGATTCATGATTTCTTCAGCCAATGATTCCCAATCTTGTTGCAATGTTTCTAGCTTTGCTTTTTCAGAATTGTAATTCCGAGTGTATTCCTGTAATTTGACAGCATCAGAATAAATGTCTTCTTGTGCTAGTTCAGTTTCCAGACGTTTAACCAAAACCTCTTGCTCTTCGATTTTCTCTTCCAATAGACTTAACTCTTTATTCTTTTTTTGAATAATCCTTTTTACGTCTTCGGTTGGAGCTGCTTTCTCCTTCTTTGGTTCCTCTTTCGGTTTCTTTTCCTGCTTGATTTCAGGTTTGATAACACGTTTTGAGTTCCATTCCTCATATTCTTGGTAGGATCCAGGGTATTCTTTTATTTCCTTGTTTTCAATAAACCAGATTTTATTGGCAATATTGTCCAGAAAATATCGGTCGTGGGATACGACAATAAATGATCCTTCATACTGTTGAAGAGCTTGAATTAAGATATTGACAGATGCCATATCCAAGTGATTGGTCGGCTCATCCAGTACCAAGAAATTGGCATCTGCAGTCAATGCTTTAGCAAGAGCAACCCTTGATTTTTCACCCCCAGACAAAACTTTGATCTTTTTGAAAACATCATCGCCAGTAAATAGGAAACTACCCAAAATAGAACGTAGTTCTGTTTCTGTATGTTTAGGAGCAAAGGCAACTAATTCTTGAAGAACAGAATTTTCTAAATGCAAAGCCTCTAATTGATGTTGGGCAAAGAACGTTTGTGAAACATTGTGTCCTTTCGTACTTTTTCCTTCAAATTCTTTGTCAGCATCAGCAACAATCCTTAGCAAAGTAGATTTACCTTTACCATTGGCACCGATTAATGCGATTTTATCTCCTTTTTCAATCAAACCATCCGTGTTTTCCAAAATTTCAACATTTGGATACGATTTGGAAATGTTTTCCAAGGTCACCACATGCCTGCCTGATGGTTTGGAGAATTTAAAGCTGAAGTTTACCTCAGGGTTATCATCATCCACTTCCTCCACTTTTTCCATTCTATCCAAAGCCTTGATTCGGGACTGAACCATTTTTGCTTTACTTGCTTTGGAACGGAATCTTTCGATTAGTTTCTCTTCTTGCTTGATCTTAGCCTGTTGGTTCTTAAATTGATTGCTCTGGATTTCACCACGCAGAGATTTTTCCTCTAGGTAAAAACTATAGTTACCTGCATAGAGCGTTAATTTTCCTTTTCTTGATTCAACAGTTTTATTGATAATACGGTCCAAGAAGTAACGGTCATGGGATACAATAACAATTGCACCTTCGAAACTTTGCAAATACGTTTCAAGCCATTTGATTGATGGTAAGTCCAAGTGGTTGGTAGGCTCATCCAGTAATAAGATATCAGGCGCTTGCAACAAGATTCTCGCCAACATAACACGCATTCTCCATCCTCCTGAGAAGGTAGCTAATGGTCTTTGTTGTTCTTCTTCTGAAAATCCCAATCCTGCAAGGATTTCATGAGCACGGAATTCTATACTGTAACCATCCAATGCCTCGAATTCTGTTTGCTTATCGCTCAGCTTATTCAAGATATCATCGGAATAATCAGTTTCCAGTTTTTTCAACAGATTTTCTATTTCTGTATGAAGCTGATTCTGACGTTCAAAAGCCTCCATGGCAACATGAAGAATGCTCTTCTCCGAATGATAAGAAAGTAAATCTTGATTTAAATAACCTAACTTAAGATCTTTGGCCATAGAGATTGTACCGCTGGTAGGTGAATACTCTCCGACGATAAGTTTCAATAAAGTTGATTTTCCGGTACCATTAGCACCGATTAGACCAACTTTATCACCTGGTTTAATATGCCAGTTGGCCTCATCGTATAAGGCCCTTGATCCAATTTCGAATGTTAAGTTATTTATAGATATCATTTCGGGTGCAAAAGTAATGAATATTTCTTCATCTTTGGCTACCTTTGCACTCATGTATAAGCTAGTTAAACCATTATTCTTCTCCATGAACCCTGAAGAAGCACATCACACGGTGACTTCTGGATTGAAATTCTTCAACAAAATTTGGGGCTCGAAAGCTTTGTTAAAATCATTGTATTGCGTTGATGACCCAAGGTTGGAAACTAAGGTTTTCGGCTTGACATTCAAGAACCCTGTCGGTCTTGCCGCTGGATTTGATAAAAATGCAGAATACATCGAGGATATGGCAAGACTTGGTTTTGGCTTTATAGAAATTGGAACCGTTACACCAAAACCGCAGCCCGGAAATGACAAACCCAGGATGTTCAGACTTGTGGATGACCATGCGCTGATCAATAGAATGGGATTCAATAATAAAGGTGCAGATGTAGCTGCCGCTAAACTGAAATTCCTAAAAGAAAAAAATGGAGTAATCATAGGCGGGAATATTGGTAAAAATAAAGTTACACCTAATGAAGAAGCAGTAAACGATTACATCTACTGCTTTAACTCGTTGTTTGATTATGTCGATTATTTTGTAGTGAATGTCAGTTCACCAAATACTCCAGGACTTCGTGAATTACAGGAAAAAGGACCGTTAATGCAGATTCTAAACACACTGCAGCAATTAAATCTTGAAAAAAGTAATCCAAAGCCCATATTGTTAAAAATTGCTCCTGATTTGACCTTCACACAGTTGGACGATATAGTAGAAATAGTTTTGGAAACAAAAATCGCAGGAGTGATTGCTACCAATACAACAATTGCTAGAGAAGGTCTGCAAAGCCATAGAAGTTTGGTTCAGGAACCAGGTGGGGTAAGTGGAAAGCCATTAACAAGAAGATCAACAGAGGTGATTAAATACCTTTCAGATAAATCAGAAAAAGCATTTCCAATCATAGGGGTAGGAGGAATACACTCTGCAGAGGATGCAATTGAAAAATTAAACGCAGGTGCAAGCCTTGTACAGGTATATACAGGATTTATATACCAAGGGCCTGGCCTCGTTGCCGATATTTGTAAAGGAATTCTGAAAGAGAAAAATAAATAAAAAAAGGAGGTTAAATTTTAACCTCCTTTTCACTAAATTATTGAGCTACTTTCTTAAGTATGTATTGATCTTTCAATGGGCCATCAATAGGATTTCCTTCTTGATCTAAAGAAAACAATTGATTTTCTCCCAACTTTCAGCTTCATGTTCACATCTTTTCCAACTAAATGTACTACACTGCCGTTGTTGTGCCACATGAATTTACCTGTATCTTCAACTTTGGTATCACTTTCTTGATAAACTCCTTTATAACTAAAGGTCCCGTCTGAATTTAAAGTCACAGTAGTTTCAATTCCCGGACAATCTGCACATGGAATTACGCCAGTGTAAGACCCAGCCCAGTCCAATGAGTTCTGAGAAGTATGCGTGGTATCTAAAACATTCGTATCGGTTGTTTCCATACTGCTAGAATCAGATTCTAATTGTTTTTTGGCATTTGATGTGCAGGAGCTAACCGTTATAATAGATGCTATGCCCGCTATTAACCATAGTTGTTTCATAAAGACTAATTTTATTTATCAAATTTATCCAAAAAATTAAGCCAATTGAAAAGATATAACTAAAAATTTTTACAATAATTTTTCCTATTAAAAAAAAATAAAGCCCCCAAATATTTATTTGAAAGGCTTAAATTAATTTTAAACCAATATTAGTATTGATCTATGAAAAATTTTAATAACTCAGTTGTTGTAACAATTTCCTTTATGTTCTCACCACTTCGTGTTTTTATAAGCAGCATCCCAGAACATAAACTCTAATTTACTAGCGGTTTTAAAGGCCGCTAGCATTAATTTTCTTTTTTCTTCCGTTGAATTTTCAGCCATATAATCCGTATATGCAATAGCGAGTTTTACACCCTCCGCAAATTCATCCCCGCTATAAGTATCTATCCAATTTTTATAAGGATTGTTAGATGAATTTTGAGTTTCCAAGATGTGGTCGCCTACTTCTTTATAAATCCAAAAACAAGGTAAAATTGCGGCTGTTGCCACTTCAATCGGGTCAAAAGCCACAGTGCTTTTGAGAAAATGAATATAATGATGGCAAATAGGTTCTATTGTTATTTCTTGATGTGCCTGAAGACCAAATTGTTCAAAATAAGCTTCATGCAATGCACTCTCAACAACTAAAGCATTTTTCCCAAAATCGAAAAAATCCAATGCCATTTTATTATCCATTGCTTTGGAACCTAAAGCAGCCAATGCTCTGCCATAATGTTCAAGATATTTAGCATCTTGAAGCATATAAAACTGAAATTTCTCCAATGGAAGTGTGCCATCTTTTAATTCTTGGATAAACGGCATTTCCAATATTTCTTGAAATAAGTGTTGGATGCTCTGCCAAGCATGATCAGTCCAATTCATATTTAATGAGTTTTATGGGGTTAAAAAAAATGATTTAAAGGTCCGTTGCCTTTGCCTAAAACGAGATCTTTACTGCCAAGTATAGCACTATTAACATACGATAATCCTTTTTCTGTTGCTTGAGTTAGGTTAAACCCTCTAGCTAAAAAAGAGGCAATTGCAGATGAAAGCGTACATCCTGAACCATGAGTGTTTTTGGTGTCAACTCGTTTAGATTCAAAATATTGCGCTGGTTTACCCTGTTGAATAAGGATACTCGTTAAAATATCACTGTCTAAATGGCCTCCTTTTAATAAAGCTGACTCACAACCCAGTCCAAGGATCTGCTCCGAAACTTCTTCCATAGCCTTGACGTCAGAAATCTCCTTTCCTACAAGCACGGAAACTTCATCCAAATTTGGAGTAATAATAGATGCAATTGGAAACAATAACTCTTTAATCGCCTGAATCGTTTCGTCCTTTATCAATCGATGACCACTTGTTGAAACCATCACTGGATCGAATACTATACTTCCTCTATAATCTTTAAGGTGGTTTGCAATAATCTCAACCAGTTCACTGCTATGGACCATTCCAATTTTAATGCTGTCAGGATAGATATCGTCAAAGAGGCAATCTAATTGTTCTTTGACTGCTTCTGTAGGTATTTCGAAAATGTTTCTTACTCCTTGAGTGTTTTGGACTGGCAAAGCAGTTAGTACATTCATAGCATAACACCCCAATGATGAAATTGTCTTTGTATCAGCTTGAATTCCTGCACCACCACTGCCATCAAACCCTGCAATACTTAATACTGTAGGTGTTTGATATTTTTTATCTTCTCTCATTTAATTTTTTCCTTTAATTCTTCTGCTGCTTTTCTAGGATCTGTGCTTGCACAGATGGCTGAAACAACAGCGATACTATTTGCCCCTGATTCAAATGCTTTTCCAGCATTTGAAATATTCATCCCTCCAATAGCGATCATTGGCTTAGAAACTGTTTTGGACAATTCTTCCAATCCATCCATGCCCCAAGTTGTCACTGTATTCGTCTTGGTAGGAGTTTTGAAAATTGGGCTTACCCCCAAATGATGCACGGCATGCATCTCCTCATCCTTTTAATTGTTCTGCAAATTCCAGGGACCAACCAATTTTAAGACGATCGCCATAGGTGGAGATAATATCAAGTGGTTGCGTATCTGATAAACCAACATGTATACCCAAGAACCAATTTCAGCAGCTATATCTGCTGCATCGTTGATAATCAAAGGCACAGCATACCTGTCTGTTATATTTTTTAGATCTATTGCTTTCTGCAAGTACTCTTTCCTTGAAATATCCTTTTCCCTAAGTTGGATAATATCAACTCCTCCTTGGATTGCCGCTTCAGCTACTTGTAGCCAAGGCAAATGTTTACAGTCAGACTCAGATATGACTAAATATAGTGGATAGGGAAAATCAGGATGGATTGGCATTTCTCTTGAGCTTAAGATTTTCAGAGATTTGTTCTTTACTGAGATTATACAGCGTATCGTATAAGTTCAATTGCAAGCTTCCGGGCCCTTTTGAAATGGAGGCTGCTAACTCACCGGCAAGGCTAGTTATTGCAACTCCAGCAATCGCTTCCTGAAATGGATTGTTGCCAAGTCCCAAGAATGCTGCAATGATAGCTGTCGATGTACATCCAAGTCCAGTCACTTTGGTCATCATCGCAGATCCATTGGCAATTTCGGCAACTTCACCTCCAGAAATTACATAATCTATTTCCCCAGAAATGCATATGATAGATCCATATTCTTTATTCAAAAACTTACCCGCTTCCAGTGCAGTTGAACTTTCTTCCGTACTATCAACTCCTTTTCCAGTAGACCCAAAATTTTGGAGCGCCATGATTTCAGAAGCATTGCCTCTTATTACTGTTGGCTTGAGGGCCAATAATTTTTTCAAGGTTTCATTTCTAAGAGAAGATATTCCAGCACCAACAGGATCCAATATCCATGGTTTCCCAATTTTATTGGCAAAAGTAGCAGCTAAAATCATGCTTTCTGCCCAAGGTTTACTCAAAGTTCCTATATTGATTACAAGGGAGTTGCAAAAGGTTAATACCTCTTCGATTTCTTCTTCAGCATGTACCATAATAGGCGATGCACCTAAAGCCAATAAAGCATTGGCGGTGTTGTTCATCACTACAAAGTTGGTGATGTTTTGTACGAGTGGTGTTGTGGATCGTACCTGAGTGAGCAAAGTATAAATGTCGTTTTCCATTAATATTATTTTAAATTACATTAATGGCTAAAAAGGGTAGGAAGGGGGCATAAAAAAATGCCAAGCGATCATTGCTTTTCCCTACGCCGGTTTTAACCGTATCAGGTTCAAAGGGACTCTCTCAATTCTTTTCAGAATACCCCTAAAGCCAAATCAAAGGTAGCCTAAACAATCTGCAAAGTCAAATTATAAAGGCTATCTCGAATTCTTATGAGTTTAATAATACTTTAATAAGAAGGATGGTGTCGCGGTCTTTTTGCTTTTCACTCTCACTGAGAATTTCCCATGGAATCAAGGAGGGATGCAATTTGAGGTCATCGTTCCTTTCTTCCCCAAAATCCCAACCGTTGATATAGCGATGTGCCATCCAACGGTTATGTTCGATTATGGCTAATTTTTCAACCTCATCATCTGTGAACATTATGTTTTGAAGTTCATGAACTGGCCAGTTTCTGCCAGTCATTAAAAACTTATAAGGTATATGATCTGCTTGTGCCCGATTGGCGTCTTTAGCATCTTCTGTCAAGGTATGCCAATCAGAAGTATATTTCGAAGATTCGGAACTTGCCCCAGAAAGTAATTTTCTGTAATCATCATGAATAGACTGGGCTAAACGATCTTGTTTTTCGCCAGTAATAAATTCTAAGTCACAAATATCTTCCATCTGACCAAAAAAACTTGATTCTGTCAATTTCATCAGAAGAACGGATTAACTTCCGAAGGCCCTTACCTTCTGCATTCAAAACATAAATAGGAAAGGAGACTTGTTGAGTTTTGTTCAATATCTCTAAAGCGGCATTCAGGTTTTGTTGATCTTGATCGAAACTGGTTATAAACAAAACATCCGCATCATTGTCCACCAATTTCTCCTGTTCTATCACATCATTGTATGATCCATCAAAATTTTTAAAGACAATTGGGAATATTTTCTGAGCTTTAGGAAATTGCTCTTGAAAATATTTTCTGTCTTTATCGGCTTTTTCAGAATAGATAGAAACTTGAAGGTCATTTGCAGTTGAAATATGGAATATTCTCATCACTTGAATCAGCATCGCTTTCGCAAAATCTCCATATCCCAAGAATACTATTTTTTTAATATCAGACAATTGGTTTCCACTTGATTGCAAATCAATTGGGATTTGAGCAAAGAACTGTCGTGCTAACATCTTTTGGATGTTGAAGAAATGTAGGTCGATATTGTTTTTCTGAAAATGAATGCCTGTATTCTTAACAAGGTCAATTAAACGAGGATTACTGATATGCAAATAAGCTTTTAGGTGATTTGTGCATTTAGATTCATCATAGATATCCTGTACAGACTCTATGATTTCGATAACAGTTTGTTCATTTTCCAAAAACGCAATTAGAGTTGATGCTCTCTTGATTCCAGCTTCGATGAGGGTATTTTCCTCCTCAGCATTTCCAATGATTACAATATGTCCTAGTTTTTTGACTGAATTTATATCGGCATGTTCAGTTTCTTTTTCAATTGCTACAGCTTTCTTATGGTGCTCCTCCTTCAGGTTTTTGAACAGCTGTCTACCTTTTTTGAAATCCCAACAGAGATGACATGATCTTTTTTAAATGATGCTTTTAACAAATTCAGTTGTTCAGAAAATACCTTTTGGATAATTTTGAAAGCACCAAAAATCAGGATACCAATAGTACATATCTTAGCAACAATTAGTTCCCAAGGAACATTATTGTCTTCCAAACCTGATGCGGTTGGGTCACTCCCAAAAACAATCTTTATGATTCTGTAAATCCTATCGGGTAAGTACCTCAAAGTGTTACTTTCCGGAAAAAACTTGGATAACCCAACCCACGAAATAATAATCAAAAAAAACTATGAATAATATCCCTAAAAGGCCTTTCTGTCGTCTTGTTAATTTCATCTTCATTATTTACTAAGATTCTGTTTAGCTTGCTTGAGAAGGTTTTCAACTTCAGTTTTTAATTCTTTGTTTTTGATTTTTAATAGCTGTTTGTCTGTAACTTCAACTAACCTTTGTCCTATTAATTTTGTATCTGGATTGCTGCTGAAATAATTCGCAACCATCGCTCGTGCCAATGGATGATAATCTTATGTTACTGCCAATAACTGCAAATTAGCGTCATTCTTGATCGGATAATTCTTCTTCAGTACATCTGTGATCTTTTCATTCGAGCTCGGCGAAACAGTACGTAAAAATGGATCTGCAAAATACCAAGTGTTATAGTCTCCGGTGCTGTCGGTATAATTTAAGATAGCTCCAGTCTCATTATCATATTTCTTGCCATATAATTTTTCCAAATCCCTTGCCAATTGATCTTTTGACATACTTACTTGCCCTGGCGTTTCCCATACATGGATTGCCATTCCATTTACCAAAGATTCCACAGTCATAATCTGTTTATCGCCTGGCATGATATAGATTCCATCAAATTTCTGATTGATAAACGGCATTGTCAATATATTCCCTGATTTTGCATCAACGACTTTTGCAGCAAAAGCAAATCTCTCACCATCATCCTGAACAAAAATCTTAGAATCATCATCCGAAAAGTGGAAATATTGCGTAAACCTACTGATCCGAATATTTTGGCCGAAGGATTTTTTGGTTTCCAAATTCCAAAGTCGCATGTGCGTTGCATCTTCAGATAAGGCCATTACATTCCCTTCGTTATTGAAAACTATAAATGGCGCAGCAATGGTCTTAACCTGAAATATTGGTTTATAATCTGTTGTTTTCAAAACTTTCGCATCTCCACTTTTGCTGATGATAACCAAGTATTCGCTGGTTGGGCTAAAAGCGCCACTGTTAATGGTTTCTTTTCCTTCAGCTAACACTTTCTTGGATGCAATATCCATGATGGACCAGCCATCAGGTTTCACCATCACCACGGTTTTGAAATCTGGACTTACGGTAAAGCCAGGAATATCTTGATCCATCGCAAAATTAAGGGTCTGTTTACCGGTAGCAATATCCCAAGCAGCAAAACTTTTATTGCTTGTCCTGGCCATTACTTCGGTTTCATCCTTATTGAAGATGTAAGTTTTTACTTGGGAATCGAAAGGCTTCCCAACAGGTTTTCCATTGCTGGCATCAAAGAAATAGGTTTTGCCACTTATTCCCTTGACCAATATCTTTTTACTTTTTTGAAGAACTAAAAAAAGTGCAATTTCTTCTGGAATCTTGATGAACTCATTGTTTTTTTGACCAGTCTTTAAATTCAACTTTGCCAAAGCAGGTTTGCCCTTATATCTTAAAAATGCTTCATCATTTGTGATTCCTGGATGGGCATGTGACAATCCTCCTTCTTCATAATATTGAGCTACCCTTAATGGGGTGGTGTTTTTATTTTCTATAAATGTTTGAGAATTATTACTTACCAAATATTGGGACCAATCAGGTGATGTTGCATCTTCGTCACTAGGATCCTTTTCCATCATTTTCATCAAGTCTGTCAAGAAGAAGATATTCCGCGGTAATTCTGTATTCTTTAATGTAGATCCATTATTGGTATTCACCTGTACAATCTGAGCTTCATCACCAATATATAAATTACCATTGTCAGTGAATCCCAAAAACTTGATGTAAAAAGGACCAGGTAAAAACCAATTGATACCATTGCTTTTATTAAAATAATATAAACCTTCAGAATTACGAAAAGCAATTTGATTGCCATCCTTGCTAAAGGCAGGAGGGTTTGAACCCAATTTGGTCGACTTTTTGAAAATTTCCTTTGGTATATCGGTAGCCAAATCATAGATAGTCAATTCATTACCTTCCTTCAAGCCACGACTGATATACAAAGTTTTTGATGTCTTGTCAAAATAAGCTGATGTAGGAACCAGTTGATCATTTTTGATTAATATTTGCTCTTGTTTAGTGTCTGTATTGAAAAATATAACATCTTTTGATTGTTTGTTGATGACTATGAATTTTGAATCTGGAGAAATAGCGGTAAGTGAAATAAAACTACTGTCGAGATTCGGACGGAGGATATCTTTTTTATCATTAGCCATATTATATCTGACGATCTCAAGATCTGAATTGACTACGTAAGCATTGTCTTTCTCGTCAAATTGGGGGAATCGAGGCTGGTTAGAAGAAATATCATCTCTTTGTATCAACTGTTTTCTGGTTGTTGCATCCCATACTTGCAATACATTGCTGTTGTCTCCAGCACTTGCAAATCCAACAATCCATTTTACCATTGGGCGAGAATCTAATGCCTCCAAAATTTACATTGGGCATTCTGATCAAATCTTCCTGTACCGCCAACATAGAATGTGCAAATAATGCTGCACTCTCATCACCTCGGCGTGTAGCTTCGGCAATATAAGCTGCACCGTCACCATACTCACTTTCCGTAAGCTTGTTTATTCCTGATGCATATAATGATTTCGCAAGATTTTTCAAGGCTGAATTTTCTCTGATTACATGCAAAGATGCCCGCCAATATTGCAATAACTCCTAATGCCCCAATTGCAGTTGCAATCCTTTTGATATTCCTGTTTTTCTGCTTTATTTTTTCTAATTGGTAGGCTTGGTCCCTTTTGGTTAATTCAGCCAATGGCACACCTAATATTCCAGAAATAATCTTTAACAATGCAAGGTCGAGTCTTTTTTTGTATTCATCGACCAATCCTTTTATTTGATGATTTGGTGTACCTTTATCATGCAAATATCTTCTGTACCCTTCTGCTGAGGTGAATCCTTCTTCTTGCGTATTTGGAATTCTGACATCTGCAGCCAATACCTCCTCGGGTTGATCATAAAGGATTTTGCCGGTCTCGTCAATGTTATACCTCAACTCATCTGGGAAACATTGGGCATCGGTATTTTCTTTCCCATATTCTGGTTCGCCTTTTATGATCAGAGCGATAATTTTTTGAGATTTTCCAGTTTGCTTAAAATATTTAAGTTCATCCCTGACATATGTTGATCTTGCTGATTTGGGAGAACTCAAATAAATAAGGAATTCAGAACGGTCTAAGGCTGATGTTAAGGAGCCACTAAGGCTAGAACTAGCTGATAATTCTTTTTCATCTTGAAAAACAGGATATATCTGCCTGGGTATTTCTTCACCGGCAGCATTCTTCTTTCCAATTAAATCCTCGGGGATTTCATAAGTTTCTAAAGCATGATGCAACCAATCTGCCCACTTTCTGCCTTCCCCTTGATTGTCACTATGGCTATAACTAATAAATGCTTTGTATTTTTTTGTTAGGTCCTGATCTTGATTTTCCATAAATACAATTTTTGGTTGAGTTGTCGATTTTCAATAGACAAAAACCAAACCCTTTTCTATTAATTTTAATAAAGAGTGATAAAAAACTGTTTAGTATTTAATTTGATTAAGAAAAAATCAATAATTTTTAATTGATGTTATAACATTGTTTTAACTATTGAAAAATTATGTAGTCATTTTCGAACATACAGTTGAACAATTTAGGAAGGATGTATTCTTATTGTCTTGAATGCTTTTTATTTAATCATGTTCCACTCTTGTTCCAGTCTTGTTCCACTCTCCGTCTTCTTTCGTTCGGACCTCGTTCGGACCTTGTTCGGATATTTTCCGAAGCAGCTCCGAACGAGGTCCGAACAAAGTCCGAACAAGAGACGAAGGAGAGTAGAAGAAGGTAGAAAGGAGAGAGAAAGGAGAATAGCAGAGGTCTTGCAGAATTGGTGGCCACGAAAGCCATGGTTGGTGTTCCTGGTCGCTATGGTTGGTGTCCTCACCAACCATCAATCGATGCCATGGTTGGTGTCCTCACCAACCATCTTCATCTGATCTAACTTTCACTAATGAATAATGCCATTTCATGGCAAGATGCAGTTACTTTTGAGGCGCAAAAGTAACCAAAACGCTTGCTCATTTAAGGTGGCTTGTCGCACAAGTCCAACGCACATGGACAAAAATGCCTTATTGCCGAGGATGCCGTTCTAATCAATTATCTCTTTTGAGGAGATAATTGCTTGAAAACATCCAAGGGCAAGGCCGACGCACAGAGGCCGCGGCATTTTTTCCATCTTTCCGCCACTGAAAATGAGCGGGATTCGGCTTCGAATAAACAATTAGGTTGTAAAACGTCAGGGTTGGTGTTCCTGGTCGCCATAGTTGGTGTTCCTGGTCGCCATGGTTGGTGTCTTCACCAACCATCGTTTTCGATAGTCTACGTAGAATTAGGTGACCTTGGATGTTTAGTGGCAGGTGGGGACACCTGCCACGGCGAGCAGGGACACCTGCCTCCGCTACCAGACACTACTGCCACGGAGAGCAGAATCTCCTGCCACGGAGAGCTTAAACTCCTGCCACGGCGAGCAGAGACACCTGCCTCCGCTACCAGACACTACTGCCACGGAGAGCAGAATCTCCTGCCACGGAGAGCTTAAACTCCTGCCACGGCGAGCAGGGACACCTACCACCGCTACCAGATACTCCTGCCACGGCGGTTAGGCACTAAAAACGAGAAAAGCTCGGGATTTCACCGAGCTTTTCTTTTTTATAAAACTATTATTTATGCAAGAACGAATTGTAAGTCAGCTTGAAACTTCACATCTTCACTTACCATTACTCCACCAGTTTCTAGCGCAGCATTCCAAGTCAATCCAAAATCATTACGATTGATTTTTCCTGTTACAGTGTAACCAGCTTTTTGGTTACCCCAAGGATCTTTACCAATACCACCGAATTCTACATCAAATGTTACCGGTTTCGTAACTTCTTTAATCGTTAAATCACCCGACAATTTGTATTCATCATCATCTGTTTTTTTGATTCCTGTAGACACAAATTTAATGTCTGGGAATTGGGTTACAGCGAAGAAATCTTCACTTTTCAAGTGCTGATCACGTTGGCTGTTTTTAGTGTTGATAGAATCAGTTTTGATTTCTACTGATACATGTTTTGCTGCATCTAAATCGTCAGAGCTGTTATCAACTACTACGTTGAAATTTTCAAAATGACCCTTAACGGTAGAGATCATCATGTGTTTTACTTTAAATTCAATTTCACTGTGTGCGGTGTCTAAGTTCCAAGTTGCCATAATATTTTTCTATTTAATTTTTCTATTTGTTTTTGTTCAACAAAGATGAGGTATAAAATGTTTAAACACATTGATGTATGTTAAGAAATAAAAAATTAATTTCCGATTTAACAGTATGTGAACAAATGCTATGTAAAATTAAATAATTGATAATGAATTACTCACGAAATTATGACGGTTAAAATCTGTTAAAGCTATTTGATATATTGAATCGCGTTGTATATTTGACGTCTAATGAGAACAATCATAACACTGACCCTATTTTTTATGTTCCTATTAATAAGGAGCGGTAATAGTCATGAGGTTGTTAATCATTCTGATAGACCCGCTATCAGCTTTATGGAAAATCATTCATCCATTTCTCAAAATGTTAAATCAAATGATTTTCAATTCCCGAAATTTACGAAAGCACATTCAAATGGTATTGGAGGTCATGGTGAACAGATAATTGTTTCACAAGACTCGGAGGATTTCCAATTATGGAAAGACTACCATCTGCCAGATGGCATTTTACGCATGTCTGATTGCTTTCACTTTTCTCCTTTATTTTTCAAAGAAATCAGGCAGGGCATGGTCGGAAATTATTCCTGACCTTCACCCAAATCCTATATTTATTTCTCAACGCTCGTTGAGAATTTAATATCAAAGATACTTCAATGGTCTTTGGCATTTTGCCGTGGATTTGAAGGTATCTTAAAAATCTGATTTATTAAGCCCCTACAATCTTCATTGACTATTGAATGTCCATATCCCTCATCTGGGTCTTTGGCCATTTTACATTCAAAAATTTAAAATCGTTTAAACAAAATGAAGAGAGTTTTTATGCTCATGAGTTCATTGGCTGTACTTTGCCAAGTGGCTTGCCATGAAAAAAAAGAAGAAAAGGAAGAAGATGTTAAATTTACGGCAACTTCTCCAGCAGAAATCGATACTAGCTTTACCAAAGAGTATGTATCACAGATCAAAATCCGTTAGAAACATTGAATTGCGAGCTTTGGAGAAGGGCTATCTGGAGCAGATCTTTGTCGATGAAGGGCAGACCGTTCGAAAAGGACAGTTGCTATTTCGTATTATGCCGAGGATGTACCAAGCAGAATTGAACAAGCAAATGGCTGAAGTCGACGTCGCTCAGATCGAAGTTCAAAATACCCAAAATCTTTCTGATAAAGACATTGTATCGCCCAACGAATTGGCGATGGCGAAAGCTAAGTTAGAACGCGCAAAAGCGGAAGCTGCCATTGCCAAGCTTCATCTGTCATTTACTGAAATTAGAGCTCCATTTGACGGAACTATTGATCGAATCCCATTAAAACTTGGAAGTTTGGTGGATGAAGGGGAGCTATTGACAAGCTTATCTGATAATAGCCAGATGTTTGCATATTTCAATGTTTCAGAACCGGAATATTTGGACTATCAGAAAAACATTGCTTCCCGCGGTGACAATCATGTTCAATTGCTTTTGGCCAACAATGAGCCTCTAGAACAAAAAGGTATTGTAGAAACAATTGAAGGTGAATTCGACTTAGAAACTGGAAATATTGCATTCCGCGCAAGATTTCCAAACCCCAATAAATTATTGAGAAACGGAGAGACCGGTAAAGTCTTGATGACCGTTCCGATGAAACATGCATTATTGATCCCACAAAAAGCTACTTATGAAGTACAGGACAAGAAATATGTCTATGTAGTTCAAAAAGACGGAAAAGTTGTCTCCCAACAAATTAAGATCGGAGCTTCATTTCCTGACCTATATGTAGTTGCTGGGGGTATTTCTCCAAATGACCGAATCCTGTTGGAGGGCTTACAGAAGGTAAAAGATGGCGAGAAAATCAAGTACGCCTATGTAGAGCCAAGGGAATCAATTTCCAATTTGAAGATCAGGACAGAATAAGTTTTTACGGATAATAGAATAATCATGTTTAATAGATTTATAAATAGACCAGTTTTGTCGATTGTTATATCCCTGATCATTGTGTTCTTGGGGATATTGGCTATGACTCAATTACCGGTTACACAATTTCCAGCTATTTCTCCGCCCAAGGTAAATGTGAAAGCAGAATATCCGGGTGCAAATGGAGAGCTGATGATCAAGGCGGTGATTATCCCATTGGAAAGGGCAATCAATGGGGTACCCGGCATGAAATATATGGCTTCGGATGCTGGTAATGACGGCGAAGCAAGTATTCAGATAGTTTTTGATTTGGGTACTGACCCCAATCAAGCCTCTGTCAATGTACAGAATAGGGTAGCATCCGTAGTAAACAAGCTTCCTCCCATCGTTGTCCGTGAAGGGGTGAAGATTACAAGGGAAGAATCCAATATGTTGATGTACATCAATATGTACAGCGATGAGAAGGACCTGGATGGTAATTTCATGTTCAACTTTGCGGATATCAATGTAGTTTCAGAGTTGAGGCGAGTTCCTGGAGTTGGGGTTGCAGATATTTTGGGAAACCGGGAATATGCAATGCGTATCTGGTTGAAACCAGATCGAATGACTGCCTATAAGATATCATCAGAAGAGGTGATGAAATCACTGGAGGAACAATCATTAGAAGCATCACCAGGTAGAGCAGGTGAGTCTTCGGGTATCAAATCACAGTCTTTTGAATATGTACTCAAGTATTCAGGTCGTTTTACCACGGAGGAAGAATATGGCAATATTATCTTAAAAGTAAATCCAAACGGTGAGATCTTGAGATTGAAGGATGTCGCTGATATTCATTTTGGATCGGCGATGTATGATATTTATTCAACATTGAATGGTCGCCCATCAGCAGCGATAGTATTAAAGCAATCTTATGGTAGCAATGCTTCTCAGGTCATTAAGGATGTGAAAGCGAAAATGGAGGAACTACAGAAAGATTTTCCGAATGGGTTGCATTATGAAATCAGTTATGATGTTTCCAAATTTTTGGATGCCTCCATGGAAAAAGTAGTTCATACTTTGGTTGAAGCTTTTATTTTAGTTGCGCTGGTGGTCTTCTTATTCTTGGGTGATTTACGTTCTACACTGATTCCGACTATTGCCGTTCCAGTTTCTTTGATCGGAGCATTCTTGTTTATGCAATTTTTCGGGATCAGCATCAATCTGATCACCCTTTTTGCCTTGGTGCTGGCGATTGGGGTGGTCGTTGATGATGCGATCGTAGTTATCGAAGCAGTTCACAAAAAGATGGAAGAAGACCATGTCTCTGCCTACAAAGCTACCAAGCGTGCTATGAAAGAAATTGCAGGAGCTATCGTAGCGATAACTTTCCTGATGGCAGCGGTATTTATTCCTGTTGCATTTATGTCGGGACCGGTTGGTATTTTCTATCGTCAATTTTCAATAACCATGGCGACATCTATTATTCTTTCTGGTATAGTTGCCTTAACCTTGACACCGGCACTATGTGCTATTATGTTGAAGAACAACCATGGAAAACCACGTAAGAAATCAATTGTAGATAAGTTTTTGGAATCTTTTAACCGTGGTTTTGATAAAATGCAAAACAAGTATGTAAGGTTATTGGGTAAAATTGTAAACAAGCGAGCATTAACTTTTATCATATTGATAGGTTTTTGTATTGGTGCTTATTTTCTGAACAACAGTGTACCTGCAGGTTTCATTCCTAATGAAGATCAAGGGATGATCTATGCAATTATTCAGACTCCGCCGGGATCAACATTGGAAAGAACCAATAAGGCTGCCTTGGATCTGCAGAAGGAAGCTGAAGATATCGATGGTGTTTCTTCTGTTTCATCCTTGGCAGGATATGAAATTCTGAATGAGGGTACAGCTGCCAATACAGGTACCTTATTAATCAATTTAAAAGGTTGGGATGAGCGCAAGGAGTCTGCTGTTTGAAATCATTGAACAATTGGAGAAAAGTGCCGAAAATATTCCAGGTGCTTCCATAGAGTTTTTCCAACCACCTGCTGTTCCGGGGTATGGTGCTGCTGGCGGTTTTGAGCTGCGGTTGCTAGATAAAACTGGAAACAACGATTTCCAGAAAATGGAACAAGTAAGCCGAGATTTTGTGAAAGAATTGAAACAATAGGAAAGAATTAGCCTCAGTATTTACATTCTTCAGTGCTAGTTTCCCTCAGTACCTATTGAAAATTGACAATGATATCGCTCAGCAAAAGGGGTTTCGATTGATAATGCCATGAGTACATTGTCGACCTTGGTTGGGTCCAATTATGAGACTAACTTTATCAAATTCGACAGGCAATATAAGGTAATGGTTCAAGCTTTACCTCAATACCGAGCTTTACCGGAAGACATTTTGAAACTATATGTTAAAAATGACAAGGATGAAATGGTGCCATTTTCAGAGTTTATGCACATGGAGAAAGTATATGGTCTTTCAGAAATAACTCGTCACAATATGTATTTGGCCTCTGAGATTTCAGGTTCTGCTGCGGATGGATTCAGTAGCGGCGAAGCAATCAGTGTAGTGAATGAAGTTGCTTTGAAGACCTTACCTAAAGGTTACAGCATTGATTGGGCAGGTATTTCTAAAGATGAGGTGGCAAGAGGTAACCAAGCTATCTATATATTCTTGATCTGTTTAGGTTTTGTGTATTTGATTCTGGCAGCACAATATGAGAGTTTTGTCCTTCCATTTTGCGGTTATTTTATCCCTTCCTGTAGGTATCTTCGGAGCTTTTTTTCTTATTGAAATTACTGCATTTGGAAAACAATATCTATGCACAGGTTGCATTGGTTATGTTGATCGGGTTATTGGGGAAAAATGCGGTTTTGATCGTTGAGTTTGCAGCGCAGAAGCATGCCGAAGGGATGAGCATTTTAGAGTCAGCAATGGAAGGGGCGAAGGTTCGTTTCAGGCCAATTTTGATGACTTCCTTTGCGTTCATCGCAGGGTTGATTCCATTGGTTATGGCGACAGGACCTGGAGCTATTGGAAACCGGACAATTGGTACCGCTGCGGCAGGAGGGATGCTGTTAGGTACCATGTTCGGGGTCCTTATTATCCCAGGCTTATATTTCATTTTTGGAACAATTGCTTCAAAAAGGAAACTCATTAAATACGAAGACGAAAACCCTTTATCGGAAGAATTAGATGGAAACTAGAACATATAAACACTTCAATTGGGTTGTCATTGGTTTGTTGGCACTAACAGTCGTAGGCTGTAAAGTTCCACAGGCAACTCAGAAGAAAGAAAATAAGGTATTGCCTGGAGCGTTTGCTGATTCATTGGCATCGCAGGATACCAGCAATTCGGGGAATGTAAAATGGCGCGAATTCTTTACAGATCCGAATTTGATCACATTGATTGATACCGCTCTTAAAAACAATCAAGAATTGAACATTACTCTTCAAGAACTTGAGATCACCAAAAATGACATCATGCTTCGTAAAGGCGCATTGAAACCTATCGTAGGAATTGGTGCTGGTGGAGGTATTGAAAAGGTAGGGCGTTATACTTCTCAGGGGGCTGGCGATGCTTCGACTGAAATGACCCCCGGACATGAAATTCCTGATCCTTTGGGAGATTTGAATGTTTCGGTATTTGCGCATTGGGAGGTTGATATATGGAAGAAATTAAAAGATTCTGAGCAAGCAGCAGTCAACCGATACCTTGCAACAGTGGAAGGGAAGAACTTTGTTTTGAGCAGTTTGATAGCAGAAGTCGCAAATTCATATTATGAACTGTTGGCCTTGGACAATCAATTAGGCATCATCCGTCAGAATATCGAATTGCAAGAGAAAGCATTGGGCGTTGTCAAAATTCAAAAATAAGCAACACGTGTTACAGAACTTGCGGTAAAGAAATTTGAGGCTGAGGTTGCAAAAACAAAAGGAATGGAGTTTTCTACACTTCAACAGATTAAGGAAACTGAGAACAGGATCAACTTTCTGTTGGGTAGATATCCGCAGAATATTGTAAGGAATCAATCTAGTTTCATTGACTTGGTCCCAGCGACAGTAAAAACGGGTATTCCTAGTCAGTTATTGAACAACAGACCTGATATACTGCAAGCAGAACATGAGCTAGCTGCCGCAAAATTGGATGTTCAAGTTGCCAGAAAAGAGTTCTATCCTTCGTTGGACATTTCGGCAGCATTTGGGTTGCAAGCATTTAAGCCTTCCTATTTATTTAGATTGCCAGAATCCCTATTATATAATTTGGCAGGAGATTTAACGGCACCACTATTAAATAAAAATGCAATAAAAGCCGAATTTAATTCTGCGAATTCTAGGCAAGTGCAGGCAATTTATAATTATGAAAGAACGCTGTTGAATGCCTTCACGGAAGTATCGACACAACTTTCAAATATTGATAATCTAGAGAAAGGTTATTTCTACAAAAATCAAGAAGTTGATGCATTAAACAAATCAATTGATGTATCCAATGAATTGTTTAAATCATCGAGAGCAGATTATTTAGAGGTATTGATGACCCAAAGAGATGTCCTTGATGCAAAACTTGAATTAATAGAAACAAAAAAACAACAACTAAATGCCGTTGTTAATGTTTATAAAGCATTAGGTGGCGGTTGGAAATAAATCCCATCTAATTTAATTAGGGTTAGTTTTTCAAAGGAGCAGATTTTCTGCTCCTTTTTTATACTATAATAAAGTTGATTTTCGGGGAATCAGTTTTGTTTTCAATTCAATAGTTTCAAATTCTTCCTTAGGGTATTTTGAGTTTATGATTTCCAACAATTTCTGAAATGCAACCATTCCAATTTCTTCTGTTGGTTGGACTACCGTGGATAATGACGGATTCAGAGAATTTGGTATGCGAATATTTGAAAATCCAATTACTGAAATTTCTCTTGGAACATCGATGTTCATTTCAGCGAGGATTCCTAAGGTCAGGGTAGTAATATCGTCTGTTGCTCCAAATATGGCATCAACTTTAATATTTTTAGATTTTAGAAATTTCAACTTCTTGGTAATGGACTGTTCGATTTCATCGTGTTTTCCATAATCACATTCTAGATATAAATTGTTGTCGAATTCTATTTGATGATCTTTGAGGCATTTCTTAAAACCCAATAGCCTATCTGCTGTCACTCCGATATTTTTTGCTGTAATATGCAAGATGTTTTTCTTGCCGGAGTCCAATAGATGTTTCGTTGCTTCATAGGCACTCAGTTTATTGTCAATACCGACTTTATGGGTTTCGATATTGTGGTTTACCCTGTCGAAAAGAACCACAGGTATGCCTGAATCTTGCAGATCTCTAAGCTGGTTGAAATTAGAATTATAGGAAACAGGGGAAATCAAAAGTCCATCAATCCCGCGGATCCTTAATACTTCAATGGCATGTTTCTCGAGATTGACATCATCCCTACTTTGCATAATGATTATATCATATTTTTCGAGTTGAGATGCTTTGTGAATACCGTCCAGGATTTGAGAAATAAAAGTGCTGCTGATATTAAAAACAATGACGCCAATAGTGTTTGTTTTTCCGGTTTTTAAGGTTCTAGCGACCTTATTAGGGATATAATTATGTTTTTCGGCATATTCTTTAAACCAATTTTTTTGTCGATTCACTTATTTCATAGCTGTCTGAGAGAGATTTGGAAACAGTTGATACCGATAGTTTTAAATCTTTTGCAATGTCCTTTAAAGTTTTACGTTCTATCATCTTAAGTTCCTCTTGAAATTACCAATGGGAATGGTGTCTTCTAAACAATAAATAAACGGAATTTTCATGGAATTGGCAATTTATGGATTAGAATAAATAAAAAAGATCCCAAATAAATGATTTGGGATCTTAAATATATAATTCAATATTTTTATAAGTTCATTGGGGCCGCGGCAAATGGAAGTACAACATTTTCTTTCACTATTTTGCCATCTTTATAAATACTAAAGAGAATATTACCTGTATAATATGAGTATTGATACATATCACCTTTAGTTTCGTGCAAGTTTTGCATTACACCTTTAGTTTCATATTTGATCCAATCTTTCTGGTTAAAGATTAAATAATCATCATAAATTAATGGTCCAATATATTCATAATAGTCTACATAATTTAAGCCTCTTGATTTGTCGAGTATTGTTTCTTTTTGGGTATAGTTACTCAGGTTTTTTTCAAGGTTCAGTACTAGCCACTGCCCTGAATTTGAACTAGCACTAAATTTAAAGTCGTAATATTCATCCCTATCGTTATACTTTGTTGCGCTGTTGCTTGATGCCATAGAATAAAACCTGAATTTGGGATCCACAGTTCTCACTTCAAAGATTAAAGAATTACATGGTAAACTACTAACCGAATCAATATTAATGGATCCATTCAATAATTTTTTATTTTTGGATTATTGTATTCAGCTACTTCACCTTTAAAATTAAAAGAAACTGTTTGAAGAGTTTTGTTATAGTCAAAGTCTGTTATTTCAAATGTTTTTTCAGGTTGGTGAACGGGAGTATTGTAAGAATTATTAATACTAGTACTTTTTGTTCCGTAACTCAAAGAAACCAAGGAACCATTAGTCAATAAGGTGAAACTTACTTTGGAATTACGCCCATCATTGGTAGATACTTCAGCACTGACATATAATTTTCCACAATTTTCATTGCCTATCGCGTAATTAATCTTTCCTTTTAATTCTGAGTTGTTCTCAGAGATGCTGAAAGATGAATCTTTAGGATCTTCAATTTCGTCTGCCTTTTTACAGCCTGTCAAGGCAATAAAAATAAAAAATACTAATAAATGGAAACGGTTCATAATTTTAAATGTTAATGTGTTGAAAATGGCAAATATCTTTTCTTGTTATAATACTAAAGAAATATTATTTCAAATATAGACATATGGTTTGAAGAAAGGTTTACTGTTGTTTAAAATTTTATATTATTGACCTTATCTTGTTAAAGAAAACAATAGAATAGGCTTATATTTTTTACATAGAGTAAATCCGTGCCCGTCATTTATTTTCTACAAATTAAATTAATGTTAAGTTAACATCAATTCTTGGATAGTTATTTGATAGTTCTATTTGGAATCCTAATTATTAGGATGAAGGAATATAAATTGGAATAATTTATGTTTTCAATTTGATGGCGAGGCTTTTCGAAAAAAATGGTATGCAAAAGGTAAAAGTTATAATCACAGGTACCACAGGTATGGTTGGTGAGGGAGTACTTCAGGAATGTTTAATCAATCCAGAAGTGGAAAGTGTTTTGATCGTAAATAGAAGGGAATATCCATTACAGCATCCTAAATTAAGACAAGTCATACTTTCGGACATCCTAGAGATTGACCAACTGGGCAATGATCTACTGGACTATAATGCTTGTTATTTTTGTGCTGGAGTTTCCTCTGTAGGAATGGATGAGGAGGAGTATACCAAAATGACTTATGATTTAACACTCTCATTCGCCCAAAAATTGGTAAAAATTAATTCTGATATAACCTTTTGTTATGTTTCTGGAAGTGGTACCGACAGTTCTGAAAAGGGCAGGAGCATGTGGGCTAGGGTCAAAGGAAAGACAGAAAATGACCTGATGAAATTACCATTTAAAGCCGTATATAATTTTCGTCCTGCTTTTATGCGGCCAACCCCAGGCGCAAAAAATGTAAAACCATTGTTTAGATTTATCACTTCTTTATACCCGATTCTGAGACCTTTCAGCAAAACTTATTTCTTGACTTTAGAAGAAGTGGGTAAAGCTATGATAGCCGTATCAATTCATGGTTATAATAAACATGTCCTTGAAGTACAAGATATTTCATTTTTAGCTTCAAAAAATATATAGGTAATTATTTTATAGCTAAAAATACCCGTCTTAAAAATTCTCAACATTATTGCCAATCTTAAAAGAAATGGAAATATCATTTTTTGCGTAAAAATCATGATGCTTTAAGTATTCTTTATTTCTGAAAAACAAGTGTTTTCATTGAATAAATAATTAATTGTCTAAACAATCAATTTGAGAGATTGATTAGTAATTAACTAAAATTAATTTAATACTCTTTTTTTAATTATAAAAATTTATTGATTCAGGTCAAAAATTTTTAAAAAAATTATAAATCAATTCAAATTTTTGTGTTATTTAGTGTCAACATTGACAACTAAAATAAAACCTGATATAGACTGCTTGTCGGTCTATACGAACAATTTTTAGAGCCAAATTTATAAATCGTTTTAGCATTATTTATTATTAACTATATTCTTATGTGGAATTCTGACAAATTTACTCGTAGAGGAAACAGACTATGGATTATTCCTTTAGTGCTCCTCGCAACAAGTTACAGTCCTGCTAACGCTCATGTTAGTTTGGGTCCCAACAAATTCCTGACCTCTAAATTACAACAGCAAACGGTTTCGGGTGTTGTTCGTGATGCTGGAAACAATCAGCCAATGGGCGGTGTAACCATTTCGGTAAAAGGAACAAGAGTGGCTACTCAAACAGATGACAATGGTAATTTCTCCATTGAAGCCAGTTCTGGACAGGTAATCGTTGCCAACTTCTTGGGCTATCAGTCTCAAGAGAAAACCGTTAGTTCTGGTACGATGAACTTCTCCCTTCAAAGCTCGGATCAACAAATCGAAGAGCTGGTGGTCGTGGGTTATGGTACAATGAGAAAATCAGATGTAACTGGTTCTATTTCCAATGTAAAAGGAGAGGACATGATCAAGGTTCAATCCTTCAGTCCTTTAGAAAACTTAAGGGGTAAAGCTCCCGGTGTAAACATCTTTTCAAACTCGAGTCAGCCAGGTGCTTATGGTAACCGTGTGTTAATCCGTGGTACAAATACGATCAACTCTTCCTCCAACCCATTATATGTTGTAGATGGTGTGGTAATGCAAGATTTTCACCTATTGAATCCAAATGATATTGAGAGCATTGAGGTATTAAAAGATGCTTCTTCTGCAGCTATTTATGGAGCAAGAGGTGCCAACGGTGTTATTTTGGTTACTACTAAAAGAGGAAATAAAGATGGTAGAAGAACGATAACCTATTCAGGATCAGTGAGCAGTAATTCTGTTCAAAGATATATGGATGTACTTTCTGGTCAAGAGTGGGTAGATGCTTTTATGATCGGGTTGGAAAATGAAAACAAGTGGCAAGGAAAATCTTGGAGCCTAGACAAAAAGTCGTGGTTCAATGATCCAAATTACTTTGATGCTAATGGTAACCCATTGTACAATACGGATTGGCAGAGAGAGGCTACCAGAAATTCTCTTTCACACAATCATCAAATCGATATTCAACAAGGAGATGAGAATTCATCTGTTGGTGCTTTCTTAAACTATTCTGAAAACCAAGGGGTTGTAAACAATACTTACAGTAAGCGGGTGAATGGTAAATTGGCTTATGATTCCAAAGTTAAAGATTGGTTATCATCTAGCATTAATTTATTGGTGAACCATACTTGGGGCCGTCATACTCCTGAAGATGGTGGTGGACAGGATGCACGTCGTACGATGATTGAAATGCTTCCTTGGTTACCAGTTTACCAACCTGATGGTGTATATACCAATTCTTCATCCTCGACAGTTTCCAATGTATTGGGATTTGAGGGTATGGCAAATCCAGTATCCATCCTAGATCTTCAAAAAAGAATGCGTTATAATACACAGATCTTTGGTAATGCGGCTTTGACTTTCCATTTAGCTGATGGATTAGATTTGAAAACGCAATTTGGTATTGACAACCATAGAAAAGAATACAGAGGTTATTCATCTATTACTTTGAACAATATTTCAAGGCCAAATGGCTGGGCTGAAGTAAATAGCTGGAATGACCTGTATTGGCAAGAAGAAACCTATTTAACGTATAACAAAGCATTTGATAAGCATAGAATCAATGCAATGGCGGGTCTTTCTTGGCAAGCACGTACATATTTTGGTTTTTCAGCTAGGACAGAAGGATTTACATCTGATGCATATGAGTATAACAACCTAGGTGTTGGTTCTATCCCTGGATCACCAAGTTCTGGAGCTAATAAATGGGCGATGAATTCATACTTTGTACGTGGTAACTATAGCTACGACGATCGTTACTCATTAACAGTTACAGCTCGTGCTGATGGATCTTCAAAATTCGGTAAGGATAAGAAATATGGTTTCTTCCCTTCTGCGGGTGTAGCATGGAATGTTTCAAATGAAGATTTCATGAAGGACCAAACTACGGTTAGTAACTTTAAGATTCACACAAGTTATGGTGTAACTGGGAACTCAGAGATCAATCCATATTCTTCATTATTTATGATTAACGCTGGAACGACCTTGTTAGGAGGAATCCGTGAACCATCAGCTTTTGTAGGTAATCTTGGTAACTCGAGTTTACAATGGGAGAAAACTAAAACTTATGATGCTGGTATCGAATTAGGATTTTTCCAAAATCGTTTGAATTTTGATGTTTCATATTACAGAAAAACAACTACAGATCTATTGTTAGAATCTCCAGTTCCAACAGCAACGGGTTACCGCAGTGTTTGGAGAAATATTGGTGCTGTTAGAAATTCTGGGGTTGAATTCTTAGTAAATGGTTCACCAGTTCGTTCGGAAGACTTCAATTGGAATGTGACTTTAAATGGTAGTTATAACAAAAATGAGGTAATTAAACTAGGAGCAAACAACGAGGATATTTTAATCAATCACTGGGTTGGTGGACCAAATGGTATCATCAGAGTAGGCGAGGATTTGAATAGTTTCTATGGTTATAAGAGAAATGGCATTTATACTGTTCAAGATTTCGAAAACGGTGATATTCCAGAGGATAAAATTGGTAGACCAAACCGTTCAACTAACCAAGAGATTTTAGGTAAAGGTGTTCCTAGCTGGACAGGAAGTTTTATCAACAACCTGAACTATCAGAACTTTGATTTAACCGTTGATCTTCAGTATGTATATGGAGTTGAAACATTGCAACAGTTTTATCACTCGACTTATGACCGTTTTGGTATCACCAATGGTTTGACAGAGATTTTGACTGATGCATATAATGGTTCAAATCCAAATACTATGCAACAAGCGATTTATTTAACAAACAATGGTCACGCTGGACAGGATACTAACGTTGATTCACAATGGATCGCTGATGGATCATATATCCGTGTTAACTTGATTCAATTGGGTTACACTTTCAAGCCTGATTTGTTAAGTAAAATGGGATTCTCGGCATTGCGTATTTATGCAAGTGCTAATAATCCTTGGTTATTTACAAGTAAAGAATTTAAGGGATACGATCCAGAAAGTTCTTCACAAGGTGAATATAAGTTTGGTCAAAACGTAACGTTCTTCTCTTACCCTAGAGCAAAAACATTCACATTCGGCCTTAATTTGACTTTATAATTTCTTGAAGAAACATTATTATGAAAACTAAAAATTTTGCAATCGCTATACTTCTTACTGGAGCTTTGAGTTTAAGTTCATGTGAGAAATTTTTGGAAGAGAACCCTGATTCGAATGAGCAGTTAGAAGTTTTCTTTAAAACAGAGGCACAGGCAACAGCAAATGTCAATGCGCTATATCGTCGTGGTGCACCAGTACGTTATGGTAATGCCGGAAGTGCATATTTGGGTCCTACGGCATCAATTCCTACTTTTTTAACGGGTTATTTTACCAACTCGTACGAAAACCAAGAATTGGTATGTGCATATTCACGCCAATTGGTCAGGCAACAAAATACACGTATTGTTTCCAATACGATGAATTCCATTTGGGATGATGGTTATTCTGCCATTAATATAGCCAATGGAGGAATTTTGCATATTCCGGATATTGCTATGCCAAATGAACAAAATAAAAAAGTACTTATCGCAACTTCAAAATTCTTCAGAGCTTTCAATTATTTCTATTTGGTGAAGACCTTTGGAGATGTTCCGATGCCAACTTTACCTACGGAGGACTTAAGTAATCTTTATCTTACTCGTACTGCCGCAGCTGATGTTTACAAATTAATTGAAACGGATTTAAAAGAGGCAGTAGAGGTTTTGCCTGCAGTGACTTTCACTGACAACAAAAAGAGAATCACCAAATATGTGGCTGCGATGACTCTTGCGAATGTTTATTTGCAACAGGGTAAATTTGCTGATGCAGCGACTTATTCAAAAATGGTCGTTAATTCTGCTCATGGGCTTACAGCCAATGATGATTTGAAGATGAACAGTGCATACAATAAATTAAGAAAAACGGATGACTTAGCAGAAAGTATCTATGCATATGAATTTGATGGCGCAATTAATTCAAGTGGATGGTGGACAACTTATGCATTCAACGGATCGGCAACTGCTGTATTCGATAAGTATTCTATTTTTGAAAGAGTGTACGGTCCAACAAAAAGATTCTTGAATGTATATAAAGCGGATGACTTAAGGATTCAACCTAACCAATTCTTCCATTGGGAATATAAAAACCCTAATACGGGCAAAGTATGGAAATCTGATGATGCGGGTGTATGGTATTTTGTTGACGAAAGTGCATTATTGAATACTGGTCGTGGTACGAAAGATTGGAATATCTACCGCTATGCAGAAGCATTATTAATTGCTGCTGAAAGTACTGCTAAGGCAAGCAATGCGGTAACAGCTGAAGCTGCTGGATACTTGGCAAGGATTAAAGCTCGAGCTTCTACTACGAATAAAACAGTAGCACAATTTACTACTGAACTTCAAGGTTTATCTCTGAATGCATTCGTTGAAGAGGTATGGAACGAAAGATTGCGTGAATTGCCATTGGAATTCAAAATGTGGGACGACTGCTTAAGAACTGGAAAATTCCCTAATATTTCTACTACAGAAAAAGGGAAAATTACCTGGGTAAATCTTGTGGGAGCACAAAATGCTTCAGGTGCAACATTTAAAGATTCAGATCTTTTATGGCCGATTTCATTGGATGAACTTCAACGTAATCCAGAGTTAACTCAAAACAAAGACTATCAAGCTACCAATTAAGAGTTTGATTTAATGATAAAGAGGCTATCAAATTTTTTGATAGCCTTTTTTGTTTTATATATTTCTTAAAATAAATTCTACTCTTTTCTCAACATCTTCCTTAGGTACCTCCAATACATCGTAACCATATCTGTCATAAACTTTGCGCATCGCATCATAGGTGTTCAGTGCTTCCTCCCAGGATTGTTTCCTTTCTTCATCGGTTACATAGATTTCTTTCCAAGGTGGTAAAATAAATATTCTTCGGTACAAGGATGTCATTAGATATTTTTCCTGTTCATCATGGACTGCTAAGTTTTCCATTTCCATATAACAGATGGTATCCAATATTCCTCTATCGAAAAAGATATTTTCCGCCCGTATTGTTTTCAACTGTTTCTTGGTAAGAACGGACAGACTCCTGCCACATCATTTGTGCATATTCTTCTTTGTTTGCCCAGGGAAGGGCTGAGCCTCTTTTTTGAACTTGATCTTTTATGATTTCTCGGGCTACTTCTGGAATGCATAAATAATTCTTGTTTTTCAAATTTTCCAAAATTGTGGTTTTGCCAGTCCCAGGTCCACCCGTTAAAACGAAGTAGTTGTTGTTCCTATTATCCATTAATCGCTTAATTAATACCCATTTAAAAAACCAGTTCTAGGATTTCTCCGGGCAAGCCATCAAAATCTTTGTATTCACGGAACTGGAATCCATTTTTATTCAGAATCTTTCTTGAGGCTATATTTTTAGGGTCTATAATTGCAAACAGTCCTTTTAAGGATTTTGTAGACTTTGCATAACTCACCAAATTTGTTGAAATCAAAGTACCGATCCCTTTGCCCCAATATTCTGGAATAATTATATAACCCAATTCTGCGATTTCTGTTTTAGATTCAGTTATTTCAAGCTTCGCGAGACCAACGAGACATCCTTTTGTTTTATCAATGATTTTGAAGGTGCCAAAGTTTGGTGAAATGGCATTTATCTTTAAAAGATTTTTGAAATCCTCCCTTGCCTCAGCATAATCTAGAGGTTTTCCAGTGATCATTTCCATTACTTTCTCATCATTCACCATCTGGAAATAATAATCAAAATCCATCGTCGTATTAACAAACTTTAAAATCTTATATTGCCCGAATTCTAACATAGATTATTTATTTTTAAATAAAAGTAAAAAATATTAACACAATAATGTTAAAATAGACGGGTTTTATGATAAACTTAAGAATTTAGTAATCTTAGTTTTATATATTGGCCTCCCTTTTAAACCTTCTTAATTTTAGGATTTTATCGATCAGCAAAGCGAAAAGAATTACATATATCATCTGTGAAAGAATCATTAGGTAATTCTTAACAGTAGCATCCGTGATTTTAGAGGAAATAAGTTCCATAAATAAATAGTTCATTCCTAAACCAAACAAAGCTCCAAAGAAAAATGATAATAGGGCATATTTCCGAGTTTTGGAAATGGATTGTTTATCTGCTTCTATTTTATGGATTTCAGCCATTACCTTGGAATCAAAATCTTCAAATGGCAATTCTACTTTAGCCATTGACATTATCTCTTTGAATTTATCCTTGTTTTCTTCCATAATGTACATTGTCTAGTTCTTTATTTAATTCATACGCCATTCTTTTCCTTGCTCGATGTAGGATTACTTTAGAGTTTGCGATTGTCCATCCTGTAATATCGCATAATTCTTGAACAGATAATTCCTCCAAATAGAAAAGTCTTAATGCTAATGATTCATTGCTTGGCATCTTCATCAAAACCTCGTTGATCATTTGCTTCTGTTCTTCTATCAATAAAGTTTGTAGAGCATTTTCATCGATTTCAGCATCATGATGATTGACATCAAATTCAACCTGCATCATATTCTTTTTACTGATCAATTTATAAGAACAGCGAATTACTATTTTATAAAACCAAGTGCTGAATTTAGAATTGGCATTGAAGGTCTTGAGGGAAAGATAAGCTTGTATAAAAGCTTCTTGAGTTGCCTCTTCTGCCAACAGTTCGTTCTTGACGATTGATAATGAAACAGAGAATGCCATGTCCTTGTAGTTACTTATAAAGTAACCAAAAGCATGGCTGTCTCCAGAAAGGACTTTGTCTATGTATAGACTATCCATCAATGTTTTGCTCGTCTTGCTCTGTTTGTTTATCTGCAATGATCAAGGATAAACCTACTGTCAACGACAATAAACCCATTACAATAAATCCTGTCCAGTCATTGTTGTCAAGTAAGACATTGGTCGCAAACAATACTCCTGATAATAAAAGACCTATAGCCAAACCAATGATAACAATTCCTACTCTTTTCCAAGCGTTTTTATTTCGTGGAGATTTTGGAATTGGACCTCCTAATTTGGTAATAGTTTCTGACCGATACTTACTGATAAAAAATACACACAATACAATACATGCAAAGAATGATATCGGTATTAAAGCTTCAAATGGTTGCATAATTTTCGTTTTTATACATTAGTGTACAATATGGAGAAAAAGGTTACATGAATTATAAAAAAAAATCCTGAGCTGGGGAAGCTCAGGATTTTTACCAAACCAATTATTAACCTAAATTATGAAATTATATACTCTTTTTACTCTTTTGCTTTCTTTGTAATAATAACGGCGGGGTGATGTTTTTCGTGTTATGGAATGATAGATTTAACACCATTTAACAAAAAAGTGGTTTAAGTAAGAGTGTCACGAATTTCATTTTCTTAAATTTAACTCCATGTATAAGAAGCTTTTGTCAAATATATCTTCATATATCCATCTATCAGAAGAAGAAAAAATTGAATTAGAATCCTTATTCTTATTTAAAAGTATAAAGAAGAATGAGTTTTTTTTGAGAGAAGGAGAGGTAGCCAATTCCGTAGGATTTATTAATTCCGGTCTGTTTCGATATTACCTCAATGAGGATGGAGAAATAAAGACATTTGCGTTTTCTAAAGAAAATGAATATATCAGTAATCATGAGAGCTTCTTGACAAAAACGCCTTCCACAAAAAGTATTCAGGCGCTAGAAGATTCTGAAATATTAGTTATTTCAAGGGAGGGACTTGAAAAATTCTACGAGGAATTTAATGAAGGAGAAAAATTTGGGAGAAAAATTATGGAAGGTTTGTTCATTTACTATCTTCAAGAATTGACATCTTTTTATTCGCATAGTCCAGAACAACGGTATTTAAAAATTCTTGAACAACAACCAGAGTTAATCCAGCGTATCAGCCAATATCACATTGCATCTTATTTGGGTATAAAACCTCAATCTTTGAGCAGAATTAGATCCCGATTAGCTTAATTCATTTCTTAACTTGGGTGAATGAATTGGTGCCCGATTCCAAATTAGCTTTGTAAAAAACAATGCTATGGAAAAAGGAATAAGACTAATGGAGTCTAAAAGTAATCAAGATATCACTAAAATTGAATTTGTTGTAAAACCTCAAGAAAGAACTCCTAAACACTACCATAAGGAATTTTCAGAATCATTTTTAATACTTTCTGGGAAGTTGGAGGTAGGCTGCAATGGAAAGGTTTATAATCTAAATGTGGGAGATTCAATTACAATAAACGCATTGGATGTCCACTATTTTCATAATATAACTAAAGAAAACTGTGTTCTTATCGTAACGGTAAGTCCTGGGAATAAAAATTTTGAACGAGCAATATTGTTCTCAAAGAACCTTTCTTTTGATGGCCTTTGTACAAATTCAGGTACACCCAAGAAATTTAAAGATTTAGCTCTTTTTGTAAAATTGAACAATTCCTATTCGACAGGTTTATTGTCTTTGGCCCAGCCTGTCCTCAATATGGTTGCTTATTGGAATATCAGAAATGGATATTTGGAAAAGATGTTAAAAAAATATCAGATAGAATAATTTTAGTGTTTTTTTGGAATGTTTAATAACTTTAATAAACTTAAATCAACCTATATGGACAATCCAAAAAAAGATATTTTTGAAAGGTTAAAAGGTGGTGAAACCATTGCTGGATCAGATCCTGAAGGATATAAAATGCGAGAGGCATCGTATCAGACTAAAGAATTATTGTTAAAGATGAATGCTTCCAGCGAGCCTGATGAGATCAGAAAAATCCTATCAGAAATCGTTGGAGCAGAAATTCATGAATCAACAGATGTTTTTACACCGATTTATATCAATTATGGGAAGGATATTAAGATTGGAAAGTCAGTATTTATAAATTTCGATTGCGTTTTCCTTGGGCTTGGTGGGATTACCATAGAAGACCATGTGTTAATAGCACCGAAGGTTAGCCTTTTATCTGAAGGCCATCCTTTAGAAATAGAAAAGAGACATTCATTAGTTCCTGGTCGCATAACTATCAAAAAGAATGCTTGGATAGGTGCAAATGCGACTATTCTTCCTGGAGTTACTATTGGAGAAAACGCAGTCGTTGCGGCAGGAGCAATAGTTTCCAAAGATGTTCCCGCAAATACCGTCGTGGGTGGAATACCAGCAAAAGTTATAAAAATTATTGATAATGAAAATAATCAATAGCGTGGCTTAATTATTGTACAATTTTAACCATGGAAAACAGAAATGACGCACTAGAACAAAATTCTTCTTCAAACAATGAACCGCCTACGGCAGAATATTTAAATCAATTGCAAGAGGAAGCAATGCTGAAAACTAAGGAAGAAGATGCAACCTTTGGAGAGCAAGTAATCCGAGAAGGACTCCAGAAATGGCCAGACTTGATCGATGAAGAATTAAGAAAATTTAAGGAAAAATTATCATAGCCAATTTTATTAAAATTGGCTATTTTTTTCTACTCATGGCCTATTAACATGAAGACCTTGGGTACAATAATTAAGTACTCATTCCTACATCATCCCAATCCGAATCTTTATCCATTAGCCATTCCAACACATATCTTCTTTCGTACACTATTCCCTCGTTGATTTTAGCTTGCTTTCCATTGATCCTTTCATCCACACAGTACCAGTGCAAGCGATAATGATAGTCTAGCATAATATATAATTCTCTTTCTGACCTCAATTCAGTAATTGCATCTATCTTTTCGGTGTCGTCATCATTTTCAATATTTGGTAGGAGGGACGCCATATCATCCCCACACCACTCATTTTCCTTGAGTTCATTTGTAAGATTTGTTGCCCACATTAATGCCCACAAACCTTCCAAATACCAACGAAGTCTATTTTTGTCATCCTGAGTAATTTCATCATCATTCTTGGCAAATATTGACTCTTCCTTTTTGGAGAGGTGTTTTGACAGGTTGTTGTCGAAAAGCCAATCTCGGATCACTTCCATTGGCGCATCCAATGAAATATTGACCAAAGCCAAAAGGATAGCCATCCTACTTTTGACTTCAGATAAGGACCTAATATTTGGATCTTCCAGAATTGGCAACCAGTCGATATATCGATATCCTTTGTTGCCAATGATCTGCATGTTGATTTCTTTTATATCTATTTTTTCGTCCTCCGTCATATCACTTAGATTTAAGGATAGTTGATTCTCAATGAATTAGGTTTTAATAAATATACAAAATGTGACTGAGTTTTGCTTAAAATCAACTGTTTAGTTACAATTTTGAGAGAACGATATGATTTTCTTACAGTTATGTTTTGTCAGATTTTATTCTTTTGATATTTATAAAGGGACTTATCATCAAAAATAGAAATCCTTGTTTTTTGGTTCCTTCGAACTCGGCTAATCCGTATTTCATTTTTTCAACCGGAAGAGTTTTGTAAGTTCCGAAAATACGATCCCAGATAATAAATATATCAGCAAAATTGGAGTCAGTGTAATATTGATCTTGTTGGTGGTGTACTCTATGTTGGTCTGGAGTCACAAAAAATAAACCTAACGATTTGTTTAGCCAATTAGGGTAATGCAAATTGGAATGTTCAAGGAAAAGAAAGATATTTAGGATAAAATAGTATAATCCCAAGGCTAATACATCTGTTCCAAATACCCCTGCACAGATGACATTTCCAACTTCGTATACCAGAATCATTTCTAATGGATGAAATCTAAAGGTTGTAGAAGAATCCATAGACGTATCGCTATGATGGACACGATGTAGTCGCCACATAATAGGTACTTTGTGTGCTGCAATATGAATCCAATAAGTTGTAAAATCATAAAGCATTACACCAAGGATCAACTTTACCCATATTGGCAATTCTACCAAAAATAAGAGTCCAATTCTACGTTCATTAAGCCATTCTATCAAATAAACTTGCAGTACTACAACAGAAATGTTGAGTAGGACAAGAATTATTTGGAACAACATGTTCTGAAACAGGTGTCCACCTCTTTTTTTGAAGGAAAATGGATTGGATGTAATCTGCTCCATTGTAAAGAAGAAAACCAATAATCCGATTACAATGTAATTCGAATTGATGCTGAGGATTTTTTCAAGCAATTCCATGTCTATATTATTTAGGGTTTATATTATTCAGGTCCACATCAAAAAATTCACATACAAATAGGAGGATGCTAAAAATTGTAATAACCAAAATTATTACACAGTAGTCTGCATGAAAATTTTAACGAATTATATAGGGAGTAGCAAGGATTTACTTAATTGCAAGTAAAAATTGACAGAATGGTTAATTTCTGTCAACATAGGGATGTTTTATTATGAATAATATTAAGTTACAAAGAAATTGGGATTTCTCATTAATTTCAGAAGAATTTTCTTCAAGAAATCTGTGGATACTATTTACTTAATTCCTCGATTAGTACCTTGGCCGTTTCTTTCGAGCTAAAGGGATTTTGGCCGGTAATTAAATTTCCGTCAATAACTGTATTTGATGTCATTGGAATCAATGCTTTTTTTAGATTTGCTCCTCGTTCTTTAATTGCTTCTTCTAAGTTGAAAGGTACCTCATCTTTACGACCTGCTAATTTTTCTTCAACCCAATCGAAGCCTGTCATTGACTTTCCTTTAATCAGAAATTCTCCATTTGTAAGCTTTACATTTAACAATCCTCCGACACCGTGACAAATGGCAGTAACATTTTTATTTGCCTGATATTGATTGCGGACAATTTCTTGAATCTCAGGGCAATCAGGAAAATCATACATCGTACCATGACCGCCTGCCAAATAAATGCTGTCGTAATCTATCGATTTTACATCTGCTAGATTTTTTGAATTATTCAACAATGCCATGAAATCTGGGGCATTGTAATATTGCTTTGAAATCTTATCCAACATTAAAGGTTTCAAACTCTCAGGATCAATAGGAATTACTCCGCCTTTTGGACTTGCAATGGTTACAGCCCATCCTTTATCTGTTGCTTCCTTGTAAATATGAGTCAATTCACTGAGCCATAATCCTGTCTTTAAGTCAGGATCAACATATTTTCCTACATTTGTTGCAATAATGAGTATCGATTTCATATTAACTATTTCTTTTAATTTCTTCAATTCCTTTTTGGTAACTCGTCTCTTTGAATTCAGGAAAATGTGACCTGAATTTCGAATCATCAAAAATATTATCATGCTCATACCTAGGCAGCAATTCTAGAAGTTCTTTTAGTTTAGAACTAAAAAGGGAACCAATTTGGAATATGATTTTAGGAATAACAGTAAATTTAAAATCTCTTCCATATACTTTAGAACAGATTTGAATAAGTTCCTTATAAGTTGGGTGCTGTGAATCCACTGGTAGATGCCAGGTCTGACTATAAGCAGTAGGTGTATTTCCGATTAAGGCAGTAGCTCGGCTAGCATCTGGGGTCCAAATCAGGCTTCTTTTTTTGTTGGCAGAAATTGGTACTTTAAGCTTTTTATCTGCTTTAATATTGTCAAAAATGAGTGTATTTGTTATGCTCTGTGTTTTTCCCGGTCCATAAAATTCCGGAGCCCTACAGATTACAGCTTCCAATTCTCCTTTTGTCATTGCTTCCAGAACCATTTCAGCGAGTTTTTTCCTTACTTTTCCCTTTCTTCCCAAGGGTTGAAAAATAGTAGATTCAGTAAGTTTTCGGTCATCTTGAGGATACATATAAGTATTGTCAAAGAAAACCAATTTCGTTTTTTCTTTTTTACAAGCTTCAATTACGTTCTCAACGATAATTGGAAATTGATCTTCCCACATGCTAGAGCTAATAGGTAACCCAAGGGTGAAAAATGCAATTTCACAACCTTTAACAGCTTCTATAGCTTGCTCTCGATTGGTTAGATCAGCAGAGAACAGGATATCGGTATCATTTACTTTTTGCGGTTTTCTGCTAACTATTTTTATATCTGAAGTAAAGTTCCTTTTTAATTCTCTGGCTAACACCTCACCAATCTGCCCATTTGCTCCTAAAATTACTTGCATTTATTGAAATGTTTTCTGAATGTTTAATTTAACTTATTTAACATTGAATATCTTTTTAAAGTTTTGGAATAAACAACAACGCTGTGGCATTTCATTTTAATTCTTCCAAAGAATTAAAGAATGCTAATTTATCAACGTTTATAAAAAATAAAATCTGTCATCAATGGTTCTAAACCAGAAGTTCTAAACTCAGTAGCTATCTGCGCTCGATGATAAGTAGAATGATTAATGATGTGAAAAATAATATCTCTGATTCCATTTTTGAATTGTTTGCCTGCAGTATTTCTGTAGTCAATGGTTTCATTTAAGTCTAAAGTTTCTAGAATACGTAGGCTTTCTTCAAAATTTTGGTTTTCTATAAATATCATTTCGTCGGGAGCATGTTCCTTCCAAACTCCATATTTTGGGATGTTTCCAATCAAACGATTATTCCAAACATGATGAGCATTCAATATATGGCTGAATATTTTTAAAGCTTTATCAGATATATTTTCAGGGTTATTTTGAATTATCTCTATTAATTTTTGGTTATAATGATGGCTATATTCGAATAGTTCTTTAAAGAAGTCTTTCATGTTAAAACATTGTTTTATTTCTCTTTTTAATTTTTACCAATTTGGCTATTTCCTCCTAAAACTTCTGCATTAGTTGTATTCTGTTATTTGAAAATTTAATTTACTAAATCTAACAACAATTATTTTTAAAGTTTTGTAACTACATTTTAATATCGTAATATTGCGATATGGGAATTACAAAAACCGAAATATATACGGAAGAACAGAATAGGATTGCTTCAACCTTTAAAAGTTTTAGGACATCCAGCTAGAATTTCGATTCTTCAATATATAATTAATCAACAATCTTGTATTTGTAATGATTTGGTAGATGAATTGGGATTAGCCCAAGCTACGATCTCACAACATTTAAAAGAATTAAAGAATTTGGGAATCATTAAAGGCACCATTGAAGGTAAATCTGTCTGTTATTGTATAGATTTAGAAGTATGGAACAACTTAAAATCAGAATTAAATCTATTTTTTAATCAAAATATTAAAATGAATAAATGCTGTTAGCATTTTTTTTAAATGCTTACATCGTCATATTGCAATATTACTATTTAAATAAATATATTATGAAACTATCAGAAATTAAAGAAATATTAACAACCTTGGATAATGTTGAATTCAAGTTAGAAAATGGAACAACAGTCCCTGAGCATTTTCATGTAACAGAAATAGGTCAGATAAATAAGAAATTCATTGATTGCGGTGGAGTAATCAGGGAAGAAAGGATTATTAATTTCCAATTATGGAATGCAAATGATTTTGACCATCGATTAAAACCTTCGAAATTGCTGAATATTATAAAGCTTTCTGAAGACAAATTAGGAATCGAAGAAGGGGAGGTAGAAGTTGAGTACCAAGAAGGGACTATAGGAAAATATGATCTCGATTTTGATGGCAGCCAATTTATCTTAAAGAATAAGTTTACGGCTTGTCTTGCTGAGGATTCTTGTGGAATTCCTCATGAGAAACAGAAAATTAAATTATCAACTTTGGGAAGTGGATGCTGCACTCCAAATTCTGGCTGCTGCTAATCAAACGATTATATGTATCTTAATCTCTTAGAATTTATAGATTCGCATATAGCAAACAAAGATATATCGGTGGATCGGAAAGAGATCCTCCAAATACTTATAATATATATTCAGGATAAAATTTCGCTAAACAAGCCCATTAACCTAAATTTTATATGCACCCATAATTCCAGAAGAAGTCATTTTTCACAAATTTGGGCTCAGGTAGCATCCTCATATTATAAAGTGAAAGGTGTTCATTGTTATTCAGGAGGAACTGAAAGTACCGCTGTATATCCAAAAGTTATAGAGATTCTAATCAATCAGGGTTTTAAAATTGATAAAATCTCTCCGGGAATAAATCCTATATATGCTATTAAATATTCAGCGACTGATATGCCAATAATTGGATTCTCTAAGACTTTTGATTCATCATTTAATCCTGAATCAAGTTTCGCAGCTATAATGACATGTTCTCAAGCTGATGAGGGTTGTCCGTATGTTCCGGGCTGTGAACGTAGAATCTCAATAATGTATGATGACCCAAAAATATCAGATAACCGCAAAGATCAGAATGAAATCTACAAAGCAAAAAGTGTTGAAATAGCTCGAGAAATGTTTTATGTCTTTTCAAAACTAATTATTCCTGATCGGTAAAAAATTTAATAACTGCATAATAGATAATAATTCCTCTACAAAAATTATTTTATTTGGCTTTAAAAAGCCAATATCAACCCTCATTCACAAATAATTACATTAGGTTTCTTACTTTAGATTAACTAACTAAGTCACATTTATTATTAATCTAATTTTCCATGAAAGTTCCCGAAACACATGGTTCATATGGTGCCTCACTATTTGATATTAAGTGGAAACAAAAGCGCAAGTCGATCCTGGACAGGGATCAGAACAAATGCGTTATTTGTCAAGATGTCCATGGCTTGCAGGTTCATCACCGTCAATATCACTTTATTAATAGGTTGAACCGATTTAAAGAACCTTGGGACTATCCAAATGAATTGTTGATAACACTGTGTGAAGTTTGCCATAAACGAGGTCACCGTAAATATAAAATACCAACCAAATACATTTAATCTAATGAGTCTATTTAATTTCTTTAAGAAAAAGCAAAACGGCAGTTCTACTGAAGATGCTCTTATCAATGGACATTTACCACCAATTCCTGAAGATGTTTTCGTTGAAAAGGACACCGTCCAAGATTGGACAGCTCCAGTAAATTCGTTCACAGGAATCAACGCTATCTATTCTTACCTTCAATCAGATTTTGAATCCAAGGGTTTCAATGATGCTCTCACCAGCCCCGATGACAAATACAAAGAAGATAACCTCCGATTGATAAAATTTGATCTTGAAATCATTATTTCAAAAGTAAAGACCTATCACGAGTCATTTCTGAAAGAACTTGAATTCCATGTTAGCTCGAGAAAAAGATCTGGATTAATAGATTTAGTTGAGGAGCTTCTTTCCAAGAAGGAAGATCTAGAGAACCATATCAAGAAAGTTGAACAAATTGAAGAATCTCTAAAAACGGATTCAGGATTGTTTGAGCGTGCTATTTTGGCTTATAATAGAGGTTTCACCAAAGGTTTGGCATCCATTACACAAAGGACCTTACTTTCAAAAGAGTTTTAACATGAAGAAAAATCTATGGCTCAGGTTCGGTTGCTTCCTTACAGGTTACAACTATTACCTTGTTCAGCATTCCAGCGAATTAAGCTCTAAGGCTGTGAAGAAATTCACTTCAGCCATTCTTTTGATTGTTTTGGTTTGGATGTTTATCGCATATTCATTTGCAACAAATTATCTGCATGTTGGTGTATTCGGAGGGCTGTTAGCTTCTTTGATAGCAGCATTCGTCGTCATACAGATCGAAAGGATAATTATTCTTTCAACCAAAGTCAATAAATGGTCCATTGGATTTCGGATTACCCTGGCAATAGTAATGGCTATATTGGGTTCGTTTATTCTAGATCAGATTCTCTTCAAAGATGATATTGAACTTCGGAAAACGCAGATCATGGAAGAAAGAGTAAAGATTGCCATTCAAAATTCTGAAAAGGATATTGATCAACAGGTTAACACCATTGACAGCAGTATTTTTCAATTAGAACAGCGGTCTCAGAAGCTTTCAGATGATTTGCAGAAAAACCCGGTAATCGTGACTTCATATACGAATACATCAGTGACTAGGGATAACGAAGGCAAAAGAATAAATAGTACCAATTCGACCAACAAGATGGTTAATGAAAACCCGAAAAAACGTGAATTGGAGCAGATCAATGAACAGATAAACATTTTAAATGCCCAAAAATTCAAGACTATTGGATCTTTGGATTCCATCAAGGCCAATAAAGAGAAAGATCTGAGGAAATCTTCGGGATTTATCGACGAATTGAATATTCTACATTATGTCATTACAAGTTCAACAATCGGTTTTACCGTCTATGCTCTATTCTTCTTTTCTTCTTGTCGATTGAGTTATTTGTGGTCACCATCAAGCTTTTTGATAAAGCTTCTGACTATGACAAACTCGTCAACCATCAGACTGATGTTCGGATGAAAATGTTGGAAAGGTTGAATGTATAGGGGAGGAGGTTATTAATTCTATATATGTAAAGCTGGTGGTCCAAGGGGTCACCAGCTTATTTTTTTATTTAATAATCCTTGAATCCATTTCTTTTTGGATTTCATTTTCCAATATTTTATTATTCTTTGAATTCCTCAAAACGATATATGCAAAGATAATAGGTAGAATCGAAAATAATCCCAATCCTTTGTTTATCAGAGCGTAAAATACTATTCCAAAACTCAATCCTATCAGGGTTGCATCTATAATTTTATTGTTTTTTAAGGATTTTAATTTGATCTCAAGTTCTTGGTCGGTTAATTGAGACAAGCTTTCAGGTTTCATAATATGTGATTGATTTAATAAACCGAATGTAAGGAATTGGATTTTGATTTATATATAATAATAAATTATAAAAAAATAGTTTCCCGAGCTAAAGCTCGAGAATGACCCCGTCTTCTAGGTGGGCTAGGGTGGAATTGGAAGTGAAAGTGGTCGCCGCAGCGACCACTTTCACTTCCAATTCCACCCCTCACTAAACGTGCGACCTTGTCATTCTCTCTCGTAAGAGAGGGAAACTATTTATTTAACTATTCATGCCTAATTCGGTGGAACGTTGAATAAATAATACAAAAATTCACTAAATCTCTTTATTCAAGAATCGCCATTCAGGATTAAACTCTTTAATCAAAGTTTCTTTCTCCTTTCGGGACAATTTTTTCATAGCAGTTTCCCTATCAATTGCTTTTAAAATATCATAAAAGGTTTCATAGTAAACTAGATAGAATACTTTGTAACGTTTCGTAAATGAATTCCAATATTGTTGTCAAATTGATGTTCTAAAATTCTTCTTTTTAAATTATTAGTGACACCAGTGTATAAAACTGTTCTTTTATAATTGGTCAGCATGTAAACAAAATAGCATTTGGACATAATGATGTAATTATTAAACGAGCGAGCTAGTCATTCTTACCTTTTGAGAGAGAAACTTTTTTAGTGGCTTATTCACGGCTATTTTGAATGAACAAAGATTACTTATTAAAAAACAATGTGTTGCTTATCTATCTTTTTAGACAATTTTTTTCATTACCAATTATTGGTAACATATCAACAGCCTTACAATCTCAATCTATAAGCCAATCCAACTGAATACAAATCCTCATATTTAATGTTCTTTTCATCATTCAGCCTGTGAAATGTAGGTCTATATTGAAATGATAAATTAAATTCTTTACTTAGTTCATAAGAAATTGGAACCCACAATCCTAATGTCCTAACTGTAATAGATTTGTCTTCGAAGATCTCAGGATTAACACTATAGCCGATATTTTCGATTTTTTGGGAATAGAGTTATTCCTTGTAGCGTTTAATGTCGAACTCAAAGGATCTTCACCATTCTTGACTTCTACAGAATAATTCTTGGTGTGAAAGGCATACGAAATGCCATATCCAACATGGAATTTTTTTGATTCTATGATTGTGGGATAAGGAAAATAGGCGGAAATAGTCGCTTTTTTCTTTTCTGTGTCGAGTTAGAAAACTAAACAAACCGTTGTCAATTAATTGAGTTTGTGCAGATAAATTAAAATATGTATTTCCTTTATAAAAATAATTGATTCCAATTCCGAGGCCCAGGAAACCATCCTCAGCATTGTAAAATCCATAGGGATCTGTGTGCCTCATAATATTTAATAAAGGAAGATTGATCTGTAGTTCCCAGGTGTTTTTAGGGATTACCCTTTCATAGGTATGATATCCTTTTTTAGTTTCGAGAGAATCCATATAAATATCAGTCGGGTAAGTAAAACGTTTTGAATTAGTAACATCGACTAAGAACAAAAGTGGTGATGTATACAATGCCAATGCATTCGCCCAAAAGCTAGGAGATATTCTTTTGTTTACAGTAAAGGTCTGTAAGGTACTATCTCTCTCAAACTGAAAATTGAATGGTATCTTTTGACCTCTTCACAGTGAGGAAAGCCTTATTATTTGTTGTTTTTGGTTTGTCCCTTTTGAAAATGAACCGTTGCAGGGTATTCCGTGTGAATTTTGACTTGTTTTTCTCGTCCGTTAAAAAGGGTAGAGCAGGAGCTTGATATTACAACAAGGGCTAAAAGGCATAAAATTAAACGCATATATATAATTACTTTTGAAAAATTATTCTAAATACCGACTTATATTTAATAATATTTCTCAAAAGTAAATATTATACTATTAATTATTTTTAAATTAAATATTATTTATTTAGTTTTTTTATTCACCAAAATTCAGGTCTTCTGAATTATTATTAATGAATTTGAGCCCAACAGTTATAAAATTAAAAAGGGCTGTCTAAAAAGGTCTCTTAAAAAAATAACCCCGTCATTAAAAAATGGCGGGGTTTTTCTGTTTTTTGTCCTCAAGATTTTGTATCTTAAGGTGCACCCAAAAAACAATATGGCAAACATACAATTCAAAGCTCTTCCATCCAATAGTCCGAGTCTTTTTCCTGAGAATATTTTAGACCGTATCCCCTTGAACCATCCGGTTCGTTTGGTGAGTCAGGTTGTTGACCAGTTGGATCTGGAACATATCATCCGTCAGTATAAAGGCGGAGGCACGACCAGTTTCCATCCCAGGATGCTCATCAAGGTACTGTTCTACGCGTATCTGAGCAATATCTATTCTTGCCGCAAGATCGAGCGCGCCCTGCACGAGAACATCCATTTCATGTGGCTTTCGGGCAACAGTACGCCGGATTACCGTACGATCAATTATTTCAGGGGAAAGCGTCTTAAGGGACAGATACAGGAGCTGTTTGCCAGTATCGTTCGGATGCTGCATGACATGGAGTATGTCAGCCTGAAAGTCCAGTATGTAGATGGTACCAAGATCGAATCGGCCGCCGGTCGCTATACCTTCGTTTGGAAGAGATCGATCGAGAAGAACAAGGTAAAGCTGGAGGCGAACATCGCTTCGGTCCTTTCGGATATCGATGCACAGATCAGCCAGGACCAATCTTCATTAGGGGATCAGCAAGTCAGCAAGGCCATCGATAGTGCCCAGCTGAAGGAAAAGATCAGAGCGATCAATGCCAAGCTCAAAGGAGTGGATAGATCCACCGATAGGCAGCTGAGGAAGCTTGAAGACGACTATCTGCCCCGATTGCAGAAATATGAGGAGCAACTGGAAGTACTGGGAGATCGCAACAGTTATAGCAAGACCGATACCGATGCCGTGTTTATGCGGATGAAAGAGGACCACATGAAAAATGGCCAGCTTAAACCGGCCTACAATACCCAGATCAGCACCGAAGACCAGTTCATCACCCATTATAGCATCCATCAAACGGCCGCAGATACCACAACCCTGCCCGAACACCTGGAAGGCTTTGAGTCCCATTACGGAAAACAGAGTGAATCCATCGTCGCAGATGCCGGATATGGTAGCGAGCAGAACTACGAGCTGATGGAAGGACAGGGTATAACCGCTTTTGTGAAGTACAATTACTTCCATATGGAACAGAAACGCAAGCATAAACAGGATCCTTTCTCGGTACAGAACCTATATTACAACCAGCAGGATGACTATTATGTATGTCCGGCCGGACAGAAGCTCAGCTTTATCGGTCATGCAACCAGAGTCAGTGCCAACGGATACACTGCCCGGGTCAGCTGTTACCAGGCTCGGCGATGCGAAGGCTGCCCGATGCGGAGTGGGTGCCATAAAGCTACAGGCGATCGGCTCATTGAAGTGAACCACAGGCTCAATAAGCTCAAGGCTAAAGCCCGGGAAAGACTGCTGTCGGAAGAGGGAATGTACCATCGGAGCAAGCGACCCATAGAAGTGGAAGCCGTTTTCGGTCAGATGAAAAGCAACAACAGGTTTACCCGGTTCACAATGAAAGGTCTGGAGAAGGTCGCTGTGGAATTCGGTTTGATGGCCATTGCCATAACCTCAGAAAATGGGCAAAAAAGTGGAAAGACAAAGCTTTTATCGGTAAACCAGGTGGCAAAAACTCCCTGTTTGCGATAAATCAAGCCATCAACATGCTGAAAAGTACAAAAACATCGACTTGCAGCCTAATATTGCTCATGAAATTATAATGGAGCTCCAGAAAGCTATAAAACAGAAGAAGGTGCCTTTTTAGACACCTTCATTTGTTTTTATTTGCGTACACATCTTACGTTCGCTCCCCTTAACCTCATCGAAACTATCAATTTTAAGTGAGGGCTGGGGACAGAAGGAAGACCAAAATCATGATATTTTATATGGGCAAATAACGTTGTGTCAGAAGTCCTGAAATATCCAAGATCCCCCGGATTATCTAAAAAGTTGCTGACCTGATTTTTTGTAATTCTGTAGAGTTCGATTTATATCACGATACCCTGCAGCAACAAGATTTAAATTTCTGTGTGCATACGTTGGGGATTCTGGGGCAGCATTTTCCCATGATATATACCAACCTTTGTCGTTGACCTGGTTTTTTCTCTTTCTAGTGGTGCGGTAGTTGTTTGCAAATAGCTGAGTCCATTCAGCAACGGTAGGCAAACGCCAGGTGCCTCTTGGATAAACGGAATCGCAGGGGTCCCAAATCATAGATTCTGCCTGAGGTTCTGATATGGGTAGGCGAGTGTCAAAATAATCTCTCTCTATGAAGTTCTTTAATCCACCATTGTTCTCGCTCACGTAATTGTTGTTATACCAAAACCTATATTTATTGCCTTTGTCATCTTTGAAGAAACTCAGGTTGCCTCTGCCAGCGTGATTCAGCAAAATTAATTGCTGATTCTTTCATCCGTAACTCTACCGTATAGCGAACCCCACGTTCTGGTGTAAATGCAGTGAAGCGAGGGATGATCTCCCATAGAACGTTGTGCACTGATTAAATTTGGAGGATTGTTAGGATTTACGGTGAGGCTTCCAAAAACCAAACCTTTTATTTGTGGCCTTAATTCAATTGGATTCCCATTCGGAACGGTGAGAAAATCATAGTATTTTACCCAACCCGACGGAACGGTATCTCCAGGAAGGTTGATCCATGTGTTCCTAGTGATCGTCGATTGGTTTTGAAATCCAGTAAACTGTCCTGTTAAAACTGAAAAAGTACCATTTCTAAAAGGACTACTCGCTGTCGGAAACTCAACAGTAGCGGGAAACAATTCTCGAAAATACGCCTCTTGCATTCAATTGTAACCGAATGGTACTAACCATTCTTTTAAAAGTTATTACCATCGTGTTCGCCGTATTTGGATCATCAGATGTGGTGATATATCCGTAGGAAATAAAAAGTCTGTGCCAAGTGAAGAACTTGCAGAAATATTTAAAAATGGATTGGATGGGTCAAATGGCGGAATGTCTGCCTCAGAATTATAGGAATAAACTATACAGAGGTATTGTTTGTTGCGGTACGCAGGAATATTAATCTCGGTATTTGCTCTTCCTTGGGCTTGGGGCGAAATAGCTAATAGGATTTCTGTTCTCATCGGTATTGTAGACCACAACAATATATTTGCGGTTCCCTTCCATAGGAGTGGTCAATGTCGTTGATCGGAGTTTTTGTAAGCATTTGAGGACGACCCTCACGGATGATCAAATCCATGTCAATACCATTCAATTCATTTAACTCCTCATGATAATACAAGAATCTTGCGATCCTTTGTTTTTTTTGTAGGGCGATCTCTGGGAATTGGATACCAGCTCGATGGGGTCATCATTGAATTCATCAATACCTTCAACTTTAATCGAAATCCCTTTTTCATGGATGATCTCCTTATCATGCCGCTTACAGTTGCAAAATATAATAATTGAAAGAATCGTTAATAAAAATAAATTATTCCTCGCTTCCATAACATCAATATTAATGGTTAGAAATCTAAATCATAAGTAGGTCCTTTTGTTTCTTTCCAATCTTCGATCTTTGGATCTTGATCTGGTCGACCTCCTCCTGACCTAATAGAAGTGGAAGTAATCGTCACCTCAAATTCAAGTGCAATTTTTTGAACAGATACTCTTGGACTCAGATATTTTCTCCTGCATCGATATTTCTCAGAATCCAATAAATAGATTTTACTACTTGAATTGTTATTGTGCCCGAATGTCATGTCCTTTTAGATTTTATGGATGGATATATAATTTATCCAGATGAATTGGTTATTCAAATTAATATGACCTTGGTTTATTTAACCAAGCCACGTAAATTTACACAATAAAAAATAATATTAATATAAAAATTAAATTATAAGGATATATTTTACAATAACATCCAAGAATATAGGCATAGAAAAGCCCAACAAATCGTTCTGATAAAAACTGATTGTTGGGGCTGTTTTTGAAGTTTCTATATGCTACATTCCTGAAGCTATTTTCATAAGTAAAGCTGTCAACCAGCCTGCATAGGTGCCTATGGCATAGCTAAATACTGAAAGGATTACACCTACTGAGATTAATGAAGGGTGAAAAGCAGCCGAAATAACCGAAGCTGAAGCTACTCCTCCAACATTGGCCATACTACCAACACCATAATAGAAAAACGGAACTTTAAATATTTTTCCTACTATCAATAACAGCAATGCATGGAAACTAATCCAAATAATCCCAACGATAAATAAACCTGGGTTATCAAGAATAGCTAATATATTCATCTGCATGCCAATTGTAGTGATCAAGACATACAATAAAACGGTCCCAATTTTCGAAGCTCCTGCATATTCTAATTTTCTTGCGGATGTAAATGAACAACTGATCCCAAAAATGGTAGCGAACAAAATCAACCAAAAGAAACTGTTAGTCAACGAAAATTTCTCGGTTTCTGGATAATTAGTTGCCATAAATGTAGCAATAGGGTCAGCTAATAATGTTGCCAATCCTGTTCCACCAAATGCTAATGCCAACCATGATCATAAGATCCTTAGTCTCAGGAATTCGGCTATTGGTCTTCACCTTCTCGTCCATTTTAGCCTTCAAATGTTCTACATCCTCTGAATCGGCTTTGAAAAACTTGTCAAATGCTTTGTATTTACTCGCACCATATAGTAAGAAGGCCATCCAGATATATGCTACAAAAACATCAACAGCAATAATTGATGAAAATAGGTTAGGGGAGGGTTGCAAAATCTCTTTTAGCGCTACTTGATTGGCACTCCCGCCGATCCATGATCCCGCCAATGAACCTAAGCCGCGCCAAACCTCATCCGGGCCAGCACCACCAACAACATCTGGTGCAACCAGAGCCGTTAAATAAACTGCCAAAGGCCCTCCTAGAACGATACCAACCGTACCAGTAATAAACATAAGGCCAGCTCGCTTCCTTAAGGACCACATCTCCTTAAGGTCTAAGCTCAAAACAAATAATATCAAACAGGCAGGCAGAAAATAACGGCTGCCAATCGTGGTCAAAGGGGAGTTCTCACCGTCGATGATGTTGAAGGAATTCAACAGACCAGGCAAGAAATAACAAAGTAACAAAGGCGGTATAAAATTGTAAAATCCCTTGATATATTTATTCGATAGGCTGGAGGTATAAAAAACCAAACCTAAGATGGTCATTAATAGACCAAACACCACTGTGGTATTCTCAATTAACGGGGCAGCTTCTGTATCGGGTATTTGCATAAAATCGTAATAATTGTTATTTTGCTGTGAAAATAGATAATTTTTCAATTATTTATTGAAATAATCCTAATAACAAGAGTGTAATATCAATCTGAATCGTTCAAAAATAAACGAAATGGACCGAAGAAATTTTATTAAAAATGGTGGCATCCTGCTCGGTGCTACATCTTTAGACTTCTCCAAAACAAACCTAGACATCAAGAAAAAAATAAAAGTCGGACTAATTGGGTGTGGAGGTCGTGGGACCGGAGCTGCTTTTCAAGCATTGGAAGCAGATCCAGATGTGGAAATTGTAGCTCTGGCAGATATTTTCCCAGCGCAATTAGAAGCGGCATTGGCTTCCCTAAAAGAAGCTCATAAAGATCGCGTTAATGTCCCTGAAAAAAGGAAATATATCGGATTTGATGCCTATAAAAAATTAATAGCATCGAATGTGGATGTCGTCCTGTTGACATCGCCGCCAAGCTTTAGACCCGACCACCTCGCAGAAGCCGTAAAAGAAGGAAAACATATTTTTCTGCGAAAAACCAATGGCTGTAGATGTACCAGGCGTACATAAAGTCCGTGATGCTGTAAAAGTAGCAAAAGATAAAAAGCTAAACCTGGTTTCTGGATACTGTTTCCGCTATTCTGAACCAAATAGAGAATTGGCAAAACTAGTCCATGCAGGTAATATTGGCGATATATATTCTATCAGCACATTCAGATTGGGTGGTGAATTGACCGAAAAACCTAGACAGCCAGATTGGAACGACCTGACGTATCAATTGTACAATTGGTTTTTCTATCAACGCTATTCCGGAGATATTATCGTTGAACAGACCGTCCACAGTATAGATTTTATGAATTGGATGCTGAATAGGGGAATGCCTAAAACAGTCTCTGGAACCGGAGGTAGACAGTCGAAACCATGGGATAAATACGGAAATGTATATGATCATTTCGCCATTGAATTCGACTATGGCGATGGCGTTAAAGGATTCCACTTCGGAAGACAACAGAACGGGACACAACCTCGTAATTCTGTCGAAGCCGTGGGAACTAAAGGAAATATGAACGTCGGTATCTTGAGCAGCTATGAGATCAAAGGTCAAAACCCATGGAAATATAGCGGCAAAATGAACAATATGTACCAAACTCAGCACGACGAGCTGTTCAGGGCAATCAGAAATAAAGAAGTGATCAATGATGGTGACTTTATGGCGGATTCAACCTTGTTGGCAGTATGGGCAAGAGAAGCGGCATACACTGGGAAAATAATCTCATTGGATGAAATCGAAAATTCAACCAAAACATATGGACCTAGTTCTGAAGAATACTCTTGGGAGATGGAAATTGATAATGCACGTATACCTAGACCTGGGTTGGCAACATAATCGGATAAATTATAATGACGGGAAAAATCAAGATTTTAGTGGTAGGCTGTGGAAACATGGGGGCTTCTCATGCACAAGCCTATCATGAAATGGAAGAATTTGAAATAGTGGGACTGGTTTCTAGAGGAGATAGTAAATTGTTGTTGAATGAAAAATTAAACAGTAACTATCCGCTCTATGATGATTATGCCTCAGCATTGGTATTGACAAAACCAGATGCGGTCTGTATTTCGACGTATCCAGATACGCATGAAGAATATGCCATAAAAGCTTTTGAAGCTGGTGCGCATGTATTTATAGAAAAACCTCTTGCAGATACTGTTTTGGGAGCGCAAAAGGTCGTCGATGCTGCAATCGCAGCAGATAAGAAATTGGTCGTAGGATACATTTTGAGACATCACCCTTCTTGGATTAAATTCATAGAATTGGGGAGGTCAATGGGCTATCCTTTAGTTATGCGAATGAACCTCAACCAACAGAGCCATGGATATATGTGGGATGTTCATCGTAACCTGATGAAAAGCCTCAGTCCGATTGTGGATTGTGGAGTACACTATATCGATGTCATGTGTCAAATGACAAACGCAAATCCAGTTTCGGTTTCTGCAATTGGAGCACGCCTTACGGATGATATCCCAAAAGACAACTATAACTATGGGCAATTGCAAATCAGATTTGATGATGGTAGCGTAGGGTGGTATGAAGCAGGATGGGGACCCATGATCAGCGAAACAGCTTTCTTCGTGAAAGATGTGATCGGTCCTAAAGGATGTGTATCCATCATCGCAAAAGATGCCAGCAAAGAAGGGAAATCTGATTCCGTAGAATCGCACTCAAAAACGGAATCCCTAAAAGTTCACTATGCAGACATCAATGAACAAAACGAATTTATACGTAATGACGAATGGGTTGATTTAACGGATGAACCGGACCATCAAGAACTCTGTAACCGAGAACAGCAATTCTTTTTACAAGCGATCACAGAAGACCTGGATCTGAGCAAATCGATGCAAGATGCTGTAAACAGTTTACAGATCGCCATTGCATGTGATGAATCTGTAAAATCAGGAGCCATAATTAAATTATAAGATGCGCAAATATCCTTTGTTGTTTGGGTTGGTCCTATTATCGGTCTGTCTGTTTGGGCAATCGAAAAAACCTAATATCGTTCTTATCCTCGCGGATGATTTGGGATATGGAGACTTAGGTCCTTACGGTCAAAAAAAAATTGAAACACCGACAATTGACTCTTTGGCTAAGAAGGGGATGTTGTTCACTGATTTTTATGCGGGAGCTCCTGTATGTGCACCTTCCAGGTCTGCATTGATGACCGGACAGCATACAGGACATACCTACATCCGAGGTAACAAAGAAATCCAACCCGAAGGACAAGAACCTTTGGCCCAAAATATTGAAACCTTTGCCATGGCTTTAAAAGATGCCGGGTATAAAACAGGAGCTTTCGGTAAATGGGGACTAGGTATGGTTGGAACATCTGGAGATCCCCTGAAAAAAGGATTTGATGAATTCTATGGCTACAACTGTCAAAGGCAGTCCCACCGCTATTACCCAACCCACCTGTGGGATAATGATCAAAAAGTAGAATTGAAAGGCAATGAAAACTTGATGAAAACGGAGGTTTATGCGCCAGCATTGATTCAACAAAAAGCATTGACCTTTATCCATAACTATAGAGATGCACCGATTTTCTTGTTTGTCCCAACAGTTTTGCCACATGCTGAATTGATCGTTCCTGACGATGAAATATTCAGAAAATACGATGGCAAATTTGAAGAAAAACCTTTCAAAGGGAGTCCTTATGGTCCAAACGCAAGCTCGGGATACACAAGCCAAGAAAAACCGCGCGCAACATTTGCTGCAATGGTGGAAAGATTAGACCAACAGGTTCTACAGATCCTCGGCGCATTGGAAGAAGAAGGAATGTTGGAAAATACCATCTTCATCCTAACCAGTGACAATGGTTCGCACCGTGAAGGTGGTGCTGACCCTGACTTCTTCAATAGCTCTGGACCATTCAGAGGTAACAAACGCGACCTTTACGAAGGCGGCGTTCGAGTACCCTTCATTGTGCAATGGCCAGGCAAAATAAAGGAAAATTCCGTATCTGCACATGTGGCTGCATTTTGGGACATCGCCCCAACTTTATTGGAAGCTGCCGGAGCAAAACAATTAAAGAATACAGATGGCATCAGTTTCTTACCTACACTTTTGGGGAAGAAGAACCAAAAACAACACGAATACCTCTACTGGGAATTTCATGAGCAAGGTGGAAAACAAGGAATCCGAATAGGAGACTACAAAGCAATTCGACTCAATGCAAAAGGAAATCCCAACGCCGAAATTGCCATCTACCACCTGCCGACCGATATAGCCGAAAAAAATAATATCGCAGAAAAGCACCCGGAACTAGTCGAAAAAGCCAAAAAAATCATGAAGGAAGCAAGAACAGAAAGTGAGGTATTTCCTTTCTCTGGACAGTAGGTTATAGACATTAGACAATAGACATAAGACATTAGACTTTTTATGGCGTGCTATTTTTCAACCAAAAAGCCGTGGCGTGGCGGGTGTCTCCACCGAAATTGCCGTGGCGGGTGTCTGTTTTTAGACATTAGACAATAGACATAAGACATTAGACCCTATATGGTGTGTTAGTGTTTCCACCAAAAAGCCGTGGCGGGTGTCCCCACCCGCCACTTAAATAATTAAAGACATAAGCTTATGCCTTGTAAACTATGCCATAAACTATGCCCGGTCTAATGTCTTGTGTCTTATGTCTTATGTCTAATATTCCTAGTTCAGACCCCTTTGGTCTGGACTAAGGAATATTCAAATACTTATGCGTCTGCAGCGAGATTTCCCATTTCGGATTATCCTTTACATAGTCAATAATCAAGGGCGTCATTTCAGCTGCCTTTGACCATTCTGGTTGTAGATATAATTTGCAATTAGCGTTAACGAATTTTGCATGGTCCTCAGCCCATTGGAAATCACTTTTGTTAAACACAATGACTTTCAACTCGCCAGCAGCGCTCAACACATCTTCCCTTGGACCCTTGAATTTCTTTGGAGAAAGACAGATCCAGTCCCAATATCCAGTCAAGGGATAAGCACCGGATGTTTCCAAGAAAATCTTGATGCCTGCTTCTTTCAGCTTTTGCGTCAGGTAGGTCAGGTTATAGAGCAAGGGCTCACCACCTGTGATGACCACTGTCTTGGCAGGGTGTTGTAATGCATGCTCAACAATAACATCCGCAGAGGTGAGAGGATGTAGTTCCGCATCCCAGCTTTCCTTAACATCGCACCAGTGACAACCTACGTCACATCCGCCCAAACGAATGAAATATGCAGCTTTCCCGGTATGATATCCTTCCCCCTGTATCGTGTAAAACTCCTCCATTAATGGTAGGAATGTGCCGTCTTCTGGAACTTGATTTGACATGTCTCTGAATTTGAGTGCAAAATTAGAAAAAATTCGAGAGATATGGAACTAAACACATCTTCCTCTTCTGTTGATGAACAGCTGGGTTGTTTTTCAACTTTTGGGCTGTTCATATTCGACTCTTGTTCCACTCTTGTTCCACTCTCCTTCCACTCTCAGTCCTCTTTCATTCGGACCTTGTTCGGACCTCGTTCGGGTGTATTCCGAAGCAGCTCCGAACGAGGTCCGAAGGAAGTCCGAACGAGAGACGAACCAGAGTATACTAAGCTAAGACGGAGGTAGGAAGGAGACATAAGACACTAGACATAAGACATAAGAAATTGAAAACCGCCGGAGTCTGAGCGGATCAAAACCCAGAGCCAAAACCACTGGTGGCTGAGCGGAGCCGAAGCCCCCGGTGGTTTTTGACGCCAATAGATATCCAAGGTGCTGGCGGCAGAACACACCCCTCCGCCGTGGTCGGTGTCCCCACCGGCCACTGAACATTCGCCAAATGCCGGTCCCTGACCGGAGCCGAAGCGTGCGCTAGCTGTGCTTAAGATGGTTGGTGGGGACACCAACCATGGCGGTCTGCCTAAGCTGTCCCTAAGCGGAGCCGAGCCACAGAATCCCTGGAGCCAAAACGACCGGTGGCTGAGCGGAGCCGAAGCCCCCGGTGTAAAACCAATAGATATTACATCCCAAAAAACCCCATCGGGGTTAAATGCCGGAGGCATGAAATATCTCTTAAATGCCATCGGCATGTAATATCTATAGAAATGAAAATCGCGTCAAACACCAACGCCGTAGGTGTGGCATGTTTGTTTAACACCCTGCTATAATAATGTCTCCCCGATGGGGTTAACCTATTACAACAAACGATTATCACGCCATGCAACCCTGTAAGGGTGTAACTATTATAGCAATAATTTTATCAAACCATACAGCTGCCCCACCGCCCACTGAACAGTCGGTAGCACTGCTAAAAAAATAACTTTAAAATGTCTCAGAACAATCTTTGGCCTTTCAAATTCATTTCGAAAAGACATAAAAATTCCGTATTTTTGCATTGCATTAATTAAGGCAATTCTTATAAATCAATGTAATTGTACACATTGACGAGAATTGCGGTTTTATACAAAATCATAAATCATAGTTGTAAATGATTAACATTACACTTCCTGACGGTTCTGTACGTCAGTATGAAAAGGGCACTACTGCCATGCAGATTGCTCAGTCGATTTCCGAAGGATTAGCTAGAAACGTATTAGCTGCAGAAGTAAATGGCGAAGTTTGGGATTCTTCAAGATCTATTGAAGAAGATTCAGCAGTCAAATTGTTGACCTGGAACGATGAAAAAGGAAAATCAACGTTCTGGCACTCTTCAGCTCACCTGTTGGCTGAAGCATTGGAAGCACTTTATCCAGGAATCAAATTCGGTATCGGTCCTGCAATCGAAACAGGCTTCTATTACGATGTAGACTTCGGTGACCGTGAGTTCTCATCCGACGATTTTAAACAGATCGAGGATAAAATGATCGAACTGGCTAAACAAAAAGAAATTTTTGAACGCAAAGCAGTTTCTAAAGCTGATGCCTTAGCTTATTTCGAAGAAAAAGGAGACGAATACAAACTGGATCTTATTAAAGACCTGGAAGATGGAAAGATCACTTTCTATTCCCAAGGTAACTTTACTGATCTTTGCCGTGGTCCGCACATCCCGAATACCAGCTTTATAAAAGCTGTTAAATTGACAAACGTTGCTGGTGCTTATTGGCGTGGTGATGAAACTCGTAAACAATTAACTCGCATCTATGGTGTGACCTTTCCTAAAGCCTCTGAACTGACTGAATACCTGAAGTTCATCGAAGAAGCTAAGAAACGTGACCACCGTAAATTGGGTAAGGATTTGGAGCTGTTTGCTTTCTCAGAAAAAGTAGGGATGGGTTTGCCATTATGGTTGCCAAAAGGTACTGCTTTGAGACAGAAACTTCAGGACTTCTTGCAAAAAGCACAAATCAAAGCTGGGTATGAGCCTGTGATAACACCACATATTGGCCATAAACAACTATATATTACTTCTGGACACTATGAAAAGTATGGGGCAGATTCGTTCCAGCCAATCAAGACTCCAGTGGACGGTGAGGAATTCTTGTTGAAACCAATGAACTGTCCTCATCACTGCGAAATCTACAAGACTAAACCTCGTTCTTACAAAGAACTGCCGGTTCGTTTTGCAGAGTTCGGTACGGTATACCGTTATGAGCAGTCGGGTGAGTTACATGGTTTGACCCGGGTAAGAGGGTTTACTCAGGATGATGCGCATTTATTCTGTCGTCCGGACCAAGTAAAAGAAGAGTTCAAAAAAGTTATCGACTTGGTACTTTATGTTTTTGGAGCTTTGGGATTTGATGATTTTACAGCACAAGTTTCATTGCGTGACCCTGAGAACAAAACAAAGTATATCGGGTCTGATGAAAATTGGGCTTTAGCAGAGGCTGCAATCATTGAATCAGCAGCGGAAAAAAGGATTACCGACAGTTGTAGAATATGGCGAAGCAGCATTTTATGGTCCTAAATTGGACTTTATGGTAAAAGATGCTTTGGGCAGAAAATGGCAGTTGGGAACAATCCAGGTTGACTACAATCTTCCGGAGCGTTTTGAATTGGAGTATACTGGCAGTGACAATATGAAGCACCGCCCAGTGATGATACACCGCGCACCATTCGGATCATTGGAAAGATTTGTTGCAGTCTTGATCGAGCATTGCGGAGGTCAGTTTCCGTTATGGCTTGCACCTGAGCAGTTTATCGTCTTGCCAGTGTCAGAAAAATATGAAGAATATGCTCAAAAACTTTTAGAATCGCTAAATAATTCCGATATTCGCGGTCTGATTGACTTGCGTGACGAAAAAGTAGGGCGTAAAATCCGCGATGCTGAAGTGAAGAAAATGCCTTATATGGTGATTGTAGGGGAAAAAGAGATGGAAAGCGGAACGATATCAGTGCGTAAACATGGTGGAGTTGACTTAGGGTCAATTACTCCAGAAGAATTTAAAGATTTATTATTAAAAGAAATAACTGTTTAATTTAATTAAGGAAACATTTGGCAAAAAGTAACAATTTCGGCCCTAGAGGCCCGATTAGGAAAAAAGAACCAGAACACCGTATCAATGAGCACATTCGTGTTCCAGAAGTGCGTTTGGTAGGTGACAATGTAGAACAAGGGGTGTATCCGACAAGACAAGCCTTGGCACTAGCTGATGAGCTTGAGTTGGATTTGGTTGAAATTTCTCCTAATGCTACGCCTCCTGTTTGTAAGATTATCGATTACAGTAAATTCGTTTACGAACAAAAGAAAAAACAAAAGGAAATTAAAGCGAATGCTAAGCAAACTGTTATCAAGGAGATCCGTTTTGGACCTAATACCAGTGAGCACGATTTCGAGTTTAAATTGAAGCATGCCATGCGTTTCCTGGAAAGTGGCGAGAAAGTTCGTGCGTATGTGCATTTCAAAGGCCGTGCAATCGTGTTTAAAGAACAAGGTGAAATCTTGTTGTTGAGATTCGCACAAGCATTGGAAGACTACGGTAAAGTTGAAACTATTGCCTAAGTTGGAAGGAAAGCGTATGTTCTTGACATTGGCGCCGAAAACCAGCCCAAAAAAATAAAAAGTATCTAACAGATTGATATAAAATATATAAGTATTATGCCAAAAGTTAAAACCAATTCCAGCGCTAAGAAACGTTTCAAATTGACTGGAACAGGTAAAATAGCAAGAAAAAACGCTTTCAAAAGCCACATCTTGACTAAGAAAACTACTAAACAAAAACGTAACTTAACTACTACTAGTTATGTAAGCGATGCAGATTCAGGCAACGTAAAACGTATGCTTGCTATCGGTAAATAAGTTTAGACAAAAACATTTAATAACAATATTTTTTTAACCGGGTATTGGGTCGTAAGATTGCTGAAAAACGTAACACCTTGTACCAAATTAAATTTTAAAAATTATGCCACGTTCGGTTAACGCAGTTGCTTCTAGAAGAAGACGTAAAAGAATCCTTAAATTAGCTAAAGGCTATTATGGATCTCGTAGCAAAGTATATACTATTGCTAAAAATACAGTAGAAAAAGGTTTACAGTACGCTTACCGCGACCGTAAAACCAAAAAACGCGAGTTTAGAGCTTTATGGATACAACGTATCAACGCTGGAGCTCGTCAACACGGAATCTCGTATTCTCAGTTGATCGGTAAATTAAACGCTAAAAACATCGGCTTGAACCGTAAGGTATTAGCTGATTTAGCTTTAAACAATCCAGAAGCTTTCAAAGCAGTTGTAGACGCAGTAAAATAAGTTTAAACCGCATCAATTTTTGTTAGATATTGAAAAGCCATCCCGAAAAGGATGGCTTTTTTTTGATGGGGTTGTGCTATTATCGAAACTATTCCCCTGCGTAACAAACCCCCTTTCCCTCGACATGCGTGTCATTCCTCATCGCAGATGAGGAAACTATTTTAATGATTTAGAAACAATAGTGGTCGGTGGAGACACCGACCACGGCGGTGAAACTCCATCAATGGGGCAAGTTATTAATGCTCAACCCATCGGGGTGACACTCTTATAGCAGAGGATTTAACAAACATGCCTACGGAATTTTATCCCGATAGGGTTAATTCGTTGTGGATGATGGTGACACCAGGGGCAATTAAAGTGGGTGCTATTTCTGATGTTTATTTCTCTAAATAATCTTCGTTATTCAAAACAGCAATGAATAGTTGACTAAATAGTTTCTCTCTCTTACGAGAGAGAATGACACACTCGCTCGTTTAATGAGGGGGGTGAATTGGAAGGGTAAGTGGTCGCCGCAGCGACCTCTTACCCTTCCAATTCACCCCCTAAAACCCCCAAGAATGCCTGTCATTCTCTCGCTTTAGCGAGAGAAACTATTTTGGAAGTTTATATGCGTTTAGTTTTTCTAAAATCAGCGATTAATTTATCCAAAATAGTTACACCCTTACAGGGTTAAATGGTTTGATACAATCATTTCTATAATAGTTACACCCTTACAGGGTTGCATGGTTTGATACAATTATTGCTATAATAGTTACACCCTTACAGGGTTATATGGTTTGATAAATTGTTTGTTATAATATCTCAACCCCATAGGGGTGACACTATTATAGCAGAGGATTTAACAAACATGCCACGCCTACGGCGTTGGTTTTTGTGGTGATTTCCATCTCTATAGATATGGCATGCCTACGGCATTTAAGAGATATTTCATGCCGATGGCATTTAACCCTTACAGGGTTTCATGGTTTGATACAATCATTTCTATAAAAGTTCCACCCCCTACAGAGTAGAATAGCCTGCAAAAAACAAACGTGACCTAGTTAGGTCACGTCTGCGAAATTAATGTATGTGTATGAATTGTAAGCTTATTAATAACCTGGGTTTTGAACCAAGTTTTTGTTGGCATCTAGCTCTTGTGCAGCGATTGGCCAATATTCATCTTTGTTTTCTCGGTACACTACCTCTTGGGTTCCAAAGGATTTAGTAGCAACACTGTGGTTGTAAACAGGGTTTGCGTTTTCATCGATTCGGGTTAAAACGTTCCTATCCCAATTGTTGCCTAATCTATTCAGGTAGATATAGCCATTCATGACCTGTTTTGCAATCCCCCAACGGCGGAGGTCATGCCAACGAAGGCCATCATTTGCTAATTCAACCTTTCTTTCATATCGTAATGCTGTACGCAATTGTGCTTGGGATAAGCCATTTGGTAGGTTCGGCATGTTGGCGCGTTGTCGAATTTGGTTGATTGCATCATAAACCGTAGCATCAATGCTGTTTCCTTCAATTTTAGCTTCGGCATAGATCAACAAGAGTTCAGCATAGCGGAATATACCAACGTTCAGATCGGAGAATCCCGAAACCGAAGTCGTTGCAAAATCAGCAAGGTCAGTATGCTTGCGCCATAAATATCCGCTAAATGAACGATAAGCATTCGTAGCATCTGCATTGGCCTGAGAAGTCGGTTTTTCAGCAGAACCATTGATCACTGGCCAGTAATTGTTCACCCTTGAAAATGCAGCGTTCGGCTCAAACTGAAATCCCATAAATCTAGAATGTGGACGGACGGTATATAAATCCAGGCGTGGATCTCTGTTTTCAAAAGGATTTTCTGGATTGTATAAAGTGGATTCTGTAATGAATTTTCCCTCCAAATCCTGAAATGAATCAATAAAGTTTTGAGTCGGACCCCAATAACAAACACCTTTTCCTAATCTAGATGCCAAATAATATCCTTGGTTATGGGTGTTATCACTAATATTGCGATTGTATTCTACCACCCAGATCCATTCCTTGCTGCTCTCATAGCCTTTATGCCCAAAAATGTTTGATACTTCTGGCTCGCCTTCTTTATGTGTTTTGTTGGCATATTGGATGGAGCTGTCAAATTCTGTTAAGCTATGAATGCCATTTGATAGCGTGATCGCTTTTTTGGCAGCCTCTGCCGCAACATTATATTGTTTCGCATATAATGCTACTCTTGCTTTCAGTGTATATGCAGCAATGCTTGAAGCCCTGGAAAACTTAACTCCAGCTTGTGAGAGTGGTAAATGGTCGGCAATAGCAGTCAATTCTTCCAGGATGAATTTTTCAATTTCCGACTTTGCGGTTCGAGCAGGTAATTCATCCGATAATTTCAATGCATTTTTTAGCAATGGAACATCCCCGTAAAGCTCAATCAATTGAGAATAACAGTATGCGCGGATAAATCTTAGTTCAGCATCAATTCTAGCGTAATCGGCTTCAGACATACTCGATTTGATGCCTTCTAATTTGTCGAGCACATCGTGTACCCTGCCAATTGTTTTATAATGTGCGGCCCAAGGTTTTGTGGCCAACGCATTATCGGTGGTAATCGAACTTGTAATAGGAGAGGTGTAATTATTACCTGGTCTTGCATAGCCAATATCGGTGATATTGTCCATCACATGCCAGATAGGCGTACTAGAAGCATCAAGCAATGTCAAAGCTTTATAAGCTCCCAATAAGCCCATTTCTGCCTCTTTTTGCGTGGTAGGGAATGTTTCTGAAGACGGGTTGTCCAATGGCAACTGTTCCAGATCGCATGATGTCATTAGAGCAGCACAAAGTGCACTCATTCCTATGATTGATTTTGTTATCTTGATCATTATTCTTTAAAATTTGAAGTCTAAACCAAATGTGTACACCTTAACCTGCGGGTAAAAGTTCCCTGCACCCAAGGAAACACCATCTTGTGCGCCTGAGTTGTAGTTGATCTCAGGGTCATAGCCCTCGTAAAAGTTTGTTTTTGTAAATAAGTTCTGGCCATTCGCATAGATGAAAATTCCACCAATCTTAGAATTTGCAAGCCAGCTTTTAGGAATTTCATATCCTAATTGAACATTCTTAAGCCTTAAATACGAAGCGCTTCTCATCCAGAAATCCGAGTTTTGCGTGTTATTGGTTGAAGTAACAGATACTCTTGGCAATGATGCGTTTTTATTGTTTTCAGACCAGTAATCCAATTGCCATGGTTTGATAGCAGAAGAGTTTACTGCTGGAATTACATAATGAGAATCCAAGTAGCCATCAACTTTTGCTACACCTTGGATAAATGCTCCAAACCTGATTCCCTTATAGCCTAGATCTAGATTAAATCCATAAGTGTATCGTGGGATTGTATTGCCGATAATTACCTTGTCGGCATCAGAGATCTTTCCGTCAGGAATAACGTTTCCATTCTCGTCAAAGCCTCCAGCGATGTCTTTATAACGGATATCACCAGGTTTGACCGTTCCAAATTGAGTTGGGCCATTGTCAATTTCTTCCTGTGATTGGTAGAGTCCATCAGAAACATATCCAAATATGGAGTTAATCGGATAACCGACTTGTTGTCTCAATAAAGTTCCCTGGGTTTGTCCGGCCATATCGGTTATCTTATTTCTGACATCCGAGATGTTGGCACCGATCCCTATCTTGAAATCCCCAAATTGATTGTCGTATCTCACCGATGCCTCCCAGCCTTGGTTCTGAACTTTAGCAGCGTTTTGGAAAGGAGCATTTTTACCGAATAATTCTGAGATATAAAGTTTTAATAAAATCCCATCTGTATGTTTTTTGTACCAATCAAATGTGAATGTAAAGTGATTGAACAGTGACGCATCCAAACCTACTCCGGTCATGGTTGTTTCTTCCCATAATAAACCTTGGTTAGCCATGGTGTTCAAAGCAATCATTTGCTCTACGGTACCACCAACGGAAATGCTTCCCATTTCCAATGTTTGGATATATGGATAATAGGAATTTCCAATGTTCTGGTTACCCAATTTACCCCACGAAGCACGTAATTTCAATTGATTGATTGAGTTTTTTAGGTTTGCCATAAACGGTTCTTCGGAAATTCTCCATCCTGCAGAAAACGATGGAAATGCTGTCCAACGGTTAGCAGAAGCAAATCTTGAACTACCATCGTAACGTAAGTTAGCCTCTAATAGATACCGTCCTTTGTAATCATAATTGAATCGTCCAAAGGTCGATGCCAATAACCATTGATATTGGTTTCCAGCGTTATTTTTAGTCTCGGTATCTGCACCTGCGTTCAAAACTTCGTAAGTGTCATACGTGAAATCGCGACGGTATCCCATTAGGTATTTCTCATCGTACGTTTCCCGTGATGCACCAATCATCAAACTCAAGTTATGGTCATTGAAGGATTTCTGTGCGGTACCTTGAATGGAGTAGCTGCCATTGAAGTAACGGTAAGCAGATTCGGTCAATTCGGTTGATGGCAAAGCAGTACCAGCTTCATTTCCGTCTTCATAATAAGTCATGACAGCTTTTGCAAAATCATGGATATTACGAGTGCGGTATCTAGGTGCTGCCATACCTGTTAAGCTCAACCATTCTGTAGGCTTGTAATTGATTGATAAGTTTCCAATCAATTCAAGGTTGTTAACTTTTCTATTCCCTCCATCTTCAATAAATGCTACAGGATTGTTTTTCACCCAGCCTTCAGACCATAGTCCATCCGCAACGCGGATAGGAATATTGGTAGGCATACGGCCGATATAGTTCCAAATGGTACCTTCATTGGCGATTTGTGTCCGGTTTGTGTTTACTGCTGATAGGTCAAAACGGATATTCAGCTTGTCATTGGGGTTGATATCCATGTTGTTTCTAAATGTATATCTCTTAAACCCGGTGTTCTTGATCAAGCCATCTTGGGATACATATCCTACAGAAGGAGCAACCCTTATTTTTTCAGCGCCAGCATTTAAGGTAAGAAAGTGATTGTGGGTAAATCCCGACCCGCTTAGAATTGCTTTTTGCCAATCGAAATTGTCCGGGTTTTCAGCGTATAATTTGTTGAAATCTTCAAAATCCTTATCGCTGTAGATCACCGAACCATTATCATTCATATTAGCGTCATTGAATACTTTCATGAATGTGGCACCATCCGTTACTTTTGGTATAAAAGTAGCGTCTTGCCATCCTGTATAACCTTTATAATTGATTCCAAATTGGTCTTTGCCTCTTTTGGTGGTTACTAAAATGACGCCGTTTGCTGCCCTAGAGCCGTAGATAGATGCAGATGCAGCATCTTTTAGTACCGAAATACTCTCGATCAGATTCGCGTCGATATTGTCCAAAGAACCAGCTACACCATCGATAATTACCAGTGGTTCGGAGTCAGAACCGCCAAATGAATTTACGCCACGAATACGGATTGATCCTTGGTCACCTCCTGGAGCACCAGATTGAGAAGTTACTGTGACACCAGGTGCAAGGCCTTGTAGTGCCGTAGATGTGGAAACTACAGGTCTTCTTTCCAATTGTTCGCTGTTGATGGTCGATACAGCTCCTGTCAGGTTTACTTTCTTTTGCGTACCATAACCTACTACGACAACTTCATCAAGGTTGGTTAGGTCAGCGGTCATTATAACATTGATCATGTTCTGATCTGAAATTGTCCTTTCTGCATTTGCAAATCCCATACTTGCAAATAAAAGGACATCGCCCGTGTTTGCATCGATACTGTATTCACCAGTTTCTGATGTTTGCGCCAAGGCATTTAGGTGGCCTTTGATCTTGATAGTAACGCCTTCAATTGGGTTTCCATCTTCATTGGTCACTTTTCCCCTGATATTTTTTTGCTGTGCCCAAAGTATACCCACAGGTAGGAAACACAACAAAAAATGAGATGTAATTGTTTTTTCATTTAGATGTGTATTAATAATAAATAGGTTATTCTATTCAGATGTATTAGAAATGTGATTTAATGTTATTTAAAAATGTTTAAAATTGTTTCGAAAATAGATTTATAATGTTAAATAATTATTAAGAAAGTATTTTGATTTTGTTAAAAACAGGCAAATACACCCTAATCATAGTAGATTTTATTCAAAAACAACAAATGGTTATATGCTTATAAAGCGATTCGAAAATAAAAAAAAAGATTTTTAAACCAAAAATTTAAAAATCTTTTTTCTGAAGGTGAGAAGGGAATGGGTGTTAGGCGACGATGATTTTGATACCTAGGTCTTCAATGGATTTAACAATGTTCGGGGAAACCTTGCTGTCTGTAATAATGTAATCTACATCTATAAGTTCACAGATTTTACCTAGTCCCCTTTTTCCAAAATTTGCTGCTATCTGCCAGAATAGCGATTTTTTGAGAGGTTTCGATCATTTTTTGATTTAATGTAGCTTCTGGCAAATTGCTAATTGAGATACCGAATTCAAGGTCGATGCCATCTGCTCCGAGGAACAAAATGCCACAGCTAATCTCGTCCAGGACGCGCATTGCGTATTGTCCAGCTACGGAAGAAGAGTTCGGGCGAATTAGCCCACCTAATAACAAAACCTCGATATTTGGCTTTCCACTGAGCTCTAAGCCTACTTTTAAGGCCGGAGTGATTACTGTCAAGGCATGGGTGGTCTCAATGTTTTTTGCCAAAGTAAAGACGGTCGTGCCAGATCCGATCATGATAGAATCATTGTCTTTTATCAGCTTAATTGCAGCTTGGGCAATGCGCTGTTTCTCTTCACTATTGATCGATTCCTTGACTATTATAGGACGATCAATTGCGTAAGGATTGCTGCTGGATGCGCCACCTTTAATCCTGAATAACAGGTTTTTATCTTCTAAAACTTTCAGGTCTTTGCGGATCGTTACGCTGGAAACCTTCATGGTCTCGCAGAGCCAGTCTATCGTAATCTTCCCTTTTTCCTTTAAGCTCTTTAGAATGAATTCGTGTCTGTCCGTAATATTCATCATAATTCATTTAATAAGTTAATCTAAAACAAATATAACCACCTTTTCCAAACCTGCCTACTCTTTTTTTTTATTTAAAAATCTTTTTTATATTCTTTTTTTTCTACATTTGGAATTAACTAATAAAATACAATAACCAAACATACCTTATGTCGAAGTATACTTTGCCGATGCCTGCCAGCAAAAGAAGATGGTTTATAATAGCGGTCATATTTTTGGCTATCGTTTTAATTATTACGATCGGCAAATCGTATCCATCCTGAAACCGATGTTGAAGGATGAATTTGACTTAGGCGATGACGGATATGCATTAGTTATCAATGTATTCACCGTTTTTTATGCCTTGATGTACCCTGTTTCAGGTTGGCTGGTTGATAAATTCGGTGAAAAGAAGGTGATGTTGGTGGGGATTTTGGGATGGTCAGTTGCTTGCCTCGGAGGCGGGTTTTCAAGAACATTCGGTTCTTTTTTGTTCTTCAGGGGAATGCTAGGTGCGGCCGAGCCAACAAATTTTCCCGCGCAGTTGAAAGTGATAACTGTTTGGTTTTCGGGAAAATTAAGAGCAACAGCGAACAGCTTATGTGTCGCCGGAAGCTCCATAGGGGCAATCATTGCTCCTCCAATCGTAGCATGGTTAGCAATTAGATATAATTTCCATACAGTATTCATCGTTGCGGGAATTGTAGGGTTAATCATCGCATTGTTATGGTTCTTGATTTATACAGAACCACCGGCAGAAATCCGAAATGAGGCTGTTGGAGAAGTTGATGAGTCTTCTTCAGACCAAGGTTTTTCTTGGGGTCAGCTATGGAAAACAAAGACTTTGTGGGGGATATTATTGATTCGTTTTGTAAGTGATCCAGTGTGGTATTTCTGTCTTTTTTGGCTACCAGGCTATCTTCAGGAAGAAAGTGGACTGACCTTGGCTCAGATTGGAATGTTTGGCTGGATACCATTTTTGGTGGCTGATATAGGTGCTATCGGGACTTCAGCATGGTCAGATAAAATGGTGCGCAATGGTAAAGAGCCTTTGATGGCTAGAAAAATTATGCTTAGCAGTATCGCTGTACTGGCACCTTTATGCTGTTTGACATCCTATGTGTCGAATCCATATTTGACCATTTTGATTTTTTCATTGGTTGCAGTTGCCTGCTTGAGTTGGCTTTTCACGATATCTGTCGTGATTGCCGAAGCTTTTCCAGTGAAAAATGTGGCTTCTGTTTTGGGAATTGCAGGTGGATTTGGTGCTTTGGGCGCTGTATTGTTCAATTATTTCGTTGGGCAGATGATGGGATCATTAGGTGCAGGCACCATATTTATTGCAATGGCATTTATGCACCCCATCGCGGTTCTGATATTATGGACTATGGTAAAGAAAGAAAAGCCAAAACAAGAATTGATAGAAAGTAATTAAAAAGAAAATATTATAAAGTAGTAATTGTTATGGGAGAAGTAAAGACCATTTTGGAGCCTGCAAGAGAGACTCCTGTTCGCTTAGAGGTGGATGTTTTGGTAGTTGGAGGTGGGCCTGCGGGTATTATTGCTGCACAAGCTGCTGCATCAGACGGATTAAAGGTTGCCTTAATCGACAACAGAAGCTTTGTTGGTGGAAATATGACCATTGGATTGCCAATTTTAGGTTTCTTGGGACAGAAAGGAAATCAAATTATCAAAGGTTTGCCCCAAAAGTTTATTGACAAACTCAAGGAGGTGGATGCTGCTTCTGAGCATCGTCCTTGCCCATTGCATATGAGCCTGACCTTGGTAGAACCAGAAGCAGTTAAAAACGTAGGTTTGCAAGTACTGGAAGAGGCAGGAGTAAAAGTTTTGCTTTATGTTTTCTCGGCAGGTGTAGTTATGGATGGAGATGCCTTGAAAGGGGTAATTATAGAGAGCAAATCAGGGCGTGAGATTATTTTGGCGAAAACAGTAATTGATTGCACCGGTGATGCCGATGTAGCATTTAAAGCTGGTGTAGAGTGTGAACAAGGAAACGAAGATGGTGGAGCACAGCCGCCAACATTGATGTTCTGTATGGCTGGCGTGGACACTGAAAAATTAAGAATGTCCATAGCTGAAGAGCCAAGAACTTATCTTACGGATTTTATCCCATCGGAATATTTTGGTCAAAACAATCAATTTATCGTTGTTGGTTTGCGCAGTGTGATGGAAAAAGCACGTCAGCATGGCTACAACTTGCCTGTGGAGCGAACCATATTGATCACAGGATTGCGTAAAGGTGAAGTTTGGGTGAATATGTCCCGTATCAATGGTGTAGATGGTACTAATCCAGAAAGTCTGACCTACGGTGAAATCGAAGGACGTAAACAAGTAGAAGAAATACAGCGTTATTTGAAAGAATTTGTTCCAGGATTTGAAAACTCAAGGTTCACAAAAATGGCACCTTTCCTAGGGATCCGTGAAACTCGCCGTATCGTGGGTAACTATACCATGACTGCAGATGATATCTTGACTTGTCGTCGCTTTGACGATGCAGTTGCTGTAGCGAGTTATCCGCTGGATATACATCATCCCGAAGGTGGAGGTTGTACTTTAACTTGGTGTGGGGACAGTTATGATATTCCATACCGCTCTTTAGTACCTAAAAATGTGAAGAACCTGTTGGTTGCAGGGCGAGCGATTTCGACCACACATGAAGCGATGTCTGCGATCCGAGTTATGGCACCTTGCATGGCGATGGGTGAAGCTGCAGGACGCGCAGCAAAATTAGCAGTAAGAAAAGGAATCACACCTGCTGACGTGAGTGTTGATGAATTGAGAGCAGAACTGATCAGCACTGGAGCCTACTTAGGAGAAAACCTGACAGCTGCTGTTTAATAAAAAAGAAACATGAAGCAATCCGGTAAATCAAATCGAAGAGACTTCTTTAGAAAAGCAGGCTTGTTGGCTGCGCTTCCTTTAGTTGGTAAACTTGAGCTTCCTGCAGCAGAAATTGGAAGTAAGGGCAGTACAATCAAGGTGTTGACTTGTAATATCCGTGTGGATTTAGAAGAAGATGCCGCAAAAGGTTTGGGCTGGAAAGACAGAAGAGAAGCGTGCTTAACCATTATCAGAAATCAAAAGGCTGATTTAATAGGATTTCAAGAAGTGTTAAAAGGTCAATTCCTTGATCTTAAGGAGCAATTGACTGATTATTTTGCATTTGGATTTGATGGGCCTGAGATGGATCAGTTTAAAGAAGGGTACCATGGGATTGCTAAAAATCCAATCCTATTTTCTAAAAAGAGGTTTGAATTATTGGCCGCCGGAGCCTATTGGTTATCAGAAACACCTCTAAAGGCCGGCAGTATTTCATGGGGATCTGCTCGAGCAAGAAATGCTTGCTGGGTAAGGCTTTTGGATAAGAAAACCAAGCGTGAAATAAGATTGACCAACCTTCATCTGGACCATGTCAGCAATGAGGCTAAGGAAGGCCAAATAAAAGTTGTTTTAGATGAAGCCAGCCAATATCAACCAGATTTTCCACAGATTATTACAGGTGATTTTAATGTGGGAATGGAGTCAAAGGTCTATCAAGATATAATGGGTGCTGGATGGAAAGATTCATTTGTTCAAGCAAATGGTCCGGAAAAACCTCAAGGAACAACCCATGGATTTAAAGGTGAAGATCCCGCCAGAAAGAAATCAAAGAAAATTGATTTTGTTTTTGTTAATGGACCACTCCAAGGAATAGAAAGCCATATCATTAAAGACAGCTATAAAGGAAGGTTGCCTAGTGACCATTATTTTGTTAGTGCTGTCTTAGCATATCAATAGAATTTAAGAGAGCTAAAAGGAAAGGAACAGATTAATTGTCTGTTCTTTTTTTAACTCAAACAGGTTTAATTATGTTATATTTTGTTTATTTTTATTTTACTAACAAAATAAATCAATCTTAACCTTAACAAAAAATAATGGCACAGAACAATTTAATGGATAAGCTAGGTATACCAAGTCATTTAAAATGGGGTTACTTAGGTATCCTTATTTTCATGATGGGTGATGGTGTTGAACAGGGCTGGTTAAGTCCTTACCTGACCGAGCATGGGATGAGTATCGAGCAATCAGCGGCACTGTTTACGGTCTATGGAATCACCATTGCAATTTCCTCATGGTTTTCAGGGGTATTGGCAGAAAGCTATGGTCCGCGGAAATCCATGTTGATGGGGTTGATTTTATATCTCATTGGTACGATTGGTTTTGTGGGGCAAGGGATGGCCAAACTGGATTACAATGCGATGCTGTTATTTTATGCCATTAGAGGGTTTGGATATCCATTATTTGCCTATTCATTTATGGTATGGATCAATTATCGCACTCCCAAAAATATGTTGGGCAGAGCCGTTGGTTGGTTCTGGTTTGTGTTTACCGGAGGATTAAATGTATTAGGGGCCTACTATTCTAGTTGGGCATTGGAAAGAATTGGCTATGAAAATACACTTTGGTCATCTATTATATGGGTCTTGATCGGAGCATTCTTCGCACTTATTTTAAATCGAGATAAATTCGAAACGAAGGCGTCCAGAGGCTCAAAAGTTCAGGAATTGGTGAATGGACTGACCATTGTAAAGAAAGAACCCAAAGTATTGATTGGGGGGATTGTTCGAGTAAATCAATACCACAGCTCAATTTGCGTTTCCAGTTTTCCTGCCGATGTATATGGCAGAGCATGGATTTAATACCAAGGAATGGTTACAGATTTGGGGCACCATTTTCACGAGCAATATAGCCTTTAATTTAATTTTCGGATTTGTTGGGGATCGACTAGGATGGCAGCGCACTATTATGTGGTTTGGCGGTGTTGGCTGTGCGATTACGACTGTTTTGTTCTATTATTCTCCGATTTGGTTTGGAGGAGCCTATTGGGCGGTAATGATTGCAGGGATTGCTTGGGGCGGTCTTTTGGCTGGATACGTTCCATTGTCTGCATTAGTGCCTTCTCTTGTAAAAGAAGATAAAGGTGCCGCCATGGCTATCTTGAATCTTGGTGCAGGATTACCCGTATTTGTTGGTCCTGCAATCGTCGGACTATTAATCGGAACAATAGGTAGTGAAGGAGTAATTTGGGTATTGGCTGGCCTATACCTAGTCAGTGCTGTACTGACAAAATTTATTACGATTCCTGAAGAAATAAGGGAATCAACTGAAGAAGTAAATATAGTTTAGAAATTGATTAATAAAGAAATATAACCTTATGAAAGTATTGTTGACCGCGCCTTATGAGAATGAAAAAGCATTGAACGAACTGAAAGGTCTTTTTGATGAGGTCATTTACCGTTCATGGAAACCTCATGGTAGAGCTTATAATCCTGAAGAATTGATTGCTTTATTGCAAGAAACGCAAGTAGATGCATTGATATCAGAGCATGATGAAATTACAGAGGAAGTATTGCGTGCTAACCCACATTTGAAATTTGTAGGGATCTGTCGTGGTACCCCCTCAAACATAAACTTGGATGTAGCAACTGAATTGGGGATTCCAGTATTTAATACCCCAGCACGAAATGCTCAAGCTGTAGCAGAAATGTTTATTGCCAATGTGATTACCTTAATGCGAAACACAGTTCCTGCAATAGATTGGTTAGAAGGTAAAAATTGGGGCGAAGGAGCCCATACTTCATATTTACAATTCAAGGGAAATGAATTGGCAGGAAAAAAAGTAGGAATGGTTGGGTTTGGAGCTGTAGGTCAGCATATTGCACGTATGTTGGTGAGCTTTCCATGCGAGATATTCTATTTTGACCCATACTATGAGGATCCAAATTCAGAGTATAAAAAAGTTGAACTTGAAGAGTTGTTTTCTTCCTGCGATGTCATTGGGATTCACCTTCCTGTAACTGCGGAAACTAAAGGTATGATCGATAAAAAATACCTCTCCTTGTTGAATAAGGATGCCATATTTGTTAATACGGCAAGAGCAACCGTAGTTAATAGAGAAGATCTATTGGAGGTCATCGAAAGTGGACAAATCCGAGGTGCTGTATTGGATGTGTTTTATAACGAACCACCTGATGATATTGACTATAAAATGATCTTGAACAAAAATGTTATTGCAACACCTCATATTGCAGGTGCTACGCATGAAGTTGAAGATCATCATGCCTTTATTATGAACAATAATTTACGTGAATTTTTTTCACAATGGTAATAAATCTATCAAACAACTTGTTAATAAAGCTGTAGTAGAGAAAACATCAATTAGCTAATTTATGGCACTTAAGGAAGCTTATTTAATCGTTGATATCGGTACTGGAAATGCACGTGTTGCTGTATGTGCTATTGACGGTGAAATATTAAGTATAAAACGAGAGAATGTTCATTATGAAACGGACTCAAATTATGAAGACTCCATATTTTTCAATCCAGAAGGACTGTGGGGACAAATAATAAAATTGTCCAAAGAAGCATTAGCGGAATCTGGAGAAGTTCAGATTAATGCTATTACTGCAACTAGCCAAAGGGAAGGTATTGTCATTACGGACAAGGATGGGGATTCCTTGTTAGGAATGCCGAACATTGATCATCGGGGACGCAAATGGGAACCATCTTTAAAAGATAAAGATCTAGTCTATAATCTTTCAGGACGTTATCCAACATCTTTATTTTCTGCTTTCAAATTAGTGGGAGTGAGGGAGGTGTATCCAGAATTATTTGAGAAAATAAAATGTTTTATGAGTATCAGCGATTGGATTCAGTTCAAATTTTCTGGAATTGAATGTTATGAGCACTCACAAGCTTCTGAAACATTGTTGTATGACGTTGAGAATAAAGCTTGGTCCTCAGATTTGTTGGCTCAGTTCAACTTATCTACAGAAATATTGCCGCAATTAAAGGATGCTGGGACGATTTTAGGAAGTATAAAACCAGATGTTGCCCAAGAGTTTGGTGTCAACCCACAAGCTGTAGTTGTTGTAGGTGGTGGTGATACGCAATTGGCTATCCGTAGTATGGAACCTTCTGCTAATGACGTCGTGATTGTTTCGGGCACTACTACGCCGATCATCAAGATTGTGGATGCCTATGAAAAGGATTCCGAACAAAGAACATGGACAAGTCGCCACATCGATGCCAACAACTTTATATTGGAAGCAAACGCTGGAGTAACAGGATTGGAACTATCAGCGATTAAAGGAGATTTTTCTACCCAAATGAAGGATACGATGTCATTGAAAAGAATTAGAGGATGCGACTTATTCACAATGTGTTGCGTCTTTAGGTTCATTGATAGCTGATGAGGAAGAACCTTTGACTAAGGGAGGTTTTATATTCAATGCTCCTGTATCTCATCAATTGACAAGAGGAAGTTTTGTTTTTGCTATCCTTTGGGATATTGCATGCAGTATCTATGAGAATTATAAATTCTTAGGTGCCGTTTCACCACATCATGAGTCTTATATATGGGCGTGTGGAGGAGGAGTTGAAAGTCGTAAGCTTCGCCAGTTTATAGCTAATTTATTCGGGAAAAGTATTAAAATCAGAGACACATTCCGCCAAGCTTCGGTATTGGGTGCTGTGTTTTTGTGCAACGATGCTTTGGGAATTAAGAATGTATCTCCTGAATTATTGGAGGAAATTCATCCCCAAGACCATGAGGAATTTGAAAAGCTTTATCAAGAGTGGAAAAACGCTCGAAAAACCTTTAAACAAGTAGCACATTAGATGAGTAAATATTTTTTTGGGCTGGATGTTGGTACTCAAGGAGCCAGAGTAGTTTTGGTAGATGAAAACGGAGAACTTATAGCCTCCGACTCTCGAAAATTCCAATTAACTGATAAATTCCGTGAAGAGCAATCTCCATCTGTGTGGTGGAATGATTGTGAGGAATTGCTGACTGGAATTATCCAAAACTTGCCAACATATATTGACAAGCAAGATATTTTTGCTATTTCTGTGACTTCAACTTCAGGAACTGTTATCCCTTTAGACTCAAACAATCAACCATTGCATGATGCCATTATGTATAGTGACCCTAGATCTGCGGACCAGGGACAACGGATAAAAGCAATAGCTGAGAAGAAAATCAAAAATGGATATACGGGATTCAATTCATCCAGTGGAATAAGTAAGATGCTCTGGTTTGTTGAAACATTTCCTGAAAAGGCCGAAGCTATTTCTTTATGGGTCCATGCATCGGATTATTTAGTTGGCAAGCTTTCCGGGAATTACCATACTACGGATTATACCAATGTCCTTAAATCTGCCTATGATTTGGAGAAGTTGGAATGGCCTAACTATGTGACTGAAGATATCAGAATCAAAGATTCTTGGTTACAGAACGTAGTTCCCTCTGGGACAGTAGTAGGAACATTAAAGACGGATTTGGCGGAAAAAATGGGGTTTACAGGACCTTAAAGTTGTTGTAGGCATGACTGACGGTTGTGCTACGCAGATGGCTTCTGGAGCAGTAAAACCTGGAACATGGAATACGACGATTGGAACTACATTAGTCATCAAAGGAGTTACCAAAAGCAATGTTATAGATCCGTTGGGGCGGCTTTATAGCCATAGGCATCCAGAAGGTTATTGGATGCCGGGAGGTGCTAGCAATACTGGTGCAGACTGGATTTCCATGGAATTTTCGGATGGATTGGATCAACTGAACGAATCTGCAGAAAAATTAATTCCTACAGCTGAGCTAGCATGGCCTTTGTGGCAAGAAGGAGAACGATATCCTATTATGGCACCACAAGCAAGAGGCTTCGCTCCAGAAAATTTAGAAAGAGAAAAATTATTCGCAGCAAATTTGGAAGGGGTGGCCTTTATCGAAAAACTCGCCTATGAAATAATTGAAGAATTATCCTCTGAAAAGGTAGAAGCGGTTTATTCTGCAGGTGGTGGCAGTAATAGTGATGTATGGTTGAAAATTCGAGCATCCGTGTTAAATGTTCCAATATATAAATGTAAGGAAGCGAGCGGTGCTTTTGGAGCCGCAATAATGGCAGCATCAAACACCTACTATAATTCATTGATTGAAGCTTCAGATAAAATGACAGCCATAGAGAAAGAAATATTGCCGGACCAAGATTTAGTAGAAGCATATAAAATCCAATACCAGGAGTTCAAACAGAAATTAACAGAATTAAAATATATATAGATGATTACAATCTGTCTATTGAGACATGGTGAAACTGCCTATAATGCAGATGGAAATAAATACTGTGGCAGAACAGATATTCCTTTAACTGAAAAGGGAATTTCTCAGGCTGAAAGAATGAATACACTATTACAGGACTTTACGTTTGATCAGATTTTCTGCTCACCATTGCAGCGTGCAAAAACCACTGCTGAAATAGCATCGGGTACTCCTGAAAAGGTACAGGTTGATGAACGATTGATTGAAGTTGATTTTGGTCAATGGGAAGGGAAGCGTTCTGATGATTTTATTGCTGAAGACCCTAATTCTTGGTACAATTGGCTTTCAGATCCTGAAAGATTTGAAGCCGGAAGAACAGGTGAAAATGCAAAACAAGTGATTGCTAGATTAGATAGTTTTTATAATGAGCTTTTGGATAAATATGATGGTCAAACAATTTTGGTTGTCGGCCATAATGGAGTAAACCGATTATTTATGGCTCAGCAGTTGGGTATGCCATTAAAGAATTACCGAAAAATTGTCCAAGAAAATTCTGCATTGACATTGATAACATTGGATAAACATAAAGGTTTCAATTTGTTAAAATTGAATGCGTAATTTTATCAGTTCAAATACAACCCTATGAAGAAAACCTATATTGCTCTTTTTACTGTCATTGCTATATTTCAGACAGCCTCTACCTATGCTCAAAAATTACATAAGTTAAATTTCAAAGATGTAGAGGAAATGTATTCTTACTTCAAGTATGTTCCAGGGAAGAAAATTATTTCTGGACATCGTGGAACGATAGAAGATCAGATGCCTGAGAATTCTATCCCATCGATGCAAAAAGTATTACAGAATACGGTGGCAATATTCGAGGTCGACCCTAGATTGACTAAAGACAGTATTCCGGTCATGGTGCACGATGCAACTTTGGAAAGAACAACGACAGGGCATGGTAAAGTTGCAGATTTTACTTGGAAAGAACTTCAGGGTTTAAAATTGAAAGATCACAAAGGTAATCCTACAAAGTATAAAATAAATACATTGGATGAAATGATCAAATGGGCAAAAGGTAAGACAATTTTGAATCTTGATAAGAAGGATTTGCCGATGGAAATGACGGCAGAAATTATCCGGAAGCATAATGCTTATGCATGGGTATGGGTAACTGTCCACAACGTAGAGCAAGCAAAATTCTATCTCGAGAAAAACCCTAAGCAATATATGTCCATGCATATTCGTACGAAGGAACAATTGGAAGCCTTTAAGTCTTCTGGATTACCATACGATAGAATGATTGTTTACATTGGACCTGAAATCAAATCATCCAATCAAGAATTTTATGATTTCTTTAAGGAAAAAGGGATCATGTGCATGATATCTACAGCTCCTACTTATGATAAATTGCCTACGGGGGCGGAACGAGCAGAAAAATACAGAGCTGTATTTGCAGACGGTGCAACAGTTTTGGAATCAGATATGCCAATTGAAGTCAGTAAAGCAATTAAATAAACAAGCGTTTAATAATATTTACAATCAGGAGGCTATAATTTAGCCTCCTTTTATTTTATTTTTTGACTTCAATTAAATCATTTGTTTTATTGATTATCTTCGTTAATCGATTATTAACAGATGAGAAAACCAATATTATTAACTGCCTTGCTGGTATTTATAGGTATATCGGCTATGATGGCACAACCTGTCCCAAAAATATCCAAGTCTGACGTGCCTAAATGGTTGAAACCCATATCGGTTAAGCCTCAGCAAATAAATCTGGATGACATTAGTTTGGGTTATTATTATGAATTATTGGAAGAACAGGTTCATCTGGGAGAACAAACGCACTATCATAATACCATTACCGTTGTTAGTGATGAAGCTGGAGCAGAAAATGCAGGGCATTTAGAGGTTGAATTTGATCCTAGCTATCAAAAAGTATTCATTCACAGGGTGGAGATATAACGAGAGGGCAAAATTCAAAACCGCTTGGATCTTTCCAAATTCAAAGTAATAGCTACAGAAAATGATCTAAAAAGATTTATATATAATGGCTCTTATTCGGCATTTACCATACTTGATGATATTCGAAAGGGGGATAAAATTAGGTTTTCCTATTCATTGGTAGGTTTTAATCCTGTATTTGAAGGCAAATATTTTGAATCTTGTTATTTAGAAGGTGGAGAGCCTTCAGGTCTGGTTCATATTGTCTATGTAGTTCCAGAAGGCCGAATTTTGAATATTCGAAAACAAAATGGTGCTATTTCAGAAAAGAAAATCAATAAAAATGGATTGAACTACTATTATTGGGAGCGGCCGTCACAATTAACTGATGGTTATGTTGATTATGTGCCTTATTGGTTCAATCAGAACCCCAGAGTGGAGGTTTCTGAATTTTCAACATGGAGACAAGTTGCAGAATGGGCAAAAAGAGTAAATCCAATCCATAAACTCAAGCCTGGCACAGAGCTGCATTCATTTGTTCAGAAATTATGGGCAGAGTCAAATGAAGATCAGGAACTGTTCTTTGAGAAAAGTTTAGATTTTGTTCAGAATTCCGTTCGATATATGGGTGTAGAAATGGGCGAAAATTCGCATCGTGCCCATAACCCGGAAATTGTCTTTAAACAAAGATATGGAGATTGTAAGGATAAGTCCTTATTGTTGGCATCTATGCTGGCAGACAAAGGGATTGAGTCTTCATTGGTACTTGCTAATACCTATCAAGATAAAGAATTGGATAAAGTGCAACCAAGTCCTGCCGCATTTAACCATATGGTGTTGTCTGTATTTATAAACTCACAGATGAAAGCGGTCGATCCTACCATATCGAACCAAGGCGGACCAGTAATGGAAAGGTACTTTCCTCCTTATGGGCAAGTATTATCTATTAATTCAGGAACCCATTTGGATGAATTGGAAAAATCTACTAAAGATGGTTTTTTGGTAAGGTTTGAAGATGTATTCCAACTTTTGGGAGGTGATAAAGCGAATTTAAAGGTTTTTACTACTTACCGGTATAATGAGGCTGACAAAATGCGTAGTTACCTAAAAGAAAATGCAAGAAATCAAATTCAGAATGATTTTGAAGATTATTACAAAGGAATATATGAAAAGGCAAAAAGACTTAAACCAATCGTTGTTGAAGATAATCTTGAGAAGAATGTATTAACCATTGCTGAGGAATATTTATTAGAGTCATATTTGTTCAAAGAAGATGGACAGAAGCAAAAATATGCACCTGCATTTTCTAAACCTATTTATGAAAGGTTACCGAAGGTTTCGGAAGATAGAATGTTGCCAATAGCATTATCATTTCCTATAGATATAGAGCATGTCATAAAAATTGTCAATAAAGACAAGATTCCTGTCGGATCACTTAATTTTTGATGATTTTGTTGAAGAAGATGCTTATTTTTTTTCAAGGTCCATCAAAACAAATAAGGACACCGTCCTCATAAAAAATGTTTTTATAACAAATGATTCTTTCATCCCCATGGAAAAATCAAGTAAGTATTTAGAGGACTTCAAGAAAATTGAAAACAATGTTACGTATATCCTATTTGCATCTGATGATGGCAAGATTAATTTAGGAGATGTATCTAACTTTAAATTTAACATTTGGGTTACCCTAGTTTTTCTCTTTGTCGCTGGTCTTACGGTATGGTTTATTTGGGCGAAATACAATAGATCCAAACCAACGGGATTTATCAATCTGGAACATGCATATGAGGAGAAATCCATAGGAGGATGGCTGATATTGGTGCTCATTGGGTCGGTTATTTCAATTGCTCAGACCATATTGATGTCTTTTTCAGCAGATTCTCCTCTTAATGCGAATCAATGGGAGTTGGCAAAAGCATATAATATTGATAATGGGCCGCTATACTATATTTTTCTAGCAATTATTCTGGTATTTAATGCAATTGGATTAGTATTTACTATTTATACAGCAATATTATTATTTAAGAGAAGGGATATTTTCCCTCAGACCTTTGTTTTCTTGAGAATAGGGTTATTTATTATGTATATAGTGATGTTTATTTTTATTTACCTATTGAATCCTTCTGAATTTACATTAGGAAATGAATTAGGCAGATCTATTTGGGAAATGCTGTTTATGATTTTATGGTGTTTCTATATGATTTTCTCAAAACGAGTTAAAAGAACTTTTACGGTGCCTTATAAAGCAGAAACGTATCCTAATGAAAGTGACGAAATAGAAGGGAACCTAGCGCCAAATAATGATCCAAAATATTAATTGATTTAAAGCCGACCAGCTAATCAAAGCAGTGGCCGGAGTCTCCTCCGGCCACTTATAATTTTTTTTATTCTACCTCTTCTTTTCCACTTGCTATCCCACCTCTTCTTTCCGGTTGATATCTCAAATCTCACTTCTCACATCTCATATCTGCTATCCGGTTGATATCTCAAATCTCAAATCCCACATCTCATATCTGTAAGTTAATTGGTTGGTGTTCCTCACCAACCTATTAACTTACAAATTGCTTTCCTTCTTGATTTTTCTTCTTGTAGTGACAGGTTTGGCCAATTGTTTGGCTTCATATTGTCTTTCCAAGTATTTGATTATTTCTCCAGCGATATCTTTGCCAGTTGCTTGTTCTATTCCTTCAAGGCCGGGGGAAGAATTTACTTCTAAGATCAGTGGTCCTCTAGCAGAAGGGAGCATATCTACTCCTGCTACTGTTAATCCCATTGCCCTAGCGGCAGCGATGGCAGTTTCTTTTTCATTTCTGGTTAATTTTACCACTTCAGCTGTTCCACCACGGTGAAGGTTAGATCTAAATTCTCCTTCTTTTGCGGTTCGTTTCATTGCGCCCACAACTTTTCCATCCACTACAAATGCACGAATATCAGTTCCTTTGGCTTCTTTGATATATTCTTGGATCAGGATATTGTTTCCTAAACCATAAAACGCTTCGATTACGGAGGATGCAGCTTTTTTAGTTTCAGCCAATACGACACCGATACCTTGGGTCCCTTCCAATAATTTGATGACTAGAGGAGCTCCTCCAACCATAGAAATCAAATCATCCACATTGGATGCGGTTCTGGCAAATCCCGTAATAGGTAATCCAAGGCCTGCACCAGAAAGAATCTGCATACATCTCAGTTTATCCCTAGAGCGTGTGATTGCTTGGGATGGATTAGCTGAAATAACGCCCATAACCTCAAACTGGCGGACAATCGCAGAACCATAAAATGTTACTGAAGAGCCTATCCTAGGGATTATAGCATCAACTTCTGCAATATCTTGACCTTTATAATGGATGGAAGGTTTTCCTTGTTGTATGCCTACATAACACTTACCATGGTCAATGACTTCGCATTCATGACCTCTGTTAACGGCAGCTTCTACCAATCTACGGGTAGAATATAATGACTTGTTCGTCGATAATACGGCTATTTTCACAATTGTTTTTTTTGTTAAACAGATAACGAATGTATGTGTTTTATATGATATTCGTTGCTAAATTTTTTTTTCGCCACATCTACCAAGAATTTCCCTGTGATAAAATTTCGCCCCAATAACATCGGGTAGGACATGGCAGAGCGGTTTCTAAAGGACAATTTGATATCATATAGCTCGTTAAACATACGAATCTTGGTCAAAAAGATATAGCGTATCTCGGATTGTCCAAAAGAACTTTTAACAGTGCGTTCCCGATGAACCGGGAAAGTCAGTTTTAAAGTCTTTTCACTGTCTTCATTTGGGCGGATAAATGCGGTAATATATAAGTGTCCAGCCTTTTTAACAACCTCCATGTCTTCACAATGTAAAACAGAGGTCTCTGCTCCAGTATCGATCTTAGCATGGATATTGTAAAGACCTAGTTCTGGAAGGTCAATGATTTCTGTTCTACCTATGGTTTTTTTACCTTTCACTGCCAAATTTATTCGTATACAAATTCCCCATATGGTGAACGAATAGTCACTTGTTTTTTGTCAAAGGACTCAACTCGACCTATAACTTGTGCTGGTATACCGAATGATTCTGAAATCTGGATAATATCAGCAGCAATCTCCTCAGGAACATATAATTCCATACGGTGACCCATATTGAACACTTTATACATTTCTTGCCAGTCCGTGTTTGATTCTTTCTGAATCAGTTCGAACAACGGAGGTATTGGGAATAGATTGTCTTTAATGACATGTACGTTGTCTACAAAATGCAAGACCTTTGTTTGAGCACCGCCAGAGCAGTGAACCATGCCATCAATTTGATTACGATATTTATCTAAGATTTGTTTGATGACAGGAGCATACGTACGGGGTAGGGGAAAGTACTAATTTTCCAGCAGTTACCTCTTCACCAGTTTCGGTCAAGATGGTGTCTGTTAACGCTTTTCCTCCAGCAAATACCAAGTCGTAAGGTACTGCCGGGTCAAAACTTTCAGGATATTTTTCAGCAATATATTTGCTAAACACATCGTGTCTTGCTGAAGTTAATCCATTAGATCCCATTCCGCCATTGTATTCTTTCTCATAGGTAGCTTTACCATAAGAGGCAAGACCTACTATTACATTGCCACCTTTGATTTTGTGATTGGAAATAACATCTTCACGTTTCATCCTACAGGTAACAGTACTGTCAACGATAATTGTACGAACTAAGTCGCCTACATCTGCAGTTTCACCTCCAGTTGAATAGATGCCGATTCCCATCTCACGTAGGTCAGCTAAAAATTTCTTCAGTGCCATTAATGATTTCAGCGATAACTTCCCCCGGAATAAGGTTCTTATTTCTTCCAATAGTTGAAGAAAGAATAATATTATCGATGGCCCCAACACACAATAAATCGTCAAGATTCATGATAATCGCATCTTGTGCAATACCGCGCCATACTGAAGCGTCACCAGTTTCTTTCCAATAAACATAGGCTAAAGAAGATTTTGTTCCAGCACCATCTGCATGCATGATGTTGCAATATTGCTCGTCACCAGCCAATATATCAGGAACGATCTTACAGAATGCTTTAGGGAACAAACCCTTATCAATGTTTTTGATTGCGTTGTGTACATCCTCTTTCCCTGCGGATACACCTCGTTGGTTATATTTTAAATCTGACATCTTGCTGCAAAAATAAGCAAACCTCTTGATTATAGCGAAAGTTTTTCGAGCCTTATTATTCTGAAATGCCAGCAGGATTATAATTGTTAGCTTGAATCTGCATTAAGGTTCCAAACAGTTTTGTCATGTTCTTTTCTGTTTCTATCTTATTCTCCTTTAAGTATTTCTCGTTTTCCTTATCAGTAGCTATAAGATTGAATAAACTATCTCCATGAAAATAATACCTTACCTCATCAACTTTCTTGGTCTTTGAGATATCGAATTTTGGATCGATGATATGGGTGTTGTAATTGTAAACCTCTTCAAATATGAATGAAAGCTTGCCATCTTTTAAATAAAAATCTTGATATGAAAATCCCCCTTCTCCAAAACTCCTGACTTTAATCAATTCTAAATTACTGTTTTTGGTATAATATTTTGCGATCCCTCCTTCAGTGGATTCATGGATTTCTGCCGAATCTATACGATCCCAGTTCTTTATTTCATTTATTCTGTTAAAATTTTCACGGATCAGCAAAGTAGGGTCAGCAGCATTTTCATCAAGTGTGGAGTCTGCCAAAGTGCTGTCCAAAGCAGAATTAGAATCTATTAAATCTGTATTTGTTTCTTGGTTCCTGTTTCCCTGACATGATGTAATGCAAATCAACAAGCCCAGGGTAATTAAAGTTAGATTTCTCATGTGATTATGCTTAATATTTGCTGTTTACTTGCAAAAACGATTCCAAGGAGAAATTGAAGCATAAAAAAAGCTCCCAGTGACACTGAGAGCTTTATATTGAATAATATTTTTTAATGTTTGAAGTGGCGAACTCCAGTTGTTACCATTGCAACCCCTTTTTCATTAGCCATATCAATTGACAATTGATCTTTAATAGAACCACCCGGTTGTAAAACAGCTTTTACTCCAGCATTTCCAGCGATCTCAACACAATCAGGGAAAGGGAAGAATGCATCTGAAGCCATTACACTACCATTGATTTCAAATCCAAAGGACTGCGCTTTTTCAATAGCCTGTTTTAATGCGTCAACACGAGAAGTTTGACCTACACCTGAAGCGATTAATGTACCATCCTTAGCAAAAACAATGGTGTTTGATTTCGTATGTTTTACAATTTTGTTTGCAAAATATAAATCTTTTAATTGTTCTTCAGTAGGTTTTACCTCAGTTACTGCAGACATAAGTTCTGGACCCTCAACAGTATTATCTTTGTCTTGAAGGATAACACCATTTAACAAGGTTTTGAACTGTTGAGTAGGTAATTGTACCTCTTTGCGACGTAGAATAATGCGGTTTTTCTTAGCAGTCAGAATTTGCAATGCTTCTTCAGTATATGAAGGGAGCGATTAAAACTTCAAAGAATAAGTTGTTGATTTCTTCAGCGGTTTCTTTGTCTACTTCACCATTGGTAATCAAAACACCACCAAAAGCAGATACAGGATCGCAAGCTAATGCAGCTTCCCAAGCAGCTTTGATGGTAGGACGAGACGCTACTCCACATGCATTTGTATGTTTTAAAATTGCGAATGTAGGCTCTTCAAACTCATCAATGATCGCAACAGCAGCATCCACATCAACCAAATTGTTGTAGGAAAGTTCTTTTCCATTTAATTTGTCGAACATGCCTTCTAAGTCTCCGTAAAAAACACCTTTTTGATGAGGGTTCTCTCCATAACGCAACACTTGAGCTTGCTGTTGAGATTGTTTGAAAACATCTAATGGCTCTTCTTGATTGAAATAATTGAAGATTGCTGTGTCGTAGTGAGATGATGTATTGAACGCGCGTTTGGCGAAGGACTTACGTTGTTCTAATGACGTTGAGCCTTCCTGAGCTGCTAGTATCTCTTCCAATTCTTTGTAGTCATTTTTCGAAGAAATGATTACTACATCATTGAAATTCTTTGCTGCAGCACGTATTAATGAAATTCCTCCAATATCAATTTTTTCGATTATATCTTGTTCTGAAGCACCTGAAGCAACAGTTTCTTCGAATGGATATAGATCTACGATTACTAAATCGATCTCAGGGATATTATATTCCTCAATTTGTTTTTTGTCTTCAGCTAATGGGCGACGAGACAAAATCCCACCAAAAACATTGGGATGCAATGTTTTTACACGGCCACCAAGAATGGATGGGTAGCCAGTTAAATCTTCAACGCGCTCAACAGGAATATCTAAGTCGCGGATAAATGACTCAGTACCGCCAGTGGAATAAAATGTAACTCCGTATTTGTTTAGTAGTTGAATTAGTGGTGCAAGGTTATCTTTGTAATAAACTGAAACCAATGCATTTTTAATCTTAACAGGATGATTCATTGTGTTTTGTTTGGAGCCGCAAAGATAAAAATTAAAAATAAGTTTTTACTGAAAATTATCACATTATTGCGTACCCAAACTAAAATGGAATTCGATTTATTAGTATATTGGAGTACCAATTCGAAAAACAATACTAAAGATGAAAAAATCAATTCTATATTTCTTGTGCTTATCTTTTAGCATTAGTTCCTTTCAAGCTTATGCTCAAGAAAATATTGGCCAAACAACTTCCAAAGGTGCTGTCACCAGAAGTAGCGCCGAATAACGCCACTACATTTAGGCTCATTGCTCCAGATGCAAGTAAAGTTGCATTGACCGGCAATTGGATGCAACAAACATCAGCTTCGGCACCTCAAGTAAACATGGTCAAAGACAACAATGGTGTATGGTCCGTGAAACAAGACAGCCTTGGTTCTGATCTTTACCTTTATAATTTTATTATTGATGGTGTGAGAATCAATGATCCTTTGAATGTTTATCAAATCCGGGGATGTGAGCAATGTGTTTAATTATTTTATCACTAATGGTGAAAACGCAGAGTACTATAAAACTAAGTCTGTCCCTCATGGTAGCATGATAAAGCAGTGGTATCCTTCAGCGATTAACCAAGCTGAACGAAGACTGACGGTTTATACCCCTCCAGGTTATGAAGAGACAAAAGAAAAATATCCAGTTCTATATTTATTGCATGGCATGGGAGGGGACGAGGATGCCTGGCCGACCCTAGGGCGAGTAGCTCAAATCATGGACAATTTAATTGCTGCAGGAAAAGCTAAACCAATGATTGTGGTGATGCCCAATGGACATACGAGCAATTCTGCAACCCCAGGAAGCTCAGAAAAAGGGGAGTATCCAATCGAATTTGTAACACCAGACGTAGGATCCGGTGATATGGAGTCTAACTTTGGTGAAATTATCAAGTTTGTAGAAAAAAATTATAGAGTGAAAAAGGATAAGAAAAACCGAGCAATTGCAGGATTGTCCATGGGTGGTTCACATTCCTTGTTTATTTCTAGCTATTACCCCAATACTTTTGATTACATAGGTTTATTCTCTGCAGCTTACAGAATCAATGACAAAGTAAAGCGCGATGTTTATGACAATTTTGAGCAAAATCTCCTAAAACAAAAAGAAAACGGATACCAGCTCTATTGGATCGGAATGGGTAAAACAGATTTTCTTTACAAAACAGGAGCAGATTTCAGGAAAAAATTAGATGATATCGGCATGAAATATACCTACAGAGAATCCGAAGGTGGCCATACCTGGTCCAATTGGAGAGATTATCTAGTGGAATTTGCTGGGGAGTTGTTCTAGACTAGATGAGGGGTATAGATATAGACATAAGACATAAGACATAAGACATTAGAAATGGTAGAATTGCAAATAAATCCAGGAGATAGCGAACTATTTTTAATGTCTAGGACCTGAACTATTAACCATTAAAAGGCAAACTATTTATTCCTAATGTCTAGGATCTGGACTATAAACCATTAAAAGGCAAACTATTTATTTCTGAATTTAATCACCTCATAAATAAACCATTAAATAGCAACCTATTTATTTCTGAAGATTACCACCTGATCAATAAAACATTAAATAGCAGACCATCTATTTTCTTATGTCTTGTGTCTATTGTCTATTGTCTATTGTCTATTGTCTCAATTATACTTCCTCAACAGATTCTCAATAATTTTTGGATAGTGGGTATGTTCGAGCTGTTGGCCGTTGAATTTTATGATTTCGATGGTGTCTCCTGGTTCTATGCGGAAGCGTGCTTGGTGGATGATTTCACCTTCGTCAAAATTTTCGTTCACGAAGTGTATGGTAATTCCATGTTCTTCTTCTCCGGCTTCAAGTACAGCTTTATGCACTCGGTCGCCATACATTCCTTTTCCGCCAAACTTAGGCAATAAGGCCGGGTGAATATTAATGATTTTATTAGGGAAAGCTTTCAAAAGACTTTCTGGTACCAACCATAGAAATCCTGCAAGGACAACAAGATCGATCTCCAAACGCTTTAATAAGTTTACAATTTCATCAGTTTGATAGAAGTCGTGTTTGTCAAAGACATGGGTTGGGATTTCAAAATTGTCAGCACGTTGCAAGACATATGCATCCGGGTTATTACTTAATACTAAGGCAACTTCGGCACTGTCAGAATATTTAAAATGCTCCATGATTTTTTGGGCATTCGATCCAGAACCAGAAGCAAAAATAGCAATACGCTTTTTCACAGTGTGTTATAAATTGAAATATTAAACCTTCTTGTCCTGCAAATATAGCTGTTTTTTTGCAATAAATGGCCAGAATAAGAGTACTTTGAGGCATTTTTTGTTAGATTTAAGCTCATTTGAGTCAATTTTATTGCATTATGAAAAATTTTATCTCAACTATAATTTTAATTTTCACAATTGTTGGTGTTTTAAATGCTCAGGTTCCTGAAATCATGCCCTCGTTTTCAAAGTTTACCGATATGAATTCAGGGATGAAGGTTACCTCAGATTCCATCAATAAAGAACATACTCAAGTCTTCGTTTTGTTTGATCCCGGTTGTGGGCACTGCCAAGAATTAGGGCAGGGGATTGCTCAGTCCCTAGATGTAATAAGACCAGATGTAGATTTCTACTTCATCTCGATGCAAGAAAAGGCATTGGTGGATGGTTATATCAATATGTTTGCAAAAGGTTTGAAGAGTGATTCACGCGTAAGATTCCTATATGATCCGGAAGGCGAATTCATTCTGAATTTCCATCCCAAAAATTTTCCGTCGACCTATATTTATGAGGCTAAATCGCTACAAATTCTCAAACAATTTGATGGCGAAAATAAAGTTAATTCCTTGCTTCCTTTCCTTAAAAAACAGCAATAATAGCGCAGATATGGAATATTAGAGGATTTTCCTTTTTATTTCTAAAATTATCTTAATAAAACAAAGTGATATTATTTATTTAATTGTTTTCCTATATTTACGGTATCGAACAGTTTTTTAAAGAAAAAACTGTGCTTGATTGGTAGTAAGATATATGGAATCTAGGACTACAAAGCCGTTTAATGAATGATGTTTAATGTTTGAGCTTAATTTATGGGAAAAATTATAGCTCTACAGAAATGTTTTTAGAAGCAAATTAGTTTTCGGGAATGGTTAGGGAAATAACTGTTTCAGAAAGACGTTAAGTTGGTGGGTCATAGTCAGAATTGACAAGGCCTATGAAGAACTTAAAGAGCTAGCTATTAAAAATTATTTTCAACCTATATTAAACATTTTCACGAAATGATAGTCTTTGTGAATGTCAGCCAATAAGCAATATTAGAAAATTGTAAGGGCCAATTAATTTACAATTTGGTTGATGAATTACATTTATTTATGATTAACATTTATAAGGAGTTAAATTATCGTGATGAGGAAGCTTTTTCAGCAGTAGAATCATTGATTATGTCTCTTAACAATGGTCCACAAAAGGAGGTTATGTTAACTCATTTTCCTGCTTGGGTAACTATAGCGAAGGATTATATTCAAGCTAACTGGAACAAGCACATCACGTTGGACGAATTAGCAAGGCTATGTTCAGTCCATAAGGTTACAATATCCAAATATTTTGAGAAATATGCGGGTAGTACGGTTTTATTGTATCAGAGAAAGATACGGATGATTCGGGCAATGGAGTTAATCCAGTTGAACACACACTCTTTGACGGAAGTCGCCTTCTTGTGCGGATTTTCAGATCAAAGTCATTTCACTCGATACTTTAGGCAGATGATCGGATTTTTGCCTAAGGAATTGCAAAAGAACTGAAAGTGCTAATATCCTTCTATTATAAGGATACAGCAAGAGTTTAATTTGTAAGAAGTGATTGAATTTAATTGTTTAACATGAAAATACTACAAGGGAGTAGACTCCCGAAGCCAAATGGACATTATAGTACGGCAATAGTATCGAATCATTTCTTGTTTATATCTGGGCAGTTGCCAATTTCTTCTGATGGAACACATCATGAAGATGACGATTTTGAAGGGCAGTTTAATGTAGTGTTTCAAAATATTGAAAACATTCTGGTTGCTTCTTCAAGTAGTTTGCAGAAAATAGTTAAAGTGACAGCTTATATAAGTGACGCCAGCTTCTGGCCGCAGTTCAATGCTTTGTTTGCCGATTACATTGGTAAACATAAACCGGCAAGAACTGTAGTGCCAGTACCCGAATTACGTCATGGTTATAAATTGGAGGTTGATTTGATTGCAGAAGTATAACAAAAATTGCACACATACAATAAACCCGTATATTCCTTTCCGGAAAGTTGATTTGATCATCATATCTGAATGGATGGCGTAAGCCTACAGTCATGATACACTGAGAAAGATAGCGATGCGAAGGAAAGCGATTGGTTCTTGTCCATGAAAGAGAAGAACTAAACAGTGAAACAGGGGAGATAACCAGCATGGGAATCTCCCCTTTTCAATTTATTTTGTGGTCAAAACTTTTTCAAGTAGCTGCGTTCCAATTTTCCCTAATTGATTGCTAGAATTAGAAAGCATGATAACTACCGATTTTTCGTCAGGAACAAACCCTACGAATGCATTAGAACCTTCGGTTGCTCCGGTATGATGATAATAGATCACACCATCCAACATGTTCATGTGCCATGCTAAACCAATGTCACTGTTCGGTGGAACAAGGAATGTGAATTGTTTTGTAAGATTCATTGCACGTTGCACATCGTTCTCAGGGAAGGTTAATTGTGCAATCGTATAGCGTAAAAGATCATTCAACGTGGATTTTAATGCGCCAGCACCTGCAATGGCTTGGAAGTTCCAAAATGGAACTTGCTCTCCACTTTCTGAAAATGGTGCAGCAAAGTTTTTGTTCTTAGGATTTAATTTATCTCCAGTATTGGTCATCTCTAATGGAGTTAGTATTGTTTCTTTCACCAAAGTCATGTAGGGCTTTTTGGTGATCGTAGACAGAAGCTCACCTAATAAACCAAACCCCAGGTTGCTGTATTCGTATTCTGTGCCTGGTTCTTTTTCAGCTTTAAAATCCTTTAAGAAAGCGAATAATGCTTTCTTGTCATAAGCTGCATAAGGATCTTTTTCATTGAATTTCGGTACTTTATTCCAGTTACTAGCCAACCTTGGTAAGCCCGAGGTATGATTCGCCAACATTTTGAAAGTTATCTTTTGGATATCCGGATTTTGTGCCACCGTATCAGGAAGGAATTTCGAAATGCTGTCATCTAGTCCTATAACACCTTTATTAACTAGATCTGCAAGGAGAGTTGCAGTAAAAGTTTTTGTGACAGAACCTATTTCATAGACGGTATTTGCATCAGGAAGTGAATTGTTGCCTGGCGCTGTTTCGCCATAAAAAAAGGTGTTGATCTTATTTTGATGAATGACAGCTACTGCCAATGAATGTGCATTCCCATTTTTTGCGTAGCTTCTGGCCACTGAATCTACAAACAGATCCAAAGGACTCTTTGCTTCAACATTGCTGATAATCTCTTCTTTTTGAGGTTTCTCCTCAGCCTCATAAGGTTTAATCAAGAAAGTTGAATAATGCATGGTTGAATCAATACCAAGCAGTATGCTTAAGGTAGCTGATTCTAGTTCTACTTTATAAGTAGCGACTCCCTTTCCGAAGGCAGTTTTCGTAGCATTTTCAATCTTGCCTAGTTCAAATAACTGCTCAATGGTATTGTTCATCTTTTCACGGCTGATCTGTTCTTTGAACTCGTCAGAAGCGAGATTATAAATTGAATCGGCTTGTTTGGAATTGAAGAAAAACTCAATTCTATTAAATACCGCTCTATTGTTGTCTTCATCAATTGTCTGGGCATTAGCAATGCTAAAACAAGATAAGACAAGGATAATGAGTAGGTTGAATGCTTTAATTCTCATGCCCAAAAAATACAAAACAAATTATAAACCTATAACTTGCTTTAGTCTAGCATAACCTGATTTGCTGATATTTACTTTTTCACCGGATAAAAGAGTCGCTATGTAGCTGTCTTTTTCCATGGGTTCTATCTTTTGAAGTTGGTCCACCTTGACAATAAATGAGCGATGTACCCTGACATATTGTTTACCGTCCAATTGCTTTTCAAAGGAGCTCATGGTCTTATTCTTCAGAAACATGCCATCAGGGGTATGAATTTTTACATAATCGTCATACGCTTCCAAGAACAAAATCTGTTGAACGGGGATGATTTTTATTTGATTACCAGTTTTAACAACCACACGTTCTAAAGAGGTTTCCTCGTCCATAGATTCTTGCAACTTTGCTGAGTCTATCTTTGGTGCTTGTTGGGTGCCAAAGGTAGCTTTGAACTTTTCAATGGCTTTCTGAAACCTGTCCGGACGGATTGGTTTCAATAAGTAATCGATAGCATTCTTTTCGAAAGCTTTTAATGCATATTCGTCAAATGCTGTCGTAAAGATGATATGAGGCTGAGAATCCAATAGTTCCAACATTTCAAAACCAGTTAACTTAGGCATCTGTATATCCAAAAATACCAAATCAGGTTGGTGCTGTTGGATAGCCTTGACTCCTTCAAATCCATCGTTACATTCAGCGACAATCTGAAAATCAGGATGTTCATTCAAGTATTCAAGCACCATGCTGCGTGCTAACGGTTCATCATCTATAAGGATAGTCTTTATCATAACTGTGGTATTCTTAATGTGGATATAAATGTATTGCCATCTACTGAAGTCTGCAAGAGGTCAGTTCTGCCAAACAGGAGATATAATCTCCGCTGAATACTGGTTAGGCCAAAGCCAGTTCCTTTTTTCTGTTCTGGCTGATCCTGTTCAAAAGGATTGCTGATCTCTATACTGAGCAAATTGTTCTCCAATAGAATCTTAGTTTTTATAGTTACTTGATCGGTGACATTATAAAGCCCAAACTTAATGGCATTTTCAACAAGTGGTTGTAAGATCATAACGGGTATCTTGCCGCTCAGTACGTCCTCGTTGTATTCAAATTCAGTGCTCAAGCGATGCCCAAATCTTACTTTTTCGATGTCTAAATATAAGCTTAAATGATTTATTTCCTCTTCTACTGTTGTAAATTGCTTTTCATCTTTTCGCATGGTTCCTCTGAGGAAGTCAGATAATTGGAAGGTCATGTTCCTTGCTTCCGTAGGTTTGCTGCCAATCAAAGCGATGATGGAATTTAAGCTGTTGAAAAGGAAATGAGGCTGAAGTTGCTGTCTCAAGTTGTAAAGTTCTGCGTCACGAACCATTTTTTCGCTCTCATCTTTTCGTCTTTTATTAAAAACTAATTCTTCCTGTATGTTCCAAAAGATATTGATGGTCATGACACAGGTTATAATAAGGAAATTGATGACGAATCGAAAAGGGAGGCTGAAATCCAGGTAAACAAGATTGTCGTCTGGAGAAAGTTGGATGATCAATATGCGGACAATCAAAACACTGATTGCTGAGAAAATAGCCGCCATTGAAAAAAGTTTCCAGTAGTTTTTGTTGTTTGGCAGATAAAACTGTAGGGTACTGTAAATCAAATAGGATATACCCGTCATGGTCAAAGCGCCAATAATTGCATCATACGCTGCGGTTACCTTCGCAATATTGGACCACAATAATAAACCATAAACAATTAAGAAATATAAAACACAAATAATCCAAGAAGAGGCATGGATTACATAGCGTTTTGATTGTTCACTTAAGGGTTTTTGCATACCTAATACTAACTATTCTTAATCGTTAATCCACCAAATAATGAAGTTCCTGTGATGTAAATTTTTTTGTTCTCATCCGTTATAACCTCTATCATTGGTCTTCTATCATCAACTTCTCCAAAAATCGAAGAAATATTGGAATATACTTTCCAGTTGGTAGGAACGATGATTTTTGTGCTTCCAAATAATTGAAATGTATCAATTACAACAGGTTGTTTTAAATCTGCTTGCAGGAAGTTCAACTGGGTGCTCCCGAAAACTGAAGTTATATTTCCACCTAAGAAATTCTTTGTCAAGATTACTTTTTTAGTATCGCTAAAATAGTTGTCTACTTTAAGGTAGTTTTCGAAATCTGGCATAAAGTTTTTTCCATAATTCCTATGCACGCTATCAGTTTGTGCATAGGAATCATTAGGGTTTTGAGTACCAGTTGGACTCTGACCGCCATTATTATTTTGATAATCTTCTGTTACACGCTTGTCCCAGTCATACTCATCTTTCGGTGGAGTAGAAGGAGGTAAAGTAGGGGTGCTCTTGTTACGATTGATCAAGTAGAACCCTAAGGCAATTGCAGCAGCCGGGATAAGAAATCTACCTAAGTGGATATCCAACTCGTTCTTCAATAAAAATACTGAACCGATAATGATCAATACGATTGAAGATTTCTTTTCAAATTTTGAGTTGATACCGATGACCAAACCAATAATGATTAATATAGTTTCCCATCCGAACATCCAATTAGGGACAATATTTCCCATATTAAGGTTCTTAAAGAGGATAGCTACTCCTAAGAAGATAATTATAAATCCAACTAAGTTGGATGACTTGTTGTTTTTAGGAGGTTTTCCGTAATCTGTTTTTGTTGTTTGATTGTCCATGTCGTTGTTTCCTTTTGAATTAGTTTACTCAAAAGTATAGCGAATATAAGCATAGCAACAGAGCTAATAGGTCTCTTGGGCTATTTTTTCGGTGAAAGTCTGAAATTAATCGGTGAAAAACCTAAGAACTTTGATAATGTTATCTAATCTGGTGCAATATTTTAATTATTATAATAATAATTTTTAAATAAAATTTGGATGATTGAATTTAATTATTATATATTTATGACTGAAAATAGAGGGTTAAACTTAAATTTTATATTAATCTAATGGGAGATTTTGACAATAAAGAGCGTGAAGAGGTATTTTCAAAAAAGGTGAGAGCGGGAAAACGTACTTATTTTTTTGATGTGAAAGCCACTCGCTCAAACGATTATTATGTGACAATCACGGAAAGTAAGAAACGCTTTGAAGATGGACAGTTCATTAAGCACAAGATTTTCCTTTATAAAGAAGATTTCGAAAAGTTTGCTGAAGGACTTCAAGATGTTGTCGAGTATATCAAGGCAAATCAAGAAGTTGTTGAGAAAAGATATGAGCCAAATCAAGACGAAAATGGTTTTGAGAACAACGGCGAACTAGTACAAAAAGACAATTACTCTTTTTAATTTAGTTTTGAATACATTATTATAAGCCACTAATGACCTTAGTGGCTTTTTCTTTAAATATGTTACAGGCATTTTTTAGGAGATCATCTAGAATTTGCTATTTTCGGTGCATAAAAAACAAATTACTTTATAAACGTAATCAAATGAATAGACTGTTTTCTGTAGCTTGTCTTGCTCTGTTAATTGTATCAACAGACGTTGCAAGCGCGCAAACTAAAAAAATTATCCTTTGAGCAGGCTTGGGGAAGGACCCCATCATTAACCAAAACAATCAGCAAATTTGAAGGCTGGGCGGATGCCAACCATTATATAGAAAGATCCAATAACCAACTTTTTAAAGTCAATGTCAAAACTGGGAAAAAAGAAAGTTACTCTTATCCCGTAAATACCTCTACTAAAGTATTTGTTAAGGATAAAGATGTGTTCATCCAATATCCAGACGGACCGGCAAAACAGTTAACCCAATCTCCGGAAATTGAAGAACAAAATCCAACCTTATCCCCAGATGGTAAATATGTTGCTTTTACCAGAAAAAGTGATCTATATGGATTGGAAATTGAATCTGGCAAAGAAATAAGATATACGAATGACGGAACCGACGTAATATACAACGGTTGGTCATCTTGGGTATATTATGAAGAAATTTTAGGAAGACCCACTAACTACAGAGCTTTTTGGTGGTCTCCGAACAGCAAAGAAATCGCTTTTATGCGCTTTGATGACACCAAGGTACCTATGTTCCCCATCTATGTTTCAAAAGGACAACATGGCTATCTGGAAGAAACAAGATATCCAAAAGCTGGTGACCCTAATCCAGAAGTTAAAGTCGGTTTTGTAAAAGCTGAAGGATCTCCAATTGTATGGGCAGACTTTAACGAAAAAGATGATCAATATTTTGGACAGCCATATTGGAGCTTTGATAGTAAATCCATTATGGTTCAATGGATGAACAGGGACCAAACTAACCTGAAATTTTATGCTGTAAATCCTTCAAACGGACAGAAATCTGAAATTTACAATGAAGAACAACCTACATGGATCAATCTAGATCATGATGAGCGAATCACTTATTTGGCAGATAACAAACATTATATTCTGAAATCTGACAAGACAGGGTGGGCGCATTACTACCTGTATACTCTTGACGGAAAATTAGTGAATCCTATTACTTCAGGAGATTGGCAAGTAACATCGATCGAGAATATCGATGAAAAAGGCAAAGTTCTATATTTCACTGCTAGAAAAGAGAATTCAGCAACAAGAGATCTGTATAGAGTTGGATTTAATGGAAAGGACTTGAAAAGATTAACTTTTGGTGATTATACCCACAATGTACTGGTTTCTCCTGATGGGAAATATTTCATAACCAATTACTCCAATATCACAACTCCTAATAAAGTGGCTTTAGTAGATAATAAAGGAAAAGTTGTGAAAGAATTAGCAGATAGTAAAGCAGATGACTTTGATAATTATAAAGTTGCAAAACGTGAATATATCACTATTCCATCTGAAGATGGAAAATTTAATCTGCCTGTTATCATTACATATCCAACTGATTTCGATGAGACCAAAGAATATCCTGTTATCATGAGTATTTATGGTGGGCCTGATGCGGGTTCTGTTCGCAATACCTGGAAAGGAACCAATGGAGAATATTGGTCTCAAGAGGGTGTTATACAAATTGAGGCTGACCATAGATCTTCTAGTCATTTTGGAAAACAAGGTGTTGCCTGGATGCACAGAAACCTAGGCAACTGGGAGCTTGTGGACTATATAACTGTAGCAAAATGGCTGAAAGCTAAACCTTGGGTTGCCAAAGATAAACTATTGATCACAGGACATAGCTATGGTGGCTATATGACGTGTCTGGCATTGACAAAAGGTGCAGATTACTTCGACTTCGGTATCGCTGGGGCTCCGGTTACTAGTTGGGAATTATATGATACCCACTATACCGAGCGTTGGATGGATACACCACAAGCAAACCCTGAAGGTTATAAAAATGGTTCTATATTACCGTATGTAGATCAATATAAAGGTAGATTGCGCATCATGCACGGTGACTTGGATGACAATGTTCATTTGCAAAATACAACTCAATTGGTAGACGCTTTAACCGATAGAGCAGTACCTTTTGAGCTGATGATTTATCCTGGAAGCAGACATGGTTTCAACCGGTCGAAAAGTGCTTACGACTTCAAGGAACGCACTAGATTTTATTACCAATATCTATTGGAAAAACCTGTGCCCGAGAATTTAAGATAAGAAATGTTAAAAAAGGCTAAGAAAGTATATGAGGGCACTGAAAAAGTCCCCTTTTAGAATGGGCTAAAAAAAGGAGTGGAAAACAACAGTTTTCTGCTCCTTTTTTCGTATCTTAAAGTAGGCTTTAACGGACATCAGGATGCTTTCTACCCAACAAAAAATTCAGTTCAGTTCCTATTCGGGATTGTACGATATCATTGTTCCAAAAGACAATCTACTTCGCAAAATCAACGATCTTATCGATTTCAGTTTTATACATGAGGAACTTTTGGAGAAGTATTGCCAGACCAATGGGCGTACAGCAGAGAGCCCCATCAAGATGTTCAAGTACCTTCTGTTAAAGACGATCTACACCGTTTCGGATGTTGATGTCGTTGATCGTTCCAGATATGACATGTCCTTTAAATACTTTCTGGAAATGGCCCCTGAGGAGGATGTGATCAATCCAAGTTCGCTCACCAAATTCCGTAAGCTACGGTTAAAGGACATGGACCTGTTGAACCTGTTGATCAATAAGACCGTAACGATCGCTCTTGAAAAGGGTATTATAAAATCAAGGTCCATCATCGTAGATGCCACACATACCCATTCCAGATCGAACCCATACACAGCACAGGGAGTGCTAAAGGAACGATCCAAGCTGTTGAGGAAAGCAATATATCAGATCGATGAGGACTACAAAGGGCGCCTACCACAAAAGAACGAGTCCAACGACCTGGACCAAGAGCTTGCCTATTGCAGGGAATTACAGAGAGTGCTGGATCAGGATCAATCTATCAGTGAAATACCGGCTGTAAAAGAGAAGTTGAACCTGTTGAAGGAAACCATCGAGGACACAAAGGAATACTATCTGCTCTCAAAAGATGGTGAAGCCAGGCTTGGACATAAATCAATGGACAGTAGTTTCTTTGGCTATAAAACACATCTGGCAATGACCGAGGAACGCATCATCACAGCAGCGGTCGTTACTACAGGCGAGAAAGGTGATGGTCCGGAACTGCCCCGATTATTGGAGATCAGCCAGCAGAATGGAATGGAAGTGGACACGATTATAGGCGATGCCGCATATTCTGGAAAGGACAATCTACGGCTGGCAAAAGAACAGAACATTGATATCATCGCTAAATTGAAACCGGCAGTCAGCCAGGGATCCAGGAAAGAAAGCGATCACTTTCACTACAATAAAGATGCGGGGATGTTTGTCTGTCCGGCTGGCCATCTAGCAATCCGGAAGGCCCGTCAGGGCAAAAAGAACATAGGTAAAAATCAAGCAGACACGTATTACTTCGATGTGGATAGATGTAAGGTTTGCCCTCTCAGGGAAGGATGTTATAAGGATGGGTCAAAAACAAAGACCTATTCGATAACCATTAAATCCGAACTCCATAAAGAGCAGATGGCTTTCCAGCAAACCTATCATTACCGGAGCAAGTCTAAGGAAAGGTATAAGATCGAGGCAAAGAACAGTGAGCTCAAGAATGTCCATGGTTATGGAAGAGCAGATTCCTATGGCATCCAAAATATGGAAATGCAGGGTGCAATGGCCATCTTCACGGTAAACTTGAAAAGAATCCTGAAATTGATCTAAAAAGGAGGAATATTACCTCAAAATCAATGGATTTGAGATTCTGAAAGCCTAAATAGCCACTCATGGTCGATTAAACCTTCAATAAAACCATTAAAAAACAAATTTTCAGAAATCCTTAGAACAAAAATGACCGAGTAAGATAAATCCTGTACTCAGTCATTTCTTTAAATCTCATTAAAAAGTTGAGACTTTTTCAGTGCCCTCAAGTATATTCTTAGCCTTTTTTTATTCGTTTGAGCCTACAAATAATTGCTTCCAACAAAAAAATTATCATATTTGCAATATTAATTAAGACATGCTAGATTTTCTCAAAGACATTACATTTAAAGCCAACGACGTTGTGTTAAGAGCAGTAGATATCCTCATGAGGAATTATATTTCTATTGCCGGGTTGTGCTTTTTGCTTTTTGTGACTTCAAATCTGTCTTCATTCCTAGCCTTGTACTTAGATTCTTCTAATTACTTTATCAAAGTACTGCTGCTGCTGGTCTTTGTTGGCCTTTATTTTGGCTTACAATTGGTATTGTTGAAGCGCACAATATTCTTGGCAAAAGATGAAAAAGCCATGTCTTTAAGGATTATCTACCTACCGTTTCGCAATTCTGCTATTATATAGTAGGGCTATTGTTTTATAGTCTGATAGCTTTTGTGGTTTATTTGATTATGTATGTATTGTTGTTCCCATTATTGTTCTTAGGAGTCAATATGCAGACTGTTCAAACAGAAGTGCATCCGTTGCTAACGGGATTGGTTATGATGTTCATCCTGATCAGAATCACATTCTTCCCATTTTTTATTTTAGAAAACGGATTTAATACGTTTAAATCATACAGGTTTAGCTTGGCAATGACCAAAGGTAACGTATTGACACTATTAATAATTATTGCTATTGTCGCATCTACCCACCTATTGCAGATTGCTGCAGAATATTTAGGATACTCCTTAGTATCATGGATTTTGAGCCTAATCAATGCTTTTGTCATTATTCCGGTTGTCGGTGTAGTCATGTCAATTGTGTATATTGATATGATGAAAGCATATAAAGGAGGATCCGATCCATCGGTAATCGACAATATCATTTAACACTAATAAGTTTTGAGTAAAAGAAAATTAGCCATATTAGGTTCTACAGGAAGTGTTGGTACACAGACTTTGGAAGTAGTAGAACTTTATCCCGATCACTTTTCTATTACCGTATTAACTGCTGGCAAAAATGCTGACCTGTTAATCCAACAAGCACTCAAATTCAAACCTTCGGCAATTGTTGTGAGCGATAAAAGCGCTTATGAAAAAGTTAAGGATGCTTTGGAAGGTAAAGGTATAGAGGTGAATTTTGGAGAAGAAGCATTAATTGATGTTGTTCAAAGAGATGATATTGATATTGTTCTTACTGCAGTGGTTGGTGCGGTTGGATTGAAACCAACTGTTGCTGCCATTGAAGCCGGAAAAGACATTGCCCTTGCAAATAAAGAAACTTTAGTCGTGGCTGGTGAATTAATCACCAATCTGATAGAAAAGAACAACGTCAAGTTATTGCCAGTTGATTCAGAGCATTCAGCAATTTTTCAATGCTTGGCAGGAGAAGAAGAAAATCCAATTGAGAAGATTATCCTTACTGCATCGGGCGGCCCTTTTAGAGGGATGTCCAGGAATGATTTGGTTTCAGTGACCAAAGTGGAAGCTTTAAAGCATCCAAATTGGAGCATGGGAGCTAAAATTACCGTCGATTCAGCATCATTAATGAACAAAGGTTTGGAAGTCATTGAAGCAAAATGGCTGTTCGGATTGGAGGCTGACCAAGTAGATGTCATTATCCATCGTCAATCCATCGTCCATTCATTGGTTCAATTTGAAGATGGTTCTTTAAAAGCTCAAATGGGGCTTCCAGACATGAAGCTCCCGATTCAATATGCCTTAACCTACCCAAAACGATTCAAAAATGATTTTCCACGTTTTAATTTCTTGGATTATCCAACCTTAACTTTTGAACAGCCTGATATGGAAGTGTTCAAAAATCTTAAGCTGGCTTACCAAGCATTGGAAGCGGGAGGTAATGCACCATGTGTTTTAAACGGTGCCAATGAAATTGTTGTGGAAGCATTCCTGAATGATCAGGTAGGGTTTTTGGAAATGAGCGATATCATTGAAGAGACATTGTGTCAGGTGAAATCCCAAAAAAACGTTAAGTTTAGAGGATTATCTGCAGTACGACCTTGAAAGTAGGACTGTGGCACGAAGTTTAATAGATCGTAATAATAAAAAGTAAATTAATAACAAAAATATAATAGATGGGAATTGTAATCATGGTTGGGCAGGTCCTTTTAGGCTTGTCTTTATTAATCATCTTGCATGAGCTTGGGCACTTTTTGGCAGCTCGAGCATTCGGCATCAAGGTAGAAAAGTTCTATCTTTTCTTTGATGCATGGGGTGTGAAATTATTTAAATTCAATTATAAAGGTTGTGAGTACGGTGTAGGTTGGTTACCTCTGGGCGGTTATGTTAAGATCGCAGGTATGATCGATGAATCGATGGATACTGAACAGATGAAAGGAGAACCTCAACCTTGGGAATTCCGTTCAAAACCAGCTTGGCAAAGACTGATCGTCATGTTGGGCGGTATCATCGTCAATGTTATTGTCGGTATCCTCGTGTTTTGGATGCTAACCTTTAAATATGGTTCGACTGACTTCGATAATAATCAGTTGTATGGTGTAAAACCAGGGATCATTGGAGAAAAGATTGGTTTGAAAGATGGTGATAAAATATTAGCTGTCAACGGTAAAAAAGCTAATTTGTTCTTTCAGGACCTTATGACATCGGATGTATTGATGGGTGAAGCTGTTCTAACTGTTGAACGTGCTGGACAACAAATGCAAATCACGCTTCCAAAAGACATTTTAAACGATGTTTCGGAACATAAAAAGAACGAATTGGTTCAGCCTATGTTCAAAATGACACCTGTGAATCTGGTGGAGAAAAATAGTAGGGCAGATAAAATGGGGTTGCAAGTAGGAGATAGCATTGTTTCTATCAATGGTGTTCAAGTACAGCAATTAGATGAATTCAAATCTCAGGTAACTGCCAATAAAAATAAAGAAATCAATTTGGAAGTTATTCGTAATGGTAGTCCTGTAACATTAAAGGCAGCTGCTGATACTTCTTCTGTCTTAGGATTCAATAATTTTCCTTTAGTTCAGCATCAATATGGTTTCTTTGAAGCTTTACCTATAGGAACTAAAAAGGCATTTTCTGTAATTACCGACAACATCAAAGGTTTTGGTAAAATATTTAAAGGTGAAGTTCGTGCAGATAAGGCATTGTCTGGCCCAGTAGGAATAGCGACTATGTTTGGTACTGAAGTAGACTGGTTGAGATTTTGGAGCTTGGTAGGTATGCTTTCAATGGCATTAGCATTTATGAATATGCTTCCTATTCCAGCATTGGATGGTGGGCATGTGATTTTCTTGTTGATAGAAATGATACAAGGAAAACCATTGAGTGACAAATTCTTAGAAAAAGCTCAAATTGTGGGTTTCTTTATAATCGTCGCCCTGATGATATTTGTTTTCGGAAACGATATATTTAAACTGACAAAGTAAGATTAGAATTGAAAATATATAAGAAGGTGTCTAAAAAGGCACCTTCTTCTGTTTTATAGCTTTCTGGAGCTCCATTATAATTTCATGAGCAATATTAGGCTGCAAGTCGATGTTTTGTACTTTTCAGCATGTTGATGGCTTGATTTATCGCAAACAGGGAGTTTTTGCCACCTGGTTTACCGATAAAAGCTTTGTCTTTCCACTTTTTTGCCCATTTTCTGAGGTTATGGGCAATGGCCATCAAACCGAATTCCACAGCGACCTTCTCCAGACCTTTCATTGTGAACCGGGTAAACCTGTTGTTGCTTTTCATCTGACCGAAAACGGCTTCCACTTCTATGGGTCGCTTGCTCCGATGGTACATTCCCTCTTCCGACAGCAGTCTTTCCCGGGCTTTAGCCTTGAGCTTATTGAGCCTGTGGTTCACTTCAATGAGCCGATCGCCTGTAGCTTTATGGCACCCACTCCGCATCGGGCAGCCTTCGCATCGCCGAGCCTGGTAAGAGCTGACCCGGGCAGTGTATCCGTTGGCACTGACTCTGGTTGCATGACCGATAAAGCTGAGCTTCTGTCCGGCCGGACATACATAATAGTCATCCTGCTGGTTGTAATATAGGTTCTGTACCGAGAAAGGATACTGTTTATGCTTGCGCTTCTGTTCCATATGGAAGTAATTGTACTTCACAAAAGCGGTTATACCCTGTCCTTCCATCAGCTCGTAGTTCTGCTCGCTACCATATCCGGCATCTGCGACGATGGATTCACTCTGTTTTCCGTAATGGGACTCAAAGCCTTCCAGGTGTTCGGGCAGGGTTGTGGTATCTGCGGCCGTTTGATGGATGCTATAATGGGTGATGAACTGGTCTTCGGTGCTGATCTGGGTATTGTAGGCCGGTTTAAGCTGGCCATTTTTCATGTGGTCCTCTTTCATCCGCATAAACACGGCATCGGTATCGGTCTTGCTATAACTGTTGCGATCTCCCAGTACTTCCAGTTGCTCCTCATATTTCTGCAATCGGGGCAGATAGTCGTCTTCAAGCTTCCTCAGCTGCCTATCGGTGGATCTATCCACTCCTTTGAGCTTGGCATTGATCGCTCTGATCTTTTCCTTCAGCTGGGCACTATCGATGGCCTTGCTGACTTGCTGATCCCCTAATGAAGATTGGTCCTGGCTGATCTGTGCATCGATATCCGAAAGGACCGAAGCGATGTTCGCCTCCAGCTTTACCTTGTTCTTCTCGATCGATCTCTTCCAAACGAAGGTATAGCGACCGGCGGCCGATTCGATCTTGGTACCATCTACATACTGGACTTTCAGGCTGACATACTCCATTTCATGCAGCATCCGAACGATACTGGCAAACAGCTCCTGTATCTGTCCCTTAAGACGCTTTCCCCTGAAATAATTGATCGTACGGTAATCCGGCGTACTGTTGCCCGAAAGCCACATGAAATGGATGTTCTCGTGCAGGGCGCGCTCGATCTTGCGGCAAGAATAGATATTGCTCAGATACGCGTAGAACAGTACCTTGATGAGCATCCTGGGATGGAAACTGGTCGTGCCTCCGCCTTTATACTGACGGATGATATGTTCCAGATCCAACTGGTCAACAACCTGACTCACCAAACGAACCGGATGGTTCAAGGGGATACGGTCTAAAATATTCTCAGGAAAAAGACTCGGACTATTGGATGGAAGCGCTTTGAATTGTATGTTTGCCATATTGTTTTTTGGGTGCACCTTAAGATACAAAATCTTGAGGACAAAAAACAGAAAAACCCCGCCATTTTTTAATGACGGGGTTATTTTTTTAAGAGACCTTTTTAGACAGCCTTTTTTTTGTTGATTTCGGGAATAATAAATTAAAAAACTATTGTTTGCGAATTAAAATAATTTGTACCTTTGTCTCCCAATAAAATGAAAGAGACCTTTTACCCAATAGCATCCGTTCAAGTAGTAACTACTTTAAGTCAATCTATTAATTGATATGTTAGCCCGTTTGGGCTTTTTTTATGTTTGGGAGTTAAGGAGATCAATCATTAAATTTGAGAATACGTTTTAACTAAAGATAAGAATGACCAACTACAGCAAATTGCCAGCAATTTTAGTCCTTGAGGATGGGACAGTTTTCCATGGTAAAGCAGCAGGTAAGATCGGTACGACAACAGGCGAAATCTGTTTCAATACGGGTACTACTGGCTACCAAGAGATCTTTACAGATCCTTCTTATTATGCACAGATCATGGTGACAACCAATGCACATATTGGTAACTATGGTATTGATGGAGAAGATGAGGAATCTAAAAAAATTCAGATTGCAGGGTTAGTTTGTAAGAACTACAACATTAATTATAGCCGTAAGATGGCTGATCAGTCTATTCAAAATTACTTCGAAGAAGAAAATTTGGTAGGTATTTCGGATATCGATACGCGTTCATTGGTACGCCATATTCGTAGCAAAGGAGCGATGAATGCTATTATCTCATCCGAAAACTTAGACGTTGAGTCTCTTAAAGCTGAATTGGCGAAAGTGCCTTCTATGGCAGGATTAGAGCTTTCATCAGCAGTATCTACAACTGAACCTTATTTCTACGGTGAAGAAGGTGCTCCAACTCGTATTGCAGTGCTTGATCTTGGTATCAAGAAGAATATCTTGAGAAACTTTGACTCTCGTCAAGTTTATGCTAAGGTATTCCCGGCAAAAACTACTTTCGCTCAAATGGAAGAGTGGAACCCAGATGGTTACTTTATTTCCAATGGTCCTGGTGATCCAGCAGCAATGGACTATGCTATCCAAACTGTAAAAGAAATCTTAGCTGCTGATAAACCAATGTTCGGGATTTGTCTTGGTCACCAAATCTTAGCATTGGCAAATGATATAAGGACTCAAAAAATGCATAATGGACACAGAGGTATCAATCACCCTGTGAAAAATATAATCGCAAATAAATGTGAGATCACTTCTCAAAACCATGGTTTTGGTGTTGTGGCAGAAGATATCAAGAATTCTGATAAAGTTGAAATTACACACATCAACTTAAATGATGATTCTATTGAAGGTATCCGCGTGAAAGGGAAGAACGCATTCTCGGTGCAATATCACCCTGAATCTTCTCCTGGTCCACACGATTCAAGATATTTATTTGATGACTTTATAGCCATGGTAAAATCATAAGTAAAAAAAATTATTTAGAGCTGCATTCACATCGGATGCAGCTTTTTTGTTTCTTATAACCTAAATCTGCTACGATAATTTAATTTTTATAAGAAGTAAGGCTTATCACTTAGATTTTTTCATATTTTTGATATAGTAATAATAATTATTATATTAGTGTCTTAAATACACTAAGTAAGATATTTAAATAAACCACACAAAAATGAGCTTGATAATTGACGTACATGCGCGCCAGATTTTAGATTCGCGCGGAAATCCTACGATAGAAGTTGATGTAACAACCCAAAATGGTTTTGTTGGCCGTGCAGCGGTTCCATCTGGAGCTTCTACAGGTGCACACGAAGCTGTAGAATTACGCGACGGTGATAAGAAAAAATACCTAGGTAAAGGTGTTTTGAAAGCTGTTGAAAACGTAAATACTAAAATCGCTAAAGCTTTAGAAGGTGTAGACGTATTTGAACAAAATGCAATCGACAAATTAATGATCGATTTAGATGGTTCTGAAAACAAAGGTAAATTAGGTGCTAACGCTATTCTTGGTGTTTCTTTAGCAGTAGCTAAAGCAGCAGCACAAGAAAGCCGTCAGCCATTATATCGTTATATCGGTGGTGTAAATGCTAATACACTTCCTCTACCAATGATGAACATTGTAAACGGTGGTGCTCACTCGGATGCCCCAATCGCTTTCCAAGAGTTCATGATTATGCCTGTAGGCGCTGAGTCCTTCTCTGAGGCTTTGCGTTGGGGTGCTGAGGTTTTCCATAACTTAAAGAAAATCCTTCATGACCGTAACTTGTCTACAGCAGTAGGTGACGAAGGTGGTTTCGCGCCAACTTTCGAAGGTACTGAGGATGCTATCGAAACAATTCTTGAAGCTGTTAAAAAAGCTGGTTACAAACCAGGAAAAGATATCTGTCTAGCTTTAGACTGTGCTTCTACAGAATTCTTCGTAAAAGGAAAATATGACTATGCTAAGTTTGAAGGTAAAGGTGGTGCTGTTCGTACAATCGAAGAACAAGTAGATTACCTTGCTGAATTAACTGCTAAATACCCTATCATCTCTATTGAAGATGGTATGGCAGAAGACGATTGGAAAGGATGGAAATTATTAACTGAGAAAATCGGTGACCGTGTACAATTAGTAGGTGATGATTTATTCGTTACAAATACTAAGCGCCTTCAAGAAGGTATTGATAAAGGTATCGGAAACTCAATCCTAGTTAAAGTAAACCAAATCGGTTCATTGACTGAAACAATCAATGCTGTTCACTTAGCACAAACTAATGGTTATACATCAGTAATGTCACACCGTTCTGGTGAAACTGAAGACACTACCATTGCTGACTTAGCTGTAGCTTTAAACTGTGGTCAAATTAAAACAGGTTCTATCTCTCGTTCTGACCGGATCGCGAAATACAACCAGTTGTTACGTATCGAAGAAGAATTAGGCGCTAACGCAAAATTCACCGGAAAAGATTTTAAATACGCTCCGAAAAAATAATTGCTTTTTAAAGCATGAAAGGGAACCAATTGGTTCCCTTTTTTATTTTTCAACATTGGTTAATTTAATTATTTGAATAAGCTCTTTCGAAACTTGTATTGTTCATCTTAAATTAGTTATCTTTAACCGAATTTAAATTGCTTTGTACAAGCCTATGGAACGTTTCATTAATACTATCCGTAATCAATATCTTATCGCTGGTGTAGCATTCCTAGTGTGGATGTGCTTTTTCGACCGATATGATATAACTACCCAATATAATTTTCAAACTGAAAAAGCTAAATTGGAACAGGAAAAAGAGTATTATACCAATGAAATCGAAAGCATCTCGCAATCTATTAAAGATGTACAATTCAACCAAAGTGAAATACAACGCATAGCACGCGAAAAATATAAAATGAAGAAAGATCAGGAAGATATATATATCATAACTGAGGTAGAGGCACCAAAAAATTAACACCTTACGTTAAACTAAAAAAGCTCGGAAATTAATTCCGAGCTTTTTTAGTTTAATATTTTTATTGAGTCTTGACCAACGAGATTTCCTGATAGGTGTCTGAAATTGCAAAAATCCTATAACCATGGTCGTGCAGCTGCTTAAAGAATTTTTTACCCTTTTCAAGTCCGTCATCAAAAAAGCGTTCATGAGTTTCGACCAAAATCTGTTTTATGGGTATTCCAGAATTTAAAATCCCTTCCATCACTGCATATTCAGACCCTTCTATATCCATTTTTAACACATCGATGTGGCGATGGCCCAATTCGTTGACAATATCCTTAAATTCCTTTAAAAGAACTTCTACAGCATTGCTCTCATCCACTAGTTTATGGCCATAAACACTGCCAGAGACATGTTCTTTGTTCTTGGGAAGATTGAAAGTTACTGTGCCAGTCTTTTCACCTATACCAAACGGATGGAAATAAAACTGCTCAGGTGTATTGTTGTTTTTAATATAGTTGATGGATTTTGGGGTAGGGTCGAAGCCATAAACCTTGGAGCCATGTTTTTCAATGATTGCCTTGTCAAATGAAATGTCCTCACCAATTCCGAAAGAATAGACTATGGCATTGTCAGGAACTAAAGTTGGATCCACATAAAAACCACCATATCCATTGCCGTACCATTGTTTCTGACGTTTTTCTTCTATATCAATAAATGCAATTTTACCTATTCTTGCTTTTACCCAATACTCAAGTCTTTTAAGTTTATCGTTTCTTTCCATTCTTTAAGGTAGATATTATTAAATATACCCAAAAAATAGAAAAATACTAAACTTCTGAAATTGCATTTATAATATCATATTGTGTGATAATATTTATCCTTCCAAAACTGTCTTCAACAAGCACTGCTTGCGTGTCTTTATTGATTAATCCTGATATTTTATCAATTGATGTATTTAAGTCTACGAAAGGAAATGGTTTGGTCACGATTTCTTCCACTGCAGATGACTTTAACGAAGGATTTTCTAATAATGCCGATAATATATCCGATTCTGTCACTTTTCCGATAACCATACCTTGTTGTGTTACAGGTATTTGGGAGATGTTCAGTGACTTCATGATATTGAAAGTCTCTACTACAGTTTGATTGGCGTCAGCAGTGATGATCGCTTGTTCACCACGCTTCTTAAGAATTGATTTAGCGGTTAATTTCTCGTCTTCTAGGAATCCTCTTTCTCTTAACCAATCTTCATTATACATTTTGCCCATGTATCTTGATCCATGGTCATGGAAGATAACGACAACGACATCATCATCTTTCAAATTAGCGCCTAATTGTAACAAGCCTGCCAAAGCAGCTCCGGCAGAATTGCCTGCAAAGATCCCTTCTTTTCTTGCCAAGTCTCTGGTCATTAAGGCCGCATCTTTATCGGTCACTTTTTCAAATAAATCAATGACATCGAAATCAACATTTTTTGGCAAGAAATCTTCACCAATACCTTCTGTTATATAAGGGTAGATTTCATTCTTGTCGAATATGCCTGTTTCTTTGTATTTTTTGAAAATTGATCCAAAGGTGTCGATTCCCCAAACTTTGATATTCGGGTTCTTTTCACGAAGGTATTTTGCTGTTCCAGAGATGGTACCTCCAGTTCCGACTCCTACTACTAGGTGAGTGATTTTACCTTCTGTCTGTTCCCAGATTTCAGGCCCTGTCTGTTCGTAATGAGCTTTAGAGTTAGAAAGATTGTCATATTGATTGGCCTTCCATGCATTGGGAACTTCTTTTTCTAACCTGCTGGATACGGAATAATAGGAGCGAGGGTCCTCCGGATCTACGTTTGTTGGGCAAACAATTACCTCCGCGCCAAAGGCACGAAGGGCATCAATTTTTTCCTTAGACTGCTTGTCTGTCGTGGTAAAAATACAACGATAACCTTTTACAATGGCAGCCATTGCCAAGCCCATCCCAGTGTTTCCTGAAGTTCCTTCTATTATCGTTCCTCCAGGTTTCAAAAGTCCAGCTTCTTCAGCATCCTCAATCATTTTCAAAGCCATTCGGTCTTTGATTGAATTTCCAGGATTGCTGGTTTCTATCTTGGCTAATATTGTGCCTTTTAAGTGTTGTGTTATCTTGTTTAATTTAACCAATGGCGTATTGCCAATGGTCTCAAGTATGTTATTGTACCACATAGGTGAAAAATCTGTTCTGTTTGTTTGTTGTCTACTACAAAAGTAGATATTTTTTAGAACTTCAGGTGTTTAACTGTTAGACCGTTGTTGATTAATTGTTTAAGTGCATCAATACCAATCTTAACATGAGTCTCGACATAAGATTTAGTCACTGTCACATCAGATCTTTCCGTCTTTACGCCTTCAGGTACCATAGGTTGATCTGAAACCAATAATAAAGCTCCTGTTGGGATTTTGTTGGCAAAACCAACTGAGAATATAGTCGCCGTTTCCATGTCGACAGCCATTGCCCTAATGCTTTTTAGGTACTTCTTGAAAGTCTTGTCATGTTCCCAAACTCTGCGGTTTGTGGTATATACAGTTCCGGTCCAAATAGTCACGTGAATGGTCGCGGATTGTGGTAGAGATTGCCTTTTGCAATGCGAAAGCAGGTAACGAAGGTACTTCCGGTGGTAAATAATCATTTGAAGTTCCCTCACCACGGATAGCAGCTATCGGTAGGATCAATTCACCGACATCAATTTTCTTCTTCAATACACCTGTTTTCCCTAGGAATAAAACTGCTTTAGGATGGATAGCTGTCAATAGGTCCATCACTGTTGCTGCTACTGGTGATCCCATACCAAAATTTATAATAGTAATACCATCAGCAGTACAGGTTTGCATAGGTTTATCCTCGCCCATTATTGGTGCATCATCGTGCATTTGGGAGAAAAGTTTTACATAATTGCTGAAATTGGTTAACAAAATATATTCGCCAAACTCATCAAGAGGTCTTCCGGTATATCTTGGAAGCCAATTGTTCACAATATCTTCTTTTGTTTTTAATCCTGCCTTAATTGGAGAGTTTACTTCTTCTACATTTTCAACTTTTTCGTCTTTCTTCTTTGTCATAATTTCATCCTTTCTTAATAATGTGCTAATACAAAAAACCCTCGCGTGATAGGCGAGGGTTTAGGTTTTTTTATGCTACTTGCAATTTTTTGAAGTCTGTTTTTGCAAATTTGTTCTTCGCGTAATCCAGCGTTATCAGCAAGGTCTTATCATCTGAATTGTCCTTATTGCTCGGTGTTTCGAACATGGCATCCAGCATGATGGCCTCACAGATGCTCCGCAGACCGCGGGCACCGAGTTTGAATTCCCAAGCTTTATCAACAATGAAGTCGTAAACCTCAGGCTCAAAAGACAATTTAATGCCTTCATATTCAAACAACTTAATGTATTGTTTTACCAATGCATTTTTAGGCTGGGTAAGGATATTAAGTAATGTTTCCTTATCCAATGGATTTAAGTGCGTAAGAACTGGTAAACGACCGATTAACTCAGGGATCAATCCGAAGTTCTTTAAATCCTGCGGAGTGATATATTTATATAAGTTATTCAAGTCAATTTCCTGATCCTCATCTTTCATTTTATAACCAACAGTTTGAGTTCTCAATCTGTTCGCAATTTTCTTTTGGATGCCATCAAAGCACCACCACAAATAAACAAGATGTTACTTGTGTTTACCGAAATCATCTTTTGATTCAGGATGTTTACGGCCGCCTTGAGGTGGTACATTTACATTTGTTCCTTCTAAGATTTTCAACAATGCTTGTTGAACACCTTCTCCGGATACGTCACGGGTAATTGAAGGATTGTCGCTTTTTCTGGCGATCTTATCAATCTCGTCAATATAAATGATACCTCTTTCAGCAGCTGCTACATCGTAATCTGCTGCTTGCAGCAACCTGGTTAAGATGCTTTCAACATCTTCACCCACATATCCTGCTTTCAGTCAAAACAGTTGCATCCACGATACAAAATGGTACATTTAATATCTTAGCAACAGTTTTGGCCAACAAAGTTTTACCAGTACCAGTTTCTCCTACGATAATCAAGTTGGATTTTTCGATCTCAGTTTCATCAGAATCGACACGTTGGTTCAAACGCTTGTAGTGGTTGTAAACCGCCACAGAAATAACTTTCTTTGCGTCATCTTGACCAATTACGTACTGATCCAAATGTTCTTTGATCTCTTTTAGGACGAATTAACTTAAGAGCAGTTTGAATAGATTTATTCTTGCGTTGCTTAAGCTCTTCCGCTAAAATCTCCCCAGCTTGTTGCACACATCTGTCGCAGATATGCGCACCATCACCCGCAATAAGCATTTGCGCTTCATTCTTACTGATTCCGCAAAATGAGCAATGGATATCTCTATTGTTCGATTTACTCATTGTTTTTATTTTGTTTCTTTCTTAGGTAGCAATACCTCATCTATCATACCAAATTCTTTGGCTTCTGAGGCGCGCATCCAATAATCACGGTCTGAAGATTTCTCAACCCATTCATACGTTTGGCCGGAATGATCAGCAATGATTTTGTATAACTCTTCTTTTAATTTCAACATTTCACGTAAGTTGATCTCCATATCAGATGCTACTCCTTGTGCACCTCCTGATGGTTGATGAATCATAACGCGAGAGTGACGTAACGCAGCACGTTTTCCTTTAGCTCCTGCTACCAACAAAACGGCACCCATAGACGCTGCCATACCTGTACAGATAGTGGCTACATCGGGTGAGATATATTGCATCGTGTCGTAAATTCCTAAACCTGCATAAACACTTCCTCCTGGAGAGTTAATGTAGATCTGAATGTCGCGTTGTGCATCTGTAGATTGTAAAAACAATAATTGTGCTTGAACAATATTTGCTACTTGGTCATTGATGCCGTCACCTAAAAAGATAATACGGTCCATCATCAAGCGTGAAAACACGTCCATCTGCGCAACATTCAATTGACGCTCTTCAATAATGTAAGGAGTCAGGTTGCTTGGAATTTGTTGCTGTAATCTAGAAATGTAACCATCTACATGTTGGCTTCCAATTCTATGATGCTTGATAGCATACTTTCTAAATTCGTTTTTATCTATATTCATGTGTTTCCTTCTGGCTTTAAGCTACTAATATAATATTTATTTTAAAATTCAAAATCTTCTTGATGAAAAGATGGCAGTTCCGTTATAAATGTAAAATTCGACTGCTCAAAATCAATCCTACAATAATAATGCTCAATTCCATTACTGACTAAAAGTAGAGGAATTTTGTAAATGCTATTGTAATTTGCGATTTGATGAAATACTTTTTCGGTAATTTTGACAGATGGTGCTTTGAATTCTGCCAAAAGTACTTTGGAGCCCTTACGATCATAAATCACCAAATCAGACCTTTTTTGAAGAGCATTCAGTGAAAGTCCGCCTTCGATTTTCATTAGTGACATGGGATAGCGATAGTGCAGGTTCAGGTGACTTACCCAGTGTTGTCGTACCCACTCCTCCGGTGTCAACAAAAGATGCTTTTTTCGCAGCTCGTCGAAAATATAATACTGATCTTGTTTTTTGCTGATTTTGGCCGGAAAAGGCGGTAAGTTCAATGGAACCGGTCTAAACATTTACAAATTTACGAAAATTTACAGCCCTTTACAAGTCATAAAAGTCTACACATTTTCGTACTTTCGTACAGCATGAATACCCAATCCATATTATCAGAAATAAAGAAAAAAAAATTAGCACCTGTCTATCTTTTACATGGGGAAGAACCATACTTTATTGATTTGATTGCTGATGCTATCGAGCATACCGTATTGGATGATGCTCAAAAAGGTTTCGACCAAACGGTGGTATATGGAAAGGATACAGACTTCTCTAATGTTGTCAGTATGGCAAAGCGGTATCCAATGATGAGTGATTATCAAGTAATCGTAGTCAAAGAAGCGCAGAACTTGAAGTGGAAAGATGATGAACTCCTCCAAAAATATCTAGAACAGCCTACTCCAACAACAGTTTTAGTATTTGCACATAAGTACAGCAAATTTGATAAGCGGAAAAAGGCTTATAAACTTATGGAAAAAGCAGGGATTGTTTTGGAATCCAATAAACTTTATGAAGATAAGGTTGCAGCATGGATTGTAGAACAACTCAATGCTTCTGGCAGAAAGGTACATCCTCAGGCATCCGCATTAATGGCTGAGTATCTAGGAACTGACCTCTCTAAAATCGCCAATGAAATAGAAAAACTCCAATTAAACATTCCTGTTGATAAAGAAATTACAACAACAGACATTGAACAAAATATTGGTATCAGCAAAGATTTTAACGTATTTGAACTCAATACTGCGTTGTCAAAAAGAAATGCCTTAAAAGCATTTCAGATCGTAGATTATTTTGCAGCAAATCCAAAAAGTAATCCAATGCCGGTCGTAATAGGTTCTCTCGGTACCTATTTCACGAAAATTTTAAAATATCATTACCTTCCTGACAAATCACAAACAGCTGCCGCCAAACAGCTTGGAGTTCACCCCTTCTTTGTCAAGGAATATGAATACGCGGCAAGAAACTTCAATCGCAGAAAAACTTTTGAGATCATTCATGTCATTAAAGAGTTTGACCTAAATCCAAAGGTATGAATGTGGGTCATCTCACTGAAAGTGGTGATTTATTAACCGAATTAATCTATAAAATATTAAACTAATACAATGAAGAATTTTTTGGTGGCTGTAGTCCTATTGATATGCATCAAATTAGGATATGGCCAAAGTAATTACTATTCAATAATCCAAGCTGGCGGAAATATAGGTTTAAACAATCCAGGATATGACGGTAAGTTCAATGGTTATTCCCTGCATTTTATATTTGGTAAAAATTTAAATGAGAAAGCTTATGTGGGAATTGGTTTAGGTAATGAAACCTTGAGAGGTTCTTATACTCAAACAAATAGTCCAAATGATGACAACAAAACAGCCAAGTATGACAGAAATCTATTCCCTTTATTTTTAGATGCCAGGTTACCTCTTGCCTATATTGGTGAAGTATCTAGAATTGGGGTTTTTGCTAATGCAGGGTATGCTGCAAAAATTGGACCTGTTTACGACAAAGGTGCAATTGGAAAATTAGGCGTCTTTTATCTTTACGATTCCTTTAATAAAACAAAATTTACATTTTCAGCATCCTATGTTTACCAACAACTAAAAGGTAATTTGTATGGCTCAGATTTTAAACATCAGCATCTTAATCTGTCAGTAGGAATTATGCTGAAATAAGATTTGTCTTCAAAATTTTAATCTTAAATATTTTATCTAAAATATTTATTCGATTAATTAGTTCCACTTAAAGTTTATTATTTGTTATTTTAGATACTTTAAAGCTATTTAAAGCGATAAATTATCCTGAAAGGTATAAATGAATCATAATATTTCAAAAACGGATTCTGAATTATTGGTAATGCTCAAGAATAATAATCCTAAGGCATTTACTGAGATTTATAATCGTTATTGGGATAAATTGTATGTCGTGGCTGCAAATAAATTGGGAGATCTTTTCCAAGCTCAGGAAATTGTTCAGGAAATATTCCTAGATCTTTGGCGTAGAAGAGAAAAATTAGCTGTTACAGAAAATTTAAATGGCTACCTCGCAACAGCCCTAAAGTATAAAGTTATTAATCTCAGACAAAAAAGGACTGTTGAACAAAAGTATGTAGAGCATGCAAAAAAATCAGAGGATCAAGCTTATTCCATGGAAAATTACCTCCAGTTTGATGAACTAAAAGCTAAGTTGGAAAGATTAGTCGCCAAGCTTCCAGAAAAATGTCAAATGGTTTATAAATTAAGCAGGGAGGAAGGGTTATCTCAAAAGGAAATAGCACAGAAACTAGAAATAACAGAAAAAACAGTGGAAGCCCATTTAACTCGAGCATTAAAAACGTTGAAATCCGGATTGAGATACCTGTCGTTCTTTTTTTGGTAGGAATTTAATTCCATAGATCCTTCTCTATAATTAATTCAACATAACAATATCCTTAATATTTCCCTCTAAAATTTAATTTCACCCTTTGTAAATCAATACAATATTAAATAATTTTTATAAAAAGTATTTTTATTTAAGCTATTCATAACCAGTTACTTGTCGTGATAATTTACTCTTTAGGGAGTCTCAATATTAAATTTTTATTAATTTTTTTCAAAATCGATATAGGGATATGGTCGAGTTAACTGATTATATATATAGTGGCCGATAATATAATCTCTAATAATGACAGAACAACGTTTATCTGAACTGGAAAAGAAATGGTTGGATGGCAGCATCAGTGCTGTTGAAGCCGAAGAATATGCCAATTGGTATAATTCTGGGCAAAATGAGCCATTGAATATTCCTGAATCCATAGCTAGAAGTCGTGAAGAGCACCAGTTAAAAATGCTAGAGAATATTCTAGGGAAATTGGAAAAAGAAAACGAATCTAAAACAGATGAATCTGACCAAACACCAGTCCGCAAAATACGAACAAAATATTTTTATCCCATTGCTGCAAGTTTAATCTTATTCTTAGGAATTGGAGGAATCTGGTTATATAATTACTTGAGTAATGGAGAATCTACAGAAATAGTAAAACAAGATAAGGCACCGGGTCAATCTGGATTAGTGATAACACTAGAAGATGGACGTGAAGTATTGATTGATTCAATTCCAGATGGTGTCATTGCAGTTGAAAATGGAATTTCAATCATCAAAAAAGACGGAGCTATCTATTATGAAGGAACCTCCGATGAATTAGCATATAATACAGCTACCACAAAAAAGGGGCGAAAATTTGAATTGGTCCTGCCTGATAATAGTAAAGTATGGTTAAATGCAGCTTCGCAGCTCAAATATCCTGTTATATTCACGGGTAAAACTCGAGAGGTTGAACTGAGCGGTGAAGCTTACTTTGAAGTCGAGCACAATTCTGAAAAACCGTTTGTTGTCAAAGCCGGAAATCAACGAATCAAAGTTTTGGGAACTCAGTTTAATGTAAATAATTACAGTGATGAAAATCATATTGCTACGACATTAATTGATGGAAGTGTGGAAGTCGCAGCTGGAAATGAAGAAGAGATCATTGAACCCAATCAACAAGCTATCTCATCTAATCTGGCAGCTGGGATACAGGTAACCGAAGTCAATGCCAAAGAATGCATCAGTTGGGTCAGGGGAGAGTTCAACTTTAACAATGCAGATTTGAAGACCATCTTAAACCAAATTTCAAGATGGTATGATATTGATATCCAGATCTTGCCAGGAGTCGATCAAAATCAGATTTTTTACGGAAGCACTAATATGAATCAAAATCTTTCAGAAGTATTGAAAGTGCTTGAATTAAGTGGAATAAATCTAACCTTAGAAGGCAATACCCTCACAGTAAAACCATAGTAATTCGCAGAAGATAACCTTAAAATCACACAAAAGCATAAGCTACTTGTGCCGTAGCTTAGACACCTTATCAATTAATAATAACCAATAGTTAAAATTTATCAAAACAAAAAATTCATAAACCTAAAATGAAAATAGCACTAACTGTTTTAATATGTATGTTGCTTTTTGTGTCTGCAAAGGCACAGAAAGTGACTCTAAAGGAAAAAGATGCTTCTTTGGAGTCAGTGTTGATGAAGATTAAAGACCAAACCAATTATGACGTATTCTACTCGGGGAACTTGATAAACAGAACTAATCCTGTCACTATCAATGTAAAGAAGAAGGAGTTGTTGTTGGTTTTAAACGACATCTTCAGAAAGCAACCTATTTCGTATTCCATTGCAAACCAGACTATTGTTTGGTGCCTAAAACGAGGGATCAAAAAAGTAGAACGACAACCAGAAGGAGTCCAGATTATAATCAGTGATCTGCCTGATCCACTTGTTCCAGGAGTAATCGTAAACCAATTGGGAGAGCCGATGGCTGGGGTAACCATCATCAACCTGAAAGATTCAGTTCATAGAAAGTCTGCATCCGACAAAAACGGAAGATTTACCATTGCAGCAACACGAGGTGATCTGTTGGCATTTAGGTCACAAGGACATAAAGAAAATCTGTTGTTTTTTCGAGGGGAGCAATCATTGAAAGTCCAAATGTTTGAGAAAGTATTGGAAATGGAAGGTATAACAGTAGAATCAAAGGTAAAAGAAAAATTAAATCTCAATACCCAGATAGATTTAACCAACCGCAGTTATATGAACCTGGGTCAAGTCCTTCAAGGAACAGTTCCGGGATTGACATTACAGATTTTACCTTCTAATAGAAAAAAAGTTATCGGTGTAAATATTCCAACTACCCATGGCGGTCTTAAAATGACTTATTATACTGTAGAGCAGTATTTGCAATATGATCCGAGGTTAGGGCAACGCGTTATTGAAGCTCTTGAAAAAGGCCAACGGTTACCTTTGGGTTCTGGAATTGTGCTCCCTGTCTTTAGTACTCAATCAAGTGTCACCTTGGTTCCTGAATTAAGGGGGTCGGCAAGTTTTGGAAATACAGAAGGGATGATGATTGTCATCGATGGCTTCCCGATTGAAGAATTTCCAGCAGATTACCCTATGGCAAATGTTGAATCAGTACAAGTAATCAAGGATCCTAAAGAATTGATAAAATGGGGGCCAAGAGCGATGGCAGGTATAATCTTGATCAAAACAAAAGATGGCAAATTCAATAAACTTCGGATAAGTTATAGTACAAACATGTACTACAGCCGAAACCTAAGTATAATGTCAATGATCTAGGATTAGCAACTTCTGCAGATCTTGTAGACTTGTATCAGGAAATATCAAATACAGAATTGGCAACCGGAGACCCATTTGCTGAAAGTACCGATATATCCATATTACTGCTGAATCGTTTACACAGTCAGATTATTACTAGAGATCAATTTAATAAATCAATGGATTCATTGGCTGTGCTTTCCAATGAAAACCAAATCAATCTTTTGCAGCAAAACTCATTCTCTATGAACCATCTATTGAATTTGTCTGGAGGATCAACACATTACAGGTTTGCTTTAACAGGAAATTATTCGAAAAATCAAAGCAACGGGCTCCAAAACAATGCTGATTCATATGGCTTAGACCTTAAAAACAATTTCAGCTTATTCAATAATAAGCTGAAAATCCAATGGCAAATAAATGGTACGCACAACAGATCTCAAGATGGATCTGGGGAACTGTCAGTTTACAATATGCCAAGACCATATCAAATGTTATTGGATCAAAATGGAGGTTATGTTTATGATTATTCTTCCATAACAGCGGAGAGAAATGCATTGATTGAGAAAGCGGGGTATTTAAATAATGGCGTCAATCTATTAGAAGATTTCCGGTCAAACGGTAGTTTTTCGACAGGAACACAAATTCAAACTCGATTTGACAGTGATTGGGAATTGCTAAAGGGATTAAGATGGGCAAACTCGGTGTTTTTTAGGAGGTTACAGACCAATACAACAGGAACTATTGCGGGAAATTCTTCCGCAGCAAGGCAATTGATAAATAATATGGGGGTGCCAAAAGCAAATGGAGTGGATTTTTACTTGCCTCTAGGAGATATGGTCAATAAAGATTCCAGATTAAACCAACAACTTAACGTTAGAACTGGTTTAAGCCTTACCAAACAAATTGATGACCATACCATCTCAATGAATGTAGGTGCCGGAGGTTCAAGTGATATATTTCAACTTCCGTCAACCCGTAAAATGTATGGATATAACCATAAAACTGGTTATGGTCTTCCGATTTTTGTTCCTGCTAATCCAGACCAAGGTATATATAGTTATAGATCATTGTACCAAACAACAAGTTCTCCATATTATATGAACAGTCTGTTGACACCAAGTTCGGGCGATAGTACGATGAACCGTAATTTAAATGCCAATGCAGGTATCCATTATGCATGGAAAGATAGTATTTTGACCGTAAATGCTAATGCCAGCGAGATTTATGCCCCGAATTATGGAATGGCAAATTACTCAAAAACTCAAATGTATTCAGGTGAGCTGGGATGGAAAATCCGTACGTCAATATTTCCTGAATGGCTAAATAGTTTAAGAGTTGCTACAGGGATCACCAACAGTAAATTGCCGGACCTTCAAAAGCCAATTAATGGAACTAGAAAAATCCAAGAGGATTGGAATAATTATGCGATTTGGATTTCAAATTATTTACCTATTCAGCAGGCTGGCCAATCATCTAGGAATATTTATCAAAAAGTGTCCCTGAAATTATTTTCAAATCAATTAACTCTTACTGGAACATATAATACCCAAACCATGTCAGGTATATCCAGAGCAGGATCGTTAAATGATTCAACTGCTTTTGGGAATAAATATACCGTAAGATATTTTGGTGTTGCTGCCGACGGTATTTTTAGAGATGGTGCTCTGATGTTTACATTGAATTATGACCGTTCGCCAGAAGGTAGCAAACAGTTCAATGGAAACTTAGCTTATGATATCAAAAATGAGTCCTATTTCACTTCTGAGAAAATCAGCAGCTTTCTGATCGGAGCTTCCTATCAAACCACCAGTGCTTTTCAAGGTTTGAGCTTGATGATGGGAACCAATAGTATGCAAGGAGGAGGATTTAGCATGGCAACCAACAATAACTTTGGATTATTGCCACCTAACAATAGAACCATCGAAGCATTTATTCAGATGGGTTTTCAACAATGATAAAACCAGAATAGACTTAAGGTATTACAATCGCTCGGATATGGGGCTTTCCAATAATGTTCCTCTAGATGCCGATCCATCCACTGGGTTAGGAAACCTAATTACCTACAGTAACATTCAAAATCGTGGATTTGAATTTTATGTAAAATCCGAACTCGTTTCTAAGGAAAAGTTTAGATATACACTGGGAATTAATGGTGCATATAATCAGAATATGGCAGTTGAAGTTCCTGATGTACCGTATACTGCTGATGAAAAATTCTTAAGAGGTTACCGCAATGGATATAGTACCAATTCAGTTTGGGCGTATAAATGGGCTGGGTTGGATAATCAAGGTAACCCTCAGATTTATGATTTGAGTGGTAAACCAACAGCAACACCTGATAGTGCAACATTATCAAAAGCATTGATATATATGGGACAAACCCGTGCTCCTTGGACTGCAGGTGTTATCCAAGAAGTATCAGTTGGTAACTTCTTTGGAAGGGCAACTGTTTTGGTGAACTTGGGTGGTGTGATGAAAAAATATATTCCTACCCCATCTGTACTTTTTGAAAACAGTGCGCTGATTGCTGATCGTTGGAGAAAACCTGGAGACGAAGCATTCACAGATGTTCCTGCACTTTCGTCCGATAATGATAGATCAATACGAGGATATCTTACCAAAAATTCATCCAATAGTTATTTTTCATCGGACTTTGCCAGATTACAAGAAATATTAATCGGATGGAATGCACCAAATAATTTATTTATTGACAAGCGATTACAATCTCTAAACGTCTCCTTCCATATTCAAAATTTAGGTTTTTGGTCGAAAAATAAATATCACTTGGACCCTAATTCTGTAGATGACCAAGGTAGAAGGGGATTGCCATTGCCTGTACAATACGGCCTAACTCTAAATGCAACTTTTTAAAATAACGGATATGAAAACCAACTTAATAAAATATGGACTTTTAATTTTCAGCTGTTTATTATTCAGTTGTAAGAAATTTCTTGATATCAACCCGAGCACCACCATTGTTAATCCTTCGACAATCAAAGACTTTGAAGAAATGTTAAATAGTCAACAATTGGCAGAATGCAATTTCTTCTATGCTGATTTAACCAGCGACAATAGTTTTATTGATGACACCACTAGAATTAATTCATACAAGAATGCATATCTGTGGGAAAAAGACATTTGGCTTCCATCCGACAATGACCAACCTTATAATGATGTTTATGAGAGGATTCTGCAATTAAATATTGTTTTGGATAAACTGCCAACTATCAAATTAAATAACAGTGAGGATGAAGGTAGGAGACGAGTGATTTTAGCACAGGCAAAAATTCACAGAGCATGGTTTTACTTTCAGTTGGCCAATTTTTATGGTACGGATTATACTTCAGGTACATCTGCTTCTAGTCTGGCAGTACCTCTAATACTTGTTCCTGGCCAAGTGGAACGCCCTAAAAGAGCCACGGTCAAAGAGGTTTATGACCAAATAATCTTAGATCTAAAAGATGCAATAGCAACTAAAGAATTACCTGCTATGGGAGTAGATATCATACATCCTGGGCTTGCTGCTGCTCATGTTTTATTAGCTCGCACTTACTTATATATGGGTGATTATGATAATGCACTCAAAGAAGCGGAGAATGGATTGGCAATAAAGAAAGAACTCTTGAATTATAAAGATGTCAAATCGTATCCTGTAACTCTTCTTGAACAGGCAAAGAATCCTGAGGTAATGCTAGCTAAAGTTGGAATTGATGAAGATTACTATAGATACTTTGGAGGATTTATACGTGGAGATTATGAACTTTTAGAATCTTTTGGCTGGAATGATAAAAGGAAGGAATTAGCTTTTCCAAATTACTCTAACCTGTTCTTAGGAAGAGAAGGAAAAATGACTTTTAACTATAGTATAGGAGTTCCTGAAGCCATGTTTATTAAAGCGGAATGTCTTGCAAGAAAAGGTCAAGTAGATGCTGCACTAGCACAATTAAATGAAATCCGAGCAAACAGATTGTCAGGAACTGATAATCTATCATCTAACGTTAATGACATCCTACCTCTGGTATTTAGTGAAAAGCGTAAAGAATTTATTTTTCACGGTGGAATCAGATTGTTTGATCTGAAGAGAATGAATAGAGACCCAAAATTAGCTAAAACATTAAAAAGAGTACAGAGAGACCAATGGTCAGGTGAGATAGAAAAAGAATTAGCAGAGTTGGTTCCAAATAATCCAAGGTATTTAATGCAGATAGCACCAAGAATTATTCAAAATAATCCTGCTATAATTCCTAATCCAAGATAGTTTAGAAATCATGAAAAAGAAAATAAGTCTAGTATTTCATTTGGCGTTAGCTCTTCTCTTGTTTGGATTAATTTCCTGTAAAAAGGAAAATTTGGGACCTCTTGAAGATATTTCTAAAGATATTTCTCAATTTCCATCCTCGATTACCGGGGAAGCAACGGCTACATTCGTTGGTTTGAAGGTGATTCAAAGCGTTACTAATGCTGCGCCTTACACACAAGTGCAATTAAAAGACGTTACTTCTTCACCCGTAAAAGTAAAGGCCGTAATTGATACAGCTTTATTCCCTTACTACGAAGAATTATACCAAGTTAAGCCTATCAGTTTTCCTAAGGATGCCTTCAAAATCAGAAATGATGGTATCCTTGAAATCGAAGCAGGAAAATCAATATCAACAGATTCACTGTTTGTGGACCTTAATAATGGAAATGGTCTTTTGCCAAATGAAGTTTATGTTATTCCACTTAAATTTTCAGTCGAGTCTGGAAATGGAGAATTAAAAGGAAAATATGCTTTCCTTAAAATGAAGGTTAAAGCAGTTTACATCGTAGGACGCATGGATCAATTTTCAACTGAAAAGAACTTCTCCAAATATTATGACAGGTTTGCAAAATACATCATGGGTGGATTTTTTAATACCAGGATGAATGGAGTTGATGATGCTAGTAAGAATGTGTCTATGTCTGTTAAATTGATGCAATCCATTAATGTTGATGTAACTGCTGAAGCAATAGAGGATAGATCACAAGTGTCTTTGGATTTTTTCAATAAACAAAGAAATGCTAAGTCAAAACTTCTACCAGAAGGATCCTATAAAATTGTAAAGAATAAAGCTACAATAAAAGCAAATCAATGGTCCTCTCAAGATAGCATTAAAGTTGAAATCGATTATGATAAGCTAGAGGCAACCATAGGAAATGAGACCTATGTGCTTATCATGAAAATTGACAACAGTAGTGATAAGGAACTGTTAGCTCCAGATACTGTAGAAATGGCAAATAGAGCTTTTATCGAAATCAATCATAAAATCATTGACACAAAGAACATAATTAGCAATGATGGTCTGACTGGAGAAGACATAGATAGGTCTAAATGGACAGCAACATCAAGCGGCAACTTTGATACAGAAACTACCGCTTCAAAAGTCTTGGATGGTAAAGGCGATACCTATTGGAGATCTCCACGTGTTATGCCGCAGGATATAACCATAAATATGGGTGATTCCAAATTGGTAAAAGGATTCTCATTTACCCCACAGTATAATGATTCATACGACGATTTTAGAGAAGTGAAAGTTTACTCCAGTCAAGATGGACAAACTTGGGAATTCCAAGGTTATTTCTTGGCAGGATCCGTTTATTGGGATTCAAGTGTTGAAAAACCTGATATTAAAACCTTGCGATTTATTAATCCTGTACAGGCAAAATATTTCAAATTTCAGGTTATGGAGGCCTCGAACGGAATTACTGCAATTGCAGAAATCAATGGAAAAGAATAATGCATATCAATATTTAAATACATGAAGAAGGTTATAATAAATTTTGCTGTTACATTTTTTCTCGGATGTTCAATCTGTATGGCTCAACAAGATTTTACGGTGAAAGGGAAGATTACGGGTTGGCCAGGTAAGTATATTAATCTCGAAACAAAAGGTGAAAACCCTTTTAAAGATTCTGTTGAGAATGTAGATGGAAGTTTTGAGTTTAAAGGTAGGACAGAAGAGGTATCCAATGCTTTTCTTGTCAACAAAGAAGGAGAAAATCCTGAGTTTAAATTCTTTTTCTTGGAACCTGGAAATATTCAGATCCAAGGAGATTATAAAAACTTGGCATCGGCAAAAGTAACAGGTTCAAAGTATACAGATCAATATCAACAGATCAAAGATATTCACAATGCAAAGAAAAATAAAGTGGATAGTTTGTATGCTTTGGTTGATGGAGAGAAAGACAAAGAAAAGTCAAAGGGATATTTCAGGGAGATGGAAGAATTGGATAAGTTGGATATTGAATCCACAAAGGAATTTATTAAGTCCCATCCTAAAAAACCCAGCAACAATCTATGAATTGGGTGGATTATCCATGAAGCTAGATTATCCGACTTTAAAAGCATTATTCGATGGTCTTGATGTATCAGTTAGAGAGTCCATCAATGCTGAAGCTTTAAAAACAAGTGTCATCAATTTAGGGAATATTCAGGTTGGAAAAATTGCACCAAATTTTACTCAACCAGATTCTACATCTAAGAACATTCAGTTAACTGATTTTAAAGGCAAATATGTTCTAATGGATTTTTGGGCAAGCTGGTGTATACCTTGTCGAAAAGAACACCCAAACCTTGTGAAGGCGTATGCAAAATACAAAGAAAAAAGGTTTTGAAATATTGGGAGTATCAATTGATACAAAAGATGAGGAATGGCGCTGGAAAAGAGCAATAGAAAACGATGGAGTTACATGGACACAAGTTTCAGACTTAAAAGGGCAGCATAATGAAGCTGCAAAATTATATGTCATTCAGATGGTTCCAAGCAATTTCTTGATTGACCCCTCGGGAAAGATCATTGCTACAAATCTGATGGGAGATAACCTTAACAAAAAATTGGAAGAGCTTCTTGGGAGCAATAATACGTTTTAACAAAAATTACATTCAGGGAAAATTATGAGAAATTTAAAAACAATCGTTCTGCTAAGCTTTGGAATGACTCTAGTTAGTTTAACATGCAATGCGCAGACCGATTACACAGTAAAAGGCAAAATTTCAGGCTGGCCAACAGAAACAGTTTATTTAGTAAGACAAGGCGACTATGAAGGCGTTGATTCCGTAAAGACAAGTGACGGTTCTTTCGAATTTAAAGGAAAAATTGAAGGTCCAACTAAAGCATATCTTATAACCAAAAAAAGAAGTGGAGTAGCCAAATTCCTATATGTCGAACCAGGAACAATTACCATAAATGGAAACTTCAGCTCATTTAAAGAGGTGGATGTGCAGGGATCTCCTAGTTATTCTGACTTTTTAAAGTTACAGGCTGGTCACGAAGATATAGCTTTCAAAACCGCCCAACTTTCGCAACAAGCAGAGGAATCCATGGATTCTGAAGAAATCGACAATATAAACAATTCTATTGATAGCTTGAATAGAGCAAATATTCAGTTTTCACAGCAGTTCATTAAAGACCATCCCAATAGTGTTGTTAGTCTTGAAGAAATTAAATCCTTATCAACTATTCTAGACAAAGGAATTTTAATGGATTTGTACAACGGACTATCCGAGAAGGTGAAGCAAACTCCGACAGGTGTCATGATAGGGGATGCCTTACAAAATGTGAATAATAACGCTGGTATTGAGGAAAGCTCTAATACAATCGGCAAATAATTAGAAAAGAAACATGATTAAGTTAAGAAATTTAATATCAGGGGCACTATTGTGCATGAGTTCATTCCCAGCTATGTCCCAAACAGCATATACTGTAAAAGGAACCATTACCGACTGGCCACAAGAATATATCCATTTGATTAGAAGAGGTGATTATCCAGGTGAAGATTCTGTTAAGGTTGAAAATGGAAAGTTTGAGTTTTCTGGTACAATTGAAGGTCCAACAAATGCATTTTTAGTAGCTAAATTACCTGAAGGTCCAGTTACAAAGTTTCTATATGTTGAACCAGGAAATATTGAAGTCAATGGTCATTTTAAGGATATTGAAAATCTAAAAATTAAAGGTTCTCCAACATATGCAGATTATGAGATCGTAAAAACCTTTAACGACGATTTTGGAAAAAAAGTGAAAGATCTTCAGAACAGCGTCGTTGGAAAGACCATGAAAAAAGAAGAGAGTGATGCTGTAGATGCACAGATCGATAGTCTATATCAAACAAAATATGCTTTCTCCAAGAAATTCATTATGGACCATCCAAACAGCGTGGTAAGTATACCTGAGCTGTTCACACTTTTTGGTTCCCAAAATATATCAGTTATACAGGAGCTGTATGATGGACTTTCTGATGCTATCAAAGCAACTCCTGGTGGTGATTTAGTTGCGCATAATTTAATCCAAAACACTAAGATCAAAATAGGCTCTAAAGCACCTGAATTCACACAGAATGATGTGGAAGGAAAACCTGTTAACCTATCAGATTTCAAAGGGAAGTATGTCCTTATTGATTTTTGGGCAAGCTGGTGTGCACCTTGTCGCGCAGAAAATCCTAATCTAGTCAATGCATATCAACAATTTAAGGATAAGGGATTTGATATTTTGGGAGTTTCTTTAGACAGTGAAAAAGGAGCCCAAATGTGGAAGAATGCCATTAAAATTGATAAACTCCCATGGACTCAAGTGTCAGACTTAAAAGGTTCCGAGAATGAAGCAGCTTTGTTGTACGGAGTATTGAATATTCCTTCCAACTTTTTGCTGGACAAGGAAGGAAATGTAATCGCAAAAGACTTGAAAGGTGCTGCTCTTCTCAATAAATTAAATGAATTATTAAAATAACGGCATGTTATTAAAAAAGAAATACGGTGTAAAATTGTTGTTTGTGGCCTTGCTTGTACTCCCTTGGGTGCAAGCAATAGGCCAACAAAAGGGAGAAGAATTATTTAAAGAAAATAGTTTCTACCTCAATGGATTGGAACAAAAAATAATGACTGCTGTTAAACAACAAAAACCAAAAACTATTAGTCAAATTCAGATTGAAACAAAATCCTTGGTTGATGATCAGCCTGCTTCATTGTCTCTACCGACAACGAATAATTCAAAGATTTTAAGTCCTGAAGAAATTTATGCGCAGAATAAGTCTGCGGTATTGATAGTTGGACGTCTGAATCATGCTAATCCTGAACTTGCGCCAATGGCAGATCCAATAGCCACGGCTTTTTTCATAAGTGAAGATGGAATTGCTGTCACAAACAGACATGTATTTGGTGAGATGATACACAGTAAAAAGTCTGTTGATAGTCTTAAGCTTAGTAAGGACAGTAGCCTTTATTATGTTCAAAATTCTGAAGGTGATATATTTACTATAGATAAAATTCTAGCTTATTCAGCCAGCAATGATGTACTGATCTTTAAAGTAAATACTGGAAATAAAAAAGTTTCTTTTATTCCTTTGGGCGATCCTTTGCCAGTTGGTTCAAAAGTGTTTGTCATTGCACATCCTGAACAGAACTATTATTTTTTGTCTGAAGGAATTGTCGCCAAGAACTCTAAATTGGTAAATCCTGCAAATCCGAAACAAAGGCAATGGCGAATGACCATTACTGCTGATTATGCTGTAGGATCCAGTGGAGGGCCAATTATGAATTCCTCAGGTAATCTCGTTGGAATAGTTTCTTCAACTAGTAATATCTATGGTTCAAAAACCGAGAAAATACCATTGCAAATGGTACTCAAAAATGCAATTTCCGTAATTGCTATTAAAGAATTATTAAAGCCGTAATGTAAAAGATTAAGATGCTATGAGAAAATTAATATTTATTCTGCTATGGGTTCCAAGTTTGATTTTTGCTCAAGAAAAAGGTATTCGATTTGTCCAAGGATTGAATTGGGAGCAAGTGAAAGAGAAGGCAAAAGAGGAGAATAAGTTTATATTGATCGATTGCTATACAAGTTGGTGTGGACCTTGTAAAGTTATGGAAGCTAAGGTATTTCCAAATGATACCATAGGTCATCTCGCAAATGAAAAATTTATAGCTGTTCAAGTTCAATTTGATGAAGATAAAAATGCGGACCAGGTCAAGAAAGATTGGTTGACTTTAAGCAAGAAATTTGATAAAGATTATAATATCACTGGTTTCCCTTGTATACTCTTTTTCAATCCAAACGGGGAAATCGTCCATAAGGTAATTGGGTATAAAAATGTTTCAGCTTTTAAGAAAATACTTGAAAATGTAACTGATCCCAAATACCAATACTATCCAATCTATGCATCATATCAAAAGGATACTAATAATACAGAAGCTTTATACCAATTAATTCAAATAGCTAGGGAAGCTGACGAAGTTAAAAAAGGATATTTGAGAGAATATCTTAAGAAAACAAACGGAATTTCTTCTGAACGAAATGCAAAATTGATCTTGAACATGACCAATTCTTCTAGAGATAAGACTTTTCCTTTGCTTACCACTGAACAGCAAAAGATAAATCAATTTTTAGGAGAAGGGAAAGCAGAAGAACAATACCGTGGTATTATTTATTTTGAAGAACTTCAGAACACCTTAGGACGCAAAAGTCCATCAGGATATTATATTTTAAGTACTGATCCGGATTGGAAGTCCATTAAGGATAGTTTGATCAAGAAATATCCTGATAGAATTGAAGAAATCATGGATTTTTCAAAGCTGAAGTTCTTCAGTAATGCATTTCAATGGGACAAATTTATCCCAGCATTGGAAGCCTATAGGTCAAAGTATGCTCATTCCATTTCAGATCGGATGAAAATAAAATATGTGAATGATGTTATGGCTTATTCTAAAGATGTTGGAAAACCTTATTTAGAGCCTCTTTTAACTTGGAGCGAAACAGCATTTAAAAATAGCCAAAACCCAACTGATCAAATGAACTATGCTCTATTATTATATCAGACTGGAAAAAATAAAGATGCTGTAGCTATCATGGAAGAGCATATTGAAAAAGTACCAAACTATTCTCAAACTATATATCCAGAATATTTAAAGAAAATGCAAATGGGTGAAACGCTGTAATTTGGTAAACTCCTAATGCACCATTACAGTGAATCAAGAAACCGTTCCAATTTGGAACGGTTTTCTTTTTAAAAACAAAAACTCAACTCATCGTATTATTTCTAGTGATGGAATTTACCGCATAAAAAATTGAATGCTATGGTCCTTATCTTCTGTATGGGCAAACTCGGATGGTGGAACAATTTATTCTTGCCAATTCTAAAGGTATTTCGGTAGCCCTTTTTGTGATGGTACCCACGCCTCAATGAAATTTCAAGATGGAATGAATAAAGAACCTGATCAAAATGGGAAGACCTTTTAATAAAAAAAGGCTAATTCATATAATTTGAATTAGCCTTTTCTCAATATTAGTTTTGCTTAGTGAGCACTTAGATTTTTCTTTTTCTCTTCATCAAAATTAGCTTCCAATTCAGCCAATTTCTTTTTACCATAGGCTAGACGCGTAATAACAACGAATAGAACCGGTACAATAAAGATTGCTAAGAAAGTAGCTGCGGTCATACCTCCAAATACGGTCCAACCAATAGTCTGTCTAGAAACAGCACCAGCACCGGTGGAAAGCATCAAAGGAATAATACCCAATATAAATGCTAACGAAGTCATGATAATCGGACGTAAACGAAGTTTAACAGCATCAATAGTTGCGTCAAGTAAGTTCATGCCGATATCGACCCTTTCCTTGGCAAATTCTACAATTAGAATCGCATTCTTCGCCGCTAGACCAATAATGGTTACCAAACCAATCTGTGCATAGATATTGTTATCCAAGTTTGGCAATAAGGTCAATGCCAAGATTGCACCAAATACACCTAATGGAACCGATAATAAAATGGAGAATGGTACAGACCAGCTTTCATATAGTGAGGCTAGTAACAAGAATACAAAGAGGATACAGAGTGCAAAGATCTGTATCGTTTTACTGCCTGACTGTTTCTCTTGCAATGATAAACCGGAGAACTCGTAAGAATAACCATCAGATAGCGTTTGTGCCGCAACTTCTTCTAAAGCTGCTATAGCGTCACCTGATGAATAACCTGGTGCAGCCTCACCCGATATTTGGATCGAACGGAAGATATTAAAGTGGTTAATGATCGAAGGATTTGTAGCCAATTCATACCTTACCAAATTAGAAACAGGAACTGGTTGACCTTGAACATTCTTTACATAAAGCTTGTTGATATCTTCAATATGCATACGGTAGCTGGTATCCGCCTGAGTTACTACACGGAAATTTCTACCATATTTAGTGAAGTCATTTACATAACTACTACCTAAATACGATGAAATAGTGCTATAAATATTCGATACCGGCACACCCATTCTCTTAGCCATTTCACGATCTACCTGTAATTTGTAGTTTGGCGAATTACTGTTGAATAGGGTATAAGCCATTCCGATTTCTGGACGCTGATTTGCTGCCGCTAAGAAACGACCAACCATACCCTCAAAATCTTTGATTTCGACAGTTTGCCTATCCTGAATCTCCATCGTAAAACCACCTGCAGTACCTAATCCCGGAATTGGAGGAGGTGTTGCTGCAATAACAGTAGCTTTTGAATATCCTCTATATTTGCCCATAATAGCCCCCGTGATTTCGGAAACTGTTCTTTCACGATCACCCCAAGGTTTCAACGAAACAAATAAGGAAGCACCATTCGGTTTGGCAGCACGGTTCAATAAGTTCATACCATTGATCGAAGTCACATATTCTATCTCTGGAAAATCTTTCCGTAAATCTGTTGTTAGTTCCGTCAGAACTTCTTCTGTACGAGCACTAGAAGCACCTTCCGGTAAGTTAACACCCATAAAGAAAATACCTCCATCTTCATTAGGAATAAATCCTGATTTCTTGTTCATAAACATAAAACCAGTACCTACGAAAATACAAACCAATAGAATCAATACTAATGGTGCAGCCTTAATAGCTTTTTTAACTCCTTTTGAATATCTGTAGGTAACCTTATCAAACCAAAGGTTGAATTTATAGAAGAATTGGTTCAATCCTTTGGAATCCTTAGTCGTTGCTGAAGGTTTTAACATGATAGAACACAATGCAGGGGTTAAGGACAAAGCGATAAAGGCAGATAACATTACGGATACAGCAATGGTAATGGCAAATTGTTGATATAATTTACCAACCATACCTGGAATAAATCCTACTGGAACGAATACTGCAGCCAATATCAAGGCAATGGCAATTACAGGTGCAGTTATATCCTTCATGGCCCGCATCGTAGCCTCTTTGGCGTCCATCTTATATTGGTCAATATAATGCTGGACGGCCTCGACCACAACAATCGCATCATCCACCACAATACCAATCGCGAGTACGAATGCTAACATCGTCAAGTTGTTAACCGAGAACCCAAAAATCGTGAAAAATATAAATGTACCAACAATAGAAACTGGGATAGCTAACAATGGAATTAATGTTGCTCTCCAACTTTGTAAGAAGAAGAATACAACGATAGTTACCAAGATCATAGCTTCAATCAACGTATGGATAACTGAACTGATAGATGCATTTACAACAGACACAGTTTCATATCCTACAACATAATCTACACCAGCAGGAAATGATTTCTTCAACTCTTCCAATGAAGCGTAAATACCATCTGCAGTCTGTACAGCATTACCACCTGGAGTTTGTGAAATCATCATACCAGAAGCAACCTGACCGTTAACTTTATTGGTAATACCATAGTTGAATTGACCTAATTCAACTCTTGCGATATCTTTCAATAAAACAATGGAACCATCAGTATTGGTTTTAACTACAATGTTTTCAAATTCATCTACTTCCTCTAAGTCAGAGTCCATGATGATCGGATATTCAAATACCTGAGCGTTTTCTTGCGGACGTGCACCAACAGAACCACCCGGCATACGGGAGTTTTGTTCTGAAATTGCTGCATTTACATCTGCAGGAGACATCCCAATATTTGCCAATTTATTGGCGTCTAACCAAACGCGCATCGCAAATGGCTGACCAAAGGCCTGCACATCACCGACACCAGGGACACGTAATAACGCATCCTTTAAGTACAAGTTGATATAGTTTGCCAAGAAATTCTGATCACGGCTGCCATCGGGTGAAATTAAAGATACCATCATCAAGATGTCGGTATTCATTTTCCTCGTTGTGACACCCAAACGACGAACTGCCTCAGGCAAAACAGGCTCTGCAATACTTACACGGTTTTGAACGTCAAGGGTTGCAATATCAATGTCAGTACCTACTTCAAATGTCACTGTAATTCGTGAACTACCATCGGAAGTACTGTTAGAACTCATATAAATCATCCCTGGAGTACCATTGATCTGACTCTCAATAGGGGTGGTTACGGTTTTCTCAACTGTTTGAGCATCTGCACCGGTATAAATAGCAGAAACAGATACTGTAGGAGGGGCAATATTAGGGTATTGACTAATAGGTAACGTTGTAATGGCAATTACCCCTATGATCGAAATCAATATGGATATTACCATTGCCGTTACCGGTCTTTTTATAAATACTTCAGAGATCATGCTTAAATAGTTTTGGGTGACAGCACTTATTTTGTCGGTTGTTGTGGTTGCGGTTGTTGTTGATTCATTTGAGCCTTGTCTACAACTTTAGCTCCTTGTTTCAAAGATGTAACACCATCCACAACTATTTTATTTCCATTATCCAGACCCTGAGCAATCACTACACGATCGCCTAATTTTTGGCCAAGAGTAACTGGTTTTAAGACTACAGTATTGCTGTCAGTTACGGCATATACATTAAATGTTCCTAATTGCTCGAATATAGCTCTGTAAGGAATCACGATTTGTTCTGATGCAGAAGTACTCAATACATTTAAATTCAAGTTCATCCCTGCTCTCAACGTGTTGTTTGGGTTGTCAAATGTAGCACGAACTTTTAAAGTACCAGTCTGAGGATCTACTGCACGATCGATAGTCGAAATCCTACCATTGGAGCCATAAGTACTCGCATCTGGTAATGTTAGATTAATCTGTGTGCTAGATTTTCCCGATTGGAGATTACTGAATTCCATAATTTCTTTTTCATTGATTTGGAATTCAACAGCAATAGGATTAGTAGAACTAATGGTATTTAACAATGTTGTTCCCGCAGAAACCAAAGCTCCAGTACGAACCTGTGAGATACCAATATTACCTGAAAAAGGAGCAACGATACTTGATCGTTGTAAGTTTACTCTTGCAGTAGTTAATGCAGCCTCAGCAGCTTGAACTTGTGCTTTCTGATTGTTGACATCAGTCATTGCATAATCCAAGGTCTGTTTCGCAATCGCATCTTTTTCTGCAAGGGTTTGATAACGTTGTAAATCTTTCTCAACTCGTGCAAGGTTTGCTCTTGCAATTTCTAGATTAGCTTTGGCTTGATCGACTGCTGCTGCATAACGAACACGATCAATTTCATATAATCTTTGACCTTTCGATACAAATGCACCATCTGCTACACTGATATTAGTGAGATATCCTGAAACTTCAGCCCTGATTTCCGTTTCCTGCAATGGTACTACATTCGCAGGGTAAGAACGCTCACCTGTAACAACCTCAGTTTGTACCACGGCCATGGAAACTGGCATAGCCTGTGCTTGCATTTGTGCTGCTTGTTGTTGCTTTGCGCCATCTTTATTGCCACAAGCCGTTAGGAAAAGACCTGAGCCTAAAAGTATTGTTGAAAATATGCGATTCGAATTCATGTTGTTGTAATTACTTGTGTATAGTTGTTGAGGTTGTTGTTCTTTAATTTTGTATAGCTATCGTACCTAAAGCCTGTTGGATATCTAGTTTGCTAGACATAACAGCATATAAAGAGTTTAGATAGTTCAATTGACTGGTTTTTAAATCCGTTTCTGCTGTCATCAATTCCAAATAGGTTTTAACTCCAGCATCATACTGTAATTTTATAGTATTGTAAACTTCTTCTGAAAGTTCAACGTTTTCTTTTGCATTCCTCCATTCATTGATATTTGAACGGTAATTCGCCATCGCCGCAGAATATTGAGCCCCGATTTGATTTTCTAGGTTTTCAAGGTCCATATCAATTCTGGATTCTTGAAGTTCGGATTTTCTGATTTCATGGATTCGTTTTCCTCCTTGAAACACAGGGAAGGTCAAGCTCAGACCAAATCCCGACTGAGGAAAATTATTGCCATATAGATCTGCAAAGGAATTGTTCCGATAATTCAATCCATAATTCGCAAATGCACTTAAGCGAGGAAGGAATTGCCATTTCTGATACTGAGTATTTAAAATTTGCAAATCTTTTAAGGTTTGCAATTGTCTGATTTCAACTCGATTGGCATAATTAAGAACTTCAGATGTGTCCATCAATACATTATTCTCCATATTTTGGTTTTCGAATGAAAGCGAAAGACCATTATTTGGATTCATGCCCAACAAAGTTTTTAAATAATCATATTTATATTTTCTAAATTCAAGAGCGGTTTTTAACTCTGCTTTAGCATTGTTCAACGAGATTTGAGCTCTTTTATAGTCTGTCTTATCCACCAACCCAGTTTCATATCTAGCATTTGCTTCAGTATATTGTCTGTTTAGTCTGGAGATGTTTTCTTGGATAATATTTATTTGTTCTTCGCTTGTTAATATATCGTAATAAGCCTTGCTCACATCCACTACAGTATTGATTTTAGTATCTTCAACACCAAGGGTATTCTGTCTTCTGATATATTGCGCTGCTTTCGATGCTTGGAACAATCCTGGGTTAATGATTGCTTGATCCGCTTGAAAGGTTAGGGCAGACGTGTTTTTCATACCCATTGCAATGTTTTGGCCATTGATATTAGCTGTTGGCAACTGTGTGAAATGTGTCAAACTTCCGTTCGCATTGATTTGCGGGAACCAACCCGAAAGAGCTGACGCAATCTCACGTTCACCGATTTCTTGGTCAAGTTTTGCTTGTTTGACCTCGATTTTGTTTTCCAATGCATACTGGATGAGTTCATCCAAAGTGGCATTACTGTTTAAGCTATTTGTCGTTTGGGCAAATACAGATCCTACAGAGATCGCAGTAAAGGAAACATAAAGTAATAAATCCTTAATTCTTAAATTCATATATATTATTTTTTAACCCCGTTCCAAATAATGTCAACCATCGTGTCAAGTTCATATTCCGTAGGTTGAGATTTTTCATATAAACAGCCTCTAACCAAGGAGATAGCAACTCCTAAATACGCAGAGATTAATAATCGAACATTCAAATCTTTCAAATGTGTTGATTTCACTCCCTCATCCAAAAAATGCAGTAAGACATTCCTCTCTGATTTCTGTTTGATGATGTTTGTTCTAATACCCTCATAGAAAGGAGAACCATAGAATTGTTCCAAGAATCCAAAATGATCCAAATGGTCTAGGTAATACAGGACTAGGTGCCTCCAGATCTGCTTAAAACCTGGTTTCGTAAGGCAATGTACTATCAACCGAGGAAAATACATGAGCATTTAATTTTTCTTTACAATACCAGTATAATTCAATGATTAAATCTTCCTTCGAAGGAAAGTAATGGTAGATCGAGCCGACGGCGACGTCCGCATCTTTTGCAATCTTGCTCATAGGTGATCCATGGAAACCATGAATGTTGATTAATTTGAGCGTGCTAAAGAAAATTTGCTCTTTTTTTTCTGTCAATTGAATGTTCATTCGGTTGCAAATGTAACCTTTTTTTTAACGTAATTTTGTCACGTGTTCGTTATAAACTATAATAAAGATTTCCAATGTTAAGAAATTGTTAAATATTCAATTTACCCTTGACGTGTGTAGTTTTTACACTTACCTTTGTCGTATCATAATTTAGGTTTATAATTGGTTATTAAAGGTTTTCATTCTCCCCGTTTGAAAACCTTTTTCTTTTTCTATAAAACTATATAAAACCCTAGAAAACAACTTCTTACAAATAAAATTTTAGCTTTAATGCATTAGATAATAAAAGCGACACTGAAGAAATAATTACTTGACTCCTAAATTCCCATTCCGACTTACAATCATAATCATGTTCATCATTCAATCATGATAAATCATAATTCCCTTTTCGGCTTCCGATTAAAATCATGTTCATCATTTAATCACGATTAATCATAGTTCCCCTTTCGGTAATATAATCTATTCAATCAACCATAATTAATCAAAGTAAATTAATCACACTCTTTCAAATATTTTTCGATTTCTTCTTGTTTGAAATGAGTTTTTGCTATCACCGAAATAAGTGGTCACATAAGTCAGTACGTAGGCAATGTCAATAGAGGAGAGTTGGGGTACTCCCGGCATCTGTTGGTTAAAAATAATATTGTTTAACTTTAATTTCACCGGACATGCCATTTTTAACAATGCATGCCAATTTACTGCGGTTTTCAGTTAAGTAAACCTTGTCAGTAAGAGGAGGATATAATTTACCTAATCCTTCACCCTTAGCACCATGGCAGTTCTGACAATGTGTAACGTAAAGTTTTTGACCATTGGTCGCATATTGCATCGTTTCCACGCTTAAATCTGTATTACAAGAAAACAGAAAATAAAGCATGGAAACAAAGCTTAAAGTTCCTAATAAATAGCGAAGAGTCATTATTTGTATTCTGCTAGGATAACATCCAAATCTTCCAATAGTTTTTTGACTTGTTCGTCATCTGTACCATCGTATGCTCCCCGAATTCTTTTGTCTGGGTCAATGATAACTAAATATCCTTGGTGGTCATAGCCGCCAGGAGCATTCTCGTCCTCTTTCGTATAGACCATATATTTTTCAGCAATTCCATAGATATCCGCCTTACTACCTGTAACAAATTGCCACTGGTCATTATCGACACCAAGTTTTGTAGCATAATCCTTAAGTACAGAAGGCTGGTCATATTTAAAATCAATACTATGGGATAAGAATGCGATCTTATTGTTGCCTTTGTATTTTTCGTAAGCCTTTAGTAAGTTGCGCTGCATGGTAGGGCAGATGCTTGGGCAGTGCGTAAAAAAGAAATTAGTAACATAGATCTTGTCCTTGAAGAATTCTTGAGTCAGGAGAGTGCTGTCTTGATTCAAGAAGGAAAAGTCAGGGATAGTATGGTAAACTGTGTCTACAATCTTTTTACCATCCACTTCCTTTTCTACAGGAGTCCTTTCGCCATAAATAGGCAATTTTCTTTCGGTCGGTCCACAAGAGAATAATAGATATACTGACGTAATGGCCATGATTGATTGGCCAATATACTTTTTCATTTTATTGATTTTAATTGAATGGAGCTAATAACGTTTTAATGTTTTCAGAAACTCTGTCAAACTGATTTTTCATGGCGTTGATTTTATCAACTTCTTTTTGCTGATATGTTTCATCAACATTTTCAGGATCATAATCTTTCATCCAGGTCATCATATTATCAGTAGCATTTTCAATGCTATCTTTCAAATTTGTCAGGTCGACCCGAGTTTTTGCTGTGTCTAATGTTGTTTGTGTTTCCTTTATTGTAGCCAAATTGGTCAACACTGAATCGATAACAATAGTTGACTTATCAAAGTGTGATATTTGCGGCATGATTTCATCATGTACGGCGATAGCCTGTTCCGAAAGTTTTTGATCTTTGTTTTCAACTTGTTTGCTTTGACAAGAAGCGAAAACAACGGAAAAAGCAGCGCCTAATAAGATTAATTTTTTCATGATTAATTAAATTATAATTCAATGCTCGTGTTCTCGGCAGGAGTTGGAGCAGGGTTTAATGTTTCGAAATTGAAGTCAAGGTCCCGAATATAGATCTCATTATGGGCAACGGCACATAACGTTCCATGTTTATCGAAAACCTGAGTTTGAAAGGTACGCACTACTTTTCCTTCCTTTTTGATCGTGTGCAATGTTTCATCCAGAATATCTTGGTTTAGCCGAATACTAACTTCTAGGTCAAATCTGCCGGGTTTGATATAGTCAATGTGTGCAGTTTTGAGCCAAGCAACTGTGCGGGTGATTCCTTGGTGTTTGAAATACTGATCTAAGAGAATGGGATAGAAGGGATCTATTGCAGAGAAAATTGTTCCTCCAAATATGGATTTATTGGAATTGATATTTAAGATACTCTTGTTGATCTTTACATCTGCACCCAAGAAACTATCCATTATCCTGCGAACCCAAATGCGCTGGAAAAAGAATGGTGGGTATAATCTCAAACCCCATTTTAAAGTATTTGGAGATACTTTCATGCCGATAAAATACAGCTAATTTCTAAGAAAATCCATCTCTCTATTGTAATAAAGAATATGTACCCTATATTCAATAAATATTCCTGATTTATGAATGAGCCAAAAACCGAATAAGCACGTTTGGGTATTGATTTCGTGGCTGCATTGGGCTACTTTGTTGATATTTATGACCTCATTATCTTTTCAATAGTTCGTATACAATCATTTACAGATATTGGAGTACCTGCTGACCAAATGCGCAGTAAGGGCGAATTTGTCCTTAACATGCAGATGGGAGGACTCTTGATCGGTGGAGTCATATGGGGAGTGCTGGGGGACAAATACGGTAGGCTCAAAGTCTTGTTTGGCTCCATTTTATTGTACTCCATTGCAAATATTGCAAATGGCTTTGTGCACGATGTCACAACATATGGTATTATTCGATTTATCGCAGGAATAGGTTTAGCAGGTGAACTGGGAGCTGGGATTACTCTGGTTTCTGAGTCTATGCATCGCAAGAAGAGAGGTTACGGAACCATGGATCGTGGCTGGAGTCGGAGTCTTAGGAGCTATTTTGGCGTATTTTATTTCAGAATGGTTCAGTTGGAGAACTGCCTATTTTGTTGGGGGAGGAATGGGAATTTTATTATTGTTTATGCGGGTAGGGGTATTGGAGTCAGGTATGTTTTCCTCTTTAGAAAATAAGAACGTCCAAAAAGGAAAAAATCTCTATGCTTTTCAATAATGCAGAAAGACTAAAAAGATATATTTATTGTTTATGTATAGGATTGCCGATATGGTTTGTGGTAGGAGTATTGGTAACCCAAGCCCCCGAAATCGGACAAGCATTAAACGCTCAATCTGCATTAAGTGCTGGTAAAGGAGTGATGTTCACTTACCTAGGAATATCCTTGGGTGATTTCTTGGCAGGATGGCTAGCGCAGATATTTAAATCAAGAAGAAAAGTGGTCTTGATCTATCAAATAATGATCTTGCTATTTTCTTGTATTTATTTGACTAGACAAGGTATAACAGAAAATGAATTTCTGTGGCTTGCGTTTCTAATGGGATTGGGAGTCGGATATTGGGCAACATTTATTACAATCGCTGCAGAGCAGTTTGGAACAAATATTCGATCTACAGTAACAACAACTGCCCCCAAATTTTGTAAGAGGAGCCTTGATACCTTCAACATTATTATATGGAGTCTTTGTGAATTGGTTCGGTATAATTCCAGCAGCTATGATCATGATTGTCATGCTTTCCCTTATCGCCATCTTTGCTCTGTCGAGACTTAAAGAAAGTTTTGATAAGGATCTAGATTATGTGGAAGAATAGAAAATTAAAAGCAGGTAGTAGAATATTGTGATATTACTCGCTTCTGCCAGGACATTTTTTGCAACGCTTGCCTTTTTTGTACTTTTTTACAGCACTTCTTAAACGTTGCATCCCCATTTGGATTAAACGGAGAATTGGCCCTTTGGTCTTCAAAGGGATTGTTTTCCAAAACCTGCAGCTTAATCATCGTCTCAAACATGCTGCCAAATATAGTAATTTAGATTAATTAAAAATAATTAACCTATTATTTTTCGTAATTCTAATGCAATATCATTGGTGAAGGCCTGAATGATCTGTGGGTCATCAATATTATTGTGGATAACCAAGTCACACTCCTCCCTGTGTGGAAGAAGATATTGATTGTAGGATGGAACAACATGGTTAATCCACTTATACATCACATCATCGTGGTCATATCCTCTCTCAATAAGGTCTCTTCTCAATCTTCTTTCCAGTGCAATCGGTTCATCAGCATCCAAGAATATCCTATAATCCAGGAGCTCGTTGATCTCTTCATAATGAAAGATAAACAATCCTTCAACCACCAAAATAGGGGCAGGGTTTATCTGGAGCATTTTTGGAGTCAAATCAGGATTGTTAAAAGTATATTCTTTTTTGGAATACGGTATTCCCATCAAACAATTCTTTAATATGATGATAAAATGCTTCTCTATCGATAGAGGTAGGCAAGTCCAAAATTATAAAGCCTGTTTTCTTCCCTTGTTTTTGGTGTTGGCGGGAATATAATAGTCATCTTGAGAAATCAAGGTAACTTCTTCTTCAGAAAAATGATTTAAAAAGCTTTTTAAAAAGAATGTTTTTGCCAGAACCGCTACTTCCTGCGATTCCAATTACGTATGGTTTGTCCATTTCTAAAATTTGCACTAATTTACTGGTGCGCCGTAGGCGATTTCAATCAGAAATCTTTTATCCAAGGCCCCGATATATGAGGCAGCAGATTTTGAAAGGATCACAATGGCATCCCTACTTTCTGATGTATCGGAGAATTTTCCTACAACTTTTGGCAAAGGTAACACTTTTTGTCAATGGGTTTGTAATTTTTAGAATCGTTCCTACAGGTGCTGTTCTATGCAAAGCAAGGTTGCTCCTACCTCCAGATTCTAAATTTTCCATCCAGATACCAATTCCTTTTTCTTTTTTCTCACGGATACCGTATCGATTGGTTTCAAATTCTATCTCTTCCTTGGAAAGATTATCCGGTATTGGAATATTGATTGCCGCAGGAGCGGTTTCTTTCTGAACAACAACAACATTGCCGTCAGGTATCTTAAGAGTCTGGCCCTCACGAACAGTGTCCGTATTCAAACTGTTCAGTTTTTTTATGTTATCAACAGTGGTAGAAAAACGCTTTGCAATAGAATATAAGGTTTCATTGTTTCCTACTTTATACTCTGTTAGGATTTTTGCCTGAATGGTCTCACTATTGGGATTGCCCAAAGTTCGCGAATCACCTTCATTTGAAGAATTTGTTTTTGCGATTTCCTTTTTGGGTTCTTCTTTTTTAGCTTCTTCTTTGGCAGGTATGAAAACAGCATCTCCAACCCTTAGATTCTTCTTATTATTGGCGTTCATAATATCCTTAACAGGAACCCCATAAATTCTACTTAGTTGGTAATAAGTGTCTTTTGAAGTAACCGAATGTTCGAGAAAGGTTTTCCCATTTTAACGGTAGTTTTTGTACTTGCTGTGTTGGATTGTGCCTGAGCTAGAGAGACTCCAGCGAATAAAAAAGTGGCAGAAAAATATAATTAAAGTCTTTTTAATAGACTTGTTGAATAATCGTTCTCTCATCATTGATTGCAATTATACTAAATATGATACAATTTCCCTCTTGTTAAAAGACATAAAGAACACTTGATTCCCCAATTGAAAATAGGGTTGGGGTATCATTTTCTCCATATCCTTCAATATGACTTGTTGATCTAGTATCTGGTTTAAATTACTAGTTGCCAAACATAAGTCAAATCGATCTTTGTTTTTTTTATGGTAACACCAAAGAAAGTGATGCCCACATTTGCTCAACCATAGCGGCCCAACAGTATGTTCATGTTTTAGAAACCTTGGTGTCTGCTGATAGGTTACTGGGTATTGGACTTTGTTACTTGCCATGTCAAAAATACGTTCCGCAGAACTTGAGTATTCTCCGTTATGAATATCAATAGCAATGCTTTCTCCAGAAGAAATACTTCGATGACGAGCATGAATAAATCCATTAAACACATCTAACAAAACGAATTCGTAGCTGTGGAAGATAACTTCATTATTCAGGATTTGGATAATTTGGATGCCTTCTTGAACCGGTGTTTGTTCTCCGATTCGCTTTAAAATCATATATCCATCTTGGATGGAGTCCAAAGTCCATTCTTTACCATCTGCTTGACACGGAGACATCAAGCAATTCCCTTCGAAATCGAATACAAAAAAAGACGCTAAAGTAGTCTCCACATCCCTAGTTTCTACGAGCAACATAGGGTTTTATTGGAGTTATTTCGATTTTCCAGATATTCGTCGGGAATGCTTTTTCGAAAATTTTATTTATCGTATATTTAGTCATCCGATGACAAACAAATTCGGTTAAAAAAACTATTATGAACAAAACTACTAAATACATTTTAGGTATTCTATTCATATGCTTGATGTCTTGCATTCACTCTTTCGGACAGTCAGTGTATTCTGTGCCTATAAAGGAAGATATCGGACCCAATGCTTGGCGTACCATGAAAAATGCTATTAAGCAGGCTAAACAAAATAAATCTGAGTACTTATTGATTGATCTTAATACCTATGGAGGAGCTCTAAACTTCGCAGATTCTATTCGTTCTAGCCTATTAAACGACAATGGGTTCAAAACTATTGTATATGTTAATAATAATGCTGCCTCTGCAGGGGCATTGATCTCATTAGCAGCAGATTATATTTACATGCACTCCGGTGCAAGCTTAGGTGCTGCATCTGTAGTTAACCAAAACGGAGAAATACTGCCCGAAAAGTATCAATCTTATATGCGCGGCTTGATGCGCGCGACAGCAGAAGCAAAAGGTAGGGATGCTAAGGTTGCGAAGCCTTTGTCGATCCCGCAATATCAATCCCTGCATTAAAAGAAGATGGAAAATTATTGACGCTAACAGCAGCTGAAGCAGTGAAAATTGGCCTTGCCAAAAAAGAAATCAAAAATAAAGCTGAAATTTTCCCTGATTTAAATATCGAAAAACCAAGTGTAACAGAACACCAAATAACATGGTAGACCATTTGATAGCACTCTTAATCAATCCTTTGGTCAGTGGATTTCTGATCATGGGTATTATTGGAGGAATATACTTTGAACTCCAGACGCAGGTATCGGTTTCGCATTAGTGGTAGCTTTGATCTGTGGTGCCTTGTTCTTTGCGCCACTGTATCTACAGGGATTGGCTGATAATTGGGAAATTGCAATTTTTGTCCTCGGAGTTATTCTCCTCGTCCTGGAAATATTTGTAATCCCAGGATTTGGTGTCGCCGGAATTGCAGGAATTATATTAGTTTTATGCGGATTAGCTTTCTCAATGGTAGCTAATGACTATTTTGATTTTAAACTTACCCAACCAGGATTATTAATGAATTCATTTATTATCGTAATAGGAGCCATGATCTTGACCATCGTGTTGATGGTGATCTTTGGAAAAAATGTCCTACAGTCCCCAACTTTTAAAAAATTGGTGTTGGAAGACGAACAAAAAGCAACAGAAGGATATACTTCTTCTGTAGCAAAACCTAACCTAATCAATAAGGTAGGTGTTACCAAAACCGTATTACGGCCCGGAGGAAAAATAGAAATTGACAATGTATGGTATGATGCTGTCGCACTAGACAGCTATATCGATGTTGGTGAAGAAATATATGTTGAAAAACATGAAAACTATAATCTATTCGTTAGGAAACTTTCTGAAAGAAAGGCATAAAGTAAATTGATGCTAACTTTCAAAAAAAAGAGGCTATCCAATTTTTGGATAGCCTCTTAAATTTTATCTAATATTGCCTTCTAGAATTTAGCTCCTAAAGTCAATACAACATTTGTTCTTGTATTTTTAACGTCTGCAGTAGGAAGTGGACTGTTCAAGTTATTGAATGCATAAGGGTTTGTAGAATAATTGAATTGTTTATACTGGCATCCCCGTAAGATCAACATAGAGAGATTTTGTTAATACATATCCTAAGCCTAAGCTCGCAATATAATCGCTTTGCGAATCACCTTTATAAGGAGATCCTATTAGATGAAATCCTGCCCTTGCTGCTAATCTATCAGTGAACAAAAATTCTCCCCCAATTTTAAAGTTAAATGCTCCTTTAAAACTTTCTTGAATTTCATTCGTCAATTGGCTTTCCAAAGTAGGATCAGAATCCAAAATCATCTCTCTATATTTAATTGAAGAATAATTCACGTATTCTAAATCTGCCGACAATAACCCTCTGCCAAAGAACTTTGTCAGACCTACCGATGTTTTCCAAGGAGAAATAATCGCATAGTCGAATGTTTGTCCGTAATTTTTAGAACCATACCCTTCATGTAAACTGGTTGTGCTGTTTTCATCTTTATAATAATCTACCCACGTCTCTACGTCACTTACCTCCTGAACTTCGGTCCATGTCGGAGTGGTAATGTTAACACCAATGTTCCAGTCCCAAGTAGGCTTAAAAATCATACCTAATCCGAAATTCACACCTGTCCCTTTTAGGGTTAAATCATTGAAATCCTGAAGGTCATAGCTGATATCAGTGTATTCATATGCCGAATTATTGGGCTTGCCAAAATCTGACTGAGGGTTTTCAGCTAAAATTTCGCCCGCGGTTTTTGTCCACCCTTTTTCTAAGAATGTGCTTTTTGAATCATACTTGAAAGATGTAAAACCGAATTTAGCACCTATATAGAATTTATTCCCATAATTAGCACCAAAAGATATATTAGTGTTATACTTATATCCGGTTGTTATCATGTCCATCTGCTGGTTCTTCTCGTCGGCTTCCAATACGGTAGGGAAATAGGGTTTACCATCAGCCTGATCTACCAAATATGAGTTCCAAAAATCATCAGCAAATTCCTTATTGCCATTCATGATTTCAGTAAAGGAGTTTACTATAGAATTTTGATTGTTAATTCCTGAGTATTTTAAATTGTCGGTAAAATTGTTGTGCTGATCTATTCCTAGACCAATGTTGAAATTTTGCCATCCATAATCAGGATTATTATTTGTTGGATAGTTTATAACAATACCTGCATTTTCAAAACCGAATTTACCTTGATTTTGAGAGATGCTATTGCCATAAAAAGAAGCTTTATTGATATTATTCAGATAATTTAAACTGACAGAAACATCCGATTGTCCGTAAAATCCAAGACCTGCAGGATTTCCAGAAATAGAGCTGATATCTCCTCCCAGAGCTGTGTTAACACCGCCCATGGCTTTTGAACCTTGCCGTACCAGAGTTTAGATCACGAGATATAATAAGAGCGTTGTCAGATAACGATTGGGCTTGAAGATTTGAATAATTGTATGCTAATGCAAGACAGGTTAAGGATAGTAAAATTTTTTTCATATTCTGATCTGATTCATATAAAAAGAGATAGCCAATATAATTTTATATTGGCTATAACCATATTTCGTGTTTATTAACGTCTACTTCCGCTTCTTCCTGAAGATGCGCCACCGCCAGAACTTCTAGATGACGATCCACCGCCAGAGCTTCCTCTGCTGAATCCACCACCGCTTGAACTTCCACGGTCAAAACTTCCGCTTGAACGTGATGGTGTAGATTGTCTACTTGGTGTAGATCTTGTGCTTGGAGCTGATGATCTTGATGGAGTAGTTCTATTGATAGTACCACTTGATCTTGATCCCGATCTCGAAGATGGGGTTCTGTTGATAGTACCACTAGATCTTGATCCTGATCTTGATGATGGAGTTCTGTTGATAGTTCCGTCAGTTCTTGATCCTGATCTTGATGAAGGAGTTCTGTTGATAGTTCCATCGGTTCTTGATCCTGATCTCGATGAAGGAGTTCTATTTATAGTTCCATCGGTTCTTGACCCTGATCTTGATGAAGGAGTTCTGTTAACAGTTCCATCAGTTCTTGATCCACTTCTACCTGAAGCAACACCTGATCTGCTATTGACAAATCTGCCACTCGCATCTCTGCTTACTCTAGCTCCATTTGATCTTGGAGCATAGTTAGAAGAGTAACTTCTTCCAGATGCTTGGCGTCTGTTGCCATAATAGTTTCCTCCGTAGTATCCATTTCCATAGTATCCACCACCGTAGTAAGGATGTCCCCAATAGCTGTAGTAGGAGTTAGGTCCCCAGTAATTGCCCCAGCCATAGTAAGATGATCCCCATCCATAACCGTAGTATGGATAGCCCCATCCCATGCCTAAGCCATAATAAGGATTGCCCCAACCAAATCCTAGTGACCAGCCAAAACCTGAATTCCAACCTAGGCCAAATCCAGAATAGCCGTACCAAGGATCAAACCATGGATCATAATACATCATTCCTGGTGTATTATAATAGAACCTATTGATTCGGTTTGCATATTCTAATTCTTCAACGCCGCCCTCAACGTAATCTTGGTCAGAGTACTCGTCGGCATAATAGTCTGATTGTGCGATAGATTGCTCTTCTTCGCCATCAGTATAGTAGTAATCGGGACTTTGGTAAACAGATCGCGAGTCTTGGTTATTATAGACATCATCACGATAAACTGTACGACTTGTGGTCGAACAGGAGCTGATTAATCCAGCAAACGCGATTGCTAACCCTCCCAAAAATATCTTGTTGTTTTTCATGATTCTAAAACAGTTAAATTCGATATTACAGTCATTAATTATTATCTTAGACCCGATTTTATCGTCAGGGTTTAATCTACCAATCAAAATTACTAATTATTTTTTGCTTTGGTGATAAATGGTGTTAAAGTACCTAAAAACCCCGATTTTTTACAAATGTCAATTTTATTTTTCGAATGAGTAAAGGGATAACCAGCCGTAGTGAAGATTATTCACAATGGTACAATGATTTAGTAATTAAAGCAGACCTCGCTGAATACTCTGCTGTAAGAGGATGTATGGTGATAAAACCATATGGTTATGCAATCTGGGAAAGAATGCAAGCTGTTCTTGACAAAAGATTTAAAGAAACTGGCCACTCTAATGCCTATTTCCCCTTATTTATCCCCAAATCTTTCTTCTCTAAAGAAGCTTCTCACGTAGAAGGTTTCGCAACTGAATGTGCTGTCGTGACTCATTACCGATTAAAAAATGACGGTTCTGGAAATATCATCGTCGACGAAGATGCAAAATTAGAAGAAGAATTGATCGTTCGTCCAACCTCTGAAACAATTATCTGGAATACATACCGCGGATGGATCGAATCATATCGCGACCTGCCAATACTGGTAAACCAATGGGCAAATGTGGTTCGTTGGGAAATGCGTACGCGTTTGTTCTTGCGTACTGCAGAATTCCTTTGGCAAGAAGGACATACTGCCCACGCAACTTCTGATGAAGCTATCGCGGAAGCACAGCAAATGTTGGAGGTATACGCCGATTTTGCCGAAGGTACTTTAGCAGTTCCTGTAGTAAGAGGCAGAAAAACTGAAAACGAACGTTTCGCAGGGGCAATTGATACCTTATGTATTGAGGCATTGATGCAAGACGGTAAAGCTCTGCAAGCCGGAACATCTCACTTCTTGGGACAAAACTTCGCAAAAGCATTTGATGTCAAGTTTACATCTAAAGAAGGTAAATTGGATTACGTATGGGCTACATCATGGGGCGTATCAACTCGTTTGATGGGTGCCTTGATTATGGCACACTCCGATGACCAAGGATTAGTCCTTCCTCCAAAATTGGCACCAACTCAAGTGGTTATTGTTCCAATATATAAAACTGATGAAGAAAAAGCTAACTTGGATGCTTACGTAGAACAACTGACAGCAGCATTGAAACAATTGGATATCCGCGTTAAATATGATGATAGAGATACCCAAAGACCAGGATTCAAGTTTGCAGAATGGGAATTAAAAGGCGTGCCATTGCGCGTAGCCTTGGGTTCTCGTGATATGCAAAATGGAACAGTTGAGCTTGCCCGCCGTGATACACAAACAAAAGAAACTGTTCAACAGGCTGGCCTACCAGATAGAATAGCAGCCCTTTTGGATGAAATCCAAGAAAATATCTATAATAAAGCCTTGACTTTCCGTGATGAGCATATCACTGAAGTCAATTCTTATGATGAATTCAAAAAAGTACTTGAAGAAAAAGGTGGCTTTATTTCTGCACATTGGGATGGAACAGTAGAAACAGAAAAAAGAGTGAAAGAAGAAACTAAGGCAACTATTCGTTGTATCCCTTTGGATTCAAAAGAAGAAGAAGGTGTTTGTATCTTCACTGGTAAACCTTCAAAACAAAGAGTATTATTTGCGAAAGCATATTAAAGAAATAATATGAAAAACCTATTGATATTGGGTTGTGGATGGGTAGGTGAGGAGCTTGCTTATCAGCTCAAAGGAAAAGGTTGGAATGTATGGGTGACTACAACAACCCCGGAAAAATACCATCGTCTAATAAACGATGGTATTTTTGCCTATATACATGATTTCGACCGTGATCTTTCTGTGGATCTCCCAGTTGATATTTCATTTGATGCGGTCATCAATTCCATTCCAGCAACACAAAGAAATTCAGAAGCAGAAATCGAACATCGATTCTCTTTTGTATTTAATGCACTCAGTTTTATAAATTATAAAAAGCATATTTTCTTAAGTTCAGTAGGTGTCTATCCAGATATCGATGGGACCTTCGACGAAACCTTCAATCAAGAAGAATTGATGACCCAAAAACTAAGAATTGCTGAAAAGAAAATGATGAGCCTACCTTTTAGTTCCACATTCCGATTAGGCGGACTATTTGGGAAAAACAGAATTTTTGGTAAATATTTCCAAGATAAGGTAGTAACCACGGGAGATCAGCCAGCAAATTTTATCCATCTCGATGATGTCATTGGAATAATCGAACGATCTTTGGAAACAAACCTTCCCATAGGATATTACAACTTGGTTGCGCCAGAACATCCTTCAAAAAAAGAGGTCATCTTGAAGAGTGCACAAAAATACATGTACAGTTACCCTTCATCTTTTGATCCAAAAGATAGTTTCCAGAAGGTAATAGTCGCTGATAAAATCACCAATTTGTTGAATTACCAGTTTAAATATCCTTCTCCATTAGATTTTTAATAACTTAGCTCAAACAACAAAATAGAACATATGAATTACAAATTTGCAACCAAGGCAATTCATGCCGGTCAGGAGGCAGATCCTTCTACAGGTGCCGTAATGACACCTATATATCAAACATCAACTTACCAACAGAAAGCACCAGGCGATCATAAAGGCTACGAATACTCTCGAGGAACAAACCCGACTCGTAAAGCATTGGAAGATTGTATCGCAGCTTTGGAAAACGGAAAATTTGGCCTAGCATTCTCAAGCGGAATGGCAGCAACAGACTGCGTACTGAGACTCCTACAACCAGGAGATGAAGTAGTAACAGGGGATGACCTTTATGGTGGATCCTACCGTATCTTTACTAAGGTTTATGAGCCTATGGGAATTAAGTTCAAGTTCGTAAACACATCGGATAATCAAGCCGTAGCAGATGCCGTAACGGATAAAACCAAATTGATCTGGGTAGAAACTCCAACTAATCCTACGTTAAAGTTGGCAGATATCGAAGCAATTGGAAAGATTGCAAAGGAAAGAGGTATTCTATACGCTGTTGACAATACCTTTGCTTCACCATATTTACAGAACCCGTTGGATTTAGGAGCAGATATCGTAATGCATTCAGTTACTAAATACTTGGGGGGACACTCTGATGTAGTAATGGGAGCTCTAGTGATGAATGATGAAGAGCTTTATAAGAAATTATTCTTCTATTATAATGCTTGTGGTGGAACACCAGGTCCTCAAGATGCATTCTTGGTATTGAGAGGGATCAAAACATTGCACCTGCGCATGAAAGCACACTGTGAGAACGGAAGAAAAGTAGCAGAATACTTGAAAAACCACCCTAAGATTGAAAAAATCTATTGGCCAGGTTTTGAAGATCACCCAGGACATGATGTCGCCAAGAAACAGATGCGTGACTTTGGAGGAATGGTGTCAATCGTCCTAAAAGACGCAGACCTTCAAGAAACTTTCCGTATTGCCTCAGGCTTCAAGGTGTTTACTTTAGCAGAATCCTTGGGAGGCGTTGAATCATTAATCAACCATCCAGCAACAATGACCCATGGATCAATCCCCAAAGAAGCAAGAGAAAAAGTAGGAGTAGTAGACAATCTTTTGCGCCTCTCCGTAGGTGTCGAAGATGCCGACGACTTAATAGCTGACCTAGAACAAGCATTAGCACGTTAATTTATTGTAATTATTATTTTATTTGCACACAGACTTTTGTACATTTGTGCAGCTTTAATAGGAGATTATCAATTATGGAAAATACAACTGTAGAAAGACCAGCAAAACATACGGACAATAACGCAAACCGTACTGAATATTATGTTTCTTTAACTATTGCAATTGCAATCGGATTAGTAGGTGTTTTCATTCGTTTTGTACCGGATGTAGTGCCAGCTCTAGACCAAATGGGATCTTTATTCTCATGGGTAGCTAACATCGCATTACTTGTCGCTACTTTCTTAGCAATCAGAGTTGTTTTCGCAATCTTAGGATTCAGCAAAAAATAATATTACAGATATAAACAAAAAGGGCATGAAAATTTTTTCGTGCCCTTTTTGTTTATATCTGGATATGAGATGTGAGATATGAGAAAAGAGACATTAGACACTAGACATAAGACATAAGACATTGACAACGATACCTAAATATGGTTTACTCTTTTAAATACAATTTTCTTTTTTGTATAATCATAGTCAATCACTTAATCAGATTAATCATGTTCCATACTTTTACCTCTTCATCATTAATCAAAGTCAATCATTAGATTAATCATAGTCCCTCTTTTACATCAAAAAAAAAATGAAGGTGTCTAAAAAGGCACCTTCTTCTGTTTTATAGCTTTCTGGAGCTCCATTATAATTTCATGAGCAATATTAGGCTGCAAGTCGATGTTTTGTACTTTTCAGCATGTTGATGGCTTGATTTATCGCAAACAGGGAGTTTTTGCCACCTGGTTTTACCGATAAAAGCTTTGTCTTTCCACTTTTTTGCCCATTTTCTGAGGTTATGGGCAATGGCCATCAAACCGAATTCCACAGCGACCTTCTCCAGACCTTTCATTGTGAACCGGGTAAACCTGTTGTTGCTTTTCATCTGACCGAAAACGGCTTCCACTTCTATGGGTCGCTTGCTCCGATGGTACATTCCCTCTTCCGACAGCAGTCTTTCCCGGGCTTTAGCCTTGAGCTTATTGAGCCTGTGGTTCACTTCAATGAGCCGATCGCCTGTAGCTTTATGGCACCCACTCCGCATCGGGCAGCCTTCGCATCGCCGAGCCTGGTAACAGCTGACCCGGGCAGTGTATCCGTTGGCACTGACTCTGGTTGCATGACCGATAAAGCTGAGCTTCTGTCCGGCCGGACATACATAATAGTCATCCTGCTGGTTGTAATATAGGTTCTGTACCGAGAAAGGATCCTGTTTATGCTTGCGTTTCTGTTCCATATGGAAGTAATTGTACTTCACAAAAGCGGTTATACCCTGTCCTTCCATCAGCTCGTAGTTCTGCTCGCTACCATATCCGGCATCTGCGACGATGGATTCACTCTGTTTTCCGTAATGGGACTCAAAGCCTTCCAGGTGTTCGGGCAGGGTTGTGGTATCTGCGGCCGTTTGATGGATGCTATAATGGGTGATGAACTGGTCTTCGGTGCTGATCTGGGTATTGTAGGCCGGTTTAAGCTGGCCATTTTTCATGTGGTCCTCTTTCATCCGCATAAACACGGCATCGGTATCGGTCTTGCTATAACTGTTGCGATCTCCCAGTACTTCCAGTTGCTCCTCATATTTCTGCAATCGGGGCAGATAGTCGTCTTCAAGCTTCCTCAGCTGCCTATCGGTGGATCTATCCACTCCTTTGAGCTTGGCATTGATCGCTCTGATCTTTTCCTTCAGCTGGGCACTATCGATGGCCTTGCTGACTTGCTGATCCCCTAATGAAGATTGGTCCTGGCTGATCTGTGCATCGATATCCGAAAGGACCGAAGCGATGTTCGCCTCCAGCTTTACCTTGTTCTTCTCGATCGATCTCTTCCAAACGAAGGTATAGCGACCGGCGGCCGATTCGATCTTGGTACCATCTACATACTGGACTTTCAGGCTGACATACTCCATGTCATGCAGCATCCGAACGATACTGGCAAACAGCTCCTGTATCTGTCCTTAAGACGCTTTCCCCTGAAATAATTGATCGTACGGTAATCCGGCGTACTGTTGCCCGAAAGCCACATGAAATGGATGTTCTCGTGCAGGGCGCGCTCGATCTTGCGGCAAGAATAGATATTGCTCAGATACGCGTAGAACAGTACCTTGATGAGCATCCTGGGATGGAAACTGGTCGTGCCTCCGCCTTTATACTGACGGATGATATGTTCCAGATCCAACTGGTCAACAACCTGACTCACCAAACGAACCGGATGGTTCAAGGGGATACGGTCTAAAATATTCTCAGGAAAAAGACTCGGACTATTGGATGGAAGCGCTTTGAATTGTATGTTTGCCATATTGTTTTTTGGGTGCACCTTAAGATACAAAATCTTGAGGACAAAAAAACAGAAAAACCCCGCCATTTTTTAATGACGGGGTTATTTTTTTAAGAGACCTTTTTAGACAGCCCCATCTTCTATATCATTCCAATCAGAGGTCCTAGTTGAATATCGACCAGCTACCAACCGGGTATGGAATTCTTGACAATATCAAAATCAATGCTATAATGTAGAAAATCAAAACCGTCTGGTTCGCTTTCTTAGCATCCAAGATTTTCTTTGACTTAGAGTAACCAATGGTAATCAAGATAATAGCAATGATCATCATCAGTGGGTGTTCTAAGAAATAGAATCTTGAAGACGCTACTTTCATGTTTGCGCCTGAAAAGCTAGCTAAGCCTAAACCTGAAGTAAAGTAAACGATTAAACCAAACTACGAGTTGCAAATGAGCAGTAATCAATCCAATTAATGCAATTTTTTCTGTTGTAAGCCTTGTTACCAAAGTAATTAGCTAACGTGATAAGGATGACAATTATTAATGCGGCTAACAAAAATAATTGCAAGGGTAGAATGTAAGTGTTTCATTTCTTAAGATAGTTTCAATTTATACAATATCACAAATATACTATTTTGAAAGTCGTTTGTCGCCTAATTCTTTAAACTCTGATTTTGCTTTAAAGTTAGGAAAGATAGTATCCATGCTCAAAGTGTAACCAATGTCAAAGAATAGACGGATATCAGCTAAGATTCCATCAAAATTCCAGTGGTCATCCAGCTCATCAGTTACCGCGTGATAGCGACCTGCTAATGCTTCTTGGCGTTTTTTGATGATTGTTGTGTCAGATTCAAGGTAGTCACCACCACTACCCATATATAATCCAGGTACTCCAACTTTAACAAAATTGAAATGGTCAGAACGATAGAAACCACCAGATGTCGGACTTCCCTCCGGTACCAACTTACGGTTAAATTTAGCGCCAGATAAGATAGCGTAATCCTCAAGTTCAGTCTGTCCAGTACCCGTAACTCTAAATCCGTTCATAGCACCAACAGGATTGAACGAATCCATGTTTAGGTTTGCAACGGTTTTGTTCAATGGATAGATTGGGTGTTCAGCATAGTACTGAGAACCTAACAAACCTTGTTCCTCAGCAGTAACTGCCAAGAATACGATACTGCGTTCAGGTTGAACTTTTGCAGCTTTAAATGCTTTTGCCAATTCAAAAAAGTGCAGCAACACCAGTCGCATTGTCAATTGCGCCATTGAAAATAGAATCGCCATTGGAAGCTTCACCAATTCCTAAATGATCCCAATGTGCAGTATAAATAATAGTTTCGTCAGGACGTTTCGTGCCTTTAATGGTTCCGATTACATTATTAGATTTTGATTCCCTAAAGCTATTCTTCAACTTTACACTCGTAGAAACATTCATTGGTACGGCTTTAAAGCCTGGTTTCTTTGCCTGCTCCATAACATCGAGGTTCAAGCCACCAATCTGAAATAATTTTTTTGGCAGTCTCTGTACTTACCCAGCCTTGAAATTTACTTAAATTTGCACCTTTGTTTTTCTGGAACCAACGAAAGTTGAGGGCCTGTCCAACCACTTCTTACAACATTCCATCCATAGCTAGCAGCTTCAGTTTCATGGATCAATAATATACCGGTGGCACCTTGGCGTGAGGCTTCTTCAAACTTATAAATCCAACGACCATAATAAGTCATCGTATCTGCTTTAAATAAGTTTTTGTCATAGCGTCCAGGATCAGATACCATCACTACGACGGTTTTACCTTTGACATCCAATCCTTCATAGTCATTCCATTTATATTCTGGCGCCACGATACCAAATCCTGCAAACACCAATTCTGTGTTTTCTACATCTATTTGATCCGCCATCTGCGGCGTGCCAATAACATAATCATCAAGATATTTAGCAGTAAGATCTCCATTTTTACCCTTGAAGGTCAAGTTTGGATCAACAGGTTTCGAACTGATCTCAACCATCGGCACCTCCTGAAAATATGAATCCCCATTACCGGGCTCAACACCTAATGCCTTAAATTGATCTTGTATATAATTTACGGTTAAAGTATCTCCTTTACTAAAGGGTTTGCGTCCTAAAAATTCGTCTGAGGATAATTTTGCAACATATGCTTTGTAACTTTCTTCTGTAATTGCCGCAGTTGCTGAAGAATCTAGGCTGTTTTTGTCGTAGGAAGAACTTTCGACCCCCGATTTACAAGACGCCAGTCCAAGCAATAGGGCAGCTCCAATAAATAGTTTGTTGTTCATCATGATTTGTAAATTATTCTTGATTAGATTATTTGGTCTTTGCAATTTAAGAATTTGATTTTATATCAACAGGTAACACTTCTGCTATCGGGTGAAATAAATAAATCCTTTGAGTCTTAACTTCTAGACATTTGTATCTTTTTCTCAGCCTCTCCAGTTTTTGGAAAACCCGACCGTTTTTGATACTGAAGTAACTGTTAAATTCAATCGTGTCAATCGTTACCATCTCACTCTCCGACTTGTCATACGATTTCAGAACCTTATATAAAGTTAAATCCGTACAACTTGATGCAGCTGGATTGCTCATATATTTGGTCAATGCAAAATGGATGTCTTCCGGAAATAAGTTCAGTTTGATAAATGGGTCCATCAAACTTTTAAAATTATTCTTCCATTCCAAACCATGAGGTTTGACCTTATTCTTGTGCAATTGCCAAGTCTTCAGATGTGCAAACTCATGTACCGTCGTAATAAGAAATGAATACGGATTCAAATCATGATTGATCGTGATCTGATGGGGTTCGTTTTTAAATGGAGAACGGTAATCTCCCAGTTTAGATGCCCTGGAACGAGTTACCTTAAACCTACAGCCGGTATCATTGATCCATTCGGAAATAATAGGAGCGGCGGTAGATGGAATATACTTACTTAACTGTTTGCTAAAATCCGGCATGAAATACAAACATATCAGTTTTTTGGAGAATTTATAATATTAAGAGCTTAATTTTAGCTTGGATGCAGAATTATTTATATTTGATGAATAACAATCCATTCTATTTGCTTTCAGCTCAAAAAGATTGGATTGCTAATCAGAAAAGATCGGATGTTAAGCAAACTACAGATAAAAAACTATGCATTGATTGATGCATTAGATATAAATTTCGACGAAAAACTCAATATTATAACAGGTGAAACCGGAGCTGGTAAATCCATTATTATGGGTGCATTGGGGTTGATCCTTGGAAATAGAGCAGAAAGCAAGCATTTCTTTGATGAATCCAGGAAGTGTATCATCGAAGGCCATTTCTTTATCAAGGGACTATAATCTTCAGGATCTATTCAACTCCTTAGATTTAGATTATGAAGACACAAGTCTGATCCGTAGAGAACTTCATGCAGATGGTAAATCCAGAGCTTTTGTCAATGATACGCCGGTAACTTTACAAACTTTAAAAGTCCTAGGTGAAAAATTGATTGATATCCATTCCCAGCATGCTACGCTGCAAATCAATACTGAATCATTTCAACTACTTGTTTTAGATACAGTTGCTCAAAATCAATCTTTTGTTATTTGACTATAAAAAGAAATACCAAGAATATAAAAAAGCAATTTCTGAATTGAAAAATTTTGGAAGAAGACCTTCAAAAAGCAAGGTTAGAATCTGATTACCAACAATTTGTGTTCAATGAATTGGACCATGCTAATTTGCAGGAAACTGAGCAGGAGGATTTGGAAGCAGAACAGTCCCAATTGGGAGAACGCTGAGGAAATCAAAAGACACTTCCATGCAGCAAGTTCACAACTTCAAGACGGAGAAATCAATGTCCTGGATAGCCTAAAACAAGTGCATACATCATTGCAGAATGGAGTTCGATATCTTCCATCATCAGAATCTTTGGTTGATCGTCTTCAAAGCACGCTCATTGAACTAAAGGATTTAAGTGCTGAGGTTGAACAAGTAGCTGATAGTGTCATGATGGATGAAGAAAGGGGCTGACTTTGGTCAATGACAGGTTGTCTATTCTATATGATTTACAGAAGAAACATCGTGTAGCGACAGTAAAAGAATTATTGGATCTTAAGGCTGAGCTCGAAAATAAGCTCCAAGCCACTGATTCCCAAGAGGAACAAATTGAACTGCTTAAAACTAAGATTGAAAAATTGCTTCAGGAAATTTCTAAGCAAGCAGAACTCTTGGACCAAAAATAGAACCAAGGGCCACTAAAGTAGTTGAAAAAGAAGTACAGGATGTTTTGGCTAGGGGTAGGAATGCCACATGCCCAATTAAAAGTTGAAATGTCAACATTGAAAGATTTCAAATCTACAGGCCAAAAATGAAGTGTCATTTTTGTTTTCGGCAAATAAAGGTCAGTCTATGCAACCTATCCATAAGGTCGCATCCGGCGGTGAGCTTTCAAGGGTGATGTTGGCAATAAAATCTTTGGTGGCAAAGACATCAGCATTACCAACCATCATATTTGATGAGATCGACACAGGTATTTCTGGGGAGGTCGCACTGAGAGTAGGGGAGTTGATGGAAGAACTGGCAGAAAACATGCAGGTAATTAGCATTACGCATTTACCTCAAATAGCATCCCAAGGTAATAGCCACTTTAAAGTTTATAAAGAAGATAAAGGAAATAAGACAAAATCCAATATGTGCTGATGAATACTGAGGAAAGGGTCTTGGAAATAGCACAAATGCTGAGTGGGGCCAATCCTGAAGATACGGCAATTCAACATGCTAAAGAAATGCTGAAATAAAATGCCTGGAATAAAAGAGAGTCGCTAGCTAAAAAAATAAGATTTTTAATACATTAAGCTTAATAAGGAAAGCTTAGTAATAAAAGAATCTCAAACTAAAAAAACAGGTCCCTGAGCGCAGTCGAAGGGCCTGTTTTTTTTAGTTTCTTTAGTTTCCTATTTCAGCATCGGTTAACACAATCTTAACCCGCATGGCTTTTGGAGCTTGATTCAAATTATCAAGATCAACTGCATAAAGTATAACTTCTCCAATTTTATAAGAAGCATTGTATCCATGACCGTTAATTCCTTCTGAAGGAATATTATGAAAAGTGCCTTTCTGATCCTCAAATTGGATTGCAACACTCACTTCTCCATCTTCATAATATTGTTGATCCAATTCTGGAACAGGAATAACCGCAGTAAAATTGTTTCGTTCATTTCTAGTCCAATCACCTGATGCTAATGGTTCATAGTAACTGACCCCTGGAAGATAATTTGTTACATATTCCTTAGTACAAGAACTCAAACCTACTAGAGAGGCTGTCCCAATAGCTAATGCTAATAAAATTTTTTTCATGTGTGGTAATGTTATTAGTAAATAATTTCGTTTTTTCTTATTCTTATATATAAAGACGTATAAGATTGAAGAAAGTTTAAAATCTATTACAAAATCATTGCCACTTTTACCATTTTCAATAAAACTTTACCTTTATAGAACTATTGTTTAATGTTTTTCAATCGATTAACTGAAAAAATTCGAATAGCATTTCCTTCTTTTGTCAATAGCTTTTTCGTCCTTAAAATCAGCCAACATCCTGCTAATAGTTTCATTTGCCGTACCTGCTAAAGCTGCTAAATCATCCCTTGAAATCTTAATAGTTACCTCATCAACTTCCGTTGTCGATTTTTCCGCCAACATTAACCAATGCATTGGCAACACGTTTTTCTTACAGAATCATATGCAAAGCCTAACATTTGCTCTTCTTTTTCACGAATGTTCTGCGAAAGAACTTTGATCAACTTCGAAGCAATCCCAGGTTTTTTATAAAGTAGCTCAAAAAAATTATCCTTGTGTATCAAAGCTATTTCAGCATCCTCCAAGGTCGCTGAATTATCTCCGTATTTATCATTCAACAATACGGACTCAAGACCAAAGAATTGACTCTCAACATAAATATTGGTAGACAATTCTCTCCCATCTTTATAGTTCAAGAAGCTACGTACTTTACCTTTTTTGATATAATATACATACACCGGTGTATCGCCAGCTTCATAGATGGTTTGCTTCTTCTTGATGTTCTTAATTCTACCATGGTCTGCTAAATCTTGTAATAGATAAGCCTGCTCTTGTTCATCCAAACGAAGGCTGTCCATACTAGGCTCCGTTTTTACCTGAATTTGAGCACGTTTTTTAAAACGACTTTCGATAGCATTTAGCAATTCCATGTCGTCAAATGGCTTAGTTAAATAGTCATCGGCTCCCATTTCCATAGCTTTCCTTAGATCGGCTTTTTCAGCTTTCGCCGTTAAGAATATAAACGGAATCTGCTGTGTGTTCTCATGTTTACTTAACATATAGAGTACACCATAACCATCCAGCTCAGGCATCATAATGTCACAAAGAATCAAATCAGGCTTGTGCTTGATAGCCATGTCCACGCCGGTTTTGCCTTCCTCGGCTACTAAAACAGAATATTCTCCCGTTAATTCCAATATTTCAGCAGTGCTCTCACGAATGTCACTGTTATCTTCAATGATTAATATCTTTCTTTTTTCCATTACTCTTGGATAAAAAACATCTTAAAAATAGCTCCTTGATTTACTTCAGACCAATATTCCAATCGACCACCCATCAACTCAACATAACGTTTGACAATATTCAATCCCAATCCCGTACCTGGAATATTTCCAGTATTGTTCGCACGGAAGAATGGCTCAAATAGATTCTCTTGCTCCTCCAATGGAATTCCAATACCATTATCCTTCACAGTTACCAATAATTGATTTCTGCCAATCTGAGTGTTGAACTCAATAAACGTGTCCTCTCCTGAATATTTAATAGCATTTGAAACCAAATTGATAATGCTGTTTTTCAAAAGGTTAGGATCTATAAAAAATCCGGATTCCTCGCCAGTGTGTTGGTAAACAATATGTTGGTTCTTTTTACAGATCAATTGCATCTCCTCCGCAATCTCCTCACCAAGGTGAACAATATTTGTCTCTGCTTTATTAACCACGACAACCCCAGCCTCTAATTTCTCCAGATTCAAAAAGTCATTCAAAATAGTGTTCAGTAACTGAACGGAACTTTTGATCCTGCTCGTATGTTTTTCAATCGGGGCATATTCAGCTTTGTCAACATATCGGTCAATAAGGGAAGCTGATAATTGAACGGAGCTCAATGGCGTCCTGAATTCATGGGAAGCCATAGAAACAAAACGAGATTTAAGTTGACTCAATTCCTTCTCCTTTTCCAGAGAAACACTGACATCTGCCTTGGCACGCTCTAGTTCTGAAACAAGCTTAATCAGATCCTTTGTTCTTTCCCGCACCTTCAGCTCCAGCTCTTGGGTATGCTTTTTCAATTCATTTTCCGCTTGCTTCTCTTTGGTTAGGTCATGGACAAAACCAGTGAATATCTTACGGTCTTTATAAAAAACTTCACTAACAGCTAGACGAAAAGGAAATGTAGAACCATCCTTTTTTAAGTCCTCTGACCTCTCGACAATTCCTATGATTCGCTTTCTCCCAGTTTCTTCATAATTGGAAATATACCGGTCGTGGTTAGAGCGGTCAGGTTCTGGCATCAATACAGAGATGTTTTTACCCACCACTTCTTCTGCCTCATACCCGAATAACTCCAGAGCTGCCGGATTGATGCTCTCGACAATACCATGGTTATCGATAGTAATAATACCATCTATGGCATTCTCGATAATGGCTTCTAATAGTCTAGCTGATTCTAACACGGTGATTATTTAACTAATTTTTTGTACTTAATTCTTTTTGGACCCACATCACCAAGGCGTTTCTTACGGTTTTCCTCATATTCAGTGTAGTTCCCTTCAAAGAAATAGACCTGTGAATCCCCTTCAAATGCCAAAATATGTGTACAGATCCTGTTCAAGAACCAACGGTCGTGGGAAATAATTACAGCACATCCGCCAAAATTCTCTAAACCCTCTTCTAATGCACGTAAAGTATTCACATCAATATCATTCGTCGGCTCATCCAGTAACAATACGTTTGATCCTTTTTTCAATGTAATCGCTAAATGAACACGATTCCGCTCTCCTCCTGATAATACACCTACTTTTTTCTGTTGATCAGCTCCATTGAAATTGAACTTAGAAACATAAGCCCTAGAATTCATCGATTTATTGCCTAGCATAATATTTTCATTACCACCGGTAATATTTTCCCAAACAGTTTTGTTTGGATCCAGGTCGTCATGCATTTGGTCTACATAGCCCAATGCAACGGTTTCACCAACTCGGAAAGTTCCCGAATCAGGTTGTTCTTGACCTGTGATCAATCTAAATAAAGTCGTTTTACCTGCGCCATTTGGACCAATGATACCCACGATACCAGCAGGAGGTAGGGAGAAGCTTAAGTTTTCGAATAAAATACGATCACCATAAGCTTTGCTTACATCCGTGGCTTCGATAACCACATTTCCCAATCGTGGTCCTGGTGGAATAAATAGCTCTAATTTTTCTTCTCGTTCCTTAGTTTCCTCAGAAGCTAATTTTTCATAGTTATGCAAACGAGCCTTAGATTTGGCATGTCTAGCTTTTGGAGCCATTTTCACCCATTCCAACTCGCGTTCTAAGGTCTTTTGGCGTTTACTTTCAGTCTTTTCTTCTTGCGCTAAGCGTTTCGCTTTTTGATCCAACCAGGATGAGTAGTTCCCTTTCCATGGAATTCCTTCCCCGCGGTCAAGCTCTAAGATCCAACCGGCAACATTATCCAAGAAATATCGGTCGTGGGTAACGGCAATTACGGTTCCCTTATATTGTTGTAGGTGTTGTTCTAACCAGTCAATGGATTCGGCATCCAAGTGGTTGGTAGGTTCATCTAATAATAAAACGTCAGGTTCTTGTAATAAAAGTCGACACATTGCTACCCGTCTACGCTCACCTCCTGACAAATTGGCAATCAAAGCGTCAGGCTCCGGACATCTTAACGCGTCCATCGCTCGCTCTAATTTACTGTCTAATTCCCAAGCATTTGTCGCATCTATAATATCTTGTAATTCACCTTGTCTAGATAAAAGTTTATCCATTTCATCTGGATTCTCGTAAACTTCTGGTAGGCCGAATTTTTCGTTTATTTCTTCGTATTCTTTTAGAATAGATGTTGTTTCTGCAACACCCTCTTCCACGATTTCTTTTACCGTCTTGCTAGGGTCTAATTCAGGCTCCTGAGCCAAATAACCCACAGAATAGCCCGGTGAGAATACCACTTCACCTTGGTACGATTTGTCAAGCCCAGCGATAATCTTTAATAAGGAAGATTTACCCGAACCATTTAAACCAATTACACCGATTTTCGCTCCATAGAAAAAAGATAGGTAAATGTTCTTAAGTACTTGTTTGGATGGGGGATAAATTTTGTTTACCCCAGCCATTGAGAAGATAATTTTTTCGTCCGACATAGGTTCTATGAAAGTTTGTTTATAGTTTTTACACAAAGATAATGTAATTACTGACAAATTGATAGTTTTTAGCGCGGTGGCGCAATTGTTGATAAAAAATATTTATAACAAATGGGTGTGAAGTGTATTTTTATTACATTTATACTGTTGATCACCCGAATTTAATTGAGAAAGGAATTTAATGGAAGCAAAATTTTCACCCCGAGTTAAAGATGTTATCTCCTATAGTCGCGAAGAAGCATTGCGCTTACGTCACGATTATATCGGTACCGAACATCTATTGCTGGGATTAATACGTGAGGGCGATGGAGTGGCAATTAAGGTATTGAAAAATATCGGCGTTGACATGGGCGCAGTACGCCAGTCGGTGGAGGATGCTGTGAAAGGTTCTTCCGTTTCACGATCCCCAATCAGTAACATGCCTCTGACCAAACAAGCCGAAAAGGTCTTGAAAATTACTTATTTGGAAGCTAAAATCTTTAAAAGTGATATTATTGGAACCGAGCATTTATTGTTAGCGATTCTACGCGATGAAGAAAACATCGCATCACAAATCTTACAGCAATTCAATGTTTCATATAACGTGTTCAAATCTGAAGTCGAACAAAATGCTACTGGCATAACGGATGAAGCTTCTAACACCCCTTCTGGTGGTGAAGATGAATACGCTGATGAAGATTCACAATTTTCATCCCCTAAGAAAGTATCTGACATTAAATCTAAAACCCCGGTTTTGGATAACTTCGGACGAGACTTGACTAAAGCCGCAGAAGAAGGAAAATTGGATCCTATCGTAGGGCGTGAAAAAGAAATCGAAAGGGTTTCGCAGATTCTTTCGCGTAGAAAGAAGAACAACCCTATTTTAATTGGTGAACCTGGTGTAGGTAAATCAGCAATCGCTGAAGGTCTTGCATTAAGAATCATCCAAAGAAAAGTTTCTAGAGTGCTCTTCAACAAACGTGTCGTTACTTTAGACCTGGCATCATTGGTAGCCGGAACTAAATATAGAGGACAGTTTGAGGAACGTATGAAAGCAGTTATGAATGAATTGGAGAAATCACCAGATGTAATCTTATTTATTGATGAGATACATACTATCGTAGGTGCTGGTGGTGCATCTGGTTCGTTAGATGCTTCAAACATGTTCAAACCTGCTTTGGCACGTGGAGAAATCCAATGTATTGGTGCAACAACTCTTGATGAGTACCGCCAATATATTGAGAAAGACGGTGCTTTGGACCGTCGTTTCCAAAAAGTTACTGTAGAACCAACTTCAATCGATGATACGATCGAAATCCTTAACCGTATCAAAGATAAATATGAAGAACATCACAACGTAACTTATACTCCTGAAGCTATTGATGCTTGTGTGTCCCTAAACCACAAGATATATCACAGACAGATTCTTGCCAGATAAAGCAATCGATGCTTTGGATGAATCAGGATCTCGTGTACACTTGAACAATATCCATGTTCCGCAGAGCATCATCGATATCGAAGAGAAAATCGAAGAAGTAAAAGTGGAGAAAAACAAGGTTGTTCGTAGCCAGAAGTATGAAGAAGCAGCTAAACTTCGTGACACTGAAAAGAAATTGATCGAAGAACTTGAAAAAGAAAAAGCAGCTTGGGAAGCGGAAACCAAAACGAAACGCTATACAGTAACAGAAGATAATGTTGCTGAAGTTGTTTCAATGATGACCGGTATTCCTGTTCAACGTGTTAGCCAATCTGACAGCCAGAAATTATTGAACATGGGTGATTCCATGAAAGGAAGAATCATTGGTCAAGATGACGCTGTTCAAAAATTGGTGAAAGCAATTCAACGTACTCGTGCTGGACTAAAAGACCCTAAAAAACCTATTGGATCATTTATATTCCTAGGTCCTACAGGGGTGGGTAAAACAGAATTAGCTAAAGAGCTTGCTCGTTTTATGTTTGATTCTGAAGATGCATTGATCCAGATCGACATGAGTGAGTATATGGAGAAATTTGCCGTATCTCGTTTAGTAGGTGCGCCTCCAGGATACGTTGGTTATGAAGAAGGTGGTCAGTTGACCGAAAAAGTACGCCGTAAACCATACGCTGTTGTATTGTTGGATGAGATCGAAAAAGCTCACCCTGATGTATTCAACTTGTTATTACAAGTTTTGGATGAAGGACAATTAACAGATAGTCTTGGACGCAAGGTAGACTTTAGGAATACGATCATTATCATGACTTCGAATATTGGTGCCCGTCAATTGAAAGAATTTGGACAAGGTGTAGGATTTACTACGGCTGCCAAAGAAAATCAAGCTGACTCGCATTCAAGAGGAGTGATCGAAACAGCATTGAAACGTGCGTTCGCTCCAGAATTCTTGAACCGTATCGATGATGTAATCGTATTCAACTCATTAACAAAAGAGCATATCTTCAAGATTATTGATATCGAACTTAAGATCATTGTTTGCTCGTATCGAAGGACTAGGTCACAAAATAAACTTGACCGAAACTGCCAAAAACTACATTGCTGAAAAAGGCTATGACAGTAACTTTGGTGCAAGACCTTTGAAACGTGCCATCCAGAAATACCTAGAAGATCCAATTGCCGAGGAAATCCTGAAAGGAGAACTTAAGTCCGGCGAGACCATCTTGGTAGACTATGACGATGACAAAAAAGAAATTGTCGTCTCGGCCGCTAAAGACCAAAAAAGACGATGACTCTTCACTGGCATCAGATGTCAAGAACAACAAGAAAAAAGATTAAAATTTAAAAAAGCTGCTTGGTTTCCCAAGCAGCTTTTTTAGTATTTAGTAGAGAGTATTTAGTATTTAGACGACTATATAGTTTCAAACACCGCCAGACCTAAACTTTAAACACTTACACATTTTAGACACCGATCTCTTAACGAAGCCGGAAGCCGGTCGCTGAGCGGAGCCGAAGCGCAGGCTAACGCACAAGTCCATCCGAAGGCATGTCTCCCCTCAGCCGAAGGCAAGGCCACCTAGCCTAAGAGTCGATGATAATTCAAAGCCGACTTCCGCTCATTTCCAGTGGCGGAAGAATGGATAAAATGCCGCGGCATTTGAGGGGTGGCCTTGCCCTTTCGCCGTGGCTGGTGTCTCCACCAGCCACTGAAAATCAATTATCTCCTCCAAAGAGATAATTTATTAGAACGGCATCCTCGGCAATAAGGCATTTTGTCCATGAGCGTTGGAATTGCGCGACAAGCCACCTTAAATGAGCAAGCGTTTTGGTTACTTTTGCGCCTCAAAAGTAACTGCACCTCTGCCATGGAATGGCTAATAGTAATTTGTGTTAATTAGATTAGGACTTTCCAGCGCATTGCCTAACGCTAAAAACTTGAGCACACTTAGCTGAAGATGGTTGGTGGGGACACCAACCATGGCGTCCTTCTGCGCCTCAAAAGTAACTGCACCTCTGCCATGGATGGCAAACCCATCTTGCTAATCTCTTCCCAACGTGATTTATATCACTTTCTGCCATGATGCAGTTCATTCATTACCCACCATTTATACTCTACTTTTGGGATTATAAACTACTTTACTTAGGGATGAGAGTGATTGCATACAACATTTTGGGTCCGGAGAAGGAGCACCTCGCCAAGGCTAATGGGAAGGTTCATGATTTAACTCTGATATCTAACGAGTTGAATTTTAGCACGATGCATTATGCGATTGGAAAGGAAGCTGTGATTATTTCCGACCGGGATGTGCTGGATAGAGTAATGTTATTTGAACTCTTCAATATTGGTATACGAAATATCGTAACCCGTTCAAGATCCACTGAACATATTGACCTAGATTATGCCGGAGAATTGAAAATACATGTTGCAAATGTCCCATTCGAAACTTCTTTGCAAGGTGTAGCCAAGCAGACTATCATGAACTCACACAATGGATGGTGGGAGGCTGTGCAGGGGAAGCTTGCCAATGTAGAATGGATTGCAAAAACAAGGTTAATTTAAGACAATATGGAAACGGAGACTCTAAACAAACTGATCAACAAATATAATGTAGCGGCACCACGCTATACCAGTTATCCAACTGTACCTTTTTGGGAAAATGAACTCTTCAATGTCAATGATTGGACAGAGAGGGTTGCCTTGAACTTTTCTAAATCTAAAGATCAAGGAATCAGCATTTACGTGCACCTCCCATATTGCGAAAGTTTATGTACCTATTGTGGATGTAATACCCGAATTACTAAAAACCATCAGGTAGAGGATCCTTATATTACATCGCTATTGAAAGAATGGCAGATGTATAAGGAGATCCTGAAGGAAGAAAAATTGAAGATCGCCGAAATCCACTTAGGTGGAGGTACACCAACTTTTTTTACAGCAGAGAATTTACATCGCTTGATCTCCGGTTTATTGGATGGAAATGAAAAAACTGAAGGCGCGTCATTTTCTTTTGAAGCCCACCCAGCTAATACTACATACGAACATTTAAAAACTTTATTTGATTTAGGATTCAAAAGATTAAGCTTAGGGATTCAAGATTTTGATGAAAGAGTGCAATTCATTATCAACAGGCACCAGACTGTTGATGATGTCGCCCGTGTGATGGAGGATGCTAGGGGATTGGGCTATGAATCCATTAACTTTGACCTTATATATGGATTGCCATTACAAACAGCTGAATCTGTAAGGATGACCATCGAAAAATCAATGGAATTAAATCCAGATCGGATTTCATTTTACAGCTATGCACATGTGCCTTGGATTAAACCTGGTCAAAGAAGATTTACCGAACACGACCTTCCAGTAGGCGAAGAAAAGTTAAACCTATATAAATTAGGAAAACAAATGATTCAGGACTGCGGTTACAAAGATGTAGGTATGGATCACTTTGCCAAAACAGACGATGCTCTTTACTTAGCTTCGATGGATGGTACGCTGCACCGGAATTTCATGGGCTATGCAGATCGTTATACTCCATTATTGATAGGCTTGGGAGTATCTTCCATTTCAGATGCATGGACTGCCTTTGCACAGAATGTAAAAACAGTAGAGGAATATCATGAGCTGATCGGTAAGGGTATACTCCCAGTAGTGAAAGGGCATATATTGAATGACGAAGATATTGTGTTAAGGCAATATATCCTGGATATGATGTGTAGAGGAAAGGTTGTTTTAAAAGAAGGGTTCGAATTGAATGAAAAGATTATGGATCGTTTAGTACCTTTAATAAATGACCAATTGGTAGAAGCTAATGAAAATATAATTCAAATCACTGAAATAGGGAAGTCATTCTTAAGAAATGTTTGTATGGCTTTTGATGAGAGACTGCAACAAACAAAAGAAAGAGAAAACTTATTTAGTCAAGCAATTTAATTCCATATAACATGTCAACAAAAGGGGAATTACAATTAAAAACTTCTTGTTATCACTGTGGTGATCCTGTAGAAGATTCTGCATATATATTGGAAGACCACCGTTTTTGTTGCCTTGGTTGCCAGACAGTATATCAGATACTGAATGACAACAATATGGCTAGTTATTATAAGTACAACAGTCATCCAGGAAAATCTCAAAAAGCTCAAAAAGAAGATCTGTCATACCTTGATGAACCTAATATTATTGCCAAATTGGTAGATTATCAAGATGATGAATTGGCAATTATAACTTTTTATGTTCCTGCCATTCATTGCAGTTCATGTATTTGGTTATTGGAGCATCTTTATAAATTACATCCAGGGGTTAAAACCTCTCAGGTAGATTTTATGAAGAAGCAGGCGAGCATTACCTTCAAGAAAAATGAAATCAGCTTGCGTGAGTTGGTGGAATTGCTGCACAAGATTGGCTATGATCCTAAGATAACCCTTCAAGATGTAGTCAAGGAAGGAAAGAAAATCAATCAGAGCAAATTGATCGCTAAAATCACAGTTGCGGGATTCTGTTTTGGCAACTCCATGATGATTTCATTTCCTGAGTATTTTGGAATGGCAGAATTTGAACGCCAATATTCCAATTTCTTTGGATATATGAACCTCGCGTTTGGATTGCCGGTATTGCTGTACAGTGCATCAGATTATTTTAAATCCGCTTGGTTAAGTCTAAACAGAAAAGGCTCAACCTAGATGTGCCGTTGGCACTGGGGATTTTCGTGCTGTTTTTTAGATCTGCATATGAAATTCTTTCACAGACAGGAGCAGGGTTTATGGATACCTTATGTAGTTTGGTCTTCTTTATCCTGATCGGAAAATATGTACAACAGAGAACTTATTATCATATTTCATTTGAGAGAGATTATCGCTCCTATTTTCCTGTTGCAGTCACCGTATTGGAAGATGAATCAGCTAAGCCTACCCAGATTGCAGATCTGCAGGTTGGCGATAGAATATTGGTCAGAAACAATGAGATCATCCCTGCGGATGCAATTCTATTAAAAGGAAATGCATCGGTAGACTTCAGCTTTGTAACAGGTGAAAGTAAACCTGTAGAAAAAGTTCTTGGTGAAGTTGTGTATGCTGGTGGTAGACAAATGGGGGAGGCCATCGAACTCGAAGTAGTGAAAGCTGTCTCCCAAAGTTATTTGACAAAACTTTGGAACAATGATAGCTTCAAACAATATGAGAAGAAATTCGACACCTTCGTAGGTTATATCAGTAAATATTTCACCATAGGTTTGCTTTTGATAGCATTTTCTGCTTGTGCATTTTGGTGGATGGGCGGAAATCCAGACAAGGCCTGGGGGGCATTTACCGCAGTATTGATTATTGCTTGTCCATGTGCCTTGGCATTGAGCTCTCCATTTACACTTTCTGCAGCACTGAGTATTTTCGACAAGAATAAACTCTATATAAAAAATACTGCAGCAATTGAACAGATGGCGGCAATCGATACAGTTGTTTTCGATAAAACTGGAACCATATCATCGCCAAATGCTTCTAGTATGTATTTTGAGGGTAACCTGAATACTATGGAACGCAATTTATTGGCCTCCCTATGTAGAAATTCAAACCACCCGCTGAGCAGAGAAATTCTGAAATGGTTGGGAAATGTTGATATGATAGCTATCTCGGGATATCAAGAAGTGGTAGGTAGAGGACAGTCAGGACGTTATTTGGATTATAGCATTCGTGTTGGTAGTGCTTCTTATGTCCATACAGATAAAGTAGATCTGGAAGGTTCTGTCGTTTATGTAAAGATAAATGATAATCTTAAGGGATATTTTACTTTAGAACAATCTTGGCGATCTGGACTGAATGAAGTAATCAATGAGTTAAAATCTGAAGATTATGATTTGCACCTTATTTCGGGTGACAATGAGCGCCGTGCAGATGCGCTGAGAATGATTTTCCCTTCCAAAAGCATATTTACTGTTTAACCAAACGCCATCAGAGAAATTGAACAGGATTTCTGATTGGCAGAACCATGGTAAAAAAGTATGTATGTTAGGTGATGGCCTTAATGATGCCGGTGCCTTGAGAAAAGCAGATTTGGGAATAGCGGTATCCGACGATATCAATAATTTTTCACCGGGTTGTGATGCTATCTTAGATGGTGAGGCATTTTATAAATTGCCGAAATTCTTTGAATTCAGTAAAGATGCAGTGAAAGTAATTAAAATGTCCTTTGTTATTTCATTGCTCTATAATATAGTAGGATTAAGCTTTGCAGTTCAAGGTACAATGTCACCCTTGTTTGCAGCTATTTTAATGCCTATCAGTACCGTTACGATTATATCATTTACAAGTTTAATGACTCGATGGTATGCAAAACGGAGAAAATTAATTTAACTTTATATCATGAACATCATATTTTTCTTAATCGGTTGTAGCGTACTCATTGCGTTGTTCTTTTTGGGGGCCTTTTTTTGGGCAAGCAAGAATGGACAACATGAAGATACCTATACACCTTCTGTAAGAATTTTGTTTGACGACGAACCATCAGAACCAGAACCGAACTCTGAAAAAGTGGCTTCAAAAAACTAAAATCACAGTTTTTTTACATTTATAATACCTTTTTGCACAAGGGCTTCCTTATCTTTGTGCCGTATGTTTCGACTATTGCATTTCTTGGCACTCTTCGGTTACCTCAATGTTCTTTGCTTGGAGGTAAAGTCTTTTGACTTGTTCGGAAGCTCGGCTGTTGTAGCCAATGAAACACTAGTTGAAATAGTATTGGAAGATGTCCTAGACCTAACTCACACTGACAATTCAGAAACTCTTCCAAAAATTATCTTCGATGAATATCGAATTTTTTCCCTAATCCTAGGTTTATTGCCCTTAGTTTTAGTTTTCACATGGTTGATCTCTAGAATCTCAAGGCTAATTACCACCATCAAACATCCTTTTTATCTATCCAAGACTATATGCCTCCCTGGCTATTACCAATTCTTGTATAGATACCGCCCATTCTAAAAAAAATGCTTTTACGCTTCTTAGGCAAGAAGTGATGGCTTTGCTATGCATATAGCTGAGCTAAATACACTATTGTATTCTATTTTATTTATATACCACATTTATTTTTGCTATGAAAAACAAAACATACTACTTCCGGTAGTAGGTTGTGCACTATTTGTTGCGTCTTGTACTGCAACAAGCAACGAAAAAACAACGGCCGAGGCGCCAAAAGTCGTACCTGTAACTAATCTGGTCCAATTGGACACAGTAGTCTACAAAGAATATATCGCAGATATTCAGTCCCAACGAAACGTAGAATTGCGCTCTCGTTTAGTTGGCTTTTTGGACAGGATCTTTGTCGATGAGGGTGCTTTTGTAAAAAAAGGCCAGGTCCTGTTCTCTTTGGTAGCCGATGAATATCGCGCTGACCTTGCCCAAGCACAGGCTGCAGTAAGCAGTGCTGAAGCAGAAGTTAAAAAAGTAGAATTGGAAATGGAAAGAACCCAAAAATTGGTTCAAAAAAAATATCGTAAGTTCTACAGAATATGATTTGTTGAAGGTACAGCATCGTGCAGCAAGGGCAAAGGTCGGTGAAGCTGAGGCTGTTTTGAACCAAGCGAGAACGCGTATGGCAAACACTCAAATCCGCGCACCTTTTGATGGAAGAATTGATAGGATTCAACTGAAAGAAGGGTCTTTGTTGGAAGAAGGTTCTTTATTGACTACCATCGCCGACATAAACAATATGAATGTTTACTTTGATATCTCAGAACAAGAATACTTGGGAATTGCTTCTGATTCGTCATTCAACAGGAATAATTTCAAAAAAGAAGTGCAATTGATCTTGGCCAATGGATTTCTTTATCCAACAAAGGGCATTGCTGAAATCGTGGAAAGTGGATTTGAAGCAAGTACAGGTTCAATATCCTTGAGAGCTAGATTCCAAAACCCACAAGGATTATTAAAACACGGTGCAACAGGAAGGATCGGTGTGCCTGTTCAGACCGGAGACTTATTGTTAGTGCACCAAAAATCAGTTTTTGAAATCCAGGATAAAGCATATGTATATACCTTAAAAGGTGACACTGTTAAAATGACTCCTTTTCAATCTGGCCAACGTGTTGGACATTATTATGTAGTTGAAAACGGATTGCCAGCAGATTCTAAGGTGGTTTACGAAGGTGCTAAAACACTTCGTGATGGGATGGTTATTCAACCAAAAATGGTTAAAAACTAAGGAGGGAGAAGCCATACATGTTTGAAAAATTTATTAAGAGGCCAGTGCTATCATTGGTCATCTCGATCTTTATTACCCTTTTGGGTGTCTTGGCATTGTTCACCCTTGCCCATCACCCAGTTCCCTGATATCGTACCTCCATCTGTCGTGGTAACAGCAAACTATACTGGTGCGAATGCCGAAGTAAGTACAAATGCTGTAGCTATCCCATTGGAAAAAGCTATTAATGGGGTAGCAGGGATGACCTACATGAGTTCAGTGTCTACCAATAATGGTAACACGTTGATTCAGGTCTTCTTTGAAGTGGGTACAGACCCAGATATTGCTGCGGTAAACGTGCAGAACAGGGTAACAACCGTATTGGACGAATTACCTGAAGAAGTTATCAAAGCTGGTGTAACCACAGAAAAAGAAGTGAACAGTATGTTGATGTATCTGAATTTGTATACAGATGACGAGACTGCTGACGAAAGATTTATATACAACTTTACCGATATCAACATCCTTAAGGAATTAAAACGTATCGAAGGAGTTGGATTTGCACAGATCATGGGAATGAAGGATTATGCAATGCGTATCTGGGTTAAGCCAGATCGATTATCTGCATATTCCATATCCACAGAGGAATTAGTTACTGCATTACGTAGACAGAATATCGAAGCGGCACCTGGTCAGACAGGGATCAGCTCGGATAAAACAGTCAACATGCAGCAATATGTACTCCGTTATCCTGGTAAATTTACAGAGATCAGCGAATATGAAAATATTCCAATCCGTGCCAATGTTGATGGGTCCATTATTCGTGTAAAAGATATTGCAGATGTAGAATTTGGATCCTTGGATTATGAGATGGTTTCAAAAACAGATGGTAGACCTTCTGCTTCAATTATGATCAAGCAGCTGCCAGGTTCAAATGCTCAGGAAGTAATCCAACGTGTGAAGGACCGAATGGCAGAATTAAAAGATGCTACCTTCCCTCCTGGAATGACCTATACGATGGGCTATGATGTTTCTCGTTTCTTGAATGCGTCTATTTCCAGTGTATTGGTGACTTTAGTGGAAGCCTTTATCTTGGTATTTTTGGTCGTTTTTATTTTCCTTCAGGATTTTAGAGCAACCATTATTCCAATCCTTGCCGTACCGGTGTGTTTGATCGGTTCGCTATTCTTTATGCAGATGATGGGTTTCTCCATCAATCTATTGACTTTATTCGCACTCGTCTTAGCCATAGGTATTGTCGTCGACAACGGTATTGTCGTCGTCGAGGCCGTGTATGCCAAGATGGAGGAAGAACATCTTTCTCCTATGGAAGCTACATTGGCCGCAATGGATGAAGTAGGGTCGGCAGTAATTGCTATTACGTTGGTAATGTCAGCGGTATTTGTACCTGTTGCTTTCCTTTCGGGACCTGTGGGTATTTTCTATAGACAGTTCTCGTTGACACTTGCTGCTGCAATTGTGATTTCAGGTATCAACGCATTGACATTGACACCAGCACTTTGTGCCATTATCCTTCGTTCACCACATGATAAAAAACCCGGAAACGGACTGTTGGACCGCTTCTTTAGAGGTTTTAACAAAGTATATGATAGAATTTCTGGAGGGTACAAAGGATTGCTCTCAAAGATTGCAGGTCGTCGCATAATTACTTTATTAGGGTTAGTTATTATGTTCATTGCAACTTGGGGTTCCGCAGCAATCCTACCTTCCGGATTTATTCCAACTGAAGATCAGGGTATGATCTATGTTGCTGTAACTACGCCGCCGGGTGCTACAGTAGACCGTACTGAAGCAGTTCTAAATGAAGTGGATGCCATTTCTAGAGAGCTGGATATGGTAGAGACTGTATCTATCTTAGCAGGTTATAGTATCGTGACGGAAGTATCTGGTGCATCCTACGGTATGGGTATGATCAACCTGAAACAATGGGATGAACGTAAAGAATCTGTAGATGATGTCATGAAAATCCTTCGTGAGCGAACTGCTCATATTGCTGATGCTGAAATTGAATTTTTCCCGCCACCAACGGTGCCAGGATTCGGTAACTCATCAGGATTTGAGTTGAGGCTTTTGGATAGATCCGGAAATGAAGATTTAGCTCAAACAAACGAAGTCGTAAATGAATTTATTTCAAAACTTACCGAAGACGAAGTTATTGAAAGTGCAAGTACGACTTTCGATGTAAACTTCCCTCAATATATGCTGAAGATCGACTATGACCTTGCAGCAAAGAAAGGTATCTCTGTAGAGAATTCCATGAATACCTTACAGACCTTATTGGGTAGTTTGTATGCTACCAACTTTATTCGCTATGGTCAAATGTACAAGGTGATGGTGCAGTCTGATGCATTTGCAAGGCAGCGTCCTGAAGATGTATTGAACCTATATGTTAAGACTGAAGAAGGGGAGATGGTTCCTTACTCATCTTTTATGACGATGGAACGAGTTTATGGTCCGGAGCAGATCACACGTTATAATATGTTTACTTCGGCGATGATCACTGGTCAGGCTGCGCCTGGATTCAGTTCGGGGCAAGCTATTGAAGCAGTTGAAAGAATATCCGCTGAATTACCTCAAGGCTATGCTATAGAGTGGTCTGGTATGACACGCGAGCAAAAGATTTCCGGTAATCAAGCTGCCTATATTTTCCTGCTTTGTTTGGTCTTTGTGTATTTGCTTTTGGCTGCGCAATACGAAAGTTTCTTATTGCCAATGCCGGTTCTTTTATGTTTGCCAGCAGGACTGTTCGGTGCATTCTTGTTCCTAAAAGTCTTCGGGCTGGAGAACAATATCTACGCGCAGGTATCCCTGGTCATGCTGATCGGTTTATTGGGTAAGAACGCAATCCTTATTGTTGAATATGCTAACCTAAAACGAAAACAGGGCATGGATGTGTTAACTGCTTCTATTGAAGGTGCTGTTGCGCGTTTACGTCCGATTCTGATGACTTCATTTGCATTTGCTGCAGGTTTGATCCCGTTGATGCTGGCAAGTGGAGCAGGGGCAATCGGTAATAGAACCATTGGTTCTGCGGCTGTAGGAGGTATGGTTATCGGTACTATCATCGGTGTAATCGTTATTCCGGGTTTAGTAGTACTTTTCTCAAAACGTGAAAAGAAAAAGAAAATCAAGCAAGCCAGTAAAGTAGCAGTTGTTTCTGTAATTCTTTTGTTCCTTGTGGCTTCTTGTTCGGTTCCAAAAACAGCAGCGCAGAAAGAAATCTCGCCTGAACTCGGTAGCCAAACTGAGCAGGTTTTGAACGATACAAACTCTATCGCGACCTTACCTTGGAAAGAAGTGTTTACAGATTCACAGCTGATCTCATTGATCGATTCTGCGATGCTGTACAATATGGATGTTCGCCAAGCAATCCACCGGATCGAAATGGCACAAGCTAATTTTAGGTTCCGTAAATCGGCATTGTATCCATCCTTGGATGCTGCGGTAGAAGGTGGCTTGAGGAAATACGGCCATTATACGGAATCCGGAATAGGTAATTATGACTCTAATTTTTCCGAAAACTTAACCGACGACGAGAAACTCCCTGAACCTTTTGTCCCTGATTACTTTGTGGGCGTTCGTTCTTCTTGGGAGCTTGATTTATGGGGCAAGCTGAGGAACCGTAGAGAAGCAGCATTCTTGCAGTTGATGTCTGAAAGTGAGCTGAAGCGACTGATTGAGACCGAGCTGATTTCTAGTATGGCCTCTGCTTACTACGAATTGATCAGCCTGGATGAGAAAGTTAAAGTCTATGGAGAGAATATCAAACTCCATGAACGTGCTCTTGAAATTATTGAAGCTCAAAAGGAAGCCGGTCGTGCTGATGAATTGGCAGTGCAGCAGTTTAAGTCGCTCCTGTCGGAGTCCAAAGCTAACCGTGCTCATGCCGAACAAGAAATATTGGCCTATGAACACCAGATCAATACGCTGTTGGGCCGAGTGTATCAGCCAATTGCCAGAAGCAGCAATGTCATTGGTTCGGAAATGCTGTTCCAGGACTTGTCTGTTGGTAATCTTGATGACCTTTTGAATAATCGTTTGGATATCCGCAAAGCTGGTATGGACATGAAAGCCGATTATCATGAATTGGAATCTTCACGTTTGGCATTCTTGCCTACGGTTGCCATTAGCCCCCATTTAGGTCTGCAGTCCTTTAGTCTCGACAAGCTATTCAGTCTGGACAAGTCAGTGACTTATGGTCTGTTCGGAGGGATTACGATGCCAATCTTTAGGCAAAGAGAATTGAAGTCGGAATATGAACGCATGAAAGCGTCCTACGGCATCAGTTTCTTGGAATATGAAAAAACGGTCTTAAATGCGGTCAATGAAGTTTCCTTGGCATTGACAACACAGGATGCCATTGAAAACCGTTCGGTACATGTGAAAGACCAAGTTGTAGCACTTGAATCTTCTATTGGTGCTGCAGAAGAATTGTTTATAGCAGGACGGGTCACCTACCTGGACATCATCACAGCGCAAAAAGGGTTGATCGAAGCACAGGTCACTGATGTGGAAATCAATAAAGAGAAAATGCTTAATCAAGTTGTTCTCTATAAAGCCCTTGGTGGTGGATGGCAATAAATGGGTAAATAAAATAGATGGAATGGGAGAGCTTAGCTCTCCCATTTTTTTTGACCGGGCATTCTCAAAACTCAGCACTCTAATGACTCGGTAACCTCCATGTTTTCCTCTTGACTTTCCTTTTACTCTTGTTCCTGACTGGGTATACTCTGGTTCGTCTCTCGTTCGGACCTTGTCCGGACCTTGTTCGGAGCTTCTTCGGAAAACACCCGAACGAGGTGCGAACGAGGTGCGAACGAAAGAGGACTGAGAGTGGAAGGAGAGTGGAAGGAGAGTGGAAGGAGAGTGGACGGAGGGTGGAAGGAGATCAAAACGGCCGCCGTGGCCGGTGTCCGCACCGGCCACCCTTCCTTCCCCGGTCCGCCTTTCCGTTTCCGTGCCCGGCGGAGTCTGCCGGGGGCGCGCTTTCCCCCGCTGGCGCACCCTGCGGGCGGGAATCTGCCGTCCTTCCGAAAAATTATCTTTCAATGGCATAGCGAGTTACGGTCATTCTGAAAAAAATGTTGTGCCGGGGTCTTGGAAGTAATGTGCAAATGTCCCTATCTTTGCACCACTCCGCAAGGGAGGGACGGCGGAAACGCCACTGAAATGAGGGGAAGGACGGGCGACACCGCAGGCGGCACGATGCCGGCACGGGAAGCCGAAAAGGGGCCGCGAAAATTATTTCAAAATAAATTTTGCGGATTCGAAAAAAGCTCCTACCTTTGCAGTCCCAACCAGGGGAAACGGCGATGGGCGCGACGCCCGGAGCCAACAGAAATGACAGTTCAGGAGTGCTCAGAACACTCTACGAAATACAGCCGAAGCGCGAAGCGGAGGCGAGAAAAGTTCTTTAAATGATCATGTAGCGCAGCGGAGTTTCCGCAAGGAAGCATACGCTGAAAAGATATACAAGATAAATCAATTCAGGTATCCCGGAGCGGGAGGAAAACACAAAAACAAGACGTTTCTATTTATTATGAATAGTCACGGTCTTACACTTCATTTTACAATGGAGAGTTTGATCCTGGCTCAGGATGAACGCTAGCGGCAGGCCTAATACATGCAAGTCGGACGGGATCCGGGAGTAGCTCGCTACTTCCGGTGAGAGTGGCGCACGGGTGCGTAACGCGTGAGCAACCTGCCCATATCAGGGGGATAGCCCGGAGAAATCCGGATTAACACCGCATGACACGCCGGGACGGCATCGTTCCGGCGTCAAATATTCATAGGATATGGATGGGCTCGCGTGACATTAGCTAGTTGGTGGGGTAACGGCCCACCAAGGCGACGATGTCTAGGGGCTCTGAGAGGAGAATCCCCCACACTGGTACTGAGACACGGACCAGACTCCTACGGGAGGCAGCAGTAAGGAATATTGGTCAATGGGGGCAACCCTGAACCAGCCATGCCGCGTGCAGGACGACTGCCCTATGGGTTGTAAACTGCTTTTGCCGGGGAATAAACCCCACTACGTGTAGTGGGCTGAACGTACCCGGAGAATAAGGATCGGCTAACTCCGTGCCAGCAGCCGCGGTAATACGGAGGATCCGAGCGTTATCCGGATTTATTGGGTTTAAAGGGTGCGTAGGCGGCACTTTAAGTCAGGGGTGAAAGACGGCAGCTCAACTGTCGCAGTGCCCTTGATACTGAAGTGCTTGAATGCGGTTGAAGACGGCGGAATGAGACAAGTAGCGGTGAAATGCATAGATATGTCTCAGAACACCGATTGCGAAGGCAGCTGTCTAAGCCGTTATTGACGCTGATGCACGAAAGCGTGGGGATCGAACAGGATTAGATACCCTGGTAGTCCACGCCCTAAACGATGATAACTCGATGTTTGCGATATACCGTAAGCGTCCAAGCGAAAGCGTTAAGTTATCCACCTGGGGAGTACGCCCGCAAGGGTGAAACTCAAAGGAATTGACGGGGGCCCGCACAAGCGGAGGAGCATGTGGTTTAATTCGATGATACGCGAGGAACCTTACCCGGGCTTGAAAGTTACTGAAGCATCCAGAGACGGATGCGTCCTTCGGGACAGGAAACTAGGTGCTGCATGGCTGTCGTCAGCTCGTGCCGTGAGGTGTTGGGTTAAGTCCCGCAACGAGCGCAACCCCTATGTCCAGTTGCCAGCACTTAAAGGTGGGGACTCTGGACAGACTGCCTGCGCAAGCAGAGAGGAAGGCGGGGACGACGTCAAGTCATCATGGCCCTTACGTCCGGGGCTACACACGTGCTACAATGGATGGTACAGCGGGCAGCTACACAGCAATGTGATGCCAATCTCGAAAAGCCATTCACAGTTCGGATCGGGGTCTGCAACTCGACCCCGTGAAGTTGGATTCGCTAGTAATCGCGTATCAGCAATGACGCGGTGAATACGTTCCCGGGCCTTGTACACACCGCCCGTCAAGCCATGAAAGCTGGGGGTACCTAAAGCATGTAACCGCAAGGAGCGTGTTAGGGTAAAACCGGTAATTGGGGCTAAGTCGTAACAAGGTAGCCGTACCGGAAGGTGCGGCTGGAATACCTCCTTTCTAGAGCCCGCGCCGGGGCCGCTGCGCCACATACATGATCTAAGGAAAAAGAAGACAGATTCAGAAGAAAGTGCCCATCCCGATGTCGGGGTGATCGTCACCGAGAGAAGATGAGAGAGATAAGCTAGTCCCGTAGCTCAGTTGGTTAGAGCACTACACTGATAATGTAGGGGTCAGCAGTTCAAGTCTGCTCGGGACTACCACCGCGGGGAATTAGCTCAGCTGGCTAGAGCACCTGCCTTGCACGCAGGGGGTCAACGGTTCGAATCCGTTATTCTCCACAGGTTGCCCGTTATCACAGGGTGAATGCAGGTCACGGAGGCATGTCCACACGGCCGCAGGACACCGGATAGACGGGAAACGAAGAGTTCTTTGACATATTGGAAGAAAAGAGATTAACAAGAGAAGACAACAGAGGCACGGCCATACCATTCATTTGGCAGGCACGGCCAAGAGCAGCCCACCACTTGGCAAAAGGGGTGGTGGCGCGAAGAAAGTAAACAAGGGCACACGGGGGATGCCTAGGCTCTCAGAGGCGATGAAGGACGTGATAAGCTGCGATAAGCCACGGGGATCGGCAAATGCGACTTGATCCGTGGATTTCCGAATGGGGCAACCCGGCATGCTGAAGGCATGCCATCAAATGAGGCGAACGCGCTGAACTGAAACATCTAAGTAGGCGTAGGAGGAGAAAATAACAATGATTTCCCAAGTAGTGGCGAGCGAACGGGAAAGAGCCCAAACCATGCATGTCACGGCATGCATGGGGTTGTAGGACCACGATGTTGCACTGTGCTATGAACTGGAAGCAGGTGGGAAACTGCGCGATAAGGGTGAGAGCCCCGTACAGGCAAAGAATACAGGCATAGTGGTATCCTGAGTACCGCGGGACCGGAGAAATCCTGTGGGAATCCGCCAGCACCATCTGGCAAGGCTAAATACTCCTGAGAGACCGATAGTGGACCAGTACCGTGAGGGAAAGGTGAAAAGAACCCCGAACAGGGGAGTGAAAAGAACCTGAAACCGTGTGCTTACAAGCGGTCGGAGCGGAGCGATTCCGTGACGGCGTGCCTTTTGCATAATGAGCCTACGAGTTACTCTTGTCCGGCAAGGTTAATGGCTTAAGGCCAGGAGCCGAAGCGAAAGCGAGTCTGAACAGGGCGCAGAGTCGGACGAGGTAGACGCGAAACCTTGTGATCTACCCTTGGGCAGGTTGAAGGTGCGGTAACACGTACTGGAGGACCGAACCGATAAACGTTGAAAAGTTTCCGGATGACCTGAGGGTAGGGGTGAAAGGCCAATCAAACTGGGAAATAGCTCGTACTCCCCGAAATGTTTTTAGGAACAGCGTCGGCATGGAGTCTAGCAGAGGTAGAGCTACCGATTGGGTGCGGGGGAGTCAAATCCTACCAAATCCAGACGAACTCCGAATGCTGCTAGATATGGCCGGCAGTGAGGCTTTGGGTGCTAAGGTCCAAGGCCGAGAGGGAAAGAACCCAGACCATCAGCTAAGGTCCCCAAATCCGTTCTAAGTTGAACTAACGAGGTCCGGTTGCCCAGACAGCTAGGATGTTGGCTTGGAAGCAGCCATTCATTTAAAGAGTGCGTAACAGCTCACTAGTCGAGCGGCCGGGCGTGGATAATAAACGGGCATCAAGAACGGTACCGAAGCTATGGATTGCAACTTCGTGTTGCACTGGTAGGGGAGCATTCCATCGGGGGCGAATCCGGCAGGTGACTGGCGGTGGACCTGATGGAAAAGCAAATGTAGGCATAAGTAACGATAAGGCGGGTGAGAAACCCGCCCACCGAAAGACCAAGGTTTCCTGATCAACGCTAATCGGATCAGGGTCAGTCGGGACCTAAGGCGCATCCGAAGGGAGGCAGCCGATGGCCAACGGGTTAATATTCCCGTACTGTTGATGACTGCGATGTGGTGACGGAGTAGTGACACTGCCGCGAACTGACGGAATAGTTCGTTGAAGGGCAAAGGTATTGGACCGGTAGGCAAATCCGCCGGTACAGCCGAAGCCCGATAGTACAGCAAACCCTCGGGGGCGCTGATAGCGCAGGTAAGCAGACTTCCAAGAAAACCCGCTAAGCTCCAGGTCATCAAGACCCGTACCGCAAACCGACACAGGTGGTCGAGGAGAGGATCCTAAGGTGCTCGAGTGAATCATGGCTAAGGAACTCGGCAAAATGGCCCTGTAACTTCGGGAGAAGGGGCGCTTCCTCCACCTCCGGGTGGAGAAGCCGCAGTGAAAAGGCCCAGGCGACTGTTTAGCAAAAACATATGGCTTTGCGAAATCGAAAGATGAGGTATAAGGCCTGACACCTGCCCGGTGCTGGAAGGTTAAGAGGGGATGTCATCCTCCGGGAGAAGCATTGAATCGAAGCCCCAGTAAACGGCGGCCGTAACTATAACGGTCCTAAGGTAGCGAAATTCCTTGTCGGGTAAGTTCCGACCTGCACGAATGGTGTAACGATCTGGGCGCTGTCTCAGCCATGAGCTCGGTGAAATTGTGGTATCGGTGAAGACGCCGGTTACCCGCAACGGGACGGAAAGACCCCATGAACCTTCACTATAGCTTAACATTGAAATTGGGTACAGGATGTGTAGGATAGGCGGGAGTAGTCGAAGCGGTTTCGCCAGGAATCGCGGATACGCCCTTGAAATACCGCCCTTTCTGTATTCGGTTTCTAATCCCGCCCAGCGGGAGACATTGTTTGGTGGGTAGTTTGACTGGGGTGGTCGCCTCCAAAAAGGTAACGGAGGCTTTCAAAGGTAAGCTCAGTACGCTTGGTAACCGTACGAGGAGTGCAATGGCATAAGCTTGCTTGACTGTGAGACCTACAAGTCGACCAGGGTCGAAAGACGGACATAGTGATCCGGTGGTTCTGTATGGAAGGGCCATCGCTCAAAGGATAAAAGGTACTCTGGGGATAACAGGCTGATCTCCCCCAAGAGCTCATATCGACGGGGAGGTTTGGCACCTCGATGTCGGCTCGTCACATCCTGGGGCTGGAGAAGGTCCCAAGGGTTGGGCTGTTCGCCCATTAAAGTGGCACGCGAGCTGGGTTCAGAACGTCGCGAGACAGTTCGGTCCCTATCTGTTGTGGGCGCTGGAAGTTTGAGTGGATCTGACCTTAGTACGAGAGGACCGGGTTGGACGGACCGCTGGTGAACCTGTTATGCCGCCAGGTGTACGGCAGGGTAGCTACGTCCGGGATAGATAAGCGCTGAAAGCATCTAAGTGCGAAACTAGCCACGAGATGAGACTTCCTCACAAGGGTCGTCGGAGATTACGACGTCGATAGGCCACAGGTGTAAAGGTTGAGAGACCAAAGCCGAGTGGTACTAATAGCCCGAAGCTTTCCAATGCGGATAGTCTGTTGTCCTCTCTCTTTTTAACGTCCTTTCTTCCAATAACATGTCAATGACAGAGCAATGTCTGTCAAAAAGGTATTCAGGTGCCTATATCGGCGGTGTCCACCTCTTCCCATTCCGAACAGAGAAGTTAAGCCCGCCAGAGCCGATGGTATTGCCGTAACAGGTGGGAGAGTAGGTCGGTGCCTAATTTTATACGGAAGCCCGTTGTCCAGGAGGACATCGGGCTTTCCTGTTTTATGGCGTTCCCAAAGGGTGCCCATGTCCCGGACCGGCGGCCGCCCTCGGTCCCCGAGCGGAGCCGAAGGGCAGGCGCCGTACACAATCCACGTGATGGCCGGTGGGGACACCGACCATGGCGTCGGAGATACCTGCCACTGCGGTGAAACCTCATCAGTGTGGCATGTTCATCAATGCTCAACCACGTAGTTACCGTCTGCACGGATCATCACCTTGACATGTCCAATGTCTATTTCACAGAAATAGTTTCCATCTCTTTCGAGATGGAATGACAAGATTGCCGAGAGGAAGAGGGGCGATTTTTGGAGAGATGGCTTGCGGCTCGCCGCAAGCCATCTCCCAAAAATCGCCCGTTTAAAAAAAAGGATCTGTCATTCCAGAGCTTTAGCTCTGGAAACTATTTTGTGGTTATAATAGCACAACCCCATCGGGCAATGTCATTAAGTTAAGGATTTTATCATGCCGGTTTGTAGTTTGTGTAGGTCCTGTGCTTGCACTTTTTATTCGAGGTCTTAAGCTGCCTTGGGAACGATCTTCCCTTTCGGATGGGCAATGTGTCCTTGAGGAAGTAGGCCGTGAGCTCCCTGAGGATTTCCCTTTCCCTGTTTTTGAAAAAGATGGCTATCAGGTTTTCCTTTAATTTTCCGAAGGATTTGTTCCCGTTGACCTTTTGTGGGTACTTTTTCGTGGATGTATCGCGGTCGAGCCGGACCTGGGCATCCCTGATCAGTATCGAATGCAGGTTTGACATCATCACCGTTGCATAGAAATCCTGCTCGACGGATTCCACCGTCAGCCCGCTGAAGGATTCCATCTGCATGGTATTCTTCAGTTTGGAGATGTTCGTCTCCACTCCCCAGCGCCTGAAGTACAGGTCCCCGAACATATCGTTTTCAAACCCCTCTTCCTGCCATAGGTTGGTCGCGATCACCTCCGTGGTCGACTGCAGTTCTACCCTGACCAAGCGTATGCGAATCCTTGTTGAGCTGTCCGTGGCGAACCCGCTCTGGCGCAGGCCACTGATGGAGGCCTGGGTTGGGGCAAGCTCGATGACCTGGGAAACCTTTCCCGTCTTCAGGAACTTCTTGACGAACTTCAGCGAATCCTTCGCCCTGATCACGAACTTGCGCTCGCTCTCCTGCCAGCTATGGAGCGCGAACATCTTGAACGTTGAATAGTACCTGTCATAGATGGCAATGGAGTCCACGGGCAGTTCCTCGATCCAATGGGAGGCCAGGGTCAGCTCGCTGGTCCGGTATGGGGCTATGCAGGAATGGGTCACCAGGTCGTTCAGCACATCGTAGTGATAGAAGGTCTTTGCCTGCACGAAGCTCGAGTTCTGGTTGCTCTGGCCGCCAAAGTGGGCCTGCAGGGAAGGTGTGTTCACCAGGGCAAGGTTGGAGCCGTCAACTGCGATCAGGCGGTAGCCCATCCATCTCCTGGTATCCCCCGGTGCATGGCGCAGGAAGCTCTCGCAGAGCACCCGGTTCCAGACCAGGAAGAAAAGGGGGCTCAGCTTGCTCCTCTGCTGGGAAAAGGCACTCACCGAGCAACTGATCTTCTTGCCCAGCTCACCAAAGAAACCTTCCAGTTCGACAGAGAGGGTCCGCTTGCACATCTTGGCGATCAGCAGGACCAATCTCTCGAAATTGAGCTTCCGGTCCCGGGTGAAATGGGTTTTGGAATTCCTGAAAAGATTGAGCAGCAGAGGATCTGTTAAACAGATAGAAATAAAATTTTTTAGGTCTGAAACGATTTTAAGTGCTATTTTTACATCGGCCATAAACGCGGTTGTTTAGATTTGTTTAGTAGTGAATTCAAAATTAAACATTTACGTGATTTATGGCCTTCTTTTTTTCTTAACTTAATGACATTGCCCTCTGGGGTTGGATTGACATATTCAATATCAGCACCATTCCTTTGATGTAAATACCATACCCACGTTTTTAATGGTTGGTGGGGACACCAACCATGGCAATTGACAAGTCCAGCGCGCAATAGCCACGGCATTTTATCCATTCTTCCGCTACTGATGATGTGGGCTGAAGAATTAAAAGCATGTTGAGATCTTTAGGGGTGAGACATCTATTGATGGTTGGTGGGGACACCAACCATGGCGGCAAAAGTCTATGCACTGACTTGATTATTTGAAGATGAGTTATCTATTGATGGTTGGTGAAGACACCAACCATGGCGGCACTCTACTTTTCAATTTCTTTCAGGCTGTTCATTTTTTTGTATTCCAAGAATCCTTTGATATCTTCGAAGTGTTCTCTTACACGTTTGTTTCCGAATTCGAAAACTTTCGTTGCCAGCCCATCTAGGAAATCCCTGTCGTGAGAAACTAGGATTAAAGTACCATCAAAATCTTGAAGGGCATCCTTGATAATATCCTTAGTTTTCATGTCAAGGTGATTGGTTGGCTCATCCAGGATCAGGACATTAACTGGTTCGAGCAATAATTTGATCATTGCCAAGCGAGTTTTCTCACCACCGGATAGAACTTTTACTTTTTTTGGTCGTGTCATCGCCACTGAACATAAATGCTCCCAAAAGATCTTTGATTTTTACCCTAACATCACCTACAGCAATTTGGTCTATGGTTTCAAAAACTGTCAACTCCTCATCCAAAAGTGCTGCTTGGTTTTGTGCAAAATACCCGATTTTAGCGTTGTGACCTACTTTTAGTGTTCCTTCGAAGTCAATTTCTCCCATTATGGCTTTGATCATGGTGGATTTACCTTCACCATTTTTACCTACAAATGCGACTTTTTGGCCTCTTTCAATAACCATATTTGCCTTTGAAAATACCAAATGGTCGCCATATGATTTTGTAAGGTCTTCTACAATTACAGGGTAAGTTCCTGATCTTGGGGAAGGAGGGAATTTCAACTTCAAAGCTGAATTATCAACCTCATCGATTTCGATAATTTCTAGCTTTTCAAGCATCTTTACTCTGGACTGAACCTGTAGTGTTTTAGAGTAAGTTCCTTTGAAACGATCGATAAATTCTTGATTATCTGCTATAAATCTTTGTTGCTCTTCGTATGCTTTTAATTGATGTTGGCGGCGTTCTTTTCTAAGTTCTAGATAATGACTGTATTTCGCTTTATAGTCATAAATCTTACCCATGGTGACTTCAATTGTGCGATTTGTAATATTGTCAACGAATGCACGGTCGTGGGAAATAACGATCACAGCTTTTGCTTGGTTGATCAAGAAATCTTCTAACCATTCAATACTTTCGATGTCCATATGGTTTGTAGGCTCATCTAGGAGGATTAGGTCAGGTTTTTTAAGAAGGATTTTGGCTAATTCAATACGCATTCTCCAACCTCCTGAGAATTCTGAAGTCTGACGATTGAAATCAGAACGTTCAAAACCCAGTCCTTTTAATACTTTCTCAACTTCAGCATCGTAATTGGTTTCTTCTATAGAGTAGAATTTTTCGCTCAGCTCCGAAACTCGCTCGATTAACTTCATATAATCGTCGGTTTCGTAGTCAGTACGAACGTTTAATTGTTCATTTAATTCTTCTAATTCGTCGCGCATCTTATAAACTTCTTCAAATGCTTTAGAAGTTTCCTCGAAGACAGTCATATTGTCCTTTGTTAATAGATGTTGCGGTAGATATGCAATAACAGCATCTTTTGGTCCAGATACATTACCTGTTGTTGGTTTTCCAACTCCTGCGATGATTTTTAATAAAGTAGACTTACCAGCACCATTCTTGCCCATCAAGGCTATTTTATCATTTTCATTGATTGAAAATGTTACATCTGAGAATAGCGTTGTTCCCCCAAAAGAAACTGAAATGTTATTAACGTTGATCACGATTTGCTCGAATTAAAATGAGCTGCAAAAATAGTATTTACTTTATGGATTTTCAAGGAGATAAATCAGTGACCAATATTATCTAATAATAAAATGTCGTTTATAAATTTTAACTTTAATAAAATCATTAAATCTTCGATATGAAAACGTTACTTCTCTTTACCCTTTTATTTTTTTTCTTCATTCCAAGCCCTCATGCACAAATCAAATATTCTAATGATATTATCAAGACTGGAGCCGAGCAAACAGAGAAATATATTGACAGACTGAAAGGGAAGAAAGTAGGTTTAGTTGCAAATCAAACTAGTATTATTAGAGATACTCATTTGCTTGATAGTTTACTGAATAGAGGGATCAATGTGGTTAAGGTATTTGGCCCAGAGCACGGATTTCGAGGAAATGCTAGTAACGGTACGGAGGTTGGCGATGAAAAAGACGCTAAAACAGGTGTTGAAATAGTTTCATTGTATGGTAAAGAAAAAGAAACCTACTCAAGAAGATCTAAAAGACATTGATATAATGATCTTTGATATTCAAGATGTTGGATGTAGATTTTACACCAATATTAATACACTCAGAGATGTGATGGAGTCATGTGCGAGATATGGGAAGGAGCTTTTGATTTTAGATAGGCCTAATCCAAACGCATATTTTATTGATGGCCCTATTTTAGACATGAACTATAAGTCGGGTATTGGTCAATTTCCGATACCTGCTGTGCACGGATTAAACAGTGGCTGAATTTGCGCAAATGGTCAACGGTGAAGGCTGGATGGAGGATAATTTGAAATGTAAAATTTCAATCGTTAAAAATGCCAATTATTCGCATGATCTATTGTATAAATTGCCTGTAAATCCGTCACCCAACTTGAATACTCCAGAGAGTATATTATTGTATCCTTCTACATGTTTTTTTGAAGGAGTATCCCTTGAATCATGGAAGAGGTACTGATTTTCCTTTTACCAGAATAGGAGGTCCAATGTTGAAGGGAAAATACAAATTCTCTTACACGCCGAGATCTATACCGGGTATGAGTGAAAATCCTTTATACAAGGGTCAAGCTTGTTATGGAATTGATTTGATCAATTATGATTTGGAAAAGTTAGTACAATCCAAGCAAATCAATTTATCATGGATGAAAGAACTTTATGCAGCTTATCATGATAAAAAGAAATTCTTTGACAGAAGTCTTCATGAGCAAATTGGTAACATAGATTTTCTTGCTGGTACTCCAGAGTTCAAACAGCAAATCCAAGAGGGGTGGTCTGAAGATAAAATTCGTGCATCATGGAAGCCGGGTCTTGAAAAATATAAAAGAATGCGCGAGAAATACTTGATTTATCCAGATTAAGAAAGCAATTTAAAATATCGAGTTAAACCAAAATCCAACTTCCTAGTCAATTAAGTAGATTGAGAATTCTTTCAGTCTATTTAACCTTTTATTATGAAGAGATTACTATTTCTGATTCTTATTGTTTCGTTATTTCAGTCTTGCGGTGTTCGAACTTTGGAAACATCTGTGTCCGAACGACTGAGTAAATTTGCTAAAATTGATGTTTTGGGGATTAATAAATATGATTTTTTATCAGAATATGGAGATCCCGAGAGCAAGGACTTGGAAGAAATTGAGGGAGTTCTTAAAGAGGATCTTTATTACATGGAAAATATCCGTGGGATGTTTGTTCTTACTAAAGTAAGTTTTTTAAATTCCAAACTTACTTCTATTAAAACTAATAAAATCAGGTCATTTAATAATTTGCCATCTAATATCTTAGAAGAAATTGATAAGGATGTAAATCAATTAAAAAACGAGGGTTAAAATATAACTCATCAAAACTTTCAATACTTTTCGCTAACTTAAAGAAACCTAACCTCCTTGAGTTATGAAAAGATATATTTTGATATTTCCGATTTTATTGACCTATTTAAGTTTGTTTTCAGCAGAAATCACTTTAACGATTAATAAGAAGTTTTTGAATTTTCCCATTTCTCAACCAAGAGGACCGGAAAAAAATGCAATTTATTGCTGACAGTGTTGAACCATGGTCTGTTGTGGTTCGATTAGCAGATTCAGAAGAAGATTATTGGGTTTTCTATGATGTGAGTCATTTAAAAGGGAAAAATCTGAAAATAAATTTTGAGGGTGATGCAACAGCTCTAAACAGAATATATCAATCTAATGAAATCCAAGGGCATGAGAGTCTTTATAAGGAAGAAAATCGTCCACAGTTTCATTTTTCTACTAAACGAGGTTGGATCAATGATCCCAATGGGCTCATTTATTATGATGGAGAATATCACTTATTTTATCAGCATAATCCAATGGAACGAGAATGGGAAAACATGGCATTGGGGGCCATGCTGTCAGCAAAGATCTGATTCATTGGGAAGAGTTGCAACGGCATTGTATCCGGATAAGTTAGGGACTATGTTTTCTGGCTCCGCTATCATGGATTACAACAATTCTGCCGGCTATAATAAGGGTAAAGAACCTGCTATGATTGCATTTTTATACTGCTGCAAGTTCTGATCGGCAGGTTCAGTGTATGGCTTATAGTCTTGACAAGGTAGGACTTGGACAAAATATGACAAAAATCCTCTTATCGATTCTAAGGAAAAATGGAATAGCCAAGATACTCGTGATCCCAAGGTGATATGGTATGAGCCTTCGAAGCATTGGGTCATGGTATTAAATGAGCGAGATGGACACTCGATCTATACCTCCACAAATCTAAAGGATTGGAATTATGAAAGTCATGTTTCTGGTTTTTGGGAATGCCCTGAACTTTTTGAACTGTCGGTGGATGGTGATCCTACCAATAAGAAATGGGTGATGTATGGTGCAACGGGCACTTATATGATTGGTTCATTTGATGGAAAGGTGTTTACTCCAGAAAATGGCAAATATTTCTATAATTCAGGTCATTTGTATGCTGCTCAGACCTATAGTAATATTCCTGATTCCGATGGCAGAAGAATTCAAATAGGTTGGGGAAGAATTCCTCAAGGTGATATGCCGTTCAATGGGATGATGATGCTACCTACAGTTCTCAGTCTTAAGACTACAAAGGATGGCCCTCGTTTATTTAGTGAGCCAATTAAAGAAACTGAAAAGCTATTCACAAAAGTTGATTCATGGAAAAATCTGAGTTCTGGAAAAGCGAATGACTTATTGAAAAAATATAATTCCCATGATAAACTTAGGATTAAAACCAGAATAAAATTATCTCATGCAACTGATGCCGGTTTCAATCTGTATGGTCAGAGAATGATAAGTTATGATATGAATTCCAATATGTTGAATGGGATGTTTTTTTCTCCCGAAGATCCAACAAGTATGGAACTTACTGCAGATATTTATATTGACAGAACTTCTATTGAAGTCTTTTTTAATCATGGAGTTTATACGAGTTATTTAGGCAGAACTCCAGATCCTAATAATAAAGAGGGTTTGCATTTTTGGGGTAATAATATCGAAATTCTGGACTTAGAAGTTTATGAAGTGAAATCTATTTGGGAGTAAGGTGAAAAGGTGATTTGATATTAATATCTATCTATTATTCTTACTATTAAAATGATCAATGCACCTATTAAGTAAATCGTCATGGGTACCACAAAAAACCAGATAAAAGCCCAATATTGATATTTGGACATTTTTGAGAAGATTTTTGGTCGTTTCATGTTTATAGAACAATCATACTAAGTATTGTTCATTAATAATCTTAAAATTCATTTTTAATCAATTAAAAAAGCCTGCAAAATATTTTGCAGGCTTTTATTTTAGATCTTAGTATATTCTTATTTCAATACGAATTTAAATCCTAAAGAGAATCTAGAAGCATCGAAGCGCGAACCATGTGATAGGTTCCACCACGGTTTCCAATCGAAATGCATTGCTAATGGAGTAGAAGGGATTCTGTATTCCAAACCTACAGCAGGACGGATTGCAAAGTCAGTATGTGTATCACCTTCTTTCCAGTGGTCATCATCATCCCAGTCGCCATGCCATTTTCCATGGTCAATAAATGATAATTGAGGACCAACACCTACGTACCAAGAAAGTCCATTAGTTCCTGAGATACGTTCATTATAGGAGTAATCCGCACCAAGGACAGTAATGTGGTCACCGAATAATACTTGTGCGTTACCGGCATTATTGCCACCAAAACTATGCTTAATTTGAGGTCCGAATAATGTTTGGCCATCACCTAGGTCAATTCCTAGGCCAATAGCGGTACGATAAGGGGTTTGTGCATTTGTTTGCTCAGTTGCAAACATTAAAATAAATAAAGTTAGAATAGGTAAAAATACTTTCTTCATGATAATAAATAATTTGTTTCATCTTAAAACTTCCTTTATGAAAGTTTCTCGTGTTGCAACAAATATATTGCCAAAGATGCAACTAAATTGTATTAATGATGCTAGAATGCAGGTTATGAGCAAAATAAAACCCTGATAAAAATCAGGGCTAAATTTTCTCTTGGTTATATTTTAAAAGGAGTTAGGGTTACCATAATTTGTATTGTTGAGTTCATCGTCATCGAACAAATCATTCTTAGACCTTCTTTCATCTTCGTCTGATCGATCTATATCATCTTCATATTCATCTTCATATTTTTCTTCATCTTCAAATTCTAAATCTTCTTCATCATTTTCTTCTTCTTCCTCTTCATCGATATTTTCATTCAGCGGATAATCTTCACCAATTGGTTCATTATCGTCTTTGTGTGGATCTTCTTTGGCATTATATTGCCTTGAACCTTGATCTGAATCAGGATCATAGAATGGGTTTTGATAATTTGGAGCATTATCATCTTTATTTTTATTGTCTTCAGGGTCATGTCCGTTAAGATCGTCCTGAATTATAGCAAATGCAAGAATAAGACCTAGCTTATTTCCTGCAAAATTTTCAATTGTCTTCATAAGCTTGAATTTAAATGAAGAACAAGTGCCTTCGAAATTAGTTGAGGAAAAAATACTTGATTTCATAGTATTTATACTTGATGTCAATATAGTTTCAACGAATTGAATTTCAATGGTTTCTTTAATTAAGTCAATTAGATACAGAACATTAAAATAATATAGACTATGGAAAATCCAATGAACAATCCAGAATTAAAAGAAGGAGATTAGACGAAAAAAAAGACATAAGCATATAGCACTTTTTCTAGGTCAATTGGTGGCGCCCATCCTAATAATGGGTGTATATAATAAACTTGTTAAAATTCACTGACACCATTAAAAGAATATTGTTTAATTATCCATTTTGCAAAGAGCCAGGTTACAATGAATTTTCAAAGTAACCTGGCTTCTTAATGAATGGCAATTAATCTAACCTTTTCTACTTCCTTGTCGATTTTTGCCACCTCTGAGTATTAGATATAGCACTATTACGGCAATTATGACAAATATTATGGCAAATACTAATGGAGTAAACATATCTAAAATTACTAGTGTATTGTTTGAACACGTCAAAGTTTGAAAAGTTGAATAATTCTTAATTAATGAAAATATAATCAACTAGTTCATTTTCAAATTGTTCTTCTAAAAAAAGGAACATTGATATGGCAACAAAAAACGAAAGTTCGAAAGAAGGACTAAATAATAAAGGGAGGCCAAATAAGAAAAAAGATCTTATGTCTGTGATGGACAAAAAGGTTAAAAATCAAGATGCGTCAGGTGAAGCGGGTGTTGATCCTCAAATGGATCAATTAAATACAGCACCTGATCCGAATGACCATCCTAAGGAGCCTCAAAAAGTAAAGCATAAGCGAAAATAAAACTTAATCTCATGAAAAAGTTCTTAATAATAATATTGATGATATCTTACCTCCTAATTCTAGGGTGTAGAAACAACGATACACGAATGGATAATAATGATACGCCAATGGATAATAGAATGGATGATCCAATTGATACGGTTAACACCGATAGCACAAGGTTAGATAGTGTTATGGAAAATCAACCTGTAAATCCTATTGATTAAATTTTCATAAACCGAAAGGAGTCATAGCAAAGGCTAGATAATAATCTATTTTTTTTATATTTTAGGAAATCATAAAACCTAAAAACTATGCTTAAGACTTCACTAAAAACTATTATCCTAGCTTTTGCTTTTTCTTCCTGTGCCCAAGCACAGAAAGATTACCCTACTATGGGACAAGTAGAAATATTAGGTCCCGCTATGGAAAAGATTGTTGATGCTGATGCTAAGGTTGAAAAATTGGCAGATGGCATGGTATGGGCTGAAGGTCCAGTATGGGTGAGTGATGGTGATTATTTATTGTATTCTGATACTAGACAAAATATTATTTATAAATGGTCAGAGAAAGACGGTCTTCAGCATTTTATAAAACCTGCAGGATTTGAAGGGCCAGGCGTGTATAGTGAAGAGGAGGGTACGAATGGGTTGTTGATCAATAAGGATGGTTTTCTCATTGCTTGTGACCATGGCAATAGAAGGATTGCGAAAATTGTTTTAAAATCTAAACAAAAGGAAACATTAGTAGATACTTGGGAGGGCAAAAAGTTCAATTCTCCTAATGACATCTGTCAACATCCTAATGGTGATTATTATTTCACCGATCCGCCTTATGGTTTACCTGGAAGAGAAAAGGATACTACTACGAAGGAAATTGTTGAAAACGGTGTTTATCGAGTAAATAGTCAAGGTGTGGCCAGTCAAGTAATATCTAATTTAGCAAGACCAAACGGTATTGCGCTTTCTGTCGATGCAAAGAAATTGTATGTTGCCCTAAGTGATGGTAACAATCCATATATTATGGTTTATGATGTTAAAGAAGATGGTTCGGTTGGTGAAGGCAGTATTTTTTATGACTTTAAAAAGCAGTTTCCAGAAGAATCCTTAGCTGCAGACGGAATTAAGGTGGATGATGATGGTAATTTATATGCTGCTGCAGGAGATGGAGTTATTGTTATGAATTCTGATGGGAGTACCATTGGAAGAATTAGATCAGGAGTCCATACAGCGAATTGTGCCTTTGGTGAAGATGGTTACTTATATATGACTGCCTCAGATCAATTGCTTAGAATTAAGCTGAGGTAATAATAATTATTTAAAACCTTGTGTCTCAGTATTTGTTGTTTATTTATCACATTAAAACTAAAGATAATGGAAGATCAAATACTAGATTTAGAGACTAAATATTGGCACGGCATGGCCAATCACGATTATGAAACAGTAAAAAGCCTTACATATTTTCCTTGTACTACAGTTAGTAAGCAGGGTGTTAAGAGTATCGATGAGCCTACTTTCAAGCAAATGTTTGAACAGGGTGAGGGTATGAAAATGTCAATTAAGGGAATAACTGAGGCGGTTATAGAGATGTTTAGCAAAAGTTTTGCTACAATAGGATATATCGTCGAGATAGAAACAGATAATAATGGGGAGAAAACTTCGAGTAAATGTGCTTGTAGTTCAGCTTGGATTCAAGAGAATGGAGTTTGGAAATGTCAATTGCATTCAGAATCTGATTTGAAATAGTTCAGAACCTCATTTTTTCCTTAAAATCGATATAAAACATTAAAATTTTTACGGTTAACCGTATCAATTAATAAATTAATTGAGATATATTTGCAGCTTAACCAAACAAATTAATTATTAACATATAATTTAATATATGCTCAACAAGTGTTTTTATTGTGGATATAGGGCTTTGAGTAAAAAGCAATTAGGAGAAAGAGATTGTCCAAAAAAACCAAAACTATTATCACTTTTTTTCAGAAAGTGCACCAAAGGAATATTTTAAAAAGAAACAAGCCACGCAAGTGGCTTTTTTCTTTTTAAATTTCTTCAATGAGAAGCAGAAGCTTTATTCCATATACAATAAAGGATGTTTGTTACCTATGGCAGATTTAGCATTATACAAATGATAGATATACCATTTTCTCACCAATTTATTCGATCTTTTTTGTTCTAAGGTTTTATGTAGTTTAACTTCTTCGAATAGGTCTGAAAATAATAAAGATGGATCTTGAAACATATTTGAAGCTACTATAAAATATACATTCTCCTTAGGTTTTATTTCAGGAATTGCCAAATTCATCCATGCAAATTTATGAATGTCATTTAACCGACCTACAGCAATCATTCGCATTTGCAGAGGTCTAGATAGATAAAAATAAAAATGCCCTGCCGGATACCAATTATTAATAATCAGTGCATCAGATTCTTTCATTTTTCCATTTTTTATATCAATCATTCGCAACTGTGAAAATTGCTTTTCAAGATCCTTCCAACCTGTCATATCCAATGTGACATCTCCTTTTCCGATCTCATTTATATTAGCTTTGACAAAAAGATTTCCAGGATACCATTTTATGGTTGCAAATGCTAATACCATGATTATCAACACAAAACTCAGTTGAAAATTTAAGAGCCTTCTGATTCGGATAATATTGTCATGGTCCAGTTTCCTATCAATCCAGCATGCAGCGATTAACATCATTGCAAAGAAACCTGCACCACTCCAATGAGGTAAAGTTTGTCGGAAAAAAGACAAAGATGAAGTAACCAAAATAATGGGGAGTGAGCAGAATAATAATAACCATATTATTTTAGTTGGAACATCGAAAATTTTAAATCTATTTTTAACCAAACTGATAAAGACAATTATATATAGATATATTAAGAATGGATTATTATAAAAGATTTGCCCAAAGGCTGTTTGAGCAAAAAAATCCCAGCGAATTCCTGATTCCAGAATGCCAACTCTCTGGCTGTGGAATTTCCAGGTTATATAATCATACTCCTCATTCCAAAATAAAATTGGTAAGAAACAAACTGCAGTCAGGATTAATCCTAGATAAAGTTCTTTATTCTTGAGTATTTCTCTCTGAAATATTAATATATAACTAAGAAATCCAAACCATAGAAAAATAGAGTGTACTTTACTCAAACATCCTAATCCAACCCATAATCCCAATAAAATCAGATGATTGTCTTTTAATATTCTATCCTCTGATTTCACGACTACGATCATACTTCCGAGTGCTGCTAGCCAAAATGTATTGGCAATAGAATCTGGGAGTATAAACAAGCCTGAGATTATGCTGGAATATAATGAGGCAGTGTATAAAATCGCTGCTATTAATCCTGTTCTTTCGTTTAATAGGTAGCCAGCTATTTTTGCTATGAGCCATGTATTGATGGCTGCAAGAAAAATAGCACCTAGCCGCATTGAAAATTCATTAACCCAATTCAAGTTTAATGTGAAGAACCTAATCAATAATCCTATGAGAGGAGGATGGTCAAAGTGGTTCCAATCCAACTGCACTGCGTAGGTAAAATAATAGACTTCATCATTTCCCAACTCGATATTAAATGCAAAAATGCAACGGATCAATGTAGCTATAATGATTAACCATCGCAGTTTAATCTTATACTCACTAGACATTACCGAAAGTATACAAAAGGTTTGCTAAGAAATTCCAACCAAAAGTCATAAGTATAGCCAGAAATTTACTGGAATAAAATTTCATATTAAATTTTTCGTGCAGGATATAAAGGAATACTGTATTCAGGAGCAAACCAATAATACTAACTGTCGCAAAATGGTAAAACTGTTCAATAACATTTGGGTTCTTACTATTGAATGTCCAAATCCGGTTTAATATGTAATTATTGCATACCGCTATAATAAACCCGATCGTGTTTGCTACGAATTTCTCGATATCAATTTTTTCTTTTAAAAACCATGTTATAATAAAGTCAATTACCATTCCAGCAAGCCCACGGCAGCAAATCTTACTGCAAGGGTTAATAAAGTAATCATATTTTATATTTTAAAATTTGTAGGAAATTGAATAATTACGAATTTATTAATGGAATAATAATGTACGATCAACGCATAAAAGCTTGCAAATCCGAATCCGAGCATACAGCCGAACCATACATCATCCCAATAATGTTGCCCTAAATACACTCTAGAATATGCAGTCAAACAGGCAAAGAAAAGTGCTATGATTCCTAAGGTTTTGTTTTTAGAAAAGACTGCGATTGTAGCTGCCAATGCGAATGCTGAGGTAGTATGTCCAGAAGGAAATGCATTATGGTGTGCCATTGGCATCCAAGATAGCGCGTGAAAGGAAGGGTCATCTTGCAAATGAAAGCCTGGTCTGTAGGCTTGGAATGTTCTTTTTAACAAAGAACAAATAATTCCTGATCCAATATATGTAGTTGCAATGGCAAGGGCCAACTTTCTGTACCACATGAAAAAACAGATAAAAGCTAATGCCAATACAAATAGACCATCCCCAAACTGTGTGATTACAGTAAAAAAGTAATCGAAAAAATAAGGAATGATTGGAATTTGTTAATTGGAATGCTTCTTGCTTCGGCACGTAAAAAATAAATCCGCTCAGCACAATATACCAAGCTAGAAAACAGACAAAAAACAGTCTGTTTTCATAATAGAGTTTTCGAATGTATTTCATTAAGTTAATAATTAAAAAAAACGTACTGGGTTAAAATTAGTCTTCCCTTATTATGCTAATGTTAGGATATTGGTTAAAGGCTGTTAAGTGTTTGTTATTAAATGTTTAACTGCTCAAAAATTGAATAAAGTTTCTCCTTGTAATTGATAAAATCGTTATATTTCATTATGTCAACACGGAAAAACAATAGCCATAGATATGGATGGCGTCTTAGCTAATAACATGGCTCATTACTTGGATTATCATTTTAAAGAAACAGGTATTCGAATCTTGGAGGAAGAAATTCAAGGGAAGCCGGAGGAAAGATGTTTTGAGGATCCAGACGCAGTTTATCGATATCTTAAAATGCCAGATTTCTTTCGAACACTACCGATGAACCCAGATGCTCAAGAAGTGGTTAAAAAGTTGAATGAATCATTTTAACGTATTTATAGTTTCTGCTGCGATGGAATTTCCATGGAGCTTAGTTGAGAAATATGAATGGCTTGGCGAACATTTCCCTTTTATTACTTGGCATCAAATCGTTTTTTGCGGTAATAAAGGAATTATAAAAAGCTGATTATATGATTGATGATCATATTTATAATTTGAGGTCATTTTCAGGGACTGGATTAATTTTCGATTGTTATCATAATATAAATGAAACAGGTTTTGAAAGATTAATGGGTTGGAAAGCTGTAGAGGAATATTTCTTTGGGAAAGAAGGTTAATGAAATAAAAAAAGCAACCGTGAAGGTTGCTTTTAATCAATCATTTTAAAAAATAAATCTATTAAGACACAGGTACTTCCTGTGGGTATTTTATTTTTGATGGATCTTTTTGAAGAATAACGGTCAATACACCATCTTCAAAACTGGCATGAACATTTTCAATTATTATTTCATCTTGCAAATGGAAAGCTCTTTCAAAAGCACCTAATTGCTGTTCTTGATATATATATATTTGATGCCGGGTTCTGGTTCCGTTTCTTTCCCCTTTATTGTTAATATATTATCCGTAATATTTACCTGAAATTGATCTTTTTCTCTACCTGCAGCATATACTTGTACTTGATAAAATTCATCATTTTCAGCTATGTTAACAGGAATATTGGCTGAGTTTCCATTTCCAAATGGGCTTCCTTCGCTGAAAAAGCGTTCAAATTTTCTTTTAAAATTTCCTCTGCATGAGTGTGCATATTCTCTTGAACTTTGGTTATAGTTTTCTCTTTTAAACATTTTCTTAAATTTTTGAATTAATAAATAGGGATAATTGTTGCTTTAGTTGATCTATTAGAATATTGAACAGGTACGATTGCTTGATTCGTTTGAGGCAAGTAATACCTTTGAGATTTATCGAAATGATACGAGAATCTTTCTTTCATTCTATTTCTTTTGATTTTTGCATAGATCAAAGATCCGACTGAGAATAGAATGGTTGCTAAAAGGAGAATTTTAAAAATTGCACCAATGATCAAGCTAATTATTCCGACCACTGCAGTTACTACAAGTAGTCTAGGGATTATAAATTGAATTTTGTTTTTCATTATATTTTATTTTTTAATGTTTTAAGGCCTTTGATGTAGTAGACGAGTCAACTCATCCTTTTACTTTAAAATATTTTAAAAAAAATAAAATATCATTTCAGCTTTTAAAATCCGCACTTATTATCAAACCTACGTTTCCATTCTTCACGGAGTCGATCTTTTTGTTCTTCTGTAATATCCTCTCCGGTTATATCAGTTCTTTTAAACCTTTGACGGAATCCAGCGCCTGGTTTTCCAAAACCTCTACCGAATAATATCTTAGACAGTATGAATAGGCCAAATGCCTGCCAATAACTAATTGATTTCAATCCAAAAATATCTGTCATCAGTTCATTCCATAAAAATTGGAGTAAGGCAATTACCAAAAAGAAGATAATGACCATTGCCAATCCAATAAAGATCTTTTTACCTTTTCTTTTACTACTCATTTCTTTGTTCATTTTTATGTTTTTAATATTTTAATTCATCATATAAGCCTCTAAGCTTGAGCCGTAAGTGCTTTACGGCGTAGCTTTTTCTGCTAATGATAGTTTTAATGTTTTCATTTTCCATATTTGCAATTTCTTGCAAAGTCATTTCCTCAATTTCATTGAGTATGAAGACCTTCCTTTGTTTTTCAGGAAGTTCATTTAGAGCCTTCATCAATTCGTCCCAAAAAATATCCTTAAACATTTTGAGTTCAGGATGGTCAGCTTCATCGGCTACCAATAGGTGCGCGATAGGGAAGGAGTCCTCATTTCCAGCTTCTGTAAGCTCATCGAGAGATTCATTTTTCTTTTTTCTATAACTATCAGTGATTTTATTTCGAGTGACGGAGTATAACCATGCACCTGCATTGCCTAAGTCATCAATATTGGTAACTCGCGAAAATTGATACCAAACCTCCTGGAGAATATCCTCTGCATCGGCAGTTTTTTGTACTCTCGCTTTCACAAAGCGCAGCAACTGTCCACCATAGGTCTTTACAACCTCTGCGAATGATTTGGCATTTTTTTCCGACATATTTTCTAGCTGTGCCTCGTCCATAATGACGTAGACGTTTGAAAATAGATTTTACTTTAAAAAAAATGTGATTATTTTTTAATAATCACATGATAAAGTTAATTTTTCTTTTTGCTAAGTTTCAGAATTATTTGATTTCCAAAAGTTGAGTTGTGGTTATGGTTTCATTATCTAAAAATTCCAATTCTATTGGGAATTTCCCTTTCCTTGAAACGCTAGGTGCCATGAATTTAATTTCAGTTTCAGAGATAGAGAGTAGTTTACAATCATTTCCTGCATAATAAATTCTAACGGAAAATAGATTTTTAAATCCTTTTCCTTTGAGCGTTACTACATCACCTTGATAAACAATGGAAGGAGAGACGCTTTCTACTACAGACTTGTTTATTTCAATAGGTATTCCTGGATTGGGAAATTTATATCCTGCTGGTTCTTGGTATAGGCCTATTGTTAGGAGGTTTTTTCCAAATTTTCCATGCGGTAAAGTGAATTTTAACTTTCCATTTGTTGCTTTTACATGCATTAATTCATAATCAGATACTTTGGCTATGTATTCATGTCCGTCAATAAAATTTCCCGACATCTCTATGATGTCTCCATAATAATATGGTTTTTGATTTATGATTTTTTCAGCAATAGGTTTTATTTCAATTTGGTTGTTTAGTTTTATTGGTGGGTATAAATCTGATACAATTTGCACATCATAATTTCCTAATTTTAAGCTTGGAAGATAATATCCAGCGTCAGGTTCATAACTGTAATAAGAATAAGCAGCTGTACTGTCACCAATTTTAATGATATAAGGGTCTTCGCCATAATATTTAGTTAGTACAGACTTATTTATTGTAAAGAAATATCCTGGGTGTGGTAGAGTTTGTTTAAATGTGATTTCTGAACTCACAGGTGGAATTAACTCCAATTTTTTATTTGAGAAAATAGTATCCTTTCCATTAAAATAACCTAACCTCAATTTTTGTCCGTTGTTTTTAATGCCTTTTAATGTTATTATGTTGGGATTGTCGTAGCCCAATTCCAATCTATTATTGCCAACTACCACAAAGAAATTGCTGAAATAATCAATTCCATAAGATCTAATCTTTAAACCTTCTCCATAATATATAGGTCTATCTAAATCAAATTCAATCTTTCCCAATAAATTGATACTTACTAAAGATGAAGTATTTATGTCATTTTGGTTTTGAAATTTGCCAATAATTAGGTTAACTCTATCGCCGTGTTTTCCTAGATTATAGGGTATTTTGAGTTGTAATTTACTAGGTTCAACATTAATAATTTCAATCTGCATTGGATTATAAATCTTATTAGCAATTACTATGTCATCTTGGCTGATCTGTTTGAAGTTTCCTGTTAGTGTCAGTGTATCTCCTAAGGAAATAGGAATAATATCTTTTTGGTCTACCCAAAAATCTTTAACTCTAAATGAGACTATATTTCCCATATATTCAAACCTTTCAGTGATAAGATAGAACCTGTAGTTAAGGATTTGATTTAACCCAAAATTTTTGTCTGGTTTATAATCATATTGAATTAACCCTGCCTTAGGATTTGAACCTAAAGAGATTTTCTTACCATTGGTAGAAGATTGCTCGAATACAATGAAACCATAGTCTATAATTTTTCATCATTGAGATACCCGATTTCGGCATTTAGAGTAGCAACAGTGGCAATAACGTTTCCTGCAGGGAGTGTATTTATGGTTATGGGTTTTACATCGGGTTTAATTTCTTCTTTTTTAGAACATGACCCTAAAAGAAATATAAGTAGAATTAAAAATGCCCTATTAAAATTATTTAAATGGTTAGAAGTTTTCATGTTACAAAATTTCAATAGTTTTAGATGTGCTAATTTCACTTTCGGCAGTTCTATCAAATATTAATTTAATTGGATATTTCCCTGGATTCATCCAATATGGTATTTGAATTTGTATTTCATCAAAGGATCTTTTAGAATTGAAAATAGAATAATCCCTAGATTAATATAGTTTACCCCGTTAAGACCTTTACCTTTTAAGGTTAGAATTTCACCAATTTTAATAATGTCTTTGCTTAAGGTTGTAATAACTGGTTGAAGAAGTTTGAATTTCATTGGGATAATAAGTTCTTCGCTACCATATAATGTACTAGCGCCAAAGTTGACGGTATATGTTCCAGAAGGTAAATTCTCAAAATTTATAATAACTTCCTTATCAGAGATTGCTTCATTTCCGAAAGAATTTAAGTAATCTAAAGTTCCTAAAAAATATCTGTCGCCTTTTATAAATGATCCAGTAAACAATATTGGTTCATAAGGATAGACCTCTGTTTTAGATATTGAGCTCACATTAAAAGGAATGACTTTTACTTTATTTGGGAGTTTCACATCAAAAAGTGCTGATGAAAAAATAATATTCATATTCGCCCAAAGGTAAATTTCCAATTTCTAAGAAAAATCCAGTGTTAGAAACTTTGACGTCATTATATTCATTGTTTCCAATTTTAATTTTTGCAATTTTTTCACCAAAGAATTTATAATAGTCGAATTCCTGAATCCAAAAGTATTGATAAGGGTGTACGATATATTTATCAATTTTTAGTTGGTCTGGTGTTGGCTTTTTTAATTGAAGTTTTTTCGGCAATTCAATTGTTTCTAAACCATTATTATAAGACCAAGTGTATTCTGCCTGTTTAACTAGATCAAAGTCAGTCATTTTCATTCCACTTGTATAGGGGAGTGTTTTTTCCTTCAATAGTGATTTTTAGGTCATGGTTGTTTTCTATAGGTAAAGCATAACCAGTAATTGGAATATCATCAGTAATATAAATTTCATTGACCTTTGGTGTATCGATATTTGCTAAAATTTTCAAGGTTGAAAAAAACCTTGATTTATGATTTTCTCCATTCTTGGATTGGGTATTTAGGAGAATTTCATATTCTTTACCATGGTAAACATTTAGTTTGGGAGCTTTGATTTTGATGCTTTTTGCATCTTTTGCCACTTCAAATGGTAGTGTAACTGTATGTGGGACGTTGTAATAATCTTGTGAGGTTAACGTAAGGTAGAAGTCTTTTGACATTTGGCTAAAATCTCCTTGAAGAGTAAAGGACTTTCCTGCCGGAACAACAGAAATTTGATCATTGTTGATTTTAATTAAATCAACAGAGAAATGTTTTAATTCTCCTTTATAGTATCCTTTTGCAGTCTTAATATAAGGAGCGTAGGCATACTCTCTATTTACTTCAAATATGTTTGGCGAAGTATATGTTAATTCAAACAAACCACTTTAATTTCCTTATTTTTCAAGGAGATTTCTTTAGGATTTTCAGGACTTTGGCTGATATCATATAATACAAACCCAATATCTAGAATTTGTTCATTATTGATATTTTTAATTTCACCTGTCATTTTTATTTGGTTAGGCGAAATAATAGTTATAGTTCCAGTTTCAAGAGCAATGGCCGGTTCTAAATTGGGGTCGATAATAGTTGTTTTCTGGCAGCCTAGGAATATTAAAAATAGCAAGCAGGCGAGAAAAATATTAGTTTTCTGAGGGGGATTATAGGTATTCAAAATAATTATCGCTTTGGTAAAAGTTATGGACAGATGAAATACTGATTTTCATTTTTCCTTACCAGGTAACCTTGGAATTGAAAAAGAAATCTTATGGTTATTTATTTTTATTGGTGTTATTTTGGTGTCCACCTAGCAATATTGCTGGAACGCATCCTATTCCTTTGCCTTCAATTGTTAATACATCTCCAGTTGTTCCCGATGTAGGGTAGAACTTGTCTATAGTATAACCAAGAGATTTATATGGGATTGCGATTGCATTGGATTTTAACTCTTTATAATATTCGTCACTTGAAATGAATTTAAATGCTGTAACGCCTTCAAAGCCTGAAATGACTTCCAGTTTTATCTCATTTTCTCCCCCAACAGCTGAATTAATAAGGCCGTTGTCTTGATTTATTACAAAATATTCTAATCCCTTAATAAAATTCCCTTTTAATTGGATAGTATCCCCAATATAAGTGGAATATGGTCCTTTGGTACTTATTTTGAGCTTTTCAACTTTGATTTTATTTTTATGGTTATAAAAGTGAAATTGATTGTAAACGGTTAAATCATATTCACCTTCGGGAAGATCCCCTACATGAATTCCTAGAAGATTTTCTCGATAATCGAACCTAGCTTCAACTTCTTCATTTCCAAGTTTTGCACTCACATATGCCCAAAAGAAATGATGTAATTGCTTTGCATTGAAATTGAGTAATGTATTGGGGTGCACCCTATCGATATGTGGAATAATTGGATCATCGCTTGATGGCTGAATCAAATTATAAGATTCTGAAAAGTACACGGAATCTTTACCATTCATATAACCGATATTTAAGGTTTTCCCACCAAATTCTGGATGGTCTCTTAAGTATAAATTATTGTTATAAGGGATTTTCTTACCATTGATCAGGATAAATAAATTCTTAATCCCATAATATGAGTCTGCTATATTTTCGACTTTAAATTTCAATGGGGTTAAAAAATCGTGGTACGCTCTTTCAAAAACAACTTTTGCCAAATATGTGATTTGAACTAAATCCTGAACATAACTTTTTGGGTTTTCATTTTTTCTAACTAAGCTAATCTGTATTTCATCGAAATTGCTGACTTCAGGACCTGCACCAATCACAAAGGAAAACACTTTTTTATCTGCACTTAAGGTGAATGGTAGACTGAACAATTCGAAAGCTCCTCTTACTCTAATTCGAAATTTATCTCCAAGGTTTTCAAAATTTCCATTTACATGAATCGTATCTCTGCCGTAAGAGAATCTCTTTTCATTAGGAATTATGCTTAAACTATTTAAAGCAAACTCATGTAAATTGCCTTTAATAAAATTCTTTTCAGTTCTTACGTAAAAATAAAAGGTATAATAAACATTTGGATCAAAAGATTTTGGAGATTTAAAAGTTGTTGAAATTTCTCCAACTTGATTAGTTTTCCCTAAGCTAATATTTATTTCAGAAGAACTATTTGCTTCTGTGCCAGCCTCTTGAATTATAAATCCATGATCTAATACTGTTTCATTACCTGCGATCTTTATTTGTCCCGTTAACTTTACTTGATTACTGGTAATATCTGAGAAACCCAAGGTATTAATTTGATACTCTTGAACTTGCTCAACATCAGGTTTTGCTGAATCGGATTTCGAGCAATTCGAATTAAATAAAATCACGATAATGCTTGAGCAAAATAATAATGTCTTCTTTATGATATTTGTTGTGGTAGCCATTTTCTTTAATTAATAAGTGATTTCAAAAAAATTGATCAACCGTATACCATTTGTTGAGATAAAGAACTGCGATTTTATATTTACCGGGTAGGATTGTACCATAAAGCGAGATTTCTGTCCAGCCTTTTCCTCCATTGTAAGAAGGCATCCATTTTCCATCGAAAAATATTTGAGCTCTACCTATTCCTTCACCGTATAACCTAATTGGTGTTCGTAGGGTACCTTTTGATGGACTAAAGTGAGTATATGTTAGTTGGCTGAATTCAGTTTCGTAGTTTACATCGACCAAAGTTTCTTTATCGAGGGTTTCATCATAATAGCCTATTTTTTGGATTTTTATTTTTGATGCTATTGAATGGTCGAGCAGGACTTGTATCTTACCAGAAGCTGCTGGTTGACTGTCAGATCTACCAATATTACTATAAACCCGGTAAGATCTTCCATTCATAAAATTCCCTGTTATGGTCAGCATCTCACCATCATGAATTACACTCGGAGAAAAAGAGGTAATCTGCAATTTTTTTACTGTGATCTTATCGGCGCTAGTATAATTAAAATGATTGTTAACAAATTTTACAGGATAAGAACCTTCTTCAACATCACCTATAGTTAGTCTGTCACTTCCATTCCAGGTCGTGTAAATAGAGGCTTCTTTCCCACCCAATGTTATGTTAGATGCTAAAAAGTCCATTTTTCTTCCAAGTTCATATGCATTCACTGAAAGGGTTACATTTGGATGGGCATAAGTTTCCCTAAAATAGTAGTCACTCGAAATAGGAGGGATTAAGGTCAATGGTTTTGGAAAATAAACAGTGTCTGCTCCGTTATAATATCCGAATTTAAAGGAGTTTCCCTTTTGTCCGCGAATTAGGTCTTCGACATCAGATTGAAAATTTGTTTTATAACTAAATGCTTTATTTCCTACAAGAATTGATAAAGGTTTTTTTGAATCGAATTTGAATCCTGTAGCAGAGAAAGTAATCCGATCTCTCAAATAAAAATCATAGTTGCTTAATGGATCTATTTTGGAAACAATATTAACTCGACCTAAATAAATAGGCATTGATAAATTATTCGATAATGTAAAATATGGTTCATCTCCATGTCCATATCGATCAATAATTCTAAAGTTTAGAGATTTTTTGTCAGCACTTATTTGTAGGTAGAAATTATCCGTAATAGAAGAATTTTCACCGTGCCCAGTAATATAATAAGTACTATCAATTTTTGAAAAATCTCCTTTAATCGTTATAATTTCACCTTGTTGAACATTCCGTTCTTCGATAGGAGTTAGCGTGATTGGTACATACGGAAACTTGACAGCCTCTGAAAGATATTTGTTTTTGTCGGTGATGACATAGTATTTAACTTCATAGTTAATCCCTGCTTTGTCAAGCTTATTGACCATCAAGAAATTATTTCCTGTTTGGGATTTTGCTGGTATTTTTAGATCTATGGTAGAACTATTTCCAAAACCAGAAGCTTCTTGGATTAGAAACCCATGCTCTTTGATTGATTCATCATTTAAATGAAGAATTCTGCCAATAAATTTTACACCAGCAGAACCGTGGTTCTCAGGGATTAATACTTCTAATTTAATTGGTTTGGAAACAGCCTCTTTTTCAGGGCAGGGTCCGAATCCTTATTGCAGCTCATAATGAGCCCAATCAATAGGATCAGATAATAAATTTTTTTCATACTTCGGTTAATAGAAGTAAAAGTATATAATAGTTTGGATATTATATTAAAATTTCAAATAAAGATTTTTCGATATTATAAAATAATTAAGCTTAAATTTTGATTATGGAAAATTTCAGGTTTATCAGTTCAATTTTACCCTCATTTTTTATGCTGGGAACATCAGTTTAACCGTTGTACCTTCATTAAGTTTGCTTTTAATAGATATATCTATACCCAATTTATCAGCTATTCTTTTTACAATCGACATACCAATACCAGAACCTTCATATCCTGAAGAATTGGACATCCTTTTAAACATCTCATAGATGGATGCAAGCTCATCTTCTTCCATGCCAATTCCATTGTCACTGATGGTATAAATAATTCCATTATCAGTGCGGAATGAATCTATTATCACCTTGGCGGATGTTGCTTTTGAAGAATACTTAATCGCATTTCCGATAATATTCAGGAAAAGTTGGTATAACAAGGTTTTTTCACCTTGAACAGGGAGCAGGTTGTTTACAATTACTTCTACATTATTTGAGCCAAACCGATGTTTGCTCATTTCTATAATTTCATCGACAAAATTTTCTGTCTCAACTATTTCTTTTTCAAAATTGAAAGAACTTGCTTTTGAGAATTGGTGGATCTTATCTAACATATTTAAAATAATATGAACAGAATCCAAAATATTAGAACTCATTTTCTTCAACAGCTCCGGCTTCACATCTTGTCGATACTGAAGAAATTCAGTCGAGACTTTTATGGCAGAAAGTGGATTTTTGAGGTCATGACTTATGGTATATGCATAGGTATCCAAAGCATTGTTCATTTCAATGAGTTGAGTATTCAAAGAATCGATTTCTGCTGCCTTGTTCAACATAGAATCTCTTAAAAGTTCCCTGATTCTAGTGATAAAGTGCATTTGTTTAGAGCTCCATTTTTTTGAAGTTCCCTTTACTTGCTCACGCCAAACATTAAATGAAGTGCGGGGGGAAGGTTTTACAACTCCTGTTAATTTGTCTTCTTCATAATATTTTTCAGGTTTTCCAGCCCATTCTCTGTCAAGAAGAATTTCTTTTCTAAACCAGATTATAAAAAAATCCTTTTTACTATCTATTTCTGCAAATGATAGTCCGGCAATTGATCTCCCAAAATCTTCATAGAGTTGAAGGTGATTTGAAAGAGCATTAGTGCTATATATATGGTCTTTGGCTAATTCAGTCAATTTTGGTAATTGCGACCTCAAAGATTCTTTTTCAGGATGTATACCTTCTAAAAAAATAGAATCTTCAAACCCGATGGCTATACCATCTGCTTCTAACATATGAAGTAGAGTTTTTGAAAAATCCTTTAGTTCATGGAAAATATTGGATTTCAGCAATACTTTTTCTTTTAAAAGGAGTTCTAATTCTTGAACTTCTTCGAGATAAGCCATTCTTTCGATATCTTCCAATTGCTGGAATTTATTGGCTGCAAAATTTGTAGCCATCAAAGAAAAGTTTCTGATACTTAAATCGATATGTTTTGGTTCTTCATGCTGACAGCATACCAAACCCCAAAGTTCACCTTTTATAATAATCGAAAAACTTATGCTGGATCGAAAGCCTGCATTTTTAAGATATTGCAAGTGAATGGGTGACAATCTTCTAATGGATATTTCCTGGAGATTAGCTTCTTGGTTGTCAAGAGTTACAACTGTAGAGCCTTCTGAGTCGGTATCTGCAATAAATCTGCAATGTTTTGTTTTATAAAGTTCCCTAGCTTGTTTTGGTATGTCAAATTCAGGATAATTTAAACCTAAATAAGAATCTAAGTTTGGTCTGTTCAATGTTTCTGCAATAACAATTCCACTGCTGTCTTCATTGAATTGATAGATCATAACTCTATCTACTTCTAAATTCTGAGACAGTATTTCTGATAATACTTTCCAAACATCTTGTTCTGCATTTTGCAGTTCAATCAATTTGTTGTTGATTATATTGGTTTTGCTACTGTCATTATTTATGCATTTTTCAAATTCAAGATACATGGTATCTGTAGAATAAGATATACTTAAGTAAAAAGGCTGCTCCTCAATTTCTAATAACTTTGTAATCCTTTTGAAATCATTGCTGCTTTTGAACTCTTCGATAGCATTTTTTATAAAATCCTTTTCTTCAAAATTGCCAAAATATGTTTCTAAAATGGGCTTACCAATTAGTGTTTGTGGAGAATGGTTTGATAAATAATTTGAGATGTTGTCACTAACAGCTTCTATTATGCCTGTTTGATTTAAGAAGATGATAAATCCCAAATCTTGAATCTTACCAAGAAATTGGATCTTTTCGTCCTCACATTTTATCTTTTCCATTTTTGTTGTTCTGTTAGTGCATTGAAAATATTTTTAAAACGGCTTAAAAATTTTCAAATTCATGCAAAGTAAGAAGAATATTTTTAATAAAGCTGTTAAAACATATTTACAATTAGTATTATTTCAATGACAAATTTTTCTTAATAATTTTTTAACGGTTTAAATTGATTTAATCATTGATTTATAGGAATTCAATGACATACGCTGAACAAAAAAATATAACAATTGTTCTAGAATAAACAATAGTATGAAATATTCAAAATACATTAAAATAGCATTAGGATCGATGATTCTATTGTCTCCATTTATTTTCCAGGCTTGTAAGTCTGTTAAAGTTCCTTCAGGAGTAAAGGTTGTTGACAATTTCGATATCAAATCTTATGCTGGTAAATGGTATGAAATCGCAAGGTTTGATTTCAAACATGAGAAAGACATGGATCAAGTGACAGCAGAATATACTTTAAATGAGGATGGTTCAGTCAATGTATTGAACCGTGGTTTTGATACAGTTAAATCGGAATGGAAAGAATCTGAAGGAAAGGCAAAATTTATTGGTGACGAAAATAAGGGAGCTTTAAAAGTATCCTTTTTCGGACCATTTTATTCGGGATATAATGTTGTTGCGATGGATCCAGCCTATGAGAATGTTCTTGTTTTTGGTGAAAACACAGATTATATTTGGATGCTTTCCAGAAATAAGACAATGCCAGAATCTGTGAAAGAGAAATTCATGAAAATTGCTAAAGATGCTGGGTATGATTTAAATAGGTTAGTGTGGACGAAACAATAGTTCTGTAATTATATCGAAAATTTAAAAGCCAGAAAGGATTTTCTTTCTGGCTTTAATTTTTGATGATTTAGAGTTTTAATTCTCCTTCTTCACCAATATCTTCGTTACTTCCTGTAATAGCATTTTTCAACATACCAAATAAAGTGGCAATTTTATTTGAACCGGAGTCCCAATAATGAGCTTCATCCGGAATTACCTTTAATAATTTAATATTTGGATCTTCTTTTCCTTTTTCAAACCAACCTTCCATCATCTTACTCCAATATCTATCAATTCTTGCTTGATCTCTACTTAGTGTTGCAGTACCATTAATGCTTAAAAAAGTATAGTTTTTAGGATCGGCATAAAAGACTGAAATTTTATCATTCTTTTCTAGGTTTTTGTGTGTTTCACTTTCTGCAGAACAGATATACCATATATTTCCTTCTTCATTTACTTCTTGTCTGCTCATAGGGACACCATGAGGGTAAGAAGAATGTGGATTGAAAGTGCAAATTGTACCGATGTCAATTTGATCAACTATGGATTTTAATTTGTCATGAGCTTCTTGATCTCTAATTATTTTCTCTGCCATAATATGTTCTTTTTAATTCAACACTTAAAAGATCACAATTGTTTAGTTAAAAATTGTCAGAACATTTATTCAATTTTTTTGTTCAAGAAATGAAAGCATACTCCATGCTTATTAAAATAAAAGGATAACTAAAAACCATAAAATTCACGCTATGAAAAAAGGAAAAAAACCTTATGCACCCCATATTGACAAGCATGTTGTCGATAATATGAACAAGGTAATGACCACCAATGATGGAGTTCCTGTTTATGATAACAACAACACGCTCAAAGTAGGTGACCGAGGTCCATCATTACAGCAGGATCAAATATTCTTTGACAAGTTAATGCATTTTGATAGGGAGAGAATTCCAGAACGTGTGGTTCATGCAAGAGGTTCAGGGGCTCATGGAGTTTTTGAGGCAACAGCTGATATTTCTGAATATACCTCAGCTGCATTCCTTAAAAAAGGTACAACGACTCCTGTATTCGCCCGCTTTTCAACAGTTGCCGGTTTTAAAGGTTCAACAGATTTAGCTAGAGACGTTCGTGGATTTTCAGTGAAATTTTACACAGAAGAAGGTAACTATGATTTTGTAGGTAATAATATTCCTGTTTTCTTTATCCAGGATGCCATGAATTTCCCCGATGTTATCCATGCTGTTAAGCCTGAGCCTAACAATGAAATTCCTCAAGCTGCTTCTGCTCACGATACTTTTTGGGACTTTATTTCTTTAATGCCAGAAGCTGCACATATGTCGCTTTGGGTGATGTCAGACCGCGCAATTCCTAGAAGCTTAAGAATGATGGAGGGTTTTGGCGTACATACCTTTAAATTTTTAAATGCTGAGGGAAAATCTACATTTGTTAAATTTCATTGGAAACCTAGATTGGGGGTACACTCTGTAGCATGGAATGAAGCTCAGAAAATCTCAGGATTTGATGCTGACTTTCATAGAAGGGACTTATGGGAAGCGATTGAAAACGGTGAATTCCCACAATGGGATTTGGGGGTTCAATTAATTCCTGAAGAAGATGAAATGAAATTCTCTTTTGATATTCTAGACCCTACCAAAATTATCCCTGAAGAACTTGTTCCGGTTAAGATTATAGGTACGATGACGTTGAACCGTAATCCAGAGAATTTCTTCGCAGAAACAGAACAAGCTGCATTCGATCCAGGTAGAGTAGTACCGGGTATTGATTTTTCTGATGACCCACTACTTCAAGGGAGAATATTCTCATACATGGATACACAAAATTATAGATTAGGTGGTCCAAATTTCCATGAATTACCGATCAATAGGCCGATAAATGGCAAACACAACAATCAAAAAGATGGGTTTGCAAGAATGGATATCTTAAAGGGCAATACTAGTTATTTTCCGAATAGCCAAGGAAATGGTTGTCCATTCCAAGCCATGTTGAAAGGGGAGACAGGTTATCAAACAGGGAAACAACAGGTTGATGGTAAAAAAGTGAGAGCAAGGTCAAGTTCATTTGCAGATCACTTTACTCAAGCTAGATTATTTTTTAATTCTTTAAGTCCTGAGGAGCAAAACCATGTAATCAATGCTTTTAGTTTTGAGCTTTCGAAAGTTAATAATGAAGACATTAGAAAGCGTGAATTGGCAATATTAAATCAAGTGGACCCAAAATTGGCAAAAGCTATTGGGAAAAACTTAGGATTGACACCAATGAAATCTCTAGATCCGCTTACTTTACAATTTGCAAGGCAAAATCACCCAAATTATCCAATAAAGCCTAATAAACCTGAGGTCGAAAAGTCTGAATTCTTGAGTATGAAGGTTAAGGGTGATGAGGGTAATATTCGTAGCCGGAAAATTGCATTTTTGGTGGATGATGGTGTGAGTAAAGCATCAGTAGATAGAATGAAAAAAAGACTTGAGAAAGATGGTGCTATGGCAGTGCTGATTTCTTCGCATGTAGGTAATTTGAAATATAAGGAAGGTGGGGAAGAACCAATACAGCATAGTTATCTGACCGATGTTTCGGTTTGTTTTGATGGTTTTTATACTCCTGATGGCGATTCTGTAGCCAAGTTGGCTCAAAATCCAGATTATCTTCAATTTATTAATGAAGGTTATCGTCACTGTAAAGCAATTGCATTTGCCAAAGGAGCAGAGCAATTAGCAGCAAAATCTTTTATAGAAAAAGATCAAGGTGTAATATTTGAGTCAGATCCAAATTGGACAGATGCATTTGTTAATGCACTTAAAAAACATAGGGTATGGGAAAGAGAAAATCCTAGAAAAGTCCCTTCATAATATAGCAAAAGAAGACCTAAGCAATTAGGTCTTCTTTTTTATAGAATGATTTATGATTTTATCATTTTCTTGATTTCTTCAATATCATCAATTTCATGGGGTAATTTATCTTTCCGCCATCTTAAAATCCGAGGAAATCTCAAAGCTACACCAGATTTGTGTCTGTTACTCAATGCAATTCCTTCAAAAGCAATTTCGAAAACCAATTCTGGTTTTACAGTTCTAACGGGTCCAAATTTTTCCAAGGAATTAGCTCTAACGAACTTACTTACCTCAGCAATCTCAACATTGCTGAGTCCGGAGTAAGCTTTGGCAATAGTTACCAATTTATCACCATCTTTTACAGCAAAGGTATAGTCTGTATAATGGCCACTGCGTCTGCCGCTTCCACGTTGGGCATAAATCAATACAGCATCTATGGTCATGGGGTCGACTTTCCATTTCCACCAGTAACCTTTTTTGCGACCGACCTGATACTCTGAATCTTTAGCCTTAAGCATAAGACCTTCGGCGTTGATGGTTCCTGAATTTTCACGAATATCCTTTAATTCTTCCCAATCTTTGACCTTTATTTCTTTAGATATAATAAAATTGGGAGAATCAATAGCTTGAAGAAGCTGTGACAATCTTTCCCTGCGTTGAGATAAGGGGAGATGACGGATATCTTCACGGTCGATTTCCAATAAATCAAATGCTATAAATTTAATGGGAACTTCTTCCATCAACTTTTTGCCGATGTTTTTACGGTTTAATCTTCTCTGCAATTGGTTGAAGTTCATTACTCCTAATTCATCATAAGGGACAATTTCCCCATCGATCACAAAATCTGCATTTAATGTGTCAAATTGATTCATTAATTCTGGGAATTGCTCATTGACCATTTCCTCGCCACGAGACCAAATAAAGGTTTCGTTTTCTCTGTGAATGATCTGACCACGGATTCCATCCCATTTATATTCAATTTGCCAATCGTCGGGTTTTCCAAGATTTTCAAGATCATCAGTTAATGGATTTGCCAAACAAAATGGAAAAGGAGCAGATAAATTGATGTTGATATGGTCACCTTTAATAAAATCCTCGAATTTCATTTTTTCAGGATACCAGTCAGACATGAGGCTATGGGCAACTAGGTTAGCATCTACCTTATAATATTTTGCAAATGCATTGATTAAGGATTTTGAAGAAACACCTATCCTAAAACTACTTCCCAAAAGTTTATTGAATACAAATCGTTCAGTCTGATCTAAGTGATCCCAAGCGTCAATAATATATGATTTGACTTCATTCTCAGATTTAGTTGGCAAAGAAATAATCTCGTTCATCCATTCATCCAACGATTTATCTATGGTTTTGGTTGCTGGAGGGATAATTAAAGATATTGTTTCGGCTAAATCTCCAACGGCAAGATAACTTTCTTGAAATAGCCAATCTGGAACTTCCGAAATCTGTGTTGCCCATTGGCGCATAAATGAAGTCTTAACGGATCTTCGGGGTCTTTTTCCTGTAAATAGACGTAAAAACCAATATTTATCAAGTTCGGTAGATTCTTCCAAAAAATCTTCAATAGCAATGATCTTACTTCCAGTTTTGTTAGTGCTATCCAATGCATTGATAAGTTTTGCCAATACCTTCATACCTATTCTTTAATTATTGTTTCATCAATTTCCTCATTGGAGCCAAACTCTGTTGTAATCTCAAACGCTTCGGTACCCATTTCATTCAAATACCTTGTGAATTCTGACTTAAATCCATGTGTCACAAATACTTTTTCTGCATTCGTTTCTTTTATTGCGGTAAGAAGTCCTTGCCAGTCTGCATGGTCACTTATTGCAAAACCAGCATCGGCCGATCTCCATCGTCTTGCTCCGCGTACCTGCATCCATCCAGAACAAATAGCTGTATATGATTTGGGAATTCCTTTCAACATATTTGACCCAAATAGGGAGGGGGGCACAATAATTATAGAGTTTGATAGATCTTTAGGCTTATTCGAAAAATCTATGGTTTCGTAATCAGGTAAATAAATGCCAGAATCAATAAATGCTTTATTGATCCTTTCAATAGCATAATGGACATATATTTTCCCAACACCCTCTACAGCTTTCATAATTCTCTGCGCTTTTCCCAATGCATAACCAACTAATATTGAAGTAATTCCATTGCTCTGATTGTTTAATACCCAGTCAGAAAGGTTCTGATTCATTTGTTCTACCGAAAGCCAATTGTAAATTGGTAAACCAAATGTACTTTCGGTTATAAATTCATGACAACGAACGGGCTCAAATGGTGTACTTATTCCATCTGCTTGTACCTTGTAATCACCAGAAGCTACAGTAATTTTGCCTTTATATTCCATTCTAACTTGCGCAGACCCAATAATATGTCCTGCGGGATGCAAAGACACTTTTATGCCATTCATTAAAATCTCCTGATTGTAATTCAATGTTTGGACCTTAATATCAGATCCTAGTCTTAGTCTTAGAATTGGTTCTGTTAATGGATGGCATAGGTATTTTTTCATCCCAATTCTTGCATGATCAGAATGAGCATGAGTAATAATTGCATTATCTACAGGTAACCAAGGGTCAATGTAAAACTTACCTTGTGGACAATAAATACCTTCTCTTCTAAATTCTAACATGTAGCTAAGTCATTTGATATCAATAGAACAGGAATTTTTTCAAATTGTTCAGAACTTTTAAATGACGGCATTGTTTTACTAATAAATTTAGTAAATTTGTATTGGTTCACTAATATATTGAGCATATGTTTGGATTTGATGATAAATTGGAAATATTAGCTGATGCGGCAAAATATGATGTTAGTTGCAGTTCAAGTGGGGGAAAGCGAACTAATAATGGTGGGATAGGAGATGCCTCTGCAAGTGGCATTTGCCATACCTATACTGAAGATGGGAGATGTGTTTCACTATTAAAGATCTTAATGACCAATTATTGTATTTATGATTGTTCGTTTTGTGTGAGTCGAAGGAGCAATGATGTTCAGAGGGCAGCATTTTCTGTGAAAGAAGTAGTAGATCTTACAATGAACTTTTATAGAAGAAATTATATTGAGGGTTTGTTTTTGAGTTCAGGGATTTTTAAATCTGCGGATTATACGATGGAACGATTGATGTTGGTGGTAAAGAAACTTCGAACGGAAGAAAGGTTCAACGGCTATATCCACTTGAAAGCTATTCCTGGCGCTAGTGAAGCTTTATTAAAAGAAGCTGGATTATATGTGGATCGCATGAGTGTAAATCTTGAAATCCCGACGGAAGAAGGTTTGAAATTGGTTGCTCCTGAGAAAGACCATCAGACAGTAAAAGAGCCATTGGCAATCGTTCAAAATGAAATCAAAACCGTGCAGCGGGATAAAAAGATTTTCAAAAAAGTTCCTCATTTCGTTCCGGCAGGACAAAGTACGCAAATGGTTATTGGCGCAACACCAGAAAATGACCTTCAAGTAATGGAGACCGCTATTAAGTTCTATAAAGAATTTAACCTCAAACGGGTGTATTACTCAGGATATATTCCGATAAATGCAAATGACAGTTTATTGCCCAAAATTGGAACTGCTCCACCTTTAGTGCGAGAAAATAGACTTTATCAAGCTGATTGGTTATTGCGATTTTATGGATTTTCTTTGAATGAAATTTTAAACAACAGCCATCAACATTTAGAACTAGAAATTGATCCAAAACTTTCTTGGGCATTGAGAAATCCCCAATTCTTTCCAATTGATATCAATACTGCTGATTATAAATGGATCATTAGAATTCCTGGTATTGGAAGGCAATCTGCTAATAAAATTGTTCAAGCTAGGAAATATGGAAAACTTCGGGAACATCAGTTGAAGAAGATGGGAATAGCATTTAACCGAGCTAAATATTTTATGGTTTGTCAAGATACGGTTGTCAATACAGGATTTATATATCCAGATTCTGTAAAGAAGGCCATTCTGGAGCACAATCCTCAACCAAAGATTTTAACTTCAGCACCACAATTAAGCCTATTCTAATGAATTATTTGTTTGATGGAAGTTTCAATGGTTACTTATGTTGTGTATTTGAGGCATTTGAGAGAAAAGAGTTTTATGCTACACCGAAGGTTTTAACCATGTTAGAACCCAGTATATTTAATGATCAGAGAGAAATTTCAACCGACCTGAATAAATCTTCCCGAATTTTGAAAGGAATCGAAAAAATAATAGGAAAGAAGGACCTCAATATATTTTACCATAACTTTCTTGCCGATCAAAAAGAAGCATGGGAATTAGGTTTTAGGACTATCATTCGGTTATTTAAGGATGGTAAAATTGATATTCGGGACTACGGGAATCCCGAAATTTTGCAGATACATCAGACGATTAAGAAAGTAAGTCGGGAAAGACACAGAATGAAAGCATTTGTGAGATTCGTCAAATCCTCAGACAATCTGTATACTGCTTTGATAGAGCCAGATTTTAATGTTTTACCTTTGGTTACTACTTTTTTTAAAAATCGGTTTTCTGATCAACAGTGGTTGATTTATGATATCCGCAGAAATTACGGGTATCATTATGATGGAAAGGAGATTCACGAAGTCAGTAATTCTGACAATCACGAAATTGAAAATCCATATGCTATAGAATTAGATCTTGATCCAAGGGAATTGGAATTTCAACATTTATGGAAAACCTACTTTAAAAGTACGAATATTGAAGAAAGAAAGAATTTGAAATTGCATCTGCGACATGTTCCAAAACGGTATTGGAAGTATTTAGTAGAAAAAATATAATTATTTTTTATTTAGATAGAACTTTCTCCATTATGGATTGTTCATTCAGTACACATGACTATTAAATTAGCTCGCAAAGGCATAATGTAATAGAATTTTTAATCCCTTGTCCTAAGGCAGAAATGGATAAGGTTATTAAATAATATGACAGCCCCAAATTTATTTGGGGCTGTTATTTTTTAAGAGGGATATTTATACAAATACTCCAAAATTTTGTTGAACCAATAATGCTAGTTCGTTTACTGGAATTGTTGGCATTGGATCTTCCGAAGTTGTCCATTCCTTATTAGCAGGGTTATAAAACAGCATGTAATTAATGCTATCATCCTCAACAACACTAAATGAATGCGTTTGAGGGTCATATGTGACGCTGAATTTTATCTCGCGATCCATATGGTTGTGGGTAAATGTTCTATTTAAATCCATGTCTAAAAAACAAAGATCATGAATAATGGTTTGAATCACCTTTAAAAAACAATTCTAAAAAAATCAAAACCTTTTATTGCTCGAAGTGTTCTTTATATACAACACATTAATTATTTAATAACATTAAAAAAATTAAAGCATTATGGATTCATTAGATTTAAAAGGAAAGTGGAACGTATTAAAAGGAAAAGTTAAACAACAATATGCAGATCTAACTGATGATGATCTATTGTATGTTGAAGGAAAAGAAGACGAATTATACGGAAGACTTCAAGAAAAAACGGGTAAAACTCGTGATGAAGTTAAAACGTGGTTAAGAGACTTAGATAGATAATATCTTAGTCCTTTATAAAGAGAAAGCCCAACTTTACAGTTGGGCTTTTTCAATTTATCCACACCGTTATCATCTTTGCTACACGATGTAATTCCTAAAAATAGCAATGCAAATATTGGAAGAATCAATATTTTGCTCATAGAATTTGGTTTTCTTTTCATGTTTTTTTGGATTATACACAAATCTAGAGCTTAAGCATTTCTGCTAAAATACCTGTATACAAGTAATTAAAATAATCCTATTGGTTCCGAACTCTAAAAAATATTATTAACTATTTTAAGAGGTTAATTATATTTTCTATTGGCCGGCCTATGGCAGCTTGACCATCTTTAATCACAATTGGTCTTTCTATTAATATTGGATTTTCTAACATTACATCAATCCATTCTTCATCTGTCAATATCATCTGATTGTATTTCTCCTTGAATGAGGATTGATTTTTCCTCATTAAATCAAATGGCTTAATATTTAATAGCACTATAATTTCTTTTAATTCTTCTTTAGAAGGCACATTCTTTAAATATTCATGGATTTCAAATTCAAGATTTTTATCTTTTAGTAATTCAAAAGCTGCTCTGCTTTTGCTACAGCTGTTATTATGGTAAATTTTTATCATATATTTTATATATAGATCTGTAAGATATTATAATTGTATCATAGTTTCAACCTATTTGTCTATCACATTTATTATAGAAACTTATAAGTATTCTTATTTCTCTAATAATTATAATCTTGGGATATTTGTATATCAAAATTAGTTTTTATGAAGAAAAGTTTATTAGCTCTAGCTCTGGGGGGATTAGGAATTGGTGTTACAGAATTCACCATTATGGGAATGCTTCCTGATGTAGCGAGTGACTTAGGAGTGAGTATTCCAGAAGCTGGATATTTAATTTCGGCATATGCTCTTGGGGTAGTCGTTGGAGCTCCATTGCTCGTAGTAGGTATGAATAGGTTTTCACCAACTAAAACCTTGATAATATTAATGGCCCTATTTACTTTATTCAACGGATTATCAATCATTGCTCCTGACTATAATTTCTTACTGGCTTCTCGATTTATTGCAGGGTTGCCACATGGTGCATTTTTTGGAGTGGGGTCTGTGGTGGCAAGTAGAATAGCGGATAGGGGGAAGGAGGCTCAAGCAGTTGCTACCATGTTTTCGGGATTGACAGTAGCCAACTTACTAGGGGTTCCCATTGGTACCTATATAGGTCATCATTATTCTTGGAGATATACCTTTTTATTAATTGCTTTTATAGGTGTTTTGACCATTTTAGCATTAAAATTTTGGATGCCAAAAACTGAAGTTAGAGAATCAAACAAAAGTCCTTGGAAAGATTTTGCCATTTTTAAGAATGCCAATATTTGGTTTATGGTACTTATCTTTTCATTTGGTCCTGCGGCACTTTTTGCTTGGATTTCTTATATAGCACCCTTAATGAGCGAAGTCTCTGGAATAAATTCTCGGTTTCTACCTTACATTATGATCTTGGCAGGGTTGGGGATGTTTGTCGGAAATATGATAGGCGGAAAGCTGACTGATAGATTTTCACCATCCAAAGTTGTGGTTGGAGTTATGGTACTGCAGATACTATGCATGGTATTAATTTATTTTGTAGCATCCAATGCTTATGCTAATCTTTTGATGACCTTTATTACTGGCGTTGCAACATTTGCCCTGGTTCCATCATTAACATTATTGTTGTTGAATTCTGTCAAGTCCGATGCTGAAATGTTGGTTGCTTCATTAGGTCCAGCATGTTTTAATATTGCTAATGCTTTGGGCGCCTATTTTGGAGGATTGCCAATTGATTCAGGATATGGTTATACTTCACCAGTATTGGTTGGCGCATTATTATCCCTTATTGGAATCGGGATTACTTTGCTATATTTTAAGCAAGAAAAGAAATCTAAAATTGTTCTAAAGAAGGTAAACTCTGAAAAACTTGCTGATTGCGCTTAATAAATAAAGCCGTTCTTTTAGACGGCTTTGTTTAATGATTATGAACATTATGTTCATCATTTCCTTTTGTCGTTTTTCCTTCTTTAACTTCTATGCTAAAGTCGGCAAGATGGACCTTGCCATGTGTTTGAAACTCAACCCAAATTCTATACTTACCACTATTTTTGATATGAGCTTCAGCATAAATCGGATACTCATTATTGGAAGTTGGGTGGACATGGATCAAATTTTTATCTTTAACTCCGATCATGGCTATATGTGCTGAAGCACCAAGATACTGTTCTAAATCCGATTCAGATAGTTTTTTCCCATCCTTCTCCAAAGAGAACTTTAATCTTTGGGAATGTCCTGACTCAAGGTGGTCTGCACTTTCCAAGATTAACTTATAACCATCTACATCTGAAACGGTTTTTGGGATAAACTCTACAGATTCGCTCTTAGTTTTACCTTGGACTGTAAGTTCTTTTTTGTCAATGTTTTGAGAGCCATTTTGAGGTTTAAAGTCACTGAAAAGGATAAATTTTCCAGCAAAGGGAAAGATAGTTGTAACTGTAAAAAGTCCTGTTTTTTTCTCTTCTGGATGAATATGTTTGAACCAAGTGAGGTCTTCATTAACTACCATGAGATGCACTTTCATCTCATGTGAGATTTCCATCCGAACTGGTTTGTTTCCTTCAGAGAAAGTGAAATTCAATTTTACTTGTTGGTGTTCCTCTATGGGTTCAGGCTCTGCTTCCAGACTTACGTCTACCGAATTTTCCTCGGTTCCTTCACGTGGCACGAGGTTCATTCCACATTTCGGGCATTTGTCGCCTTTGTTGCCTCTAACCTCAGGATGCATGGGGCAGGTGTAATTATTGTTTCCACCATTATTCTGAACTTTGTGATTGTGATGATTTTCCATGATGACATGTTTTGTGTGATCAAATGAAGATAACCTTATAATCTTGTCCAGATTACATGGTTATTGTCCTTCTTATTTCAAAACAAATGTCACTGTCAAAAGTTCAAATTAATAGCAAAAAAGAATGGCTACGGGAAGAACCCATAGCCATTTTGTAAATTCAATTTTTATATTGATTTGTACTATGCAAGACGTACATTTACAGCGTTTAATCCTTTTTTACCTTTTTCTACTTCGTAAACAACTGTGTCGTTTTCACGAACATTGTCTCTTAATCCAGTTGTGTGTACGAAAATATCTTCACCACCATTTTCTGGTGTAATAAAACCAAAACCTTTTGTGTTGTTGAAGAATTTTACTTTTCCTTGTTCCATTGTATTAAATATTAATTATTGAATTATTTTTCGGCATAAAGCCATTATTTTTATGTTTTTATAAATCATGTATTATAATTAAGAAAGAAGTTAATGAGAATGTGCAGTACAAATTCAAATAGGACTTAACCTTATTTACAAAATTAGCGACTGAAAAAGCGAAGACTAAAAGAGATGAGTGAACTGATCGGTTTTAGATTAGCGTCGGCAGAGCCTGATTTATTTCTCAAATATAGTATAATTCCTTGAATAATAATCAATTATTTGAGATTATTTAACAAAAAATAAATTTGTTGCAATTAGAACTATTTAAGTTCTAGATGGTTCACTATTAAAAGAGATATTATTTGCTACATAATATAACTATAAAAAACTTGTTTTTAGCCTTATCTTTTTTAAGCTAAGGCTAATTTTTAAAAATTACACCTACTATGAATACTACTCATCAAATCCCATTTATTGTGGTTTTAGATACTGCTCGAAAGTTATTGGAAGAAGGCATTATCTCAAACAGTAAAATCATTACTTTCCCAGTAACAAATGTTGGATGTGCCTTCTTTTCTAATTCAGTTTTGATGACGGAAACAACCGGTGAAATGCATACGATGTATACAAAGGACGGCAAGAAATGGCAAATCAACATTAATGATGAGGTTTATTTTCTAGGTGATTATCCCAAAGTTTATAAAAAGTTTTAATAGTCTTTATTCATAAATATGAAAGCGAGCCAAAATACTTAGGCTCGCTTTTTTTTAGGTAATTGGTTTGATTTTAAAATTTGTATGTTGCTGTTAGATAGTAGGACCTTGGGGGATTGGAAACCGTTGAATAAGGTGTATTATTCTGCACAGCTTGATCGTATTCTTCTTTGGTGAAGCTGTTGTTTCCTGCCAAAGTCTCTAATATTCCTCCTGGTCTTACCCAACTCATAACCGCGTATTTATTGAATAAATTATTGATGTTCAAACTCAATTTTATCTTTTTGCTAACATCATAACCAGCTCCTAAATCAAATTGTGAAAAGGAGGGTAAGGTGAAAGTATTTACTACATTCGCTTGCCTTTTTCCTAAATGAGACCACGTTATGAAGCTATAAAATTTTCCTGTTGTATAAGTAGGGGTAATGTTCATTATAATTCTTGCGTTATTGTCGGTTTCATTTCCTGAATACGAAACCTTTGTATCATCCGCTAGTCCAGGATTATTTGCTACCCATTGTCCAAGATTGATGATTTTAGAGCGTTGGACAGTTGCTATACCCCCGAACACTAAAGTTTCTGTGCAATTGCCAATCAGCCTCGATTTCGACTCCAACAGTGCTATATTTTCCATAAAGCGTTTCTGGAACATAAAACCCACCACCTTCAGCCTGAAAAAATTGTCCACTAGGCACACCGCTTAATACGCTGTAAAAATGGGGTGACGAATAAATTCAAATCCTTCGTCCTAGCCTTCAATCCTAATTCAACTTGTCTTGTTGTTCGCTCTTGTGGATTCAATAATCCAATAGTTTCTTCTCTGTTTGCAGCGAAATAAACGTCTAAATCTGGTGCCTTTTTCCCTTGAGAATAACGTCCGTATAAAGCCATATTTTCGTTGAATTTATAATTTAATGCTCCTGAAAAAGAGAAGCTGTTTAATGTTTTGTCGAAGTTTACGGATGTAATTCTATCAACTGTATTATTATCATAAAAGGTTTTTGGGTCGCCATCTAATCCACCTTGAACTCCTGTTTTCATATATACACGCTCATTATGTCCCTTTACTTTCATGTTTTCATATCGTATGCCCCAATCAAAGGTCAAATTCGGATTGATATTCCAAGTATGACCGAAGAAAAGTGCCATTAATCTTTGAGTTGCATTAAAAGTAAGAGAAGCGCCATTATCACCTATAGCTTGTGCAATACCATCTGAATTGGTTACTTTATGCACACCTGTAGTTCCCGCCAAAGTTCCACCTGTAAAATCTAAGGTTAGGTATTGTGGTCTATTTTCAATTGTGCTAATTGCAACACCATCGACACCAGAATACCTCTCAACATCGGTATGCCCAAAATATCCTCCCATGGCAAAACTCATGTTATCGGTAGTTTTTTGAAATGTAAATTGGTCAATAAATTCCTTAACATCATTGTGGTATGCTCCAAAAGTGGTCATAAATACTCCATTTTGGAAGAGATCTTGACCAGGCAACTTATTTGAGACTGCAGTGTAGGTTGGCAGGCCGCCTTGACCTAAGGCTGATGCCACTTGCATCAACTCTTCACCCGTCTTGGCATTCTTGTATGAATACATCCCAATTCCTAGACCTTCCATACCAGACAATAAGAAATAGGAGGTAAGATCTGTCGCACTCATGGTTGTAACATTTCCAGGAGTATTATATAGAATATTATTTTTAGCATATCTAGCAGCATTATTGAAAGTCCAATTATTGCCCAACTGATGTTCCCAATTAAACCCCGCAGACCGGTATGTACTATGGACTAAATTTTTTGGATTAAAGTTCATAGTGCCTCCGTACATAAAATCTTGAGATTCATAATTTAGAGCAGGCATCAATACACTAGAATAAATGTTGAATCCAGGAGCTGGTTCTGGCTTATCATAACTATTGGTTGGAATAAATTGAACATACCCATTTTTGTCATTTAAGTATTTCAAGAAGATCTTTAATGTTCCCTTTGAATATTTTTTCATGATATTACCTTTGACTTGACCACCATTGTTCATAGCATAACCTGGATATCTTCCACTTTGATCATATCTATAAAATCCTCCAATGTTGTAAAACCAATTGTTTTGAATAGGGCCACCGATATTGAAATCAGCTCTACTAAAACTATGACCATCTGGACTTAGGAGGCCATATTTCAATCTGATTTCACCTGCTAATACATCACCACCTGTTTTGGAGACATAGTTGAAAATTCCCTCCTGGTGCATTTGCTGCTGTAATAGATGCAGTGCCACCACGGACAGCCTCAAGACGATACAGGGTAGCATCTGGTCTTAAAAAGAAATCTGGGCCATAATTGAAGTATGTAGAATTTGTAATCGGAAGCCCATCTTCTTGCATTGAAACATATTCGTAGCCAAAACTTCCATCTTGAGTACCTACTGTAATACCTCTGCTGGCAACTGAGTTCCGGATTTCTCCAAGTGAAGAATTCACAAATACCCCAGGGACATTCTTAAGTAAATCGGCAGCTGAAGAAGGAACTAGCTTTTCAATTTGAGCAGCATCTAAAGTCGATATGGCAACAGAAGCATCCATACGTTTTCTTTTGTCAAAAGTACCAGTCACAAATACTTCATCCATAGTGTTGTTGGCAGGTAATAATGTAATAGTAACAAACTGCCCTAAACTAGCTCTTTGTTCTTTAGGTTGATATCCCAGAAAACTAACTTGTAAAATGATTTCAGAAATCGTAAGATTTGTGATTTCAAATGTGCCATCAGCAGCAGAGGGCACAGTGGTTTTGGTTCCTTTGATTTTAATGGTGGCACCAGAAATGACATTTCCCTGTTCATCTTGAACCTTTCCACGAATACTATTTCCTTGTGCCAATGTGACGATTGGGCTGAGCATGATAAGCATGACAAGTGCTAGACAGCCAAAATATGGTATCTTAATTTTCATAATTTATTGGTTTTATTGGGTTAAAAGAGGATTGCTGATACAAATCCCTTTTTAACGTTATTCCTTTGCTTGAGTTACTTTGGATGTTTTATGATCAATGTCATAATAGGTGTTCAAAAATTCATAAAGTTCTGGATATACTCTATCAGGCAACATTCCATGTGGGTATCCAGGAAAATTGTGCAACTCAACAGGTACACCTGCTTCAATTAAATTAATTCCTAACTGCAATCCTCCATCTCTTAAGGGATCCACACCACAAGTTACAAGATAGGTTGCTGGCAAGTCCTTGAAGTTGTCAGTCATTCCGGGCAATACATTTTTAGGCGGATTATTAAAATTTTCTCCAAGATAATAGCGGAGTAGGATAGGGACATCAGCTCCTTTTACTCCGGGAATATCCCATAATTCTTGAATAGAAACTCTTGTTGTATCAATATCTCCTGGAGGGAAAATTAAAGCCTGTAGTTTAATTTCCGGTCCCTTTTTCTCACGGTTCATTAGAGCCATGCTTCCTGCAATACCAGCGCCAGCACTACCTCCGCCAACACCTAAGCGCTCAGGATCCCCATCGATCTGAGTTGCATTTTTTATACTCCATTGGAAGACAGCATAAGCATCATTCACTCCCGCAGGATATGGGTTTTCAGGAGCTAATCGATAATCAACAGAAATTACAACTACCTTTGCCCTAATAGCCATATTAGCACACATTTTATGGTCCCAATTCAAATTGCCGTAAATAAATCCACCTCCATGAAACCATAGAAAAATAGGAGATTTTGTTAAGCCTTTTGGTTTGTATATTCGAACGGGTATTGCAGGATCTCCAGGATTCAAGCCGGGTATATTTTCATAAACTATATCTACGCTGTCAGCATTGCTTAATTCTGGAATTTTCAATTGTTTTTCCTTTTCTCGAGACTCTTTAATATGTTGATCATTCACTAAAGTCGCTGGCAAAAAAGCTAATGGCGCAAACTTCGGTAATAATCGTTCGCTGACTTCCTGCCTGCTAAGGACTTTTACATCTTTTTTTTCCTGAGCTTGCAAGCTATGAGTGATCAGTAAAAGAAGGGAATATATAATGGTTCTTTTCATAATTTATATTATTTAATGTCCGTATTGATTTATCCAATTAACTACTTCTGAATAAACCATTTTTCTAATGCTACTGTCTTTTAGATTCAAATCATGATCAGCTCCTTCTATAGGAATCAATTTATGTTTGATGTTTTTGTCCTCTAATGTTTTTGCTAAAGATTGGGATTGAATAAATGGCACAACAGGATCTGCTGTTCCATGAACAATCAGAATTGGGATATCTTTAACCTGCGTGATAGGGCTACTTTTTGCAAATACAGGATCTATCTCTTTGCTTAAGTCATAATCCTTTCCAGTCATTTTCACCAATACCTCTTTTAATCCTGCGCTTTGGATGTAGCCCAATACTTCCTTGGTTGTAAAATCCACAGGCCCACAGAATTCTGTTATTGCATTAATTTTTTTTATCTGTAGTATAGCTATAGAGTAGGGCTAAATGGGCACCTGAGCTTACACCTGCCATAACAAAATTATTGCTTCTGATTTTCCATTCGTTTGCTTTAGAAATGCAATAGTTAAGGGCAGCATCAACATCAGCTAACATTGCAGGGTAATGGACATTATCATTATTTGCATACCGATGATTGATGCTAGCAACAGAAATTCCATTTGTATAGAGCGTATCCATAAAATCCTCTATATTCTCCTTGTTGGCCATCGTCCATGCTCCACCATGAATCAATAAGACAAATGGAGTTTCAGTAGTCCGATTTGCTGGCAGTTTTATATCCATAATATTTCTGCTGTCAGGACCATAGGCTACGTTTTTTAATATCAGAGCCTCAGATTTACTGATAGATTTAGTTGCAGAACATCCGCATAAAAGAAGTAATAAGCTGATGAATAAAATTTGATATTTCATAAGTTTATAGTTTATTTTTTCTTAATTCTTTTTTCAAAACTTTTCCGGTAGCGGAGAGGGGCAGTTCTTTTACAATTTCAATGATCCTTGGATATTTATAGATGGCCAAATTTTCTTTAGCCCAAGAAATCAAGATATCGGGTTCAACATTTACTGCCTCTTTCAGTACGACGAATGCTTTGATTTCTTCACCTAATTTTTCGTCGGGTATCCCAATCACCGCTGCTAATGAGATCGCAGGATTCTTCATCAGTACTTCCTCGATTTCTCTCGAATAGACATTCATACCGCCCCGAATAATCATATCTTTAGTTCGGTCCACAATGAAATAAAAGCCATCCTTGTCCCTATATGCAACATCGCCAGAATGCATCCAGCCATCTTTAAGAACTTCTGCCGTTGCTTCTGGATTTTTATAATATCCTTTCATCACATTATGGCCTTTATAGGCTAATTCTCCTGGTTGATCATTGGATAATTCCCTTCCATCAGTATCGACGATTTTAACTTCAACTCCCCAAACAGGCACACCTATGGATCCAGGTTTTGTGCCAATATTATAATCATTAAAGGTCACAACGGGAGAACCTTCGCTCATGCCATATCCTTCTAAAACAGAAACTTCAAATCGTTTCTCAAAATCTTCCAAGACCTGTACTGGCAACGAAGCTCCCCCAGAAACACATGTTCTCAAATGTGTTTTGATTTGATTGTCCGGAATGTTCTCATGTTTATAATTCAAAAGTGACCAATACATGGTTGGTACACCGGCAAAGATGTTGATCTTATATTTATGAAAATTTTCCATAATAACGGCTGGATCAAATTTTGGAACAAATACTTGATGCACTCTCTGAAAAATCCTGCATTCATCATCGTGGTCATCCCAAAAATATGGAAGAGAGGGAGGACTACTAATTGCTTGTCACCTCTTTTGGTCTGAAATAGATCTGCTACTAAATTGGCATTACAGAAAAGATTCATATGGCTGAGTTCTGCACCTTTTGGGTGACCAGTGGTACCTGAGGTGTAAATAATTATGGCAGTATCATTAGGCTCTGTGATTATGGTTTCAAAAAAATCGGATTGATTGGTGATAAGTTCCTCAAAAAATATTTTAACATTTCCATTCAAATAGTCTTCCTTTTCCAACTGTACAAAATATTTGCAGCTTGGCGTATTTCTAAAGGCATCCCATCCATAAGTTCCAATGGGTAAAGCTTCAGAACCTTTGCTGCAGAAATATACTTTTGCATCACTGTTTTCTAAGTGATACGCTATTTCTTCTGACTTAAGCAAGATATTTAGCGGAACGACGACCATTCCAGCCTTTAATGCTGCAAAATATACAAGAGGAAAGTGAGGAGTATTAGGAATAGACATCGCTATTTTATCTCCCTTTTGAAGTCCAAAAACCTTAAATGCGTTGGCTAATCTATTGACTTTCCGATTTAAATCTTGAAAGGTCAGGTCATTTTGCATAAAGCTGATGGCAATTTCATTTGGAAATCGTCTAGCAGAATCTTCTAATATTACGGCGAGATTGAACATAATTTTATACTGGTTGGGCCAAGCGTGGTGCAAATGGCATTTGATTTCAGTAAAGTTATGTTAGCATAGTAATCAAGAGTATATCGAAAAAGGAGTTTTTTGATACCAAACAGGAATTTTTATTTTGAATCGGTAAAAGAAACTACCTCAGTCGATCTTGTAACGGGGTAACTCCAAAATATCGCTGATATAAATTAGCAAAATGTCCTCTATTGCTATATCCATACATATTGCAAATATCTCCAATTGGAAGATCTCCATTTAGTACCATTTGGCGTGCTTGTTCAAGTTTCAACTTGATCAAATATTGGTGGATCGGCAGCCCGTAGATTTTTTTAAAATTTCTTTTGAGGTCGAATTCATTGAGTCCTACTTTCCTGCTGATCTCTTTTACAGAAATTGATTCTTGAATATTTTCATGAATAATCTGCTTGGCATTCTGAATTATGGTTTTTGTTTTATCGGATACGCCTTCAAAATTATGATCTATACTGAATGTCTTTTGGAACTCTAACCAATAGTGCAGAAATTCCAGCATTTTGCTTTCCAGTAACATAGCTTTTTCGATGTCCATTGGAGATATTTCTATGATTTGCTTTTGAATGTATCGAATATTTGGATGGTCACAGAAAAGTTTAAAGCAATCTGATATTTTCTTATTGCTAATAGTAAGATACTTTTCAGGAATAAAGAACCGAAAGCCATCGACTTCAGTTATGTCCCATTCAAATTTTTTCTCGCCTTGAATTCTTGCGGAACTTAATTGCCCGGCTTTATCAATTCTAAAATCAACCAATCCTTTTTCACCAACAGGATCATTGGAAATAAAGTGAGTGTTCTCGTTGAAATTCCATTTACCTCGTATAAAGTGAAAATCATTTCGGATAAATAGGAGCAATCCTCCGGAGGCTATTTCTTGAGGAGTAACAATTTGAACAGAATTCCAAGCTGAATGATCATAGAAATGGTAATTCTTGGTCAAAGAATTTAGATATGCATGCGGGTTTATATATGGGATATTTAATTCCATTGTTGCATAAATTGGTCAATAGCTGATTCAAGGAATCATTAACATCTAATATAAAGCTTGGTGGTTAATTAAACAAGTTTCGTAAAGATTTATTTATTGTCAATGGAGGAATTGTTAGTTGAGTTTAGGACAGGAAAAGAAAAAAGAAGCTTATAATAAGCTTCTTCAAAAAATATATTGATTTTTAATTCTTAAGCGCTTCTTGACACTTTGTATTCGTGTAAGGATTTTTGCAACATTTTACGTGCTACGTGAATCCTTGTTTTGACAGTTCCGTCTGGAATCTGAAGGTGTTCTGCAATTTCGTAATACTTATATCCTTCGAAATGCATCACAAAAGGTGTATAATAAGCCTCAGGTAAAGTCTTTAAAGCTCTTTGAATATCAGCATTCATAAATGATGATTCAGCTTGGTTTTTTACAGAAGAGCGACTTAAATCTGCTGGTGAAAGTTCCTCTTTCTGGCTAATTAACTTGGTACTAATAGATTTTCTGCGGTAATCATTGATAAATGTGTTTCGCATGATCGTATACATCCAACCAGTTAAATTCGTACCTTCCTTAAAATTCTCGAAATACCGAAAAACTTTGATCAAAGTATCCTGTAAAAGGTCTTCAGCATCATTGTGATTGTTGGTGAATTTCTTGGCATAGTCCAATAATAAATGAGACTGCCCCATCACGTCCTTATTAAAATTATATTTTCCCATTTGTTAGTGTTTTTTAAGTTAAATGTGTGAATTGTATTTATTGTTATTCAAAAACCGATTCACTTATCATAAATTGCATTTTATTATTTTGAATAAATTACAATCTATTGTAAATAAGTGTGTTGCGAAATTTTATATGTTGTAACACTTAATATTAATTATTGAATTTTAATAAAATTGTCCTGAAATCAAGACAAGTATAAACCGTATTATGAGCAAGTTTTAACATTTCCTTAACATTTGGAACAGGTGTTTATTTCGAATATTTCCTTTCTGTTCCAATTAATAATCAATCCAAAAAATTAATCCATTTTGAATATTAAATCCTTTTTCAGACCAAAAAATGGCTAATCCTAGCTATTGCATTTTCAACCAATCAAGTTGAAATTTAATACGTCTTTTTTACTAACCATGAAATGAAAGTTGCTGAAACGAAACCCATAGCAACACCTGCAAAGGCACAAACTTCTTTTTTTAACAAGGGAGCCGAACCTTCTTTTTTCAATGGATCAGTACAAAGACAGCCTTTTTTCAAAAAAGAAAATATAGAATCCACTATTCAAACGAAGCTCAGAGTAGGACAAGTCAATGATAGATTTGAAAAGGAGGCAGATAACACTGCTGATCAGGTTTTGCAGAGATTATCTAATCAAAAATCTACTTTCGGAAATCAAAAGATACCTATAGATCATAAAATTTCAGCCTACGTTCAGCGTAAATGTGAATCCTGTGAATCTGAGAAAAAAGTTCAGAAGAAAGAAGAAAAGATTACGACCTCTAATAATGAACTAAATGTTCAAAAAAAAGCTGAAGTAATCAATGAAGACTCTAAAGTTCAATTGAAGGCAGAAGTGCGATATACTGAGGCAAAATTTGAAAAAGAAAAATTAAGACTAAGAGCTGAAGAATCTTCAAATAAGAAATTATCTGAAGAACCACTTCAGCGGAAATGTACGGATTGTGAAAAGGAACTAACAAAAAACACTGATGATATTGAAAGAGGGCTTTCTGCATCGAAAGGTACAGGAAGACCGATGTCAGGACCTATCCTCAAACAAATGGAAAGTTCATTTGGAGCGGATTTTTCTAGTGTTAGGATACATGACAACAATCTCGCAATTCAAATGTGCTCAAAGTTAAATGCTCAAGCATTTGCTCACGGAAATGATATTTATTTTAATACTGGTAAATATGATCCTAATAGTTCTACTGGCATTCATTTATTGGCACATGAATTAACTCATGTCATACAGCAACGAGGTATAAAGGAAAAACAGGTTCAGCTCAAGGGTAGCCATGTTAATACCTTAGCTACACCCGTAGCAATTGCTGAACCTGTAATTTCTGGGAAAGTAGAGGAAGAAGAAGATGGTTTCTTGCTGGAAGCTGCCAAAGATGGATTATGGGCAATCCTTAGGGAAGCATCTCCTGAAATTCATGATATTTTTAGATATAAAGGTTTTATAAACTGGGCCAAAGATAAAATCTCAAGCTTTATATCCAGTACCGTTAATTCCTTGTCCGCACCTATAAGACTCGGTGCATCAGTTTTAAATATACTGCGTGCTAACTTTGACCAATTTAAGGTTTGGCTTGCCTCTGCAGTTGAAAGATTAAAACAGGGAGATTGTACCCCGTTTTCTGAAGCTACCCAATTTATAACCAATATACTAGAAGGCATTGCTGGCCCAGTATTGGAGAAAATCAAGGAATTCTTGCGTCCTATCAAGGCGTTTATTGATATGGTCTGGAATGATTTCGGAAAGCCACTTTGGGATTTTATCAGTCGTGTATTTGGAAATATTTGGGATAGTATCAAATCGGTGGCGGATAAAATCTGGAACCATATCAAATCAATTATCTCTGTATATGCAGATATCTGGCATTGGTTTGCGCGTGCCATTGGCTTTGAGGGTGATGATCAAGATAGTCTTTGGGAACAAGTGAAGCGGAAGGTTTTGGACCTATGGAATTTCATAAAGCAAAAACTTGAACCTTATAAAACTCAATTAATGGTATTGGCAGGTATAATCTTGCTATTATCACCTGCAGGACCATTTATAATCGCGGGAGCAGCTTTAACAGGTATTTTATTTTTGGCGAGTAAGGTTAGACATTATCTAAATGACCGACAAGCCATCATCAGAGAAAGGGGTTATGTGAATGGGGTGCTGATTCCTGCTCTAAATAATCAGATGAAATCCTTAGCCAATATTCTGAAAGCTAAGGCTAATATGATACTTGCATCCCTCCGAGGTTGTTTAATCGCTATTCATAGCATTTCTCAAGATATGGGTGAAATTGCTTTGTCAGCCTTAAATTCCATTGTCAATTGGCTAACGGATAAGTTTACCATCATGACCGTTTGGGCAGAAGTTCAATTGTCTTTATTGGTGACAATGATGGATGCTGCATTCAATCGAATCAAGCAAATCCTTCATCCAATAACTGTTATCCTTCGCAAAGTTGGCTTGGCTCTCGCTGATTACTATAAATTACCGTTTTTGGTTTTGGATACCTTGTTTCATAAAATTCCTAAATGTATTAGGGATCGAATCATTGCCTTTATGGTAAAATATGTTTTCAAGCATATTCCAATCTTGCGAGAAGTCAAAGATGTGGAAGGCGCATGGGCAAAAATGCAGAAAAAAGCAATCAAGCTAATTGAGATGGTTTTTGTCCATGGCGACCTGATGGGAGCATTGTGGGAAGTTTTCAATCTATTATTAGAAGCTCTCAAATTTCCTAAAGAGCTTGCTGTTAAGGTGTTTAATAAGACCTTCGATGTATTTGATACCATAATTGAACAGCCTAAGGTTTTCTTCGTGAATATGCTTACTACGGCTAAACTTGGATTGATAGGATTCTTTGAACGCAAATGGTTCCATTTAAAGGAAGGATTTACAGCCTGGCTATTCGATGCTGTAAAAGGTTCTCCAATTTATATTCCAAGAGCATTTTCATTCTCCGAAATTTTCAAAATGTTGGGCAGTCTCTTCAGTGTGGGCATGGAAAAAGTCTATAAAAGCATTGAAAAGAAAAGAGGTGCTGAACTTGCTGCAAAAGTACGTCGCTGGCTTGGTTATATTTCTAGAGGGGCAGCCATGGCCTGGTCATGGGTCAAAGCTTTACATGAAAATAGCTTGGACGAAACCATTGATATGATAAAGGCTAAAGGAGCTGAATTGTTACATGTATTGACGGACTCGGTAATCGATTGGATCGTTAGCAATATCATCGCCAAAGTTTCAGCTAAACTGATTTCTATGCTTGATCCAACAGGTGTGATGGCGGTCGTTAATTCCATTGTTGCATTCTACAATGCCGTAGAAATTGCCATTGAGAAAGCTAGAGAAATTTTACAGTTGGTAGAGAGCGTTTTGGACAATGTTGCTGATGTGATGGCAGGAGCATTTACGAAGTCTGCACAGATGTTTGAAATTGGACTGCAGCGAGCAATTCCTTTGTTCCTGGAATTTCTAGCAAATCAGGTGAGCATGGGAAAAATTGGTAAAAAGATCCGGGAAATGGCGAAGGAGGCAGAGAAATGGATAGATGAGAAAATCGATTGGTTGGTGGATAGGTTGTTGGCTGCAGGGGATTGGTTGGTTGAGACAGGGAAGAAAGCAGTAGATGCATTTTTAGGTTGGTGGAAAACTAAAGTTGATTTTCAAGATAAAGGTGGGGAAAATCATGAGCTTTATTTTAAAGGCGAGGAACAGAATGCAGAGTTGATGGTAGCAAGTAATAACCCAAAACCATTTGTCTCTTTCATTAAAAATGTTCAGGTAACAGATGATAAAAATAAAGAGAATGCAAAGAAAGAATCGCTCATATTAATGGAAGAGATCAAAAAGATCACAAATGCATTTCCACCGCAGAAATCATTGTCTTCCGAAGAAAAAAAGAAAATTTATCAAGATAGAAAAGATAGACTAAAAGAATTGATGGGGCAGCTTTCTGCGTATGTCGCTGACCTGATTTCCGAAAAAGATCTGCCAGACGGATCCTATGAAAATCCAATTCCTATCCGTTGGACTAAACGTGGGCACATGCAAACTGTAAATGATCTTATCCCAAAGGATTCTTTGTGGAAAATGAAGGGAATGAATCCACCTGATCCAATTGAATCAGCTTCCATTTATCAAAAAACCAGGTTAGAAATTCCTCCAACCAAAAAAACTTCTTATAAAGACAAGAATAAAGAAACAGGGGAGGGAAGCAAGTTTATTATGATCGGTGTTGATGCTGAGAATTTTCCAGATATAGGAACAAAATTAATCCGTAATAAAAAAGACGGTACCAGTGAAAAAGATCGTTTTAGGTCTTTATTAGTCGATAATTATTATTTGGATCTGAATAAATACGATGTCGACCATGTAAAGGATTTAGGTTTCGAAGGAAAAGATAAAGTTTCAAATTTATGGCCATTATATCGCGATCTAAACCAGAAATGGGGAACTATGGTTTATAATCAACCTGTAGTTTACAAAGATAAAGAAGGGAAAATGCAAGTTAGCAAACCGATGGATTTATATAAAAAATGGTTCATAATTAGGGAAATAGGAGATTTGTAAAAGTATTTAAGTATGGTTCCAAGATGCCATTGCTCAAAATAAGGTTAGAAATATTTAGTTCAAAATGAAAAAATATAGAGAACTGTTTGAAAGGATTATTTCTGATTTAGAAGGCTATTCAGAAATTAGTATAAAGGAAGCAGAAATAGGCTATCCTTCTCCAATCGATGAATTCAAGCAAATTGAATCTGATTTTCAGATTCAGTTATCAGAGGATATTAAAGCTTTCTATACTGAAATCGGATTTGTAAATATTAGCTGGAGCTTCAAGCATGAACTTGAAATCAAGGGAAAAAGGTATCAAGTCAATGGTAAGATCTATATTCTTACTCTCCATGATTCATTCTATGGATTTGATAATCTTGGTTGGCAGGATGTGCTATGGTTTAAGGATTTAGAAGATCAAGAAAAAATGAAAAACTTAAGACCTTTTGACTTCTATGATATGGAAGAAAATGGATGTGTATGTTTTAATATCGATGATAATAAAGCTGAAAAAGATTTAATAATCTATAGTACCAGTGAAGGCTATCACCCTATAAAATTGAATATCGAAGAATATTGCGATTTACTCACTCAAACCAAAGGTCTAGACCAATCCCAATATCTTTTGGTCAAAGTTCCTATCAATGAAAATGAAATCTTCCAAGCTAGGATGGCCGATTTTTTACCATTACTCATCAAGGATAAAAAAGAATTTGAACGCTTTAGGAAAAATGGTAAACTTTGATTTCCCTGCCTTATCTTCTAAATCAATAAGTCATTAAGTCTCTATTTGAAATAAAATATGTGAATAGATTGTCAAGATAAAGGATTCTAAAGTTTTTAGGATAGTTTTCTATACCTTTGTCCTTTCATCAAATATTTTTCAAAGGTGTCATTAGATAAATTAAAACTAAGCAAGCGTCTTCATTCAAATATGAGTGAGTTGGGTTATTTTACGGCAAAGGAATTTCAATTGCGGACCCTTTCCCGTATTGTGGGTGGACATAGCGTTATCGGAATTGCTCCCGATGGTGCCGGAAAGACCACAACCTATGTTCTTGGAGTTTTAATGCGCCTGAAATATACGGATGATGAAGCGCCAAAGGTATTGATATTAGCCCCAAATGAAGAACGAATCAATGAAATCGTTGAACGTTTCTATACTATCAGCAAAAATAAGAACCTGCATATCATGGGACTGAAAACCAGCGGTGGGATGGAAGAGGAGATCGAAGACCTGGTGCGCGGGGTAGACATCGTCGTTGCTACACCTCCTCGTGCCAGAGCTGTATACCTTAAACTTGGCCTAAACTTAAATCGTATCCAGACTTTTATCATCGATGATGCCGAAGAAATCGTAAAACAAGGTATGCAGACCAATGTTCGCGAATTAGCACAGTCTTGCGGAAATGTACAGTATTTGGCTTTCAGTACCGTAGAGCATGAAAAACTACATTTGATGATTGATCCTTTTATGCCTTTCGCAACATTGATCGAAGTAGATGACTTAGGTGATGTGGAAACTGAAACACATGATTTAATGCTCTATCAAGTTCCAAACTTTACCACTAAAATCAATTTACTCAACAACCTGATGCAAGATGACGATGTCTTTGATAAGGTCGTTGTGTTTGTCAATACAAAACAAACTGCACAAAACTTACTCCATAGATTGCACGTCAAAAAAGGTGAAGCCGCAATACTTAATCCGCTATTCTTCGATGACCCTGGGTTTGACGATATCAATCTATTTAAATCTAACCCGAAGGCAAGAGTTCTAATAGTTGCCAATGAAGGCCTGGAAAATATCGACCTCAATGGAATTCCATTTATCTTCCATTTTGAAATCCCAGAAAATAGAGATGAATTTATTCAGCATGTTCTCAAAACTCCAGAGGAAGAAGCAATTGCGATAACATTTGCAACGGACATAGAACTGCCAGAAGTGAAGAAAATTGAACAGTCGCTAGGCAAAAAGATTCCTGTAATGCCATTGCCAGAAGAATTGGTAATCTATAAGCCGTCAGACGCACCTAAAGAAAAAGAGGTAATCGATGAAAGTCGTGGCGGTGCATTCCATAAAAAGAAAGAAAGCAACAGCAAAACTTATAATTACGGAAGCGGAGAAAAGGCAAGGATGACAAGAAAAAATAAGAAAAAATAACAGAATTATCAGGATTAACAGGATTAACAGGATTAACAGGATTAACAGAATTTAAGAATTGACAGAATTTAAGGATTAAATGGATTAATGTTGGGGTATTAGGTTTTGTTATATTTTGGGTTGAAGATTAGTTTATATTCCAGGCTGACTCCGCCAAAATTTATTAATAATCCTAAAGGGAAATCATACATTTTTACATAATTTTTTGCTTGGGCAAGGTTTGCATCATCTAATTTTATTACAGCCTTCAATTCAATAATTAATTGATTTTCTACAACGAAATCAGCTCTTCTTACACCTACTTTAATGTTTTCATAATATATCGATTGATTCTTTTCAGGCTGAAACTGCAAACCAGACCTATGCAATTCGATCGCAAAACATCGCTGATAGATTTTTTCCTGAAATCCATTACCCAAAGTATTATGAACCTTCATCGCACATCCAATGCAGGTGTAAGTTAATTCATTTTTGAACATGCCTTATTTTAAAAGTTTATTACAATTGATTCTTAAATCCAGAGTCTAGAACTACTTTTCCGATCGTCCTCTTTCATAAAAATAAAAGGATTATATAAATCCCATTTTAATTATCTGTTAAATGATTAATTAAAATCGTTTTTATATAACCCCTTTGCAATAGGCTGTATATATTTTCAGAATGTTAAGTAGTTTTTATAAATTTTTCTTTCCTTATTTTGATATTTGTATTCAATTTATATAGACCATGCAAAAATTCTGTTAATTCTCTAATTCTATAATCCTGTTTTTCTGCACTTAATTGTCTTTCTACCTCTACCTTTTCCAATAATTACTGTAGGTCCTGACACCTGCTGTGAAACAACTACTGAATTACTTCCTGTTTTATTCCAAATGACATTGTTGAATGTCTTTCCATCTTTTAATTTGAGAGGAAATAGTGATCCATTATTTACTTTGCTGCCAAACATTTTTACCTCTCCATTTCTGCTTATCATAATTCGCAGGATAGGTCTTTCTAAAGTTCCTCTCAGGTCGTAGATCATATCCATATTTTCACCGTATTGAGTGCTGTCTTCAAATTCGATATTTGTAGTTCCCCCTGGTCCGCCAACTGTTTCAAATTGAATTTGATCTCTATCTGAATTACTGAAAATGTGTTTTCCATTGACCTTCATATTAAAGGCATTGTCAAATTGAATAATATCAAACTGGAACCCATAGTTTGCTTCAGGTGCTGTAAATTCGTTGTAAATTAGTTCACCATTTTGGTAATAGCGTCTCTCATCATCCTTATATATTCCATAATAAGTTGTTCGACCTACTCTCCAGCTGGTACCATCATAATCCCAGTTTAGATCCGCCGAGGTCACATCTTGAAGACAGGATTTAATCTTGATTATTAAATTGTATCGATGTCCTGGAGTAATTTTGATGTCGGGGATTGAGATTTCTGTTTTTGTTTCCGAATCAATGACCATGGAAGCAATTTTAAAATTTGCAGTAGTAGTCGATGGACTGATAAGAAATGAGGGATCGCTGGTTATGGTCCTTATTCCGGGCTGAACATTAGGAAAAGGCAACACTAGCATTCGCTTCACCGTTCGGAAATTCTAAGCTTCCATCAATAAACCTTAAAGTTGCCGAATTTTTTGGTTGGTCCAAAAGCTGTTCCATTCAAAGATTCAATAGAACCTGTCATATTTTCGTCCATCTCTAGAGTTGTAGTAATTTGGCTAAATTGATGTTGTAGGATTGCATTTAGATTATTGTCACCCGGGTTAACTTCTAAAGTCTTCTTGAAGAACATCAAATCACTTGTAATATCTTTAAGTTTAGCAGTTTCAAGATTTTCTTGACTTTCGATGTCCGGAATTTCGGTCTTGCTATTTACAGAGTAAACAATAAAAGTATAGGTTTTCGCCAGCAAATAAAGGAAAGGCAGGAGCAGATGTCTCATTTCCGTACACGTAGTCATGGGTTTCTAAATATCTGCCCGATTCGTTGTATACTACGACTCTATATTTAGTGTCTTTTTCAAGAACCTTGAGCACGCTGCTACCAGAAGCTTTCAATGCAGTTGCTGAGCTAGAATTTTTGGTACTACCTTCCATCATTCTAGGTTGTTCAGATTCAGAAACTGTCACTTCGAGAGACATCCCACCGCCTAAGTTAATATTTGATCGCTGAACAGTGCCAGTCGATCTCCTTGTTGTCTGCCTGCCAGCAACAACTATTTTTTCTTCCTCTGGTTCACCAACGGAAAGGTTAACCTTCAGTTTTGCCTCAGAATTTCCTATGGATTCATCCTTGGATTTTTGACAAGAGGCAAGGATGATCAATACGACCAATGCTATAAATGCCAATAATTTAATTCCCTTAATTTTCGTGTTATCTTTAAACATTTTATTCGCTAATTTTTGGTTAAAAATTCCAATCAAACTCTTTAGTTTGATTATCGTCCTGATGCCATTCCTCAAATACTTCATCATTTTCATTGCCTGGTCTGATAAAAGCTGACCCACTGGCAATACCTTCCTCAAGAATGATATTCTCAATGGTAATTATGGGTTTATGGTAATGTTTTTTCATTGTATGATATTGATATTATGTAAATGATAATTCATTGGAGCATAGAAATTTTTAGCTCTTAGAATTGACTTCACAAAATTATTTAGTTAATTGATTTTCCTATTAGTTGTTTTAGGTAACCAAAGTTGTTTGATTGGATTTGTAGATTAGCTTCTACACCGTTACTGGATATCAATATCACTGCAATTATTGATTTTAAGGAATTTAAAATTAACCTAAAAGACATTTTATGTTTATAATTGTTTGATATGCAACAATATAGTAACTTGACTATTTGGGCTAGAAGGTCAATATTTAAGAATAGAATATTTTTTAGAAAAAAAATTGAAAAATAAAGGTTGATTTAAAGCTCTTAAACTAAAATGCTAAATGAATTCCTGAGATGAAGGAAAGGTAATTTATGATGATTTTTAATTTTCTTCTTAAAATCTCCTTCAATCAGCGTTTGGCTGATTAATAAAATTCTAAAATAATTGATTTGGCGGAAGAATAATTTAGGTTAGAATGAATTTTAAATTTTGTAAATCAATCTGATTTGGCATTTAATATTTCATAATTCATAAAACAGGTGGTTTTATCTAGTTAAAGGAAGTGTTAAATACCTTAGGTTGGGTATTTATAAATAAAAATTAAGTAAATAATTTTGAGAAACCAATTTTTTACTGACATGAAAATAGCTAAAATTATTTTGTTTTTCACACTAACAATTTTTATTGGCTTTAAAGATAATGATGATCAAGTTTACTTTCCTGAGCCGACGGAGGTAGAAGAGGAAGAAGAAGAAAAAGAGGAAGAGGAGGAAGAGTCATCATTGATATTGCCTGTAGAAATCAATTATCTTTCTAGTAGTACTAACACTTCTTTTTATAGAAATTATAGATTTAAAGGAGACTATTTAGTTTCTGAAGTCAAAGGAACTGAAGGAGCTTCATACAAAATGAGTTCTAAATCTTATGTATTCGAGAAGGACCATCAGAACTTTGGAGATGTAATCAAGTCTTCAGAACTTAAATTAGGGATGTATACTGTGAATACAGCCTATAATTATGAAGTTTCAAAAGGGATCGTAAGTAAAGAAATAACTGAAAATCTGAGCGGCGGAGTCGAACCAATAGCCACTAAATTTAGAAGAGAATATGTCTATAAAGGAAATCAATTAGTGGTTAGTTATTATGATAGTGAAAATAAAAAGACCAGAGAAATTACATTTACAGGTTCGGAAAACCCAAGTAAAGTTGAAGTTTATATTGCTGCAAAAAAAGGCTCAGGATCTTATGAAGCACAAACTGTGAGTATCAAATATAATACTGATCCCAAAGCTAAAGCACCATTTCATAATGTAAAAGGATGGTCACTGGCGTGGTTATCTGATGAAGTGGTAGATTATGTGGAATCTACCGTGGATTTGGAAGATTTCGTTTTTTACGGACTTTATGACAAAATCAAAATCTTTGATCGATGAAATTCATGTAAAACCCTTGAATACAGGAGTTATGGACTACAGTTATAAAATTTCATCTCAATATGAACTTAATGAAAATGGATTTCCAATTAAAGAAACCCGAAAAAGAACCTTGTTACGTGACGGTTCTTTCTATTCAACCTATATTACTTATAAATACAACAAATAAATATTCCTGAAAAAAGAGAAGGTTAGCAACTGCTAACCTTCTTTTCTCAGAGATAATATAAATTATTCCGCTTTGGAATTTAAGTTTGTATCAGCAATGGATGTTAATTTTTCATCACATGCTTTCTCCTCATCCAAGGTTTTTAATAGAGTTTTTAGTGCATCTTTATGCTCCAATACTTTTGCAAATGCAGCAAGTGTACCATAAGTAGCTATTTCGTAATGTTCTACTTTTTGAGCTGCTGCGATAATACCAGCATCACGTACTGCTCCTGGCTCTGTTTCTTCCATTATGCCCTTTCCTTCCTCTAACAATCCTGCCATAGCATCGCATTTTTCAGCCTTTGCTTTTACGCCAATGGATTTAAAAACATCTTCCAATCTGCTGACATGTTCCTTGGTTTCCTCAAGATGTCCCTGTATGGCAGCCTTCAATTTTGGAGAAGTAGCATTTTTCTCCATTTTAGGCAATGCCTTTACAAGTTCTTTCTCTGCCCAGTAGATGTCCTTTAAACCATCTTCAAATAAATCCTGCAGATCTTTTGCTGCATCCGATTTTGCTTTTACTTTTGTCTCTTTTGTTGTTGTAGCCATAGTAATTAATGATTTAATTTATACCCTAAGGACAAAGATTTCAGCAAATAGTTCTTGAAAAATTAAAAATATTTGTTTGACCATATTCTTATTCAGTTTAACATGTTTACAAAACATTTCTTCATTTTTACCGTTTATTAAATAGCAATAAATGAACTAATTATGAAGTTAAATGTTATTCTCTTTTTTCTAATTATTTTAATTACAAAACAGGTCAGTGCACAAGAAGTAACTGTAAAAGGAATCATTAAAAATTTACCGGACAGTGTTGGTTTTATAAATTTTTCTACCAAGGAAGGCTATCATTATATGAAGATCAACAATGGGAAATTTGAGTTTAAGGTCCATGCTGGATCTGGGAAAGATAAATTGTATCATGCCTATTTTGTTCTCACTAAATCTGAATTCCCAACCTTACTGAATTTGCAAGATGCACTATTTGATAGGAGTGAGGTTTCATGGGAAAAGGATCCAATAGCAATATTAATCGACTCCAATCAAATGGAATTAGAAATAGATGCTAAAGAAAAGTTAGCCCTGATTAAAGGAAGCCAAATCAATAAACAAAACTCCGAAATGCAAAAGTTATCTCGAGAGAAACGCAAAATCTATGAACAAAAAATCCTCCCTCAGGAAGAAGTTGCCAAATGGGGATTGGCAGAAAACCTGAAAATTGCGCAGAAATACCCTAGTTCCTTGCTTACTATAAACTACGTGAACAATCTTTTAAAAGATCCCTTTATGGGAGCCGGTCTACAACAACTAACGCATGGAAGCTTAGATACCATCAATAACCTGATTGCAGAAATAAAAACTCATCAACTGCCTGATGGAAGTCTAGAAGAATTGCTCAAAAATCAAGAATTGGTAAACAACAGGTATCAACTTAAGGATGGAATTCCGTTTCCAGATATTAGGATGAGCACTTTAAAGAATGAAGAAATCAATATAAAAGATGTATTGAATCAAGCAGATTATATAGTAGTAGACTTTTGGGCAACTTGGTGTAAGCCTTGTTTGGCTCAACATCCTGAATATGAAAGAATAGCCCTTGAAAGTAAAAAGAACATTAAGTTTATTGGAATATCTGTAGATAAACAGGTGGACACTTGGTCTGCGCACTTAAATAATCATCCTTTAAAGTATGATAACTTTTGGTTTGGAGATGATACTTCCAATACACTTAGGGATTCCTTGGGATTAAATAGTTTCCCAACGTATATGATTATTGAAAGTAAGTCCGGAAAAGTAATTCGCACCGGATTTAATATCGACAAAATGGAAGAAGTATTGGCGACAATGGAGTAAGGAAAAAATAAAGATGATGAATAATTCATAGATTAATTCCCGTCTAACCAAATTTTTAATTTATCAACCAAAGGATTGATATATTTTGGTTCAGGTGTGAGTCCAAGGTCATTATTAAAATAACTGCTATTATCGTAAGTACCTTGAATGCTTTTCGTCGTTAGATTAGTTTGAATAAATATTTTTGTGTCTTTTGTACTTTCATTTGAAAACAAAAGATTATAATGAATAATATCACCCTTTTTCAGTCTTAACCATCTTTTGTCTTCGATAACTAGTTTGCATTGAATAAACCCAGACTCCTTATTTGCCGAAACAACAAAAAAATCACTTAAAATAAGATGGGACAATGTGCGATCAAATATCGAATCCTGATGCGAGGAGGCAACTTCAAGAATAGTTGTTTTGGAATTTTCTTGAGCTGAGGTCGCGCTTGTTAAATATAGAAGAAGGAATAATGAAATAATATATTTTATCATAGTCTTAGATTATAACAAACTCAATTTCTGAGTAAAGTTTTGATTAAATATGTATGTTAGTTATTTATTTGAGTATATTCATTCTTAATGGTTTAATATTATTATAAACGAAATTATGATGAAACGCTGGTTGAGTATTGTGATATGTTTGCTGCTTCTGATGCTGAATATCAGCTGTGATCAGATAACAAAGGATTTGGTAAGAAAATCAGTGTCAGAAAATGAAAGAATAAGCTTGATAGGAAAGCATCTGACGCTAACTAAAGTAGAAAATTCAGGAGCTTTTTTAAGTATTGGACAGGAATGGAATGATATTGCTAGGAATTTTTTTCTGATTATTTTGCCATCAATTATTCTATTGTCTGGACTGATATTCATCTTTAAATCCAGAAAAATAAATAAATGGATTTTGATAGGAGCAAGTTTTGTTATCGGAGGTGGAATAGGGAATATGATCGATCGAATATTACATGGTTCGGTAACCGATTTTCTGCATTTAAAGATTGGCAGTTTTCAAACCGGAATTTTCAATATGGCAGATGTGTCCATTATGATCGGAATGGCCTTTTTGATCTATACCTCTTTGTTAAGAAGAAGGGATAATTCTGAAAATTATTATACCTAAACAATCATATTTATGCTTATTCGCAATAGATAAGTTTGTTTGATTTATTGGTTGAATATCTATGCTATTTGAATAGCTCCATTAATTTCGTTCCCGGCTGCAAACTTTTCAGAATCCAAAAAACAACTATAATTATGATTATAGATTTCTTCTCGATAAAAAACTGGATAACTTTATTCATAATAATCAGCTTTTAAAATTGTTATACTAATATACATAAAGTATATTAAATCAAGAGTTTAAATTTTAGTGACGTAATCGCACTCAGTCAACTGTCAAATAAAATATGGAAACAAATCAACCATCTTCAGAAAAACCTAAGCATAATCCATTCGCTCAAACCTTCTTCCATGGAACGAAAGCAGACCTCAAAATTGGAGATTATATTTTCCCAGGCCATGACTGCAATTATATGGAAAACAGAAAATTAAAACATGTTTATGTGTCATCCACATTAACAGCAGCAATATGGGCAGCAGAATTGGCGTTAGGAGAGGGGAAACAACGAATCTACCTCGTTGAAGCAACCGCTGATATCGAAGACGACCCAAATGTCACCGATAAGAAATTCCCCGGAAACCCAACCATGTCATACCGCTCAACAGAACCATTCAGAATTATTGGCGAAGTAGGGCAGTGGCAGCCACATTCCGAAGAGGAAATAAAAATTATGAGAGATGGTTTAAATAAGTTAAAAGATCAAGGACATAATTTGATTTTGGATTGATAGAATAGAATATGGATAAAGATGATAAAATAGTTGTAATTGGATTGGTAATAGTGTTTATTATGGCCGCTATTATTGGGTATTTTATGTTTAGTAATTTGGCGAAGATGTAAATAAGAGGTTTAAAATTAATAATGTTGATATTTTTTATATTTAAACAGTGAGTTTTTCTATTGATACTTTCGATAAAAAAAAGTATTCAATATATATCTTCAGGTCTTTATTTAACTTAAAGACAAATAAAATTCAATTTTGCAGCATTTTATTTTCTAATAAGTCGTCGTATAAAATATACATAACCATTTAATGATGTATTGTACTCTGTCATTCTAAATATAATGTCTTTAATTGTTTCTAATAACTCTTACCCCACCAACATCTTTGCACTTTCTTTCCAAATATAGTTAGGGATGGGTTCTCTTAGCGCCCACTTGATAGACATAGGTTTTGAACCTTCATGCTCAACAAAATTTGCTGGTCCTAGAAATACATAACCTTGTGTAAATTTATTGGCATCTTGCTTTGATTCACGAACAAAAAGTAAAATGTTCTTACCTCTTTCTACTTGTTCAATATAAGACCTTCCTTTTTCAGAGTTTGCTGAGGTTTGATTCTGTGATTGCCAATGAAATAAGGTTTCATTTATAGCATAATCGTCATACATCGTTGTAGGTGAAAAATCTTCTTCGCTTTTCTTTAAGTTTATAAAAAGCGCTTCGGTATTCGTATCCTTATTTAAGGCGACTCCTTCACGATTGGAACTTTGCTTTTCGTAAGTTGATAAGTCTAAGGCAACTAATATTTGCTCACGCGTGTATCTTGCATGAATAGCCAACGGAAAATTGGCAGGCATTAAACAAGGTATTTCTTCAAAGAACAATTGATCTATTTTAACCTCAATAAATTCAAGTATTTCCGCTACCAAAACTTTATTCTTTCCAATCTCACGAATTGCCTCTTCCAAAGATCCACCTAAATTTTGCGTTTGATAAAAATCGTAATAAAACATTAAGACAAAAATCTGCTCTTGCCCTGTCAGCCTCAATCTAGTGATATTGAATTGGTTCTCAGCTAATTTTAAAATAAACTTAAAGTATGTCAAAGATTCCGTTACTATCCACTTCTTTGATAACATGCTTTTGTATTTTTCAGCATTATAAGAATTAATCGAACTTTTAAAAGCCCCCGCTTTCAACTCATAGAAGCTATTATTTTTATAGATATCCGCTAGAGTTAGATTATATATCTTTAAAAAATTCTTTAATGTCAGAGGAGATTCTGTATGATTTTTATAATTGATTAGCCTTTTAATCAACTGTCGTTTATCGAGCTTAGTAGCTCTACGTATATTCTCTAAAATATATTCTTTAGCTTTTCTTTCTAAAACGATGGATGAACCTAATGGAAGATTAGGAAAATCGCGTTCTATCTCATGCGCTACTGTTGTATTCGTCTTGCCAATTAATGCCCTGAACTTATTTTCAAAGTCATACTCTTCTCTAGCCTGACCTACAAAATCTAATACTGTTAATACATCTTTTCCCTCGTGTAATCGCAGTCCACGTCCCAGTTGCTGAAGAAAAATAGTCAAACTCTCAGTGGGTCTCAAGAATAACACCGTATCAATTAGAGGAATATCAACTCCCTCATTAAACATATCGACTACGAATAAATACTGAAGTTCTTTCTTTTTAAAAGCATCCAAAACATCATGTCTACTACTTGAATTATCAGCATTTAACCAAGCAGACTTATAACCTGCTAGATTGAATTTTTCAGCCATATATACGGCATGACCCTTACTTGCACAGAAACCTATACAGGATACCGAGAGAGGATCTTTTGTATACTTATTTAAGTTTTCAATGATATCTCGTACACGTATATCGCTAGCGGTTAGAATATTCGTTAATTCTTCATTGTTATAACGCCCCTTGTCCCATTTAATTCTTGAATAATCTATAGAATCTGTTACTCCAAAATATTGAAAAGGACATAGTAATTTATTATTCAAAGCATCTGGCAACCTGATTTCAGCAGCAATTCTATCATTGAAGTCTATTAAAATATCCTCTCCATCCATACGCTCTGGAGTAGCGGTTAAACCTAATAATAACTGAGGCTGAAAATATTTAATGACTTTTTGATAAGAATCTGCTTGTACATGGTGCACCTCATCTATCACAATATAATCGTAATAGGTACGACTACAAAATGATGCTAAATCCAAATTATTAAAGGTCTGTATCGTAGCGAAAACAGCATTTTTTTGTCCTGGCACATGACCATTCCCCATTAATTCGCCAAAGTTATGATTCAACAAAACTTGACTAAAAGTCTTCATTGCCTGTTGCAAAATCTCAATTCTATGTGCTAAAAATAGAATCTTTGCATTAGGTTGTGTTGATTTAAAATCCTTAAAATCAAATGCTGCTAACATAGTTTTACCGGTACCAGTAGCCGCTACTACCAAATTGCGATTTGACCCATGCACTTGACGCTCAACTTTTAATTTTTCTAAAATCTCTAACTGATAGTGATAGGGTTTTAAGTTAAAAAAAGTTGTTATTTCCGTAGACTTTTTACCAAGATTATTATCTTTTAAAGCTTTAGATAACTTAGGATAATCTCCGGTATGATAACACTCAAACTCTGAAGTAGCCCAATAAGATTCAAAAGTCTTCTTGAACTTATCAATAATATGAGGAATTTCCTTGGTGGTTACTTTTACATTCCATTCCAGGCCATCAGTTAAAGCTGATCTAGAGAAATTAGAAGAGCCAATATAGCCCGTATGATACCCTGTATTCCTGTAAAACAGATAAGCTTTAGCATGTAAACGCTCATTAGAAGTATTGTAGGAAATTTTAATTTCAGTATTAGGCAATTTACTCAAATCTTCTATGGCCTTTGCATCAGTTGCACCCATATAGGTTGTGGTAATTACGCGAAGTTTACCTCCTCGATTTGTGAATTCTTCTAAAGCTTCTTTAAGGATGACAATAGCCTTCCATTTAATGAATGAAACCAGCAAATCAACACGATCTGCTGAACGAATTTCCTTTTTTAGCTCGGATTCAAGTGAAATACCTACATTCCCACCAGTGAATAACTCACTTTGTGTCAAGCGCGTACTAGGCATAATCTCCGACAAATGTAATTTCAAGTCAACATAATCACTATTTAACTTATCAAAAATGCCTTCCAAAATATGTCCTTGAGCATCTAACAAATCTTCATTAAAATCATAGGCTTCAATTTCTTTTGCAAGAAACAACATGATTTTATTCGTGATTTCGATCTGTTTTTCCACTAAAGAAAGCCCATTCTTATCTCCTTTAATAAGATTCAGGGCTGATAGAATAACCTCACTTAAATGCCGACCAAGGTACTGACTAGCTTCCTCCGCATCCAATTTTTTATCGTCAGCAATAAAATATTTATTAGTTTCCAAACCTCTCAACTTCTGTTTCAAAGAAGTCGTAATCAAAGACTCATATATCCCTAGTTCCATTCTGAAATTCTATAATTGGTTTAATATCGTTAAATCAGCAGCTTTTAAATCATACTGGGAGAATTTTTCTTGTAGAATCCATTTATACTGTTCGTGCTCTTCTAGGTTTATAGTTCCCTCCTTTATCGTACATAAAAAAGGATATAAAGTAATGCAGAAGTTGTAGTAATGATGTACTACCTTCTCTAGTGCTCCATCAATTCGAATTAAAATAATTAATTCCTACTGAATTTCACGAATCAGACAATCTTCCAGCCTTTCTCCCTCTTCAAACTTTCCTCCTGGAAACTCCCACTTCAATGGAAGCTTCATTTTCTCCGATCGTTGACAAATCAAATAAACGTTCTCCCTCGCGAATCACCGCACAAGTCACATGAATTATATAATCATCTAATATTGATATTCTGCTAATTTTAAATCTTTTAGTAAATATTCTATTTTTTAGTTTGATTAAAATTTACATAATTAAAATTATCCTTCAATCGCTATCAAGCAAAATTTAAATTCTTCCACTTTTCCTTTGTCCATGGCAAAAGTTGAAAAATCTCTCCATTGTATTAAGTAATCTCTTTTCAATCCTAACTGATAAACATACTCTTTACCCTCTGTCCAATGTTTCTTCTTACTAGCACCTACAGGCACCTGTAAACCGAAATCGTATTTATCCTTTGATATTTTGTCTAAATTCCAACCTATATAATCTTTTGACAAAACCGCTCCATGATGGAATGAAAAGTGTGCATCCAAAGAATTCTTGGCACTTACATCATTCAGATAATATTTTCGATCATTTGTCAAGATAAATACAAAGCCTATTTTAGTAAAATCTTTAAACCCCATCTGTTCAAGATCGACAATTTCTATACGATAGATATCCTTTCTAAAACTATAGCGCCCTACATCATTAGCTCCATGATTAGCTAATGAATAGTTTTCGCCATTCAATTTTATTTTGGCAGTTTTTGTTTTATACTTAATTTCAATAGGATAAATGACGCTAGAACCTCTATCTATGACAAGAATATCTATAGGGGCTCTAGCAATGATATCATCTGAACCTTTAGTTTTCATACCTATACCAATAGGTCTTTCGAGCCTAATCTCATAGGATGGGTAAAGCTCCTTTATCAACCAAGACATCGCTAATTTCAAATCATCCTCAGAATGAAATATAGGTCTTGTTTTCTTTAATTGATCTATAATTTGGTCAAAATTCATAATCTTTTATTTATTTCTCAAACTGCGGAATTGCAACAGCCTCATTAAAATTCACGATCTACTTGCGCATACGACATTTGTCGGAAAAATGGCGACTAAGGTTATTGGTTTTATCAAAGAAGTCTATACAATTGCTAATCTTCAATCCATGGTCTAAATCAAAGTCATCGTCAATAAGTAATAGTCTGCTCAATATTTTTTAATCTACGATTTTCTTCAACACTTAAAATACTTTCAGATTTATACAGTTCGAATAGAGGATCACCGGCAATATCATCATTTTTATAGAGAAAATTATCTTTAATGGATAAAAATCTAGCTGCAATAATTTTTACTAAACATACCTCATCAGCAAAATTGCTCCCTTAGAATAAGGTGATTTAAAAGCAAATAAACCGGCTTCCACTTGATGCGGATTCAATTCTACTTTAGTATCTAAAATAACGTTGCACCGAATTTTTAGGAACTATTCTAACTTGCTTTTCGTGATAATTCGTAAGCGTATTACTTAGCATGGTATTGGTTTATCATATAATAATTAAAATAATTTTAATTCTATGTTTTAGAATTAATAATAATGTTATGAATATACCTAAAAAAGAATATTAACAATACGGAAAACCATAATTATGTTTAAAACTTAATTTTAAAAGCCTGATTATTTGTAAACAGTATTGGACAAAAGATTCGGGGATAGTTATTGAAAGGGGAGATTTAATTTTTTAATTATAATAAGTATTTTTGAGTATGAATTTAATTTTTGTTCGGAAAATACTTATAACAATTGCCTTAATATGTTTTATTGGATCATTTTACTTTATGTTATTTGATAGGAATGAAGCAAATGAAAGATATGGGTATATTCTTATGGTTTCTTTAATTATTTTCACCTTATTATTAAATAAGGTTAATAACCTCCTTAATGAAATAAAATAGAAAAGCCTAACCACTATCATTCTTCTTTCTAACTTTACTCCATGCAACCAATAATAGATTAATGCGACAAGTCATTAATGAATGCAAAGGACCCCATCAAGAAAATTGAAAACCCAGACAAGCGCTCCACTTATCCTTCGGTACATCAATGAATCTGGATAAATTATTAGAACGCAGTATCTCATTTCCTTCAATATTGATGAGCTATCTTGCCAGAGCTTTAAAAACAAAAAATGCATTTTCATTAATTTCTCCTATTAAAGATATTGTGAGGCAGTCGAGCAACTTGATACCTATCCTTAAAAGAATTTAATAAGAGCGATAAGATAACGGTTGATATTCCTTGAAAATCATCATAAAATAATATCCCAATATACACTGGGATATTATCTTATTCTTTCTTTTAATTTTGTTTCCAAACGTAAGTTTGTGCTGATTTTGCTGGGACTGTTATAGCTGCATACTTTACATTACCGTCGTAATCAATATATTTTAAATTTAAATTCTTTGCTTGATCATTATCATTAGCTATCAACATAATTCGTGCATATGGAGATTTATCATTGACAAAGGCTGCATATTTAATATTTCCAACTGAATGCGGTTTGGGAAATAATCTTTGGGCACCATCGCCAAGAAATCGTGATACGTGCGCAATACTGTAATAAGAAACATTAAATGAATAATTTGATGAACCGTCTATGGTAACAGCACCCATACAGTCTTGACAAGCAACACCTGGAGTATTCGATGTACGGATATCTGTATTAGGATTACTTGCGAGATTCCACTCCAGAACAGTTCTACTAAAATTATTGAGTGCATCAATCGTTATATTATTTATATGCCACATGAAATCTCCATTATCAAAATAACTTTTTCTCTGTAACCATTGTTCCGTAAAGAAAGTACCGATAGGAGGGTTTCTTTTATCTTTGAATTCATTATGAATCGTGGATAAATCATTTATACTGCCGGAATACAAATGCCATGCAACCCCTTCAATTTTATTGAATAAATCGTTATTATTTAATAAGTTACGAACATAATTTACACCTGTCATTCCCGTAGCAGACTCGAATCCAGGGTTGTGATCATATGCTATGATAAGGGGTCTATTAGATAGCGAACTTAACTTGTTGTATAAATGGTATTGAATAAAGTTGATGTGCTCAAAATCATACATGATCATACTAGGTAAATGATTGCCGCTCTGCGGTTCATTTTGGGGTGTGACAGCCCAAATTTGGATCCCATGTTGATTTTTCATAGCTTCAACGTACTTCCTGAAATAGATTGCATAGGATTCATAATAAATTTGGTTACCATTATTTGAGTCAGTCTTTAGACGGCCACCTTGTAGGTTATTATTGTCCTTCATCCATGCAGGTGCAGACCATGGAGTTGCAATTATTTTGATATTAGGATTAATTTGTAATATTCTTTTCAATACTCGAATTTTTCTATCATCTTTCGATAAACTGAAATTATTTTGAGCAAGATCTATACCTCCAGGAGGATTATCATTTAAGGTATAGGCATTTCTAGATAGGTCTTCAGATCCAATAGCTATGCGTATAACATTAATTTTATTTTGACCTGCTTGTGTAAATCCAAATAGATTATTTAACAATGCACTTTTGGGGCCTTCGGACATATTATCTATGAGTTCAGCGCTACCCCCCGGTAAGCGTATACCCAAATCCATCAATATATTGACTTCTATTCCCTGCTCTAGAGTCTACCTCTATTATTGGATTTCCATTTGGTGTAGAATTAAATGAAAGTTCGCCATTGAAAAGTTTTTGTTAATCTTTGACCTGCAGGTACATTTGTTGTCCAAATACCGTATTGTTCGAAAGCTTGGACATTTACACGTGATTTTTTACTGAGTTCTTTGTCATTTAGATTTTCATTCGGCTGGTCTAAATCATTTCTGCTACACCCTGCCAATATAAATAGCAAGGGCAAAATTACTTTTAAGTTTCTCATAGTTTATTGTTTAATTTGGTATAAAATAGTGTGATATTAAATATAAAAATAATAATTTCCTTAATGTGAAAAAATAAATTCTTCACTAAACACAACTATTTATTTAAAAGATAATTATAAAAACACACCATTCTGAATAATAATCACAAAAAATGCCCTTAATCTAGCTTTAAATTTTAATCGTGGTATAACAATGTACAATCAAGTTATATCTATTTGCTAATATCACCTCGTAGGTATGTACTCTGAGGATTCACTCACGCAAAAAAGATAAAATGGAAGTTTTAAATAAATACCTAATAGTCAATAAGGGAAATGAAGGTAGCTATTGGAGTGTAGGGAACTAATTGCTGAGCAGGACAAGTAAAGGCCTGGTTTTTTTCTATTTTATAAAAGACTAATTTCTAATGCTGAGAAAAAGAAATAACATCCAAATCCCAATATTTTCAGCTAAAATGGCCTTTTATTAGAATTAATGAAAATTATTAAGGACAAACCTATATCAATACTTAAATACGAATAATAATCCCATGTCAAATTGTTTAAAATATTATTCTTAAGAATAAATAATTCTTACATAGTTCGCCTTAATGAGTAATTAAGTATGTAAATTCACCTACTCTTTTACCAAAATTGATAAATAGCTATGGCAGATAAAATCAACAAAACCGCTATAACTATTTTTTTATTTTCGACAAGTAATTGGATTGCTCTGTTCATAAGTTTTTTAGTGTTAGTGGTTACAATTTACAAATCGTTAAAGAATATATAAAATTTAAATTGTTTTATACCTAACTCATTGGTAGGGTTTTTCCGCATATTTGCTTTTTTTAGAAAACATAACCTCAGTTAATTTTAGGTTGTTGAAATAATAGAAAATAATATCGTTTTAAATACAGCATCGGTAAGGAGTGCACTTCACTAATCAGGTATGAGGTCATTAAGCAAATCTCTTAAATAAAGAGGTTCTATTAAAAATTGTAGTTATAAATTATAATTTTAAGATATTAATGAAATAAAATTATGTGGAAAAATTTCTATAATTTGATTAATTACAATTTTACTTTAAAAGTTTTTATTCCTTCTTTTAAATTGATAATCTTACTCTCTAGGTCTGAGTTTTGATAATATTGAATTTCACCTTTATAATTGGTCTTTGATCCTTTATAATGACCCAAACCATTATAGTAATCGGTTTGTCCTACTGCAACATCATAAACATCACTTCCTGTGTAATTCACAACGGTTTCTATATAATAAACTCCCGGTTTTATCTTCTCAAACTTAAATTTTCCGTTTTCTCCTACACTTGTCTCAATTCGATGCTTAAAGGCATCTTCAGACAATACAGCTACATGTTCATTGCTTTTTGAATATTTCTTTCTTAATTCTAAATATTCTTCAAAATAGGGTGTCATAGGGAAAAGCAATACTTTCGTACCCGGTTTGGCATGGTGCTTTTTCGAAAAAATTTTCACACCAAGCGCTTGATTAAATCTATTGTTGTCTGTAAATTCTTTGGCAGAAGCAGTCCCTTCAATATTTATTCCTCCTTCATCTAACATTTGACGGGCAACCTCAATATTAAATTCATTTTTTGAAGGCATTACCTCTTTTTTTTGCGAATAAGATTCATAGGAAATCTGCATTAAAAACAGTGTTGACAGGATATATATTTTAAGATTATTCATAAACATTGAATTGATAAATAAACTTATTTAAATAACTAAATCTAAAACTATTTTTGAAATACCTGTTTTCAGGTAAAATGCTTTTATTTTTTATTACAATGAATAGATAGATTTATCACTGCTTACATGTTTACTTCCCGATACAAATTATAACTAATATTGATTTTCAATCTGTTATGATTTTAGGGTACAAATAAGGAGCAAAAATAGTTTGTTTTTGGATTTTTAAATCAAATATATAATCAAGTCACCACTAAAATCACCAATATGAAACTGACACTTTATTTAGGTAGATCAATTTTGAAATATGAGGCGTTTGAAAAGCTTGTATTCGATCCGGAGTTATCAGAACATCTTTATAATAGGTTCTATAAACTATTGTTAAAAATCAACAAAGCTATTCCCGATAGAAATGAGAGAATCAGGATAATAGATAATACAGAATGCTTATTTGTCGTTGGTAAAGATGAAATAATATTCAATTATAAACATCAAAACTAATTAACATGGAATTTTACACATTCTCTAGAATCGAATTCTACAAATTATTGAGTGAGGCCTCCCAAGCAGGTGCCACCGCAGCACTAATTGACGCAGGAATCGTAAGCCCAATAATTAGTATGTCAGATGCTGTAAAGAAACACACTAAGCACACTATCAACAAATTGGAAAAAGCTGGCCTTATAGAGCGAAAACAGCGTGAGCATAGGGGGTACTATTTTTATGACTTAAAGCAACTTAATAATGCTCTTATTACAGAGAATAGGCACAGGTTTTTTTAAAGGAAACGGTAGGGAGGAATAGGATCAATAAAGATTAATATTAATTTATAAACATAAAACACAGAATCATGGCAATCAAATTTAAAACAGTTTACTTCCATCCAAATGAGGATGGAGCGGTATCAGAAAGATACATTGAAATAGGTCCTTTAAAATATACATCCCTGAGGTTCGAAGATGGCGGTAGGGACAGGGATATATACTTTTTAAAATACATCCTGAATATATGGTCCGGAGGGCTCATGTTTTATATAAATGGAAAAAGCAGAATAACAATAGACTTTCACAATTAATAACAAAGTGCCACTGTTCATCTTGGAGGACTACACGGTGGCACTTAAAATCTTAGACAATGAATAAAACAAATTCTATGCCTAACAGCTCAGAGCTTAAGGGCAAAATTACTAAAATGATCCAGAATTCTAAAAAACAACAGTATCATCTAATAACTAAGGGGCCAATTGATTCATATCTAACTGAAGATGTATTGAAAGGCTTTGTGAACATGTTTGAAGATAACAATGAATTTATCAAACATTTAGATGTCTTAAGGACCTTCCGAAATTACGCTGCAGATATGATGGAGAAAGATCCGTCATTAAAAGCCAAGTTGTTCCCTTTATTTGATACCACAAATCAACTCGCTGGCATCCTGTTAAGTAATCCAACGGTTATAGATTTACTACCAAAACGTGGGTTCTTTATTAATCAGAAATAATTATGGAAAGGATTATAACTTATCAAGCTCTTTTGCTAATGTCTCAAGACGAAAAGATTTCTAAAGATCTTAGGGAAAACTACAATAGGGTCTTAAAGTTCTTAAGCAATTTTTTCAATTGTGATGATGTCATGATTGAAGAAGTAAATAGGCATGGCCTATTAAGACAATTAGAAAATGGAAGAGTATTCTACAGTGAAACCGGACCAATATTTTATAATATTAAAGATTTAATGGATTATGAGGAACAATTTTAAAAGAGTTTATTTTATTCCAAATGACGATGGTTCATCTGGAGAGATACTTTAAAATATTAGGTGTTAAATATATTCCAATTGAATATGAAAGTGGTAATAGAAATAGGTTCATAATTTAGGAAATGTTTCTATTGATTATACACCTGGATTTTTGAAGTAGTCTATAAAGGAAAGCGTAAGGTTGCTATTGGGGATGTAGGGATTAACTGCTGAGCAGGCCAAATAAAGGCCTGCTCTATTTGTTTTATAAAGGGCTAATCCCCATTTCGGAAAACAGAAAGTAACAGCCAAATCCCATTATTCCCCACCCAAAATGGCGTTTATTGGATTTGTTGAAAATTATCAAACACAATCCTATAACTATACTTAAAATACCTATGAATAATCGCATAACAAAAAGTTTATAAATATTAGTCGCAAGTTAAGAAAATGTTACACTCTTTCCCAATCTTGGGGAATTAAGAAAGAAGAAAGATGATAAATTTTATAGCAGGTTTTATTGTTGGAGTAATATTAGTTTGTGCCATTGTGTACTGGCTATTTAGAAACTTTAGAATTTACTAACCCAAATTAGAGATAAGAATAAATGAAAGCATTAACAATACTATTATCAATCATCTTGCTATCGTCATGTAAAGATGGTGTTCAAAAGAATCTTGAAGTACATTTTAAGAATGGCGAAGTAGATACATTACAACTATTAACTTACGCATATTTTATTGATGAACGTGGTGTTCTATATGTCACGCCAAATCAAGTAAGAAGTTCCAGTCCAATTGCGTATGAAGTTAAATACGTAAAGGAGGTTAAATGAAACTAACAAAGCAACAACGTCAAGCCCTCAAAGAAAAATACAATGGTCGCTGCGCTTATTGTGGCGACCTATTGGGCGAACGTTGGCACGCCGACCATATAGAACCGATCGTTAGAAATTGGTGGAATGGAACGTGCCAACATCCCGAAAGGCATACATTAGAAAACTTCAATCCCTCTTGTCCATCTTGCAACATCGTCAAGTCAAGCATGTCATTGGATAACTTCCGTAAAATCATAGGAGGGTTCATTACCTCACTGAATAGGGATAGCACACAATACAAATTTGCAAAGCGATATGGTTTACTTGAAGAAAAGGATGTGGAAGTAAGGTTTTATTTCGAATCAATTTCATAAATTAGGCAATAACCTTAATTAAAAATAAATGTGTAATTTTTTAATTTCATTGAATTGGCCGGAACTTTTTGCTGGAGCTTTATTAGGAACTGTACTTGGTTTTTTGGCATCAGTGCTTTGGGATCAATACAAAACTTGGAAAAATAACAACATTGAAAGAGATAAATTTTCTTTCTTAGTTGACAAATATCAGTCTAAATATGGAAATGGTAATATAAAATCAGAAGCTGAAATATTTTATATTAAACATAACCTTTTGAAAATTATTGTAAAACATGATGCAAGAACTTGGGAAGGAACGATTACTATGTCAACTACTGAGTTTGGTAATTTAGCATTTGCGTATAAAGATGATCCTGAAAATGTCGGCATGAAATTGATTGTGCTTCATTCAGAACGAAATTCATTTACTCTTATTCCTGAAATATACTATATGACCAGTAAGGCGAAAGAATTTGATAAAGAAGTTTATGAAAGATTAGAATTGAATGCAGAAGAAAGTTATATATAAAATCACTTATCCCAATGGGAAAATTTACATCGGAAAAGACCTAACCAACACTTTAAATTATTTCGGAAGTGCTAACAGCAGATTGATTGCTGCTGATTTCACAGAGGAACAAATGATGGATTTTACCATAAGAAAGCAAATATTGTGGGAGTCCTACACGGATGACATTAAAGAGGTCAATAAGGTTGAGGTAGAACTAATTAGAAAATATCAATCAAATAATCCTGAAATTGGCTACAATCTTTGGCCAAAATTCTTTCCAAATACCCTTATCAAATAACATGATTTAAAGTTGGTATATTTGTTATTATTAACAATTAAAACACAAAAATTATGGAATTAGATTTTAAAGAGTTGCTCGAAGAAGCTTATTCAAAGGGGTATGATTCAGAATTCGAGAATATTTATGCCATTAGAGATTGGCTATGGTTAGACAAAAACATCCTTGTTAATATACGAGACATCGAACATAACAGAAATATGGCGTTTTTTTATTATATTAAACATAGTAGCAACGATAATAATTGGGTTGAAATTAAAGGCAATGATAATTGGTTAAATATAAACACTGCTTTTTACTTTGGAATAAAGCACGCTTTAGGATTAATATCATGCTAAGTATTACATTCAAAAAATTAATCGTTACTAATATGAAGTATTTTAAAGTAATTTTATCAATAGTCATTATTTTACTAAGCTGTTGTTTTTTATTTATTTTTAACAAGAAAGTTAATCAGGAAAGGTTTATACCTCACTTTGATGAAGATGGCATTAAATTATTTGATACTAAAACAAATAAAATATTTAGGTTAAAAGGTGAATTTGGCGGTAATTTATATTACGTAGAATTATTTGATTTCAGAAAGAATAATGAAAAAGCTAGGAAATATTCTAGTGAAGACCTTATTAACAATTAAGCCTAACCCACCGTTAGGCTTTTACTTACCTTTGTTTCATGCAAACCACAATAGATAAAATACTTCAGGCGATAAACGAGTGCAAAGACCCCATCAAGAATACCCAATCAAGGGAAAAACGAGATGCCATCCTTTCAGAATTGAGCGCAGAACTGATCGACAAGACACGTGAGCAAGTAGAAGGCTACGCACGTAATGAGGACGAGGCCAAATCATTGCATTGGTTCTATACTAGGTTCATCAGCAACAAGGCTAAGAGCAGTGCAAGCAAGATGATGGATTGATCCTTATTTGTTATTTATACCAGCTTTAATATCCTCCAATACCAGTTTCAATATATCTGGATTATCCTTTAGAATTTTTTCAGCATATTCTATTGCTTCCTTTTCACTTTTAGCCCGAGATAACCATAGGGCATATCTGGTCACGAAGTCCCTGATATCAAATTTTGAATGATTGTCCATAATGTTTTTGTAAACATAACAAACTATATGTAAAATGTTTCAAATTATTTTTAATTATTTTTATTTTGAAACAAAATTTTTAATTTTTTGTTTAACTAATATGACAAATATTCCAAAGGAAACGATTATATCAACTGCAAGAAGTTTATTGCGAGGAGGAATTGAGACTAATCAGAAAAGAATCACTTTCCCTGTTACATTAAGTGGAGAATTATTTTATTCTAAAGAAGCTGAAATAAGAGAAATTGAAGGTGAAATGTGGACCATGTATACAGTGGATTGCAAACAGTGGTTGATAAAAATCGAGGAAGAAGTATTTAATTTGGGAATATATCCGAATGTTTATACAGGGGATTGATTTAATGACTACCTTACCAAAGTTGACAGTGTCTCATTCACATTGACAACCTATTAAATTCTCAATCAGTTAACCCTTAAGGAAAAAGGGTAGTATGGTGAATTGAACCCTGCTGATCAACGCAGGGTTTTTTAAAGAACTTGTTCATTGTTATTATTATTAGTTTCTATTGTAAGTCCTTGGTCCAATCTGTTCGCGACATAGCAGATGGATCAGGGATTTTTTATTAACTGGTCTATTTTAACACATAATCCAATTGAAGTTTTATGAATTTGTTAAAAATTCTTAAAATGCTTGACAAGAAATCCCTGCCATATTAAATTTGAATATACTTTCTACTACCACTAATTAAAAGTTTATTATTTCTTTTATCCCCTGATTCCATGAGTCAGGGGATATTTTTCCCAGCTGCTGATTAGTTTTTCCATAAAATTTCATCTCAAGATCCCCGGTCTTAAGTTTAGATTGGGGATTTTTTATTGAAAAAGCCACTGATTAGAGTGGCTTTAGGACTAATATATACATATTTATTCCTAAGAATAGTTCTATCAGAATTTTCCTGTTATGACAGTTCCAGCAAACGTATTATTAATTTTTACTGACAAACTTGTTGACTTATCTTTTTCTTGAAACGCTTCGAAAAGGGCTCCTTCCAATTTAGTCTGATGATTTTCTTTAATGGTTACATTTTTAATATCTTTTGTGCCCAAGAAGACATTGTCTTTATTATACATTTTCACTTCAATATCAAAAACGGTACTTTCTTTGGTTCTGTCAGCTAATAGAATTGTCTTTATATTATATCCTTTAGCCGTTTTTGTTGCGATAAATTTAGGTTCCAGCTGCATAAAGGAATAAGGGTCTTGTTTATTATTAAATGGGTAAAATGACTCTGGTAAATTTTTGCACTTCAACACAATTTTGGATACTTCTAAAGGCTTTTCATCCGTGGTTTGAATTTCCAGACTAGAAGACATTCTTTTTAAAGAAAGTGGTGAATAGATAGAGTCTTGTTTCACTACAATTGATTTAATATCGCTTACAAAAAGATGTTTTTCATAATCGTATGCTTCCAGCCTTATATTTTTATATCCGTTTCCAGCATTGACATCTTTTGGACTTCCTATTGCTAACACTATATAATTACCCTTTGGAAGTTCAACCTTATTAATGAAATCAGCACTACCAGGTGAGTAATTTTCAACATTTTTTTCGTTCTTATATACCAATTTATCATTAGAATCGTAAATTAAATAATACAGCTTACCAAATTTATCATCTTCGGATATAGAACTATTTGAAACCGAGACTGATGCAGCCTTTTTTGACATTGGGTTAACTTGTTGTAGAAAAATTGACGATGAAAATTGTATCGAATACAATTCCTCTTCAGGTTTCGGTTCATCTGTAGATCCACCTTTTTTACAGCCAAAAAACAGCAATGGCAATAATGCCAGGATAATTAATGATTTTTTCATTTTAATAATTGATTTTGGTAATGTGCAAATATATTATTTTTCAATAAATATAAAATTACGGGTTCCCGTAATCCTCACCTCCTCCTCCCAATCCCAAAGAACCACCAAGCCCCGATAATCAACACAAAAAGTATTGCTATTGACCAACCAATCTTATTGACGAATATCGCCCCTTTATCCGGTGTACTGGTCCTTTCCTCTGACTGCTTCTTTTCTTCTTTCTTTCCCTTTTCTTCAGCGACACTGTCTGCTTTCTGATCCAAAGAATTCTTTATGTCATTGACAATATTCTTAGCTTCATTGCTAATCCTTCTAGCCTTCTGAATTATGCTGTCAGCTTGAAACGTCATAGAGCCATCAGGATTAATCTTTACTTCAGTTCCTTTAGTTGGATAGACCTTTGTGTTTTCTTCGCTCTGAGTGCTTGATTTTACGTCAGTTTTGGAATTGTGAAATTGGCAACTGCATAGTATTTAACAAGACACGATATAAAACATTAAAATATTAGTAATACTTTTTTGTCCATTTAAAATAATATTCTATTATACGGATTCCCATAACACAATACTAAATTTATACTTAACTTTCGAAGAAAATATATTCTATGCCAATTCACATCACCACAACCAATAGTATTGAGAATTCAACAATATCTAGATACTTCACGCCAATAACAGCCAACGTGGTTGTTGGAACAAATATCTTTGGCGATATATCCGCTTCTTTTACAGATTTATTCGGCGGTCGCTCGGAGAGTTATGAAAAGCGTTTATAAGCTATTTACCAACAAGCATTATCAAATATAGAGAAGCAAGCCATTAAACTAGGGGCCAATGCAATAATAGGTCTTAAAATAGATTACAATGAAATTTCGGGTAAAGGAATGCAGATGCTGATGGTAAGCGTTACGGGGATGCCAGTAAAGGCAGTATTTTCAAACCAAGAAATTACCAGAAATAATATAACCTCTATAAATGGTGAGTTGGTTGCACTTAAAATACAGGCTAAACGATTAATCATTAAGATTACAGACACTCCTTTAGTCAAGATATCTACTAGCGATCTTGAGAAAATAAAGTCCTCCAGTATACCTGATTTTCTGATTTTAACTCCTAAATGGCTAGATGAGGCTGTTTTCAATTCAACACTTAATGATGAAAGAGAAGGAGCGGATGCAGTTTATAAATATTTAGAGAACTTGCCAGTCGAGGATTTTAAACCATTTATCTACAATTATCTATTCACCACTGATGCTAACAACATCAAAACATTATGTGGTTTGGTTGGACATAGAGAGGCTATTGATCTTTCCATGGTTATTAACAAATTGGCTGAGGTAGGAGGGAAGGCTGCTGCTCTACATTTACTTGGGGCAAAAAAGAATTTTTATGATCAGGATGATTTGGAAATCCTAAAATCTGTAATAGACAAATATGATGAATTCTTTCCCCTGAAAGCTACCGAAAGAGAAGAGGTAAGCAAGGGCCTGTTTTCGAAAGATATAGTAAAGGTTTGGGATTGTAGCTGTGGCAAGAAAGTTAATGGATTCAGATGCGGTCATTGCGATAAAGATGCATTTGGTTATACATCAAACACACCGCATCCTCCGGTAATTAAAAAATATTTAATTGAAAAGATTGAAGTATTGGAAGAATTATTAAGTAAACCTACCAAATAATTGATAGGGTTGGAGAAAATCCGGATTAACCATTAAATAAGCTAATCTTAATATATGATGATAGAAAAGATCCTAAATTAATTGAGGAATATGGTTACCTCCATTTTATCCTTATGCAACCCGACCAATCTACATTTATAATTAAGTAATAAATGATTGAGGTCATTTATATCATTGCATTCTAAAGCCTTGGCCAAGCCCATGTTCAAACGTAAGTAATTTTTTCTTCCATCGTCCCGGTACCGAGACAGTATCTTTATTTCATGACCGTTATAAAATCCTCTATAATGCTTGTCATTATGCTCGCTATGTGCGTGTTCCAAAATTAATACGACTTCTCTTTCCATTTCCAATCGTTATTTTGTGTTATCCTTTTCCTTATCTTCAGTTCCGAAATGCTCTACTGTCAATTGAATGTTATCGTTCCTTGCCTGCATTGCATATAACCTAAACCTCATTATCCTCTGTATTGTACGAAACATTTGAACAGGGGATAAATTTACCATCTAACCCCTCGATAGTGTAATTGTCTATATAGCTCCAATCTTTTCCCCTCCGTGCTTATACTACTTTCAAATATTATACTGCTTTTATATCTAAACCGCATAAAAGCTTGAGCATAAAGGTCCGTAAGAGTGCCGACCGCTATACCGTCAGTATATTTTCCAGTCAATATTTGACGTACTATATCGTTGCATCAAATTAGAGCCCATGAAGCCGCTAAATGAGGTCGAAATATTTAGGGTGTCTTCGTCGCTCTTAGTGTTTCCTAGGTCATTATATGAGGCTTTATAGACATCCTTGTTGGAGTTAAGTTTCATCCAAATATCATCAAGTACAAAATCCTGTCCTGGTTGAACTATGAACTCAATTGATAATAGTCCAGCTCCCAGTGTAGGCTGTTGGTATATGTTCCCTGGGTCAACAATTTTATTTTCCAGACTACCTGCCCCTTGATAATTGAAAGCTACTGCCTGTACATTTAGCTTTAAAGGATCTGTAGTCTTAAAATGGATATATTTAAAGTAATCCAATTCTTTCCTTGTGGATGCGGTATTACGCGAGTCATTATCGGTATTGTTTATAGAAACTGTCCAGGCATTAGGAGTAGAGGTAAAGCCATCATTTATCTGATCCGCTATGAAGTTAGTTCCATTTTCAACGTCCATAGGTTCACTAAAAGTGATTGTATGTCTTATGATTACACCTCCTCTAATAATTACTATGTTAACCTGATCTCCAATATCGAAATTCTTGTTTTGGTCAAACGCTATTGAAAATGAGTCTCCAGAAGGATGCCAGGACGTACCGGTAACCTGCTGGTTTGCCGGTCCATTTGAGCTCTGCCAGTAACCGAACTCGTTTAGGTAATAATCTACAATTGTTCCGTTTTCTTGAACCGTATATTTAACAGATGCTTTAAGCTGCCTTTTTGACCAATCAATGTTACCGTTTTCATCAAGTTGAAAACCACTAATTGGGAAGAAAGAAAAACCCAATTTAAATGTATTGAATAATACATGGCCATCTATTGGCAAAGGCTCAACTAACCTAAATGACCTGTTTTCCGAACCATATGCTCGCAACTGGACTGCACTACCTCCACGCCCTGTGATGTCTTGGAACTCTTGCATAATAATTCCACTAGGTTCGTCGACGTTCCACCATGTGAGCTGTCCGGTAACCCTTTGATCTAAACCTCCATTAGGAAGTATGTTTTCCAATTGACTGTTTTCATATGTAATTTCAAATGATCCTAATCCCGGAGTGGAACTTATCTTCGAATCTTCTTTGACAAAAGAATAATCTGAACCTATATGTCTAACACTATCTCTTGCGTGCTGTGTGACTACTGGAAGACCCGTTGAATTGGCACATTGTGAATATGTGATTATATCTTTATGATGTTCATGTATCCCTAATATCCACCATGCACCATCAGCCTGAACTATTCGGCATTGGAAGGCTTTCGTCAATCCCTCAATAATATATAAACAACTTTTATATTGAATTCTGTTTGTAGTCGGATTGATTATTACCCCGTCTCCGTACTGAGCCCATTTTGCATTTATAAATGGATCTCCTGATATTTCCTCATTTAAAGCCTGTAAAGATGTGCTCCACCTTATGGGCAGGTCAATACCCAATTGTTGAACTAAAATTCTTCTAAAATAATTTAAAGGGCATCTATCACCTAATTCCGCACCGAAAGGAGCATACCGCATTCCATCCAACATATTCAGTCCACAAATGGACCTTAACTGAACAGGATGGGGAACTGTTTGATAGTCTATATACATACCATCAACTATTAAATATCCTTTGAACTTAATCTCATTGTTTCGATATACTGTGACCAAGCAGTCCATGTCGGCAAAGCCTAGCAACTCAATGAGGTCAATCTGACCTTGATTATATACGTTGATATCAGCGGATGCGGTGGTTATAATTCCTTTCCACACATCATCAGGGGCACTACCATTATAATTTATGGAGCATGCTTGAGTAGCAATCCCACGGATATCAACCGCATCACCTTCAAAATTTTTAATATCAAAAGTTACAAGCCAATCGTTGTTGTCAAATGACTTGTATGGTAAACGGTACTTTACCATCTTTCACCTCCAGTTCTGTTCAGTATGAACATCAAGTCTTGTCCGCTTACTTTAGCAACTAGTTGACCTTTTGCATTACGGTCAACACCATTGACGATCCCATTTACGGTCATCATTCCGCTTATATTACTTGCCCATGCTAGAGCATTCTGACGCTCCATAAGGGCTGTTTGTTTCTTCTGTTCTAAGAGCTGTTCTTGTTGGATCTTCTCTTGCTTACGTGCTGATGATGCTCCGAATATGCCTGATATCGCTCCAATCAATCCACCTGCAACCGCTCCCCAAATACTACCAGTCTTACCTCCGATAGCCGCTCCTGCAGCCGCTCCCGATGCAGCCCCTGATAAACCAGCTCCTATACCTTGTCCAACATAACTTGTTTTATTAGTGAGGTTTGATATTAACCCTCCCGCCATTGAGGCGCCTGCAACAAAAGCTTTTGATAATTTACTGCCTAATCCCTTCCATAATTCGAAGTCATCTGAGTTAATCTTTTTTGCAAAACTATCCCCCAATTGAGTTACCATCATGTCTTGAAAAACCTTTGAGAAGCTTCCTGAAATAGTGGAAAAAGCATTCGAAAATACCTCTTTAAAATTATTACCAAGGTCATCCATACTGCTCAGGATGTTATCCAAGCCCGATCGGAATCCACGTTCTACTACACGTCCAAGACGTTTTTCAAGGTCTTTGTCATCCTTTGAAAGTACTGATTTAGTAGGCTTATTGATCCTATCTGTTGCATCAGACAATCCAGGTAATGTACTAGAACTGATATTGTTATTAGTAAGTGTTCTCAATCCTGTAGGAGAAATACCCTTGACAGTTTCAATGTACCTGTTAACCTGAGCTTGCAGAGTTTCAAACTGCTTAGCTTGAGTAGCCAAGCCGAATGCATCAGCCTGCTTGCTCGAATTACCAATCAGTTTGATCTTCTTGAATATCTCGTCATACTTATTGTTGATCTCAAATATCTTACGGTCATATTCGCTCATTACAGAACCTACTAAGTCCTGCATAATGTCTTTAGCCTCTTTAGTGGTTTTACCTACTTTGTCTAACTGTGTAGACAGCTTACCGCCTGCATCAGCACCTTTAACTATCTGGTCATTATAGTTCTTTTGAAGCAGGTTGTTTTCGTTGGTTATTATCAGAATTTTCCTTACCAAGCTTATTGATATCGTTCAAAATGACGGTTCGCTTTTCTTCGATAGCGGCAATAGTACGATACTGGGCCGCACTACTCGCTCCTACACCTGCAGAACCTGCGGCACTTGTACTGATAGATGCTTTCTCTCTCTCGATTGCCAAACTCAACTTATTAGCCTGGTTCTGCTTATCAATTATCTGCAAATAGTTGTTGAGTTGCTTCTGAGCATTCTCAGTCATCTTATTAGCATAAGCAGCCGCCATTGCCGTAGCAGTGATTGAAGCAGTAAGCTTATCATAAGCCTGAGATGCTTTACCTGCCAATACAGCCTCAGTGGTCAATCCCTCGAACTGTTTAGGATATTGCTTGATGAGTTCATCTGCTACTCTCTTACGGTCCTTCATTGGAATTGTAAGGTTCTGAGTAGCCTCATACATCAGTTTAAGGTTAGTTAAATCCTTTTGAGCATTCACCTGTCCTTCGCCTGATGCACGCTTAAGTCCTTCTAGGGTCTCAATGTAAGATTTGGTACCATCTTCAAGATCTTTTGTGGCTTTTTGTGCCTTGGCTGAATGTTGTTGCCAAAGTGTCCATCCTGTTATTGCAGCTGAAAAAGCTAGTGAAATTAAGTTTCCTGACGATATCAAAGATGTTCCAAGAGCTTTAAATGAAGCTGAAACAGAGCCAGTCTGTTGTCTTAACATTCCGAATTGCTCAGTAATTCTTGTGATGTTGTTACCAATAGAACCAAAATTATTGGCTGCATAAGGTAAATCTTGAATCACACGTCCTACCTCAATAGCCGCTCCATTTGGCAACCCCTGCAGACGCACCAAGATTATTGAATTGATTAGTGATTGGATTAAGGCTTAATCCATTGATACGCTTCAATTCAGATTGAGCATCTTTTATTTTTCCATTGATTTTTGCAATAGATTTTCATCAAGCTCATTCTTGAGGGTTTTTCTGTAAATCCTTAATTTCCTTCTCTAGTTGATCAACACTTTTAGAAGCTATTCCAAAGGATTTTACTTAGCCCATTTTGCATTACCATCTATTTCTACCTGTAATCTTGCCATAATCTATCCCCTCTAATCCTTTTAAATCAATCTATTTTAAAATCCAATAACCTTCCTCTTTTTCCTTTTGTATATAGAAATCCATAATTTCATCAACTTGTAATGCTTCCTGCATACTGTTATAACCAAGAATATTAGCTAGGTTTTCATCAGATTTAAAAAAATCGTCTACCCGTAGACTTTTCAACAATTAAGGTGTATGGTGGCACCATTATTCGATAAGGAGTAATATGTAAAATCTTTATCCTCATATTCACCTTCGTAACAGCCTAGCTGTCCAAACTCACTCACTATTGATTTTATCATACTATTAATCTTCAATTGAATAAAAATCATGATCTTCCATGGCTTGGAAGATCTCTTCTATATTCTCTAGTTCTTTGGAAGTAGGCTTCGTCATCCTCGAAGTTTGGATGCGGTGTTTGGTTAATTTGATTTTTCATTGTAATTAAGCTCCTTTCGTAATAAGTGTTAACCACGGATTAAAGGGAAAACAGGTATTCTAGAAGTACCTGTTTGAAAGAAGCTATAGAAAACCCCACTCATCATTCCCACTTTTCCGTGTTTTCTATATACACAAATATACTGAATATCAATCAATAACCATACTTATCAAAGGAATAATTATAAATATTTTATAGATTTGCCAAACAAACCACACAATTTATATCATGAATGCCAAAACTTACTTCCTAATTATATTATCAGTGATTTTACTTATTGGCTGCGGTAAAGACAAGAGCATTGAAATAGATCCTACGGCAGATTCTAATGTTACCTACATCTTTAATCCTGGAGGGACGAAAGCAGAGTATGCTTATCATAGTTTTTATGAGGGCAAACTTCAAGGAGGGAAGGGGCTTGACAAAAAAATAGAGATCAAGGACAAGGTAAAAGGTGGTGATGTTGTAATGTTAAGTATCAATACCTCTGAAGTTCCTAATTCCGATTATTCAATTACATTATTGTTGAACGGTAAGGAGATCAAGAAAGTAGTAAAGAGTGGGGAAAGTAATGTTCTAAGATTACAATATACTGTTACCGCATCTGAGCTAAATAACTAATTTCCTATATACGAAAGTACTTCTTGCATTTGATGAAAATCAATAGGTATTTTAGATTTATGTGGCCACACATATACACCATTCAGTAAGGAAAATCAGTTGAGTGTGATGGTTTTTGTATATACAGAAATACACCTTGCAATAAGCCTCCCCAAAGTTGGGGAGGGGTATATTTTCCTATAGCTTTACCGGCTTACCCTGGAACAGGCAATAGATGTAATTTGTACGAACAAATACACACCTTGCACTACAAAAATATCACTGGGTAAATTGGAGCTACTCTTGTCACTTTTAACGATGAGTAGCTCAACCAATTTTATAACATGATATCAATCTAACTTTATATCAGATTATCAAAATAACAATATTCTAATTGTATACTTTAGCGCATTTTAAAGCGATTTAAGAGCGCGAAAATTTTAGAGCATGTAAACGTACCGCTTTTAATAATAAATTCAACACACGCCTCTAAAATAGGCTTAAATTTAAAACTGCGTATTACATTGTTTAACTAAGTTATTATTCTGAATGGATGTCACCTGCGCGTATGGACTCCGAAAATTCAAATCACCCACGCGAAACAGATGACCCAGAAGTTTTTTTAATAAGCGTCCTTACGCGCGCATAGAGACCGACGAAAACTCCAAGAATACATCTTATACCCGCGCGTATGGACTGTAAAAATTCAATGTGATCTTTTTTATAGCTCGGGAAACTTTGCACGTATACGCGTAACAATGCCCCAATAATCTTCTGTTGCCTGGATTCGCGCTTATACCGTGCGCACATAACACTTGTTGAAAAATCTTCATTTAGCCAATGATGCGGTTTTCCCATTTACTAAGACCAATTAATTAGGATCCTCTATGCGCGTAATGACTGTGTTAAAACCTTCACACCTGTTATGATCTTAGAAAAACCTTTCTTTTTTTACGAGTAAGAATACGGATGCGTGTACAAAAATCACTCCAATCCAGATTTGGATTCAGTGAAGTGTTACCACGCACATAAATAGATAACCAAGAAGTCGGGTATACACGCCAACAGATACCAATGAAGTCTTTACGCATAAACAGATAACCACAAAGTTCGTCCATTTCTTTTTTTAAAGGCGACAAAATTCTCGGTCAGCTCGCGCGCACGTGTAATGACCAACGAAAATTATCTGAAGATCCTTTTTTATATTTCTGGAAACGACATCATATACGAACAGATAGCAACGAAGTATGCGTATCTGTCTTTTTTATAAAGGGGCAGAAATTATTAATATGCGTGAACAGATAGCACAGAAGTCTCTTTTTTATGGTTTCCGAAAAATAGAAATGTGTTGAGGTATGGACTAATATTTTATGAATGATCTACTTGATACTAGGCAGATTAGCCTAGCTGATATCTTCTTTTTTAATGATTAATTGTAAAATATTGTAAAGCTGAGGGCCACTTGAATGTTAGGTTTTGTTAGGTTTTCAATGTCAAGTTTTGACAAGTTCGAATGTCAACATTTGTCAACATTTAAATAACAGGTTTTGACAGCTTATTAATCTGAGGTTTTCTGAGGTTGTTATTAGTTGCGGTTTCTAAAATCATTCTCCCATTTGTGTATACAAAGGGACATCCTGCCACCTTTCAAAACAAATGTAGAAGTAGCTGAGAATAATAGGTGATTATCTCTATCAAGAAATTAGAGTTGTATAAATACAGTATAAAAAAATTATGATGAAATGATCAATTGTATAAATACAGTATAAATAACCACTTTAACAGTTTTTCCTAAGCGCAGATTAGCGCAGATTAGCGCAAAATCTTTTAATTGGTCGCAATTAGTCGCAATTAGTCGCGATAAATTCACTGCCGAAATTACTGCCATGCAACTCGCATTTACTCGCAATTACTCGCTTTATCGCCGAATATTACTGCACATTACTGCACATTAATGCAATTTTATATCCCCCAATTACCCTCAAATAAGGAAACCGCAATTTGTTATCGAAAAAATATTGTTTTTTGAGCAAGATCGATTTTGTATGACAAAACGTATACCTTGCAATAATTTGGTGCGGAAGAGATGATCATATAAAAAGCCCTTACTTTTAAATTAGCAAGGGCTTTTAACTTATTTGATTGAAACTCCTAAAATAAGGTTCCTTTTAATTCATTAAGGGGGATTGAAAGGTCAAAGTAATGGAAATTAATTAAACCATTTTCTTTCAAAGGGGTAAACATTTTAGAAAACGCCTTAACATCTTTTGAATAAATGATTCAATTCCCCGAGCTTGAATTTGAGCAAACAGCTTTAAATCATTAATAATAACTTTTCTCTCTATACTATTCCGGGCTTCATTATTGTCTTTTAAGGCTTTATATAGTTCACCAGATAATTTTGCGTCTTGATAATCGAATTCCAATAATCGAAAAGTTTTCAACGATAATAAGTTAATAGGATCATCCGCAACCGAATATTCACTAACAACGATTGTTGATAGATACATAACTACTCCATTATTCAGAAAATGTTCATAATAATTAACCACATTCTGATGTAAAGGATCATCGCCTTTCAAAAGCCTGGTGACAAATGAGTTATCCAATAACACACTTTTAATACTATTTATCATTATTTTAGATCCCGTCAGCTTTTAAATTCTCAATCCATTTGTCCAAGTTCTTGATTTTTTCAAGGTTAGCAGAGGCACTTTTTATTGCTCTTTGCAGTAAGGTTTTATCAAACACTGGTTGATAAGCTATAAACTCGATTAGGGAAAGGTCATAAATCCTACCATCTTCTAAACTCTTCTTTCCGCTCGCTTTTATCCCATAAGGTTTATAAGATTTCTTTTCTCCATCAATTATCTGTTGCTTTGTAGTGGCAATGGTTAGATTTCCATATTCACTAGTAGTTATATGGATATTAGGTTTTTTCCCGCCCTCTTGATATATTTCTCCATATAAATAGAATTCACTCTCATAGAATTTTGGAATAAATTAATTGAAAATCTGATTTGTTGTCAATGATTAATGTCGGTTCCTGACTAATTGATGAATTAAATTCTATGGTTAAACCATTTTTAATGGCTATCTTTTGAAATTTATCTATGACCTCCTGTCGTTTATAATCAAGAAAGTCAATTGAATCTCTTTTCCTGATTTCAGACGTTAAACCATTGAATAAAATAACAGCAGATATTGGGAGGAAAAATTTATGTTTGGCCGAACCTTTTTCAATGTCATAGGACACATGAGGTCTGGTCCTCTTTTCTTCTTTAGTAGGATATAAAAAGGTCTCAATATCACTAATAACAGATTTTATGTCAGCAATATCGATATCTTTTGGATCTAGATTCTTTTGAAAATTCTCAATCCTTAATTCTATGTATCCTTGTTCTTCCACAATGCAAATTAACAAAATCAGAATGATTGATAATATTTTTATTCAAAATAATCAAATTATTTTAAAAATCCCTACACCGGGGAGGTGTAAGGACTTTACAAACCAATTATTAACCTAAATTATGAATGAACAAATATAACTAAAAATTTTAGTAATCTTCTTTTTTACACATATTTGTTACCTTTTGTTTCAGTCGTCATATTCAATATCTTTCTCTTCTTCATTCTCTGATCTAGAACCATTAGTAAACACAATCATTGTGCGCTTAGATTCGTTTATTTGCTCATTATGACTAACGAGCTTACGTTGTAAATCCCTAAGTGTCTTTTTCTCTTCCAATGTTAAACAGGAAATGTCTAAGGAGTTTGATGTGACGTCAACTTTAGACGTACTCTCAATTTCTTGTTTCTCTATATATCCTCTGCTTTTACCCTTAGTTTTCAAATAGAATATCGTAGAAGTTGAATTACCATTTTGAATCTGAGATAACAAAGCGTCCTCGACAATATCCAATACAACTTCACTCATTTCCTCAGATTTCGTTCTAAACTCCTCATCTTCTTTCTTCCATTGATAAAAAGTTTTTCTACTAACCCCCACCGCATGGCAAGCTGCAGTCACATTCCCCATTTTTGCTTTCAATGCCTCTAACATTGATTTCTTTTTATTATTCATTTTAACCTCCGTATCAAACCCTCTTAAACACCCATCTACCATATATCTTTTCTTATTGATTCAAAAAGTCCTATTACATGATCCTTTGACATCATTTGAAGATGGTTGTTATATCCCATAGCAATAGCAAAATCATCGTCAAGTTTTTATGTAATGTTCCTTGGTGATGCGGTCACATATAATCTTGAATCTTTTGCCGTTGCATTCATAGATGTAGTACCGGTAGTTAATATCACCATCAAATCCAACTAGTTGGCAGTCATTTGACAACCCCAACAATTTCTTTAGCTTTTCCTTTGTATTTAACCGCATCGTTTCATCATCTCTACACTATCCAACCATTTATCCCTTATATACTCTGATAGCTCCTGAGCTTCAATTCCCGTGGTTTTGTCAATTCGAAATATCTTTGTCCCATAATTCACCTCAAGCCAATTGAAGCGATAGATCGGCCATACTCCAAACCTCTCTTTGAGTCCAATGGCAGTTTCCCAAAAATGGTAGTCTCCCAACATCTGAAGAGTTGTTTCATATCCCAATGCCTCGGAAAGCTCATGAACGTTATCAATGAATTCATTACCGTTTTCATACCATACGGTACAGAACTTCTTTCCTCTCAAAGTATAAACCGATATATTTCCTGGTTCGTGGAATAAGGTATAATGGTAAACTAAATCACCGGGTTTTATACTTCCTGTCAAACGCAATGAAATGATTAGCATTTAACCGGTTCTTTCTGTTCTTGTTTGAATCGTTTGGATTAACAATCTTCCTTCTCATCTTTTCCTCCTGTTTTATTGTTTAATACTTGTTTTCAAATTCTTTATACCCATTCATGTGCATGATGCGGTATATAGTTCTTAATTCAAATTCTTTTGCCATTTGGATTGGCTGTCGCATCAATGATGTACTGTTTGAAATCTTCAATGGTTTCAATTCCATCTGATACTTGTTCCTTCTCAGGGATAAATGTAGACAGCTCTGATAGAAACTCTATTAATTGTGATTCGCTATTTTCCTTTTTTATGGTTTCCGAAAATTCACTCAAATCATATTTTAAAAGGTAATCTGCAATATCTAATCCTTGATCAATTTCCTCCTGAGTTGCATTTTCCTCCAAAAATGTAGAAACGGTTATCTTGGTAAGCTCTTTCAATTCTGATGCCTTTTCCTGCCACGTGTGCAAGCCTTTTAAATCGGGGAATAATATAACCTCACGTCCTCTTAACACCTCGCATTTCGTCTTATTTAAGCCTTGTAGGCTACAGCATGCAAGCCAAATGTATTTCGGAAAATATAGACTAGCTATTATAGCACTCTTTTCGCTTTCTACTATTGCCACAGGCTTGTTGTTGCCATTTAAAAGGTGTTCGCCAAATAAGCATTGAGAAAGATTGAAATCTTTAATCTTAAGGGCAGAATGAACCCATTGAATATGACTGAAGGGTTCTCTGATCCTTTTGCATGTTTCAGGGTTGTAAAGCATGATCTTGCCGCTTCTAATTTTTGAGTCCTTATCTACTTGCCAAAAGACTGTTGAGCCTTGCCAATGTTTAGAAGTACCTATCCTATAATCAACAACAGCTTTCATAGTTATTTCAGTACCGTACCTGCTCAATAAGTACTCAACAAAGTTATTCTGATCATATGCATTCAATGAATTCTTTAGGATATCATTTTCAATATGGTTTGTTTCCTTCTTTGCTATGCGGACCGGTCTATGAAATTCTCTTTTTGCAGGTTTGATGTTGTTGTCCTCAAAGTATTGACTAGGGGTATAATGGTGACCGCAGCTTCCGGACCTCTCACATCTACCTACCAAAGTGTCCACGTATTCCCTTGTTTTTATATCAATGTACTTGGCAAACTTTCCTTTCTTTCCACAGCTAGGACATTCGTATCTCGATCTCATTCCGCGATATGGTTCCAGTTGATATCTATAGTTTGACATACTCAGTAATTTTATGAAACTGTAATCCCAGTTAGTTGGTTAGTTGCCCTTATATATATAAGGGGCAACCAACTGACTGAATTAACCTTGGTGTTTGAGTTAGTTAGGTAGTTTGTTAACAGACTCAACCAACTTAATAGACCGCTTATTCCCTCCACCTTGAAAAGAAACAAATCCCTTCGCTTGGTATTGCTTAATCAGCGGTCTAATAAATGAATCAGGAGCGCTTCGATTAATGTAACTAGAAACCGTTTTCTTTAATTCTGAGCTAAATTCCCCAGAGTTATACTCACTTTTTTTAGTAAATACTTCTTTTAAAATATTCATATGGTCCTCATCTAGCAATGTAATGGGTTCAGCTTTATTTCCTGATCTATTAATAAATCCTTCTCTTAAATATATTTCGCCATCATCTTCTCTGATTAATTCAATAGGTAGGATAGGGGCATCTCTATTGAGTTTTGTTTCAATCGATGCTCCATTTGTATCTTCGAGTTTGTTAACAACCATGGTCAATGTGCATTTATTGTCAAGCTCTGTTCCGAGATGTCCCCTTGATTCTCCATTGCTTTTATTCAAGTGAAGGACATTCACGATATGACAGTTGTAGGTGGTTGAAAGCCTCATGAGTTCAGTTACCAGCTTGGATGATTCCTTGGGATCGTTGTAATCATATAATAAGTCTCTAGTGCCATCGATAATCACCAGCCCTATTTCTTGATTTATCTCTAATGCTAATTGAATCATTTTTAAGCGAGTTTCTGCATCATGTTCCCGTAGATCGAAATATTTTAGTAGCAATAATTTATCGCTTTTGAGCTTGGCTAATGTCATTTTGTATGTTCGGTGCGCATAATATCCACCTTGCTCTGTATCAAACCATAGTACTCTAATATTTCCCTTTGCTATGAAGGAAACCTCTTCGTCATAATCACTGCCATTTATTGCATTTGCAACTGCGATGGTTAGAAATGTACTTTTCCCACTTTTAGCTTTACCGTTAATTTGTGATATCGAACCCCTTACGAACATTGGTACTTCTCCATTAGGTTGCATTATTGACAAAACAGATTCAGGTTTATCAAAATTTGAATCAGGATTGAGTTCCGATTTCTTTAAAAGATCTAATAGTTTGTCATTTATATCCGGTTGTTGGAAACTGTTGAATGATTGTTCAACTGCCTTTTGAATTTCAAGTGCCTTTAGTTTAGGAGCGCCCATTTATACCTCCAATCTTTGAGGATAATACTGGTATAATCATCCATTCCTCACACAATCTTAAATCTCGACTTAAACAAGGTTTAACTTGTTTATTTACAGTATTTTTCATACCTTTAACTATTGAATTAATTAAACAATAAATTCCTTGGCTTCAGCTCCGTGCTGAAACCTGTAGTTGGTTTTCTGATGTGTGGATTTTGTTTGTTTAGTGTACTTAAAGGAGATAGGATTTATCTCCTTTTTTTATCGAATTGGTTAGCTTCTTCTTGGATTTCTTCTAGGGTTTTTCTTTTACCTTTTTTGAGGTAGGCATTTAGCTCACTAACATAAAAGTATAGTTTCCTTCCTCTTTTAATATGGGGGATCTCTCTGTTTGAAACTTTGCGATATACGGTAGGTTTTGAAAGATTTAAGTATTGGCAGGCTTCGTTAAAAACTAGAAGTCTATCTTCAAATTCTGCTGAAACAATTGAATGTTCATTATTCGATAAAATATCGATTATTTTATCTAGCATTTTCCCTTGCCTAGCAACTTCAGAAGGAAGTTGATCAAATGTTAAGTTTATGTCAAGCATATCAATTTAATTTAATATCCATGACAAAGTTAAGCTAGAAATATTTCGACCAATTCGACTATTTCGACAGTCGAGAAAATTTATTTTAAATACTCTTTATTATACTTTGAATTTTTCGTTCGATTGAAACTTGATTGTCTAAAAATAGATAATTTCTGTTTTGGCTAAATAATAGTCTATTATTGAATCCAAATAATTTTGAGATTTGTGATGAATGTTCCGGAATGAGTTTTATTTTTATGACACCTTCCTCTTTTAACTTTCTTAGGAACATACCTAAAAAACCTTTATTCCCCTGACCTTCAATAAATTTATATTCGCTATTTAACACAGGAGGGTTACTTACTCTAATAGCATCCAGGAACTTAAAGATATAATTATGGTATTTAGGATCAAATATATCCTCAAGTGAGTTTATCTCTTTGGGGGAATCGAAAAAGCCAGGATCGACCGAATTATCTTTAAAATATTTATCGTACTTCACAGCAGTTTCGTACCACTCCATAATATTCTTTTGAATGGTGTGCCTAATTTCTATATTATAATTAGTTATCATTGTTCCAACATCTAGGATCATTAGATTTAACCAATCTAATGCCTTTCCACCATTCTCTACATAGTTGTCATATAAATACCTTAATTCTATTGTAACATTTTCGGGCTCAACTTTATTTATATAGGTAGTAAAATGAAGGTGATCATCACAATATAAAGCATAAATTAAACTGTCATCAAGTTCAAAATCTTCATATTTTTCATCTTCAAAAAGATGTTGAGTATATATATAATTACCTTTGATTGAAGTCATTAAAACTTCATTACTCTCACTATCAAGTAGACCATAGAGATCTCCATCTCCAATTCTAAGCATTGTTTCAGAACTAAATACAAATCCCCAAAAAGGAATATAATCTCTTACTTTCATAACCTATTCATTATCAAAATTTAACTTAATCTTATTCACAGCATCTTGTTTTGCTTGGTCCAAAACTTTGGTATATATCTGAGTTGTTTTCAATGATTTATGACCAAGAAGCTTGGAAACGGTGTAAATATCTGTTCCATAATGCAATTGAAGAGTGGCAAATGTATGTCTAAAATTATGAAAAGTTATATTTTTCGTTATTCCTGCAGCCCCGATCCACTGAGCAAGAAACTTATTGTTGTATGCACTATATTTAAGTCCTTTAAAGACAAGATCATTCCCTCTGGATCCTTCCTTAAGATTAAGCATTTTGTATGCTTGATCACTAATTGGCTGTCTTTCAAATTTGCCGGTTTTTTGTTGGGTGAATTCAAGGTGATAACCTAAGTCTGTTTTAACAACTTGTGCGATCCGTAACCCTTTAATATCTGAAAATCTCAATCCCGTCAATGCGCTGAACAATGCGCTTTTTTCATCAATGGATCCACACACGGTGTGTGGACTAAAGAGTTTAACTCCTCAATGGTTAAAAACTCACGATTTGAATCCTCTACTTTGATCGCTTCTACACGTGACCCCAGGTCTGATTCAATAAGTCCATCTTTATAGGCTTGCTTCAGTGCAGCTTTGAACTTAAGATAATAACTCGATGCGGTATTCCTGGATATTTTGGATGTCTTGGATCTAATTGAAGGAGCTGATAAAAGGTAATCTCTGAAATTTTCAATAAAGTTAACTGTCAGGTCTTTAAAAGTTAACTCATTAGGATGGAATGCATTTAGGTAGTCAATAGAGGTCAACCAAGTTTTATAATTGGAAGTTTTTCTCTTTTTGGCCAGCTTAAGAAAATATTTGTTAAAAGATCTTGATCCGATTTCCTGACGTCTAAGAAGCTCTTTTTCATGGCTTGCATAAATCTCAGGTTTATTTACTTCGTTTTCTCTACGAAGCCTTAATGCTTCAGCAAATGAAAGTTTCTCTCTATTGTGTTGTTTCTCTTGATCGGATTTCGGCTTAGCATAAATATAAGTCTTGATAAATTCTCTTCTAGTTTCCTTGCCATCTTTTAGAATAGCTGGATAGAAATCAAGATAAAGAGATAGCTTCCTTTTGTCTGTTAAGGGTTTGTTTCTTACTTTTACCTTTATCATGATTTTAGCTTAATAGGTTATCTATTTCTTTCTTCAGAACCAATGAGTATCTGCCCCTTTTAATTTTCTCTAATCCATTCCTTTTAATCAATTCATAAATTGCCTTTTCTGACATATTGAATTTAACCTCTATCTCATGCATAGAGTAATATTCAGGAGTCTCATCAATAATTACATGGTTCTGTTTATTTTTGACTTCATTATCTTTAAGCATCTTGTCGACATCGGATCTTTTTATAATAGTCTTTCTCTCTAATGGATTGGATGCGGTCAGTTTTCCGGTGTTAATCAATTTATAAACGTTCTGCCTGGAGCAACCTATCAATTGGCCAACCTCAGTAACTGATAGGTACTCTTTGCTTGTGATATCTTTTACATTATTTGGGGTGACCTTTATTCTTTGATTAGCAGTCTCAATGTCGGAGCTGTTGATCTTTTCGAGCTTCTGCCTTAATTTGTAATTTCTTTTTGCGCATAAATCAGAGCAAAATCTAGTCACAGTTGTTTTGGCAATAAATTCTTTGGAACAATGTTGGCAAATCCTAGTGACTTGAATATTGGAGCTCATTAAATTTAAATTAGTTTATACTTGTTTAAATAAGTAAAATATGTAAACTTTGTAAACCTAATTAGGTACAAAAAATAAATTGTAAATAAATTAGGTACATCAAAGGTACAAATATTTGATTAATTATTTGGTAATATTGATTATTTGTAATAATTTAGATAATCATTTTTAATTAGTAATCAGCTATTTTAGTGTTTATAAGTGTTTTTAAATAATCCTAAATTATCATGGTTACTTCCCGATACAAAACTTACTAAATATATTATCCAACAGATCATCTGTAGTAACTGTCCCAGTAATTTCCCCTAAGTGATGCAGCGCTTGTCTAATATCCATTGCCAGGAAATCCGATGTAATCGGGTTATCAATTCCATACAATACCTTTTCCAAAGCCTCTTGAGTATTTTGCAGAGCTTCCACATGGCGGATATTGGTTACCATGACATCATCGGTATTGATATTCGAAAGGTTAACTTGATTTAGGAGTTCTTCTTTCAGTTCTTCGATACCGATTTGGTGTTTAGCAGAAATATAGATTGGATTCAGCACGGCATATTCTTCTTTTTGAGCATCTGTGATCAGGTCAGACTTATTAATAATAGTGACAAACGGAATATTCAGTCCTTCCACGTATTCAATTTGTTCTTGCACTCCTGAGATCTGGTCTTGAGTAGGGTCGAAGAGGTAGATAATCAATCTTGCCTGTTTCATTTTTTCACGAGTTCTTTCCACGCCGATGGCCTCAACAACATCCTCGGTATGACGGATTCCTGCAGTGTCGATAAAACGGAAAGTTACACCATTGATATTGATTTCATCTTCAATCGTGTCACGTGTCGTACCCGCGATATCAGAAACAATAGCACGTTCCTCGTTCAATAAGGCATTGAGTAGGGTAGACTTACCAACATTTGGCTTGCCGGCAATAACAACTGGAACCCCATTCTTCAACACATTCCCTTGTTCAAACGAACGGATTAGTTTAGCGATAACAGCATGAATCTGCTGAATCAAAGCTTTTAATTGATCACGGTTGGCAAAACTCCACATCTTCTTCAGAGAAATCCAGTTCCAGTTCAATCAATGAAGCAAAGTGGACCAAGTCTTCGCGGAGTTTCTTTAGTTGGTTAGAGAAACCGCCACGCATCTGCTGCATTGCGATTTGATGAGATGCTGCCGAATTGGAGGCAATCAGGTCGGCTACGGCTTCAGCTTGAGAAAGATCCATTCCGCCGTTTAGGAACGCGCGTAATGTAAACTCCCCAGCACGTGCCGCTCGAGCACCTTTTTTGATCAATAGGGTAATAATTCGCTCAATAATATAAGCTGAATTATGAGTCGATATTTCAACAGTATCTTCTTTCGTATACGAATTGGGGCCGACAAAAATTGTAGCCAGAACCTCATCGATAATGCTTTCACCATCCCTAATCGTTCCGAAATGAACAGTATGAGAGGCCTGCTTTGTCAAGTCTTTACCTTTAAAGACTTCATTGACCAAAGCAATTGCTTTAGATCCTGAAAGACGAATAACAGCAATAGCACCATTAGCACCTGGAGAGGTCGCCAATGCAATAATAGTATCTTGTGAAATTAACCCTGTAGACATAAGGGCAAAGATAACAATAGTATTTAGTAGTAACTAATTCGACCCTTTGCCCTTGATGCTAAAAATTATTTTTACCTCTTAAAAACATGGTTCAAGCTGATCTGCAGATTTCCGTCTCCATCAACAACTCCTTTATGGTTGATTACTTCTTTGCGTCTTCGAAAATCTTGACAGTTACTTGTTGTCCTGGGCTTGCGTCGTCTGCGGAAACATTGCAGCCCGCACCTGAAGCATTATATGCTATAACCACATCTTTTTCCATGGCAGGTTGGTGGTAACTTCATAGTCATCGTCAAAATCTCCGTTCTCGTCGACAGTGGGTGTATACTGAATAGTAACAGGAACAGTTATGTTTCCTGTAATCTCATATCTTACATTATGGTCTTTGGGATTACCATTTTCATCTTTGCTGCATGCAGTAAATAATGATGTTGTAAGAAAAAAAATGGCAATTAAGCCAATTGTAGGTAGTGTGAATTTTATTTTTCTCATAATTAAAAATAGGAGATAGGAGGCATTAATTTTAAGGTAATTTAAAAATTACCTGTTTATAGGTAACTATTCTATATATCGTTATAAACCATCTTGTTTTGATTATTTGAATATTATTGTTATTTATGTAATAATAAACCTAACCATCCTCAATAACATGCTAAGTGATCATCGTACCTCTACCGGTTTATTATCAATCTTATGCTGTTATTAGGATTCAATTCTAGACCCTATGTGAATCAAGTTTTGTTGTTTTCTACAAATAGCTGCTTTGGCTTTACTGCTGGCTGTAATCCAACATCTTCAACAAATCAATCCAATATCTAAAAGTCTGACTCTACGGAAAATGTGGATTTGTCTAAACCCACCAATTGGCATCTCGCAATTTTGGCTTATACCTTTAGAGAGGGAACATTTTCTGAAGCTGTCGATAAGGCAAAAGAATTAGGAATTGATGAAATAGGAATTTTTCCTGGACAACAGATAGGGGCTGGGTTAGATGGTAAGATGGATTTCAACATGGACCAAGCCACCCAACTAAAGGTAAATGAACTGTTGAAAGAAAAACAGGTTAAGTTGGCAGATATTGGAGTAATCAGTCCAACAAGTAATGCCGATTGGGAAAAGCTGTTTCAATTTGCCAAGTCAATGGAAATCCCGCTTATCGTTTCAGAGCCTGAGCCTAAATTTATGGACCAGATAGAAGACCTCTGTGAGAAATATCAAATTAAGCTTGCCATCCATAACCATGCGAAACCTTCGATGTATTGGAATCCCGATTCATTGATGAGCCAGCTGGCCGATAAAAGTCCTTTGATTGGAGTATGTGCGGATGTTGGTCATTGGCTTCGTTCTGGCTTGGATCCCTTGGAAAGTTTGAAAAAAGTCGAGAGCAGATTAATGGCACTGCATTTCAAGGATGTTTCGATGGAATCTGCAGATGGCTTGGACGTAGTTTGGGGAAGCGGAAATATCCCAACCTTGGACTTGATGCAGCTGTTGAAAGAAAACAACTTCTCGGGAGTATTGTCAATCGAATATGAAGGAGATCTCAAAGAAAATCCTGCAGCCTTGAAACAGATAATGGAAATCTATAAAAACCAATTGGAACAGATAAATCTACAATAACATAGGAACTGACAACCTTAGAGAATTAATACATCATGGAAGAAAGATTTATTGGAATTGAAATTGGAGGAACCAAGCTTCAGTTGGTCGTAGGTGACTCAGAAGGGAATATAGCAGAAAGAAAACGGTATACCATTGATCCTGCTAAAGCCGCTCAGGGCATACAAGATCATATCAAAGAATGTTTGGAGTCTTGGGAACCACTGATGGAGACTATATCAGCAATTGGAATTGGATTTGGGGGGCCGGTGAATTGGAAGGATGGTACGATTCAGGTATCCCATCAGATCGATGGTTGGGAGAATTTCAATTTAAGGTCTTGGTTGGAGAATCTGACAGGAAAACCAGTCGGCATAGACAATGATGCAAATGTAGCAGCTTTGGGTGAAGCGATTTACGGTCATGGAAAGGGGAGAGATATAGTTTTTTATATGACCATAGGAAGTGGAATAGGTGGTGGCCTAGTCATTCAAAATTCGATCTATCATGGGAAAGTACCTGGAGAGGTAGAAATCGGTCATATCAGAATGGATAAATCTGGTGCAACGTTGGAGTCAAAATGTTCAGGTTGGGCAGTCAACAAACGGGTAAGGCAGTACATAGATCAAAATCCTGAAAGCATATTATCTAGTCTGTCAAAGGCAGATTATGGACCAGAAGCAACACTTTTAAAACCAGCTTTGGAAGCCGGAGATCTGGATGCAAAACAAATCGTCGAGGAAGTGGCCGATGACTTGGCATTTGCACTTTCGCATATCGTTCATCTTTTCCATCCCGACGTCCTGGTAATTGGAGGAGGGCTGTCATTGCTGGGTGATGCTCTCGCCATACCGATTGCTAAACAGCTGGACAATTATCTGTTGAAAGCATTTTTACCGGCACCTGAAATTAAAATCGCACAATTGGCGGAGGATGTGGTGCCCATTGGAGCACTTGAATTGGCAAAATCAACTTTAAAATAATCATAAGCTAACCTAATAGCTGAGGAATACCTAAACACATTTTAATTATGAAAAACTATTTAGATCATTATCTAACCGAACATAAAACAGCAATTGACTCCATTCCTTTAGATGTAGTTGAAGAAATAATTTTGAAATTTACCGAAGCATTGAAGGCTGTCCGTCAGATTTTTGTATTTGGCAACGGAGGTAGTGCCGCCAATGCCTCACATTTTATAACGGATTTGGGCAAAGGAGCTTCAGATAAAACCTTTCGTAGGTTCCGATGTATGTCTTTGAATGATAATACAGCTTGGATCACAGCGATAGGCAATGATTATTCCTACGATGATATATTTTACCGGCAATTGGAAAATTTTGCAAAAGAAGGCGATCTGGTCATGATGATGAGCGTCAGCGGAAATTCGCCAAACTTGATCAAAGCCATTGAATACTGCAAAAACAAAAATATATTCACTATCGCCCTAACCGGCAAAGCAGGAGGCAAGATAGCCGACTTGGCAGACCTTGTTCTCAAAGTCCATTCAGATCATTACGGCCGCGTAGAGGATTGCCATATGCATATCTGCCACATGATAGCCTATGCATTTATGGAGAACTGAGGTAGATACCATTAAACCCTGGAAGGGTGTAACTATTATAGACAGGTGGGGACACCTGCCACGGCGAGAAACCCCATCGGGGTAAAATGCCGGAGGCATGAAATATCTCTTAAATACCATCGGCATGTAATATCTATAGAAATGGAATTCACCTGAAACACCAACGCCATCGGTGTGGCATGTTTGTTTAAATCACAAATGAATATTTTTTGATGGCTACCGGAATTGATGGTTGGTTGGGACACCAACCACGGCCATTTCGCCACCTAATCCCAAAGGGGTGTCACTATTATAGCGAAAAATAGTTTCTTGAGCTAAAGCTCAAGAATGACAGACGCTTTTTTTAAAAAGGGGCGATTTTTTGGGGGATGTAGTTGCGGCTCGCCGCAACTACATCCTCCAAAAAATCGCCCCCTCTTCCTCTCGACATTCGTGTCATTCCACATCGAAAGATGTGGAAACTATTTTTTTAATAGCCAAAAGACATTCGACAAAGGAAGGCGAGTCATTTCGCCATGGCAGGTGGGACCATCACCCATCAGTTATAATAGTGGCAGGTGAGGTCACCAAACACGGCTCTATTCACCATGCCACCCTGAGGGGTGTAACTATTATAGCAATGATCATCCGGTTCAATTCAACCCTGTAAGGGTGTAACTATTATAGGAAAAATATAAGGCCATTGGCATATTTTCAGTGGCAGGTGAGGGCATCAACCACGGCTCTTTTCGCCATTCCGCCCCAGAGGGGTGTAACTATTATAGCAATGATTATCCGGTTCAATTCAACCCTGTAAGGGTGTAACTATTATAGACAGGTGGGGACACCTGCCACTGCGAGATACCCCATCGGGGTTAAATGCCGGAGGCATGAAATATCTCTTAAATGCCATCGGCATGTAATATCTATAGAAATGGAATTCACCTGAAACACCAACGCCATCGGTGTGGCATGTTTCTTTAAATCACAAATGAATATTTTTAAATTGCTACCGGAATTGATGGTTGGTGGGGACACCAACCATGGCTAATTCGCCATTCAACCCTGTAAGGGTGTAACTATTATAAAAAAATTCGCCTATCCAAATTCTTCAGCATATTTCACCACACCTTCAACACCTTCCAACTTCCCATCAACCAACTCTATCGCCATAAAATTCTCGCTTGGAACATCAAATGGCGGCCTTATCCCAAAACTTTCAGCCAGTTTATATCCAAATTTTGGGTAATACCCCTCATGTCCCAACACAATAACCGATTCAAAACCGAACTCCTTCGCCTTGTTATGAGCCGCAACAATCAATTTCCCACCGATACCTTGATTTTGATATTCTGGCAATACCGCTACAGGTGCCATCGCCAAACTCCCAACAACTTCCTTTCCTATAATCTTGATCTTAGTCAACAAGATATATCCAACAACCTTACCTTCAATCTCTGCTACTAAAGATAGTTCTGGAACAAAATCATCTGAACTCCTCAATCTCTCCACCAAAAATTGCTCCTGATGGTCAGTATGTCCTTCATTCTTGAAAGATTCTTTGATCAATTCAAAAACAATTGGATAGTCAGCAGGGTTTTCCTGTCGGATTATTACAGATTTGAGCATATTCAAATAAAAATTACATACATAATTACCAATAACAACAATAAAGATAATACACTTAATCTAACTGCTAAATACTTACTACTAATTACTAATCACAATGCTTACCTTTATCTCCGTCTATGGAATCAATCGCTAAATCTCCACTTACCGGCTATCAGAAGCTTGTTATCTTTATCCTTGCATTTACACAGTTTACAGTCGTACTGGACTTTATGATTATGTCGCCCATGGGGGACATGTTGATGAAAGCCATTGATCTAAAGCCTGCACAGTTTGGTGTTGCGGTCTCTGCCTATGCTTTCAGTGCCGGAGTTTCAGGATTGCTAACAGCGGGATTTGCAGATCGCTTTGACCGTAAGAAATTACTTCTTTTCTTCTACACCGGATTTATCATCGGTACATTTCTCTGCGGATTTTCTACTAACTATACCATGTTGGTGGCTGCAAGGGTGGTAACCGGCTTGTTTGGAGGAGTGATCGGGTCTATTTCCATGGCCATTATTACGGACGTATTTACCCTGGATCAAAGAGGAAGGGTAATGGGCTTTGTGCAGATGGGATTTGGAGCCAGTCAAGTTTTGGGAATTCCAATTGGCTTATACATCGGCAATGCTTGGGGTTGGCAGAGTGCCTTTTTGATGATCGCCATATTAGCTGTGTTTATCGCCATCTTGATTGCGTTGAAACTTAGATCCATCACCGAACATATAGGACTCCAAAAAAATAAATCAGCTCTTCAGCATTTATGGAGCACATTTACCCGTAGAGATTATAGAATAGGTTTTTTGGCAACTGCATTGCTGTCCATCGGTGGATTTATGATGATGCCTTTTGGAAGTGTCTTTGCCGTAAACAACCTCCATATTACTCATGAACAACTACCACAGTTATTTATGATTTCGGGTATTGCTTCGCTGGTCATCATGCCCTTGGTAGGATGGCTCAGTGATAGGTTTGACAAGTTTAAGATCTTTGCGATAGCAACCACATGGATGATGATTATGGTCTTAATCTATACCGCTTTAGGTCCTACACCTTTTGTTCTGGTAGTAGTTCTTAATATATTGATGATGATGGGTATATTAAGTCGGGTAACACCTTCCTCAGCATTGGTGTCTGCAGTTCCGGACAAAGAGGATCGCGGAGCATTTATGAGCGTAAGTGCTTCCTTACAGCAGATGTCAGGAGGGATTGGAGCAATTATCGCGGGGATGATTATCGTTCAACAAACACCAGAAAGCCCATTGGAACATTATACAACCATGGGATATATTGTCGTTGTAATCAGTATCCTGACCATTGTAATGATGTATAGCGTAAGTAAAATTGTGAAAAGGAAATATGTGAATAAAATCACATAAATACTTATCTTATACCATGCTAAAACATCTTTTCCTATATCTCATCATATCTGTTATTTCATTTTCTGCCTTTTCACAAGGTACTCCAGAGGATTATAAGCGTTCAGAATTTGTAAAAAGACGTTTGGCTCAAGGTCTGGATAATGATGTAATTCAAATAAATTGGAGCGAGAAAGGGGATGTTTTTTGGTACGAGAAAAATGGTCAAGGCCGTCGAGAGTTAATCATCGTTGATCCTGTCGCCAAGACAAAGGGTGATTTATTCCCATTAAATGACCTGCAGAATGCCTTGTTTGTAGAACTAAAATCCAACATTGACCCTTATTTTTTCCAGAAAGGTGTTCCTAAGTTAGTAGACCGGGATACAGTGAAATTTCAGTATGATGGTTTCCATTGGAAATGGGACCGTAGCAAAAAAGTATTGGCTAAACTTGATTCAGTAGACCAAAAACCTATGGGTTATTGGGGACATCGAATTGATGAAAGAAAAGGCAATCCTGTTGAATCTCCTGACAAGTCCAAAATCGCTTATCTAAAGGATTTTAATATCTATATTGCAGATAAGGGTAAGGAAAATTCAGAACAACAAATCACCAAAGATGGTACTGAAGATTTCTTTTATTCTTCGATGATTTTATGGTCGCCTGATGGAAAGAAAATCTCTAGTTCAAAGGTACAGAAAGCTAAAGTTCGAAAACTCACTTTGATAGAATCATCGCCGATAGATCAGTTGCAGCCGAAGGTTCATACAAAAGATTATATAAAGCCAGGAGACACCCTGAGTCAATATTTTCCAATTGTTTATAATTTGGAAACTAAAAAGTTATGGACGGTAGATAAAGCGATGGTTGATAATCAATTTGCATTGTATGCATTAGATTGGAGACAGGATAGCCATGCTGTTTCCTTTGAATACAACAAGCGCGGACATCAACAGTATTCAATTATGGAGTTGGATGCAAATACGGGAATAACTACAACTGTATTAAATGAAACCAGTAAAACCTTCATAGATTATTCTGGCAAGAAATTCCGCTATGACCTAAATGATGGCAAAGAAATAATTTGGGCATCGGAAAGGGACGGCTGGAACCATTTATATCTGATTGATGGAAATAATGGTGAAGTTAAAAAACAACTTACCAAAGGAGACTGGGTAGTACATCGTGTTTTGAAGGTGGATGAGAAACAAAAGAAGATTTTCTTTACTGCATCTGGAATGAATAAAGACGAAGACCCTTATTTCATCCATTATTATTCCATGAATTTGGATGGAACTAATCTAAAAGACCTGAGTCCTGAGTTGGCAAATCATGAAGGGACTTTCAGTAGAGATTATAGTTATTTTGTTGACAGATATTCCAAAATCGATCAGGCTCCTGTCACTGTTTTAAGAAACTCTGCAGGCGAAGTAGTAATGGATATAGAAAGATCTAATTTAAATAATTTCAGTGATATAGGCTGGAAGCCTGCTGAAGTATTTACTTCCAAAGCAAGAGACGGAAAGACGGATATCTGGGGGATTATTATTAGACCTACTAACTTTGATGCTAACAAGAAATATCCGGTAATTGAATATATTTATGCGGGACCCCATAGTTCATTTGTTCCAAAATCTTTTTATGCGAATCCTTCGGGGATGCAGGATTTGGCCGAACTTGGTTTTATTGTAGTGCAGATTGATGGAATGGGCACTTCTAATCGTTCAAAGGCTTTTCATGATGTGGCATGGAAAAACCTAAAAGATGCTGGTTTCCCTGACCGCATTCTGTGGATGAAGGCAGCAGCTGCAAAATACCCATACATGGACTTGGAACGCGTAGGCATTTACGGCACCTCAGCGGGGGGACAAAGTGCAGCAGGGGCGCTATTGTTTCATCCTGAATTTTATAAGGTTGGTGTAGCATCTTGTGGATGCCATGACAATAGAATGGATAAGATATGGTGGAACGAACAATGGATGGGATGGCCTATAGGAAAACATTACGAAGAATGTTCTAATGTTGTAAATGCCAATAGGTTAAAAGGAAAGCTGATGCTGATAGTAGGAGAGCTAGACGATAATGTAGATCCTGCCTCGACCTATCAATTTTCGAATGCATTGATCAGAGCCAATAAGGACCATGAGTTGGTTGTAATCCCCGGAATGGGACATTCATCAGGCGGCGAATACGGCGAAAAGAAAAGAAGAGATTTCTTTGTGAGACATCTTTATCCGTAGCCTGGTCCGGTCCTTGGGCTTCGACTCCGCTCAGCCACCGGACCGAAGGGCGGTCCCTGAACTTCGACTCCGTCCGTGAGGGGAGCCTCAGCCGGTCGCTGCGTTGTTTGTTCTTCGACTCTGCTCAGGAACCGAGTTGAAACCAGGGGTCGAAGGGCAAGCCACTACAACTTACCAACCCAGCCAATAATTCACTTTCAGCATAAACGTATTCGTTGGAGCAATTCCCCAGATCTGGTCGATGTTAGAGCCCCAACCCGGTTGATAGATCGGCATTCTTCCCGAACGATTGTGCTCCCAAACAAGATAAACCGTAGAACCTGGCATATATTCCCAACGGGCAACTAAATTAGACCTGAATTCATTGAAACTGAAATTGGGATCTTTAAACGTTCCTGATGCATTCGGATTGCTGATGTTATAAATTGCCATCTGTCGAATTGATTTCATCAGGTGTAAATTCTTGGAAACGATCCGAATAGTTGCTCGCTAATGTGTTTGTAGCGTATTTAAATCGATCATACTGTGCAACAGAAGTGAATGGGGATCCGTAATATTGAATGGAAAGGTCAGGGGTAATATTCCCTTGAAGCCTAAAGGTAAATCCATAAGTTTCCTGGCGCATTCTGCCCATTATATAAGATTCAGGTACGTCGGCTTGCTGAGCATCCGAAACGGTGGCAACATATTGAAGGTTATCCTTGTTCCAAGCATAATTGAATTGAGTTACTAAATGGATATGGTTGCCAATTCTAAAAGTCAAGGAAGGTCTGATTTGATTATATCTGGTTTCACCATCCAAGAAATGCTTTCCATCGTAATCTACTTTTAGAAATACACGCTTTGCACGGTCAGAATTCATGGAAAAAGTATGGGTGAAGTTGGGATTATACCTTAGGTCATAACCACCCCTTAGCATACGGCTATCCACAGTATTCCAACTGAATGCCTCTTTAAGATCCATTTCTATACGTCTTTTGATCGTTAGGCTGCGAAATCTCACCGCCAGATTGTTGTCCATGGATTTTCCGCCATAGTTCCATACATTTCTTTGGGTCAGCGTTATGCCAGCAGCTCTAAATGGTCCCAAGGATCGGTCTTTCGAAATGCTAGTTCTGTTTCATTGAGTTTATAGTCAGTTTGTTTAAGGTACCCGACCTCATTGAGATCAAATCCTGGCGATGACCAACTAAAGGTTTCAGCATAGGTCCACTGCGCATTACCTTTTTTACCAGCTTTGATATAACCGCCAGTTCCGCTTAAGGATCTGGCATCCGGATTCATTTGTAAGTATTCAGCACCTGATTTCCTTTGATAAAAATGAGTAGCATTGTTTTTGATCGCCATAATGGCCTCCGAAGAGCCGGATAGGGTGCTGGCCATAGCCTTGGTTTCCACATAATATAACCTATTGGAAAAGTATTTGGTAAAGTCTACTCCAGCGGAAAAGGCATCTTTGACAAGGAAATTCTCTAAATGTGGTTCGCTCAGGTTTCGGTTAACAGAGGTGATCATCCCGCCAAGGAGAGTATTTCCGTCCCAATTTTTCTGAACTCGGGCAACCGTATAATTCGTCAGCGGTTCAGTCTGAATTTTTTCTTCTCCTGTTCCTAGATTAGTTACCTTTTGGGATGTTCTGGCAGTAATACTTTCAAGAATTCCTATGGTGAGTCCTTTTCTGTTCGTTCCGGTAAGTTTCATGGCGCCAAGGATAGGGACAAAATCGGTTGTACTGGCAAAAACATACTCATTGTCAACATTTGGGACCTGATAGCGAGGTCTTGAACCTATTCTTCGGGAATAGAACATCATTCCGCCTTCGTTATTGTCAAATTCCAAGATATGTTTACCTTCGAGGAAGAAAGGTCGCTTTTCTTCATAGAATACCTCATAGGCAGTTAGGTTCATTACAGAAGGGTCCAATTCAACTTGCCCATAATCGGGATTGATGGAAAGATCCATGGTATAATCTGAGATGGCAAATTTTGCATCCAGACCAGCATTTGGTTTCCAACGGTTTCCGTCTTGATATGGGCTATTGGCAATCTTTGGCTCTCGGATCAATTTGGTCATGACATAGGGCAGAAATTCGATGCCTTTAGGTTTCGGTAAATCTTGCATACCCTGCATGGTGCCGAATGAAAAAACGTGACCGTTATTTTTGATCGGAATCATACTCCAATTCTGTACTTCATTATTTTTGCGAATAATTCTTCGCACGTGCAAGCCCCAGATTCCGTCATCATTCTTTTGATTATATCGGATTTGATTGAATGGAATCCTCAATTCTGCAGTCCAGCTCGAATCTGCCAAATCCTGATGAGTTCTACCTTCCCAAACGGCATTCCAGCTGAGGTTAACAGACAATTTATCCGTTACTGTAAGATCAGTCTTGTTGCCGCCTAGATTGATGTTAAACTCAACAGCAGCCCGATAATCATGGTAGGGGTCAAATGCAATGGAAATTAAATCACCATTGCTGTTATCATCCCGATTACCAATAAAGGCATTCATGGTTTCGGGGTGAATATCCTTACAATAGACTCCGACATAGATGTTCTTGTCATCGAAAAAGATTTTCATTTTTGTCCATGACCCCGTATATGCTCTTTCAAAGGGAATAACCTGCGAGAATTTTTCGGACCATTCGCCCTGATTTTTCCAGATGTCTTCATCCAATTTACCATCGATCCTAGGTTGGTCGGATGATATTTTGGTAGCTTTATAATCGCGTTTATAAGCATCTTCGAATGAAACTACAGGTTTTCGCTCGTCTTGGGAATAGGAAGAAATAAAAGAAATAATGAAAATAAACGACAAAAAGTATTTCATTGTTGGTTTTAAGGGTTTTGATTGATTGTGCCAAATGTAGGAAAATAGTTTTAGATGGAGAACCCTTGAATAAGAGATGTTATTTTGCAGTTTCCACCAAAATCCCTATCTTAATATATTAAACCTCAATAAACCCAATTACTTACATGAAAGACGTAAACCTTAACCGTAGGCAATTTATTATAGGAGCCGGAGCCTTGTTGTCATTATCAGCTCTTCAAAATGCCGGCTTTGCTAAAGAAATATTAAAGTCTCGCAAAGTTGCGCTGATAGGTGCTGGTTGGTATGGAAAGAGTGATTTGTTCAGGCTGCTACAGGTTGCAGATGTGGAGGTTGTTGCCGTTTGCGATGTAGACAAGAAACATCTGGATGAAGCGGCGACCTTGATTTCTCAAAAACAGAAATCCAAAAAGGAGCCCAAGAAATATGCAGATTATAGACAATTGCTGAAGGAAAACAAGCCTGATGTGGTGTTAGTGGGAACTCCCGACCACTGGCATGCTTTAATTGCAATTGCAGCGATTGAAAACGGAGCTCATGTATACCTGCAGAAACCAATAAGCGTGGATGTATTGGAAGGAGAGGCAATAGTGGCTGCTGCGCGTAAACACGACAGGAAAGTTCAGATCGGAACCCAAAGGAGAAGTACGCCACATATGATAGATGCCAAGGATAACATCATTGGCAAAGGGTTGTTGGGCAAGATTTCCCATGTAGAGATGTGCTGCTATTATCATATGAAAAGTAATGCAAATCCACCTGAGGAGCCAGTTCCAGCATTTTTGGATTATGAAATGTGGACTGGACCAGCGCCACTTAGGCCATACGATGGTTTGCCACATGGAGGTTGGTGGCGAGCATTTATGGAGTATGGAAATGGAATTACTGGGGATATGTGCGTCCATATGTTCGATACGGTGCGCTGGATGCTGAATTTGGGCTGGCCAAAGAAAATATCTGCCACAGGAGGGACGTATGTGCAGAAAGAAGCAAAATCCAATATTGCTGATACCCAAACTGCGATCTTTGAATATGATGAACTGGAATGTGTATGGAACCACAGAACATGGGGAACCGCTGCCGATCCAGAATTTCCATGGGCATTTGTGATCTATGGAGATAAGGGAACATTAAAGGGGAGTACCATGAAATGGGAATTTATCCCTACAAAAGGAGATAAGATCGTAAGGGACGTAGTCTACGAGAAGGAACAATTTCCAGAAGATTTAAAAGAACCTAGAATAGAACTGAATGCTGCACCAGCAACGAGAGGTCAGATGAAAAATCTACTTTCAGCGATTGACAATAATCACTTGCCTGTTGCTGATGTGTTGGAAGGGCATATCTCATCTGCTTCCTGTATCTTGGCAAATATATCCATGGAGTTGGGAAGGCCATTGGTATATGATCCTGAAAAGAAAATTTGTGTAGGCGATGAAGAAGCTACAGCTAGGTTAAAAAGAAACTATAGAGCTCCGTGGAAACACCCGTATCCTTATCAAGGAGCTTAAACAATACTATTTATGTTGTTTTGAATGGCCTGAAAGAGTTTTTTAAAGCTATGCTTAAGCTCTTCAGGCTCTTCTATTTTTATGTTGTCACCAAACATCATCAGCCAACGTGGGAATTCTTCCTCAATATCCCTGCACTCGAACGTCATCTCTATTTTGTCTCCAGATTTACGCTCTGATTTATACCCATAATTGTTTCTTTGCCAGCGTATATAAGGCGCAAACTCACGGGTAACTGTTATTTTAGAGGTTATCTTTGGTAATTCTGGATGCTTTTGACTACTTAAATATTCATCCATCGGAATATGGATTTTACTAAAAGGTATCTCAGAAGAAGTAATATCATCGATCCTGTCACTTCTAAACTGTCTGAAATCATGTCTTTGCAAACAATAGGCGACTATATACCAATATCCAATTTCATGGACTATACCTATCGGTTCTATAACCCTATGCTGCGCTTCGTCGTCTTTTATTCCTTGATACAGAATCGTAATTTGCTTTTTATTGGCTATTGCCTCGATGGCAGTACTCAAAACATGAGGAACTTTTTCTGGAAAGATAGGAACATGCTGTTTTCGCATGATGATCTGATCCTGCATATTGGTCACCAAATCTTGGTCATGGCTTTTGAGGATTGCCTTTATTTTCATCAGTGCTGAAGCATATTGCGCAGCACTCGTTTGATCCAAGTATTTCTCCGCCAGCTTCTCGGTCGCTACAAAACACAGCGCTTCCTCTTTACTAAAGGTTACTGGCGGCAACCTATAGCCATCCATAATGCTGTAGCCCATTCCCGCCTCACCAATAAGGGGAACTCCAGCTTGCTCCAAACTTTTGATATCTCTATAGATTGTCCTGAGACTGACATCAAATCGATCTGCTAATTCCTGAGCTTTAACTATACGCTTAGATTGAAGTTGAATCAGGATCTCCACAATTCGGTCAAATCTTTTCTTAATATCTATAGACATAGTTTACAGAGTTATATATCGCTTAATTTAAAGGTATCCTTTAATCGGATTCCTTTTTCAGTATATTGAAGTGTGGCACATTCATGAACAGAATCATGCTCCAAAAACATAATGTATTCGTTGTCTACAATCTCTTTCCAATAATCTTGTCTTTCTTGCATAGTTACCAAGGGTCTAACATCATAACCCATTACATAAGCTATTGGGATATGACCAACCGAAGGCAGCAGATCCGCCATATAAAGTATTGTTTTTCCTTTATATTGTATTTGAGGCAACATCATTGCTTCAGTATGTCCATATGCAAAACGCATATCAATCTCAGAATCGTATTGAGGACTGTTGATATCAATAAAATTCAATTGCCCACTTTCTTGAATCGGAAGGATATTTTCTTTTAGAAACGAAGCTTTCTCTCGTGGATTTGGGTTAACCGCCCATTCCCAATGATCTTTATTGGACCAATATCTCGCATTTTTGAATGCAGGCAATAACTTCTCACCTTCACGGACGATCGCACCACCGCAATGGTCAAAATGTAGATGAGTCAGGATGACATCGGTTATATCATCACGATGAAAACCTAATTTATTCAAGGATTTGTCTAAGGTGTCATCGCCGTGCATATAATAATGGCTAAAGAACTTTTCATCTTGTTTGTCTCCAATTCCGGTATCCACCAATGTAAGTCTTTTGCCGTCTTCAATCAGCATCAAGCGAGTTGCCCAAGTACATAAGTTACGCTCATCAGGAGGATTGGTCCTTTGCCAAATACTCTTTGGAACAACACTAAACATAGCGCCACCATCCAATTTAAAGAATCCCGTATCTATAGAATGTAGTTTCATAATCCTTCCTTTTCTATAAAAATGATGTTTTCTGACGTCTAAATCAAGGGAAAAGATGAATTCAAAGGAAATCAGTACTTTAACAGTAATGATGGTAGATAAATCCGTAATCTGTATAACTAAATTGTTAACTTATGTATAGACCTTTGAATAAACTAAATCAAAGACATGAAAAACACTAATATCAATAACCGTAGAGAATTTCTGAAAATGGGTGCATTGGCGGGATTAGGTTTTATTAGCAGCAATATTGTGAAGGCTGACGAAAGTAAAAGTATAAATTCCTTTAGGCAGGATCTTTATATACAGGGCTCAAAGAGAGTTTTAGGGTCAGGGAAGCATCAATTGGAAGTTTCTCCAATAGGCCTTGGCTGCATGGGTATGAGTTACCATCGAAGCTTTGTCCCAGATCGACAGGTGAGTATCAATCTAATTATAAAAGCCGCAGAATTGGGTTTGAATCTTTTTGATACAGCAGAAGCCTATGGTCCAATGATCAATGAAGAATTGGTAGGTGAGGCCTTGCAACCGATCAGAAAAGAGATATTGATCGCAACGAAGTTTGGATTTGTTGACGGAATGCCTTCAAAAGGATTAGATAGCAGACCAGAAACCATCAAAAGGGTAGTAGATCAATCTTTAAAGAGGTTGAGAACAGACTATATCGATCTTTTATATCAACACAGGGTGGATCCGAATGTTCCCATGGAAGATGTAGCAGGTACTGTAAAAGATCTTATTCAAGCTGGAAAAGTCCGGAATTTCGGTCTGAGTGAGGCAAGTGTTGACAATATCAGGAAAGCACATGCTGTTCAGCAAGTAACTGCTTTGCAAAGTGAATATTCATTATTTACACGACAGCCAGAAAAAACAGTGATCCCTGTTTGCGAGGAATTAGGGATAGGTTTTGTGCCATACAGTCCATTAAGCCGTGGGCTGATCACCGGATATATTAACGAAAGAACCAAATACATTCCATCGAATGATAATAGGGCAGCTCTGCCTAGGTATCAAAAAGATGCTATTATAGCCAATTGGCCATTGATTGATATCTTGAAGGAATTTGGCGACCATAGAGGATTGACCGTAGCACAAGTTGCCTTGGCATGGCTGCTCGCTCAAAAACAATTTATTGTTCCCATTCCAGGTACCACAAAATGGGCTCATCTCCAAGAAAATTTTGATTCAGCGGCTTATCAATTCAAATCAGACGAATTAAAACAGTTGACTACGGAATTGGATAAAATCAAGATTGTTGGCGAACGTGCGGTAGGGCAACAAGCGCAACAGATTAATAACTAGAATAGACATTAGACAATAGACATAAGACAAAAGAATTGGTATGATGTCTGGATATATTTGTAAATTGTCTAATGTAAAAGGTCTAATGTAAATTTTGTTAGGAGAATTGTTTAAGGTCTAATGTCTTATGTCTTTTGTCTTATGTCTATGATAAAACCTATAGCTGCGGTTATACTTTTTTTATTGAGCCTGACGGCTTATTCTCAAGGAATTGAAGAAATTGATAGAAAAGGGCATGGCGACCACCAATTAGTCAGGATGGCTGAACTTGAAATTCACCCCGAATATTGGGAGGAATATAAGAAGATATTAATTTATGAGGCAAGGGAGTCTATTCTTAAAGAAGAAGGGGTAGTTTCTATTTTTCCGATGGAAATCAAAGATGATGAATATAAAATCAGGATTTTGGAAATATATGCGAACCAAAAAGCATATGAGGATCATCTAAAAACACCACATTTTCAATATTACAAGACAAATACCTTGAAAATGGTGAAAGATTTGAAGTTGATTGATATGAAGGCGTTGGATAAAGAAACGATGGGAAAGATATTTTTGAAGAATAAAATTAGAATAGACAGTAGACAATAGACCTTTTACGGACAATTTTGTCGCTATAATAGTGTCACCCCTTTGGGGCAATGTCATTAAGTTAAGAAAAAATAGGTTATACACCCAAAAACCCCATGGGTGTTAAATGCCGGAGGCATTAAATATCTCTTAAATGCCATCGGCATGTAATATCTATAGCAATGTAAGCCCCTCAGACCCCAACGCCGTAGGTGTGGTATGTTTGTAAACCCCAGAGGGGTGCAACTATTATAGATATGTTATCCCGTTATCCAACCCCAAAGGGGTGCAACTATTATAGCAAAATGGTTAAACGGCGCCATGCAACCCTGTAGGGGTGTCACTATAAATTGCTGGTTAATTAAATGACTATACACCCTGCCGAACAAACTAAAACCCTGCAATGCGATTAAATAGTTTCCCAAGCTAAAGCTTGGGATTGACACGATTTCCTGGGAGGCTAGGGGGGAATTGGGCGGGGAAGTGGTCGCTGCGGCGACCATTTCCCCGCCCAATTCCCCCCTTCACTAAACTCACGATTTTGTCATTCCATCTCGTAAGAGATGGAAACTATTTTGCCGCTATAATAGTGACACCCCTTTGGGGTTAGGTGACGAAATGGCCATGGTTGGTGTCCCCACCAACCATCATTAATGTTGGATTGTTTTGGTTGCGTTGCATCCGTCTAACAAACATGCCACGCCGATGGCGTTGGTGTTTGAGGTGATCTTCAAATCTATAGATATTACATGCCTACGGCATTTAAGGAAGATTTCATGCCTCCGGCATTTAACCCTGAGAGGGTTAATTCGCCATGGTTGGTGTCCCCACCAACCATCATTTCCGGTATCCAGCCAAAAACACCCTAAAACAGTAATATTGGTAGCACAAACAGTAAAATATATCCTTTTTAGATGATGCTTTTGGGCATCTTTGAGGAGTTAGTTAGAGTTATTTTTTATTAGTAACATCTGATGAGGGGACTAGGGAAAAGTCCCCTTTTTTTATGATTTGGAATATATGCTTTTTATATAGTCTCCTTCCACTCTCGTTCCACTCTTGTTCCACTCTCAGTCTTCTTTCGTTCGGACCTTGTTTGGACCTTGTTCGGGTGTTTTCCGAAGAAGCTCCGAACGAGGTCCGAACGAAGTCCGAAGGAGAGACGAAGGAGAGTATAATAAGGTAGGATGAGATATGGGATTTGAGATAGGAAGGCTAGCAAAGCCGTGGGTTGGTGTTCCCACCGACCATTATTTTAAAGGGACAAGTTTCTGGCAGGTGGGGACACCAGCCAGGGCATTTGATCGGTGCATCACAGACTACGATTATTGAGGAGACAAGTTTCTGGCAGGTGGGGACACCAGCCAGGGCATTTGGTCGGTGCATCACAGACTACGATTATTGAGGAGACAAGTTTCTGGCAGGTGGGTACACCAGCCAGGGCGGAAGGGTGGGTACACCAACCAGGGCGGAAGGACGTGAACACTAGGCATGGCGGAATTTCGGAGACACCTGCCATGGCGGATGGTCGGAGACACCTACCATGGCGGATGCTCAAAGTCTTCAGCGGACACAATTTTTGAGGTAATATAAAAAGGGCTGTCTTTTTTAGACAGCCCTTTATTATTGTTTGTTGTTTGGTGTATTCTTAGTGAATGAAAAGCAACTCGCGCAATTTCGGCAATGGCCATTTTGCGTCGTCAACGATTTTTTCAAGTTTGTTGACGTTGTAGCGGATTTCATCGAAGAATGGCTTCACAACCTCATCATAAGCGATTGCTTTTTCGCGGATATCATCGATTGTATTTGCTTTCTTACGTGCTTGACGCATTTCTTCAGCCAATTCCAAGATTAGGTTCACGTGTTTTGAGATTCTTTCGATGTAATTCAACTGTGAACTGTAAGCTTCTTTGTTCAGTCCAAGGTCTTTCAGTCCTTTTACGTTTTCGATCAATTGGTTTTGGTAAACGATACATGCCGGAGCAATTTGACTCGTTACCACATCACCGATCACACGTGCTTCGATTTGAAGTTTCTTGAAGAAGTTCTCCAAAAGGATTTCGTGTCTCGCTTCAGATTCGCGTCTTGAGAAGATTCCCAATGTCTCGAACAATTCCAAAGACTCAGGTTTTACATAAACATCAAGCGCCTTAGGTGTAGATTTGATGTTTGATAAACCTCTAGTTCCTGCTTCAATTTCCCATTCTTCGCTGTAACCATTTCCTTCGAAACGGATAGCTTTAGAATCTTTGATGTATTTACGAACTACGTTCAAGATAGCAAGATCTTTTTTCGTTCCTTTTTTGATTTGCTTGTCTACTTCGTTTTTGAATTCGATCAATTGCGTTGCAACGATAGCATTCAAAATGGTCATTGGAAGAGCTGAGTTTGCTGAAGAACCAACCGCACGGAATTCGAATTTATTGCCTGTGAAAGCGAAAGGAGATGTACGGTTACGGTCCGTGTTATCCAATTTCAAATCAGGGATTTTAGGGATACCATGCCATAAGTTAGCGTCAGCTTTTACTTTTTTAGCAACACGAGCAGATTCTACTTCTTCTAAGATTTCATCCAATTGAGAACCCAAGAAGATAGAAATAATTGCCGGAGGAGCCTCGTTAGCACCTAAGCGGTGATCATTTGAATGACTTGCAATAGAAGCTCTCAATAGATCAGCATGTTCGAATACAGCTTTGATGGTGTTTACGAAGAATGTCAAGAACATCAAGTTGTTCTTAGGAGTTTTTCCTGGAGACAATAAATTAACACCTGTATTAGTGATCAATGACCAGTTGTTGTGTTTTCCAGAACCGTTTACACCGCTATATGGTTTTTCGTGCAATAACACTTTGAAGCTGTGACGGATAGCAACTTGCTCCATCAAGTTCATCAACAATTGGTTATGGTCAATTGCCAAATTGATCTCTTCAAACATTGGCGCACACTCGAATTGAGAAGGTGCTACTTCATTGTGGCGAGTTTTCAAAGGAATACCCAATTTAAGGGCTTCATTTTCCAAGTCAACCATATAGGCAAGAACACGTTCAGGAATTGCTCCGAAATAGTGGTCTTCCAATTGTTGTCCTTTTGCTGACATGTGACCAAACAATGTTCTTCCGGTCAATTGTAAGTCAGGACGAGCATTGTAAAGGGCAAGGTCAACCAAGAAATATTCTTGTTCGATACCTAAAGATGCATTTACTTTGGTAACTGCCTTGTCGAAATATTGTGCAACATCCGTTGCTGCTTTATCTATTGAAGCAATAGCTTTCAATAGAGGAGCTTTATAATCTAAAGATTCTCCAGTATAAGAAACGAATACTGTAGGGATACAAAGGGTTTTTCCGGCGCCAGTTTCGAAAATAAAGGCAGGGGATGAGGGATCCCAAGCGGTATAGCCTCTAGCTTCGAAAGTATTGCGGATACCACCATTCGGGAATGAAGAAGCATCTGGTTCTTGTTGAACTAGGGCATCTGCGTTGAATTTCTCGATTGCACTTCCGTCGCTATCAGGTTCGAAGAAAGCATCGTGTTTTTCAGCTGTTGAACCCGTCAATGGTTGAAACCAGTGAGTGTAGTGGGTTGCGCCATTTTCGAGAGCCCAAGTTTTCATTGCTTGTGCGATGAAATCTGCTAGTTCTCTGCTGATTTGTCTTCCTTCGTCGATTGCCGATTTCAATTCTACGAAAGTAGGCTTTGGAAGATAATCTCTCATTTTAGAGATGCTGAACACATTTTTGTTGAAAATGTGGATAGCGCGTTCTGCATTTACCTCTGTTGTTTCGTTGAACATGTGTTTAGAGGCAGTCTCAACTGCGGCTAGTCTGGAGTTTAACATGCTATTCTTGTTATTTATTTTTAAGTTTTTGTTGATTGCTTGATTATTTCTTCTAATTAATATCAAAAGTATGGTAAAAATAGGTTATTCAAATAATTTTTTTGAAAAAAAATATAAAAAATCGGAATATTTCCTGTTTTTAAATAAAAATAGGTGGTAATTTTTTAAAATCACCACCTATTTTAACCTTGTTTTGTAAAATTAGTCGACTTCAAGTCCCCAATCTATTCCTTTTTCGGTTGCTTTGACACCTTTCTTGATCCAGTTGGCAGCAGGTTTGCCTTTTAAGAAGTGATCGAAGAATTGTGCTTCCCGAATTTGAATGTCTTTACGGTTTTGTCTTTGAATTAAGTTGTGATCATCACCATTATAGTTCAATAACCATACAGGTTTGTTCAATCTGCGCAAAGCGGTGAAGAACTCGATGCCTTGATACCAAGGCACTGCGCCATCATTGTCATTATGCATAATCGCAACAGGAGTATTCACTTTGTCCATAAAGAACAAAGGCGAGTTCTCGATATAAAGGTCTCTAGCTTCCCAAAGTGGTTTCCCGATACGGCTTTGTGTATTTTCATATTGGAATTGACGCGACATACCAGAACCCCAACGGATTCCGCCGTAAGCTGATGTCATGTTCACTACAGGTGCTCCTGACCATGCCGCTGCATACATATTCGTGCGAGTGATCAAGTGCGCAACTTGGTAACCACCCCAGCTTTGCCCTTGGATTCCCATTTTTGTAGAATCAACCCAATTGTTGTTTCTTGCTAGGTAATGCATTCCAGAGTTGATGAATTCCTCCGCAGATTTTCCAGGGTAACCAGTTTCGTATCGAATATCAGGTGCGAAAACCAAGTAGCCGTTACTTACAAAATATGGAATATTCAACCTAGAAGGGGTAGGAGCTGGTGGTTGGTAAGTATACAATCCATCAGAAAGGGTTTCATAGAAATATGCTATGATTGGATACTTCTTATTTGGATCAAAATCTTCAGGTTTATATAATATACCTTCTGATTTATAACCTTTAGGTGTAGTCCAGTGAACCAATTCTGCTGTTCCCCAATTATAATCTGCTTGTTGTGGGTTTATATCCGTAAGCTTGGTTTCGTTTTTAAAATCAGCCAATAGATAAAGATTCGGTGAGTTTTGGTAATCTTCTTTTGTGTAGATTACTTTGTTGATCTTATCATCAGCACTCAACATTCTATAAGTATAAGGTCCCGACCAAAGTTTGCTAATGTCTTTCTTGCCTAATTTATATAAACCTTGGTTTTTATCGATCTTATTGAATCCGGAAAGGAAAACAGGCTTTCCTTCGTCAACCATGGTGTATTGAATTCTTGGGTCATCATTTTTCACCAATTCTTGAATTCTATAGACCAATTGATTTTTTCTGCCTAATCCATTTGTAATATTGGATTTGGATTTTCCATCCAAGGAGATTTTCCAGACATCATATCGGTCATTGATATAGATTGCTTTTCCATCTTTTGACCATCCAGCTATTCCATAAGGTCCTGGTGCTGCAGGAACATCGTTTTCTTCGTCTACAAAACTAACTTGAAGGCCATCGTTTAACTGCACTGTTTTTTCTGAAGCGATATTATAGCTGTACCAGTTACCATTTGATCTGTTGAAGTAAATGATATAATCGCCATTTGGAGCTAAAGAAGCATAACCAGAGTTTGATTTAGTAACTAACTTGTTCTTACCACTTACAGTTGAGATTGCATAGATATCCGATCTCATTCCGCCTTCCCATTGGGATTCTATACGATAGCCTTTATCCGAAGTAGCCATAGCCCACTCGTTGTCAGCGTCTCCTGTCAAGGAGATTCTGTTGTAGGTTTCGTCTGATAGAGGCATAATATTTCTATTGCCTTGCAGATTGATCAATGCGGTATAATTTCTAGATTGGTCTCTTTTTAGATTCACCAATTGCATTGGTTGCAAATAATCATCTTGCCAATGCCAAATATCTACTTTAGCGTGCTCAAATTCAACTAAGGTTGTGTCCTTTACCCTAGGAATAGGAGCCAAGCCAAAGAATAGCCTTTTACCAGACTTGCTGAATGTCAGGCGTCCATCTCCCGAAACAAACCAATTTTCAGGAATGCCGGTGCTGTTTCTGTCCGCCAGAATAACAGCAGTGTCTTGAGAAGGAGTATAATAATAGAGTTTGAATTCCTTTAGCAAAGATTTTTCAGGAGTTTTGTCCGCCAGAAAACTTAATTGCTTAGTTGCATCGTCAAATTGGATGTTTTTATAGTTCCCTTTGCCATTGCTAATTTTCTTTTTGGTTTTATTAGCCATGTCCATTATAAAAAGGCCAGACTCATTTAAGGAGTCCTTCTCTGGTCCTTTGATGGAATATACCAAAAATTTACCGTCATCACTCCAATCATACGTGTCTGCTTTCAGGATATTGCTGGTATCACCGGAGCGGAGATTCATCACGGTTAAAGTAGACGTTGGTTTCTCTTTTTTAGCTGAGTTTTTTGATTTTGTAGTATCCTGTGCCTTAGGGACGATTGTTTCATTCAAAAATGCAACATATTCATTTCCTTTACGTGCAGTTTTGAATGATTTTACCTGTGCAAACTTTTTGCTGGATGAATTGCTAAGATTAAACACCAATAAGGAGTCCTTAGGCATTTCATCAGGTTTTTTCTTTTTTATTTTTGCTTCTCTAACATCCTGAAATGGTGCTTTGATAAGACTGATCAGATTTTTTTCATCATCTGTAAGTGTCAATTCTGATCCTCTTGGGATTTGTATCAAAGTTTGGTTCTTATCATTTTTCAGCATTCCTAGAGCATCACCTTCTTGAGGAGTTACGGAATAAATGATTAGATTACCAGATTTACTGATTTGGGGTCTGCTGATCGATTTCCAGGCGTCATAAACAGAATGGTCGATTGGTTTTTTCTGTGCATTAGCTAGTGAAAAAGCGCTTAACCCTAGGAGTATTAAGGCAAATTTACGTTTCATATAATTTGTTGTTTGGAATTCCAATAATACCTAAAATTTACTAACTTAGGTTAGTTTAGAGGATAACAATTTTATTATAAATCCGAATAAAAGGCGCTATGAGAAATTCAGGCATCATCATCAGCATCATTGCTGGTATATCGATAATCATCTTTGCGATGGTTTTTGGGAACGCTTATAAATATAAATATAAGAATTCCAACACGATCAATGTTACAGGAAATGCCATGACAAATTTCGAGTCAGATATTGTGAAATGGTCAGCCTCCTTTAGCCGTAAATCCATGGATCTGAGCGAAGCATCGGAACAATTGAAGAGAGATCGGGATATGGTCAAGGATTTTTTGGTTCGCCAAGGTATCAGTGACAAGGAAATACTATTCAATGCGGTGAATATTAACCGTGATTTTTCATATCATACGGATCCTAATGGAAACAGTTATAATACTTTTACTGGTTATAGCCTTTCCCAGAATGTTTCAGTGGAATCCAAGGATTTGGATAAGGTAGCGAATGCTTCTCGTGAGATCTCGACTTTGATTTCGCAAGGAGTGGAGTTGAGTTCAAATTTGCCGAACTATTATTTTTCGGGCTTGGAAGATTTGAAGCTGAAGTTGATTTCGGAGGCTTCGCTGAATGCGAAGGTAAGGGCTGAGAATATTGCGAAAGAAGCAGGTTCTTCATTGGGAGAATTGGTGAAGGCTGATTTGGGTATTTTTCAGATTACAGGGCAGAATGAAAATGAGGAATATTCTTATGGTGGAGCTTTTAATGTGACATCAAGGAAAAAGACAGCTAATATTACAGTGAAGACGAGCTATTTAAGTAATTAAAATAAGGCTCTTGGGGCTTCGACTCCTGGCTTCGGCTCCGCTCAGCCAACGCAGCCACCGAGTCGATGCCTGTCCCTGAGTAGTCGAAGGGCGACTCTTGGGCTTCGGCTCCTGGCTTCGGCTCCGCTCAGCCAACGCAGCCACCGAGCCGATGTCGGTCAATGGACTTCTGATCATGGCATCGGTCCCTGGGTCGGTCCCTTATTAGTCGAAGGGTGGTCCCTGAGCGTAGTCGAAGGGAGGAGGGCAGGCCAACCCGCTTAGGCTGGCATTAGCAAAATTAATAAAACCAAAAGGCTGAAGATGTTAAAAACACTTTCAGCCTTTTGGTTTTTTTTTCTGAAGCCGTGGTCGGTGTCCCCACCGTCCACTATTTAAGGCGTCAATTTGCTGGCTGATGGAGACACCGGCCAGGGCGTAATCTATAATTCCTTACGGGTTTATTCTAATGAATTTTCCGTCTTTGTCGAATTCTAGGTCTAGTCCGTTGGTCAATTCAACATCGTAGCCATGTCTTTCGGTTTCGATACTATTAATCCCAGTGTTAGGATAATTCTGTTTTACGTAGGATAGGATAGATGTAGGGATCAAAGAATCTGGTAGGGCAGCTGAATCATTTTGCGCGTCGATATCAAGCCATTCGCCATTTTTGTTGAATTTGATTTCGATTCCATTTTCTAAAAGTACATCGTATTCTAATCCTGATAAACCTTCTTTTTCCTCAACTACAGAAAGAATTTTTACTCCATTGAAGTTTTTAGAAAGAAATTGTGCAGCTGTATTAGGAAGGTTGCCTTCGCTAACTACGGTTTCTTTGTCACATGAGATCATCAAAGCTGCGATCGAAAATAATAGTGTGATTGATAATAATAACTTTTTCATTTTTATATTTTAAGGGTTAATTTTTAATGTGATTTTAAGGCAATCGATGATATTAGTCATCGATCTTAATAAACTCTGCGTTTTTGTTGAACTTTACTTCGATACCGTTTGTCAGCTCAACTTCGTATCCTTTTGAATCTTTATTGATCTGAACGATATTGTTGTTAGGGAAGCTTTTTTGAACGTAGGATTTAATTTTAGCAGGAACGATTCCTTGAGGTACTGATTTTGATTTTGCATCAACTTCAGTCCAGTTACCTTTACTGTCAAATTCTAGTTCAATTCCACTTGCTAACACCACTTTATATTCAATTGACTGCATCAATTCTTTTTCAGATTTTACCAATGCTACTTTATCACTTCCATAATTAGAGCTGATAAAGCTTTGTGCTGCCTTCGGAAGGTTGTTTACTTCAATAACTTTTTCTTGTCCGATAGCTTGGAATGATGATCCTGCTATCAATACTACCATTGCTGCTTTTATTAGATTTTTCATAGTGTTTTATTTAAATGTTGACACTAAGTTCGGGGTCAATTCTGGAAAGAATTGGGAAAAATCTGGACAAATAGAATTTATTTGATTTTTTTTATGGTGAAATGTTGGAGGTTTTCTATGAAATCATAAGAAATGCTCAAATTTGAGTATTTCTCTAATATGGTTTTAACAATAGAAAGTCCGAGACCATTGGATTGGCTATCCTGTGTTCCTTTATGAAATCTTTTAAATATAAAGTCCGGATTTAATGCACCGTCATTGCTTGAATTGGCGATGTCAATCTCGTTATCATCAATGGTTATATCAATATGTCCAGCCCTGTACATTATATTTAATTGCATTTCTGAGAAGATTTGAAATCAGGACACGTGCAAGGTCAATGTTCATATTGGCAATAAAATGCCCTTTTTGAAGCATATTTATTTTGATGTCCTTAAATTCTATGATTTCTTCAAATTCTTCCAGTTTTTGTAAAATTACGGTGTTGAACTTTACATCAGAACTTGATGTGTATTGATTGTTTTCTATTCGAGATAGCATTAACAGCGATTTATTCAAACCTACCATCCTGTGCAAAGATTGCTTTGCCTCCGCTATTTTTATTGTTTGCTCTTCTGGAAGATTGCCATCTTGCAATAACAGGTCTAGTTTTCCGATTGTAATAGCTAATGGAGTCTGAAGTTCATGGGATGCATTTTCCAAGAATAGTTTTTGATCTTGAAATACAGCTTCATTGGTGCTGATCATCTGATTGATTTGGTTGTTCAGTTCTTGAAAACTCCTTAACTTCAGTAGGAACAGGTTCAAAGCTTTTGGTATGGCCAAATCTATAGTTGCTCAAGTTTTCCAATATTTTATGGAAAGGTTTCCATCCTTTGTGCATGACAAAATAATTGATGACCAGGATGCTGATTACAATTATTGCGTAAAGTACAGCCAATGAAATGGCTAAATTGATCAGGTAATCATCTTCTTCTACAGTTGAAGTTCTGATCTCTAGGGCGTAAGCCTTTCTATCTTTGGAATAGAATCCAGTTTTTAAGATTCTATAAGGTTCATCTTCATCATCATAAGGCATATACATCAATTCTCGGGAGAAGTGATTTTTATCGATATCTTCAGAAGGTTGGGTAGGATAGATCTTAAATTGATTAATCCCATATTCCTTGCTAGTTTCAATTATTTCAGGATTGTTATAGGCTTCGCGAATAATTTCTAACTTTTGGTTTTTTGAGTCCGTCATCTACATTATCATACACTTCGTCCATTAAGAACGCATAGAATAGCAGTGCCCAGATGGCCATAATGACCAATATGGTAATTGCCAAAGTTCTGTTTGTATAATATTTGATTGAAACCGCCATTACACCAATTTATAGCCTACTCCATATACGGCTTGAATATCCATATCTGCTTCAGCTTCTTTTAATTTTTTGCGAATATTTTTTATTTGCGAATATATAAAGTCAAGATTGTCGGCTTGATCGGTGTGATCTCCCCAAACAGATTCTACGAGACTTGTCTTTTCAAGTAATTTATTGGGACGAAGGATAAAATAATAAAAAAGGTCGAATTCTTTTCTGTTTAATGGGATAATCTTTTCATTTACTGTTACTTGCCTGCTGTCTGGGTCTAAGGATACATTTTTATACTTAACAAGTTGTTCACCATCCTTGAGCATTTCGACGTATGATTGATTTAATACGTGCAAGAAGTTCAGCGAGATGGAAGGGTTTTGCTAGGTAATCATCAGCTCCAATTTCTAATCCCAATACTTTGTCTTCGACAGAATCTTTGGCTGAAAGTATGAGAACGGGTTGTTTTTTATGTGCTTCTTTTAATGTTTTTGAGGATATCCAACCCATTTCCTCCGGGAAGCATAATATCCAATAGAATACAGTCATAATCATAAGTCATTGCTTTCTCCAATGCAGCATTATAATCTTGCGCTGACTCAATGAGGAAATTCTCAGATTTCAAGAACTCTTCAATTGTCTGCAATAAGGCTGTTTCGTCTTCTATTATTAATATCTTCATCGAAATAAATTACAATAGAGCATAAAGATTCTGGAAAGAATCTGGAATTACCTCCTGTTTATAATATAACCTTTACTCCGCCATAAAAGTTTCTAGTTGGAGCAGCATTGAAATATCTATTTCCCATCGCATTAATGTCATTTCCTAAGCTATATTTCTCATTCAACAGGTTATCAGCACCTACAAATAGCTGGAGTTTATACCGAGGTGAAATAGATGTCAACCATGACACTTTAGCTTGAAGAACATGGTATTTATCTGTAGTTACAGTATTCGCATCATTTAATGGAATGCTTGATGTGAAATTATGTAAAATATTAAAATCAAATTCTTTATTGAATCTAAAAGATAATGTATTTACCCAAATCCAATTTGGCACTGATGTTACTTTATTTCCTGAAAAATCATTTTCACCAATTTTATATTCTTTGAATTTATAATCTTGATAAGTCAGGTTCGAAGAAAATATCAGCCCTTTTAAAAATTCACTATTCTCATTTGCGATCAGTTGAGTTAGTATATTTGCTTCAACTCCTTTTTGATCTATTTTACCAGCATTCACAAAAAATTCAGCACCATCCTCGTTCAATTGACGAATTATTCCATTGTCCATTTGATAATTGTATGCTGCAAGGTCAGCAATAAACCTTCTGTTTTTGCTTTCATATCTGATTCCAGCTTCATAATTGATTCCAGTTTCAGGTTTCAGGTCTTGATTTATTCTGTTGTCAGAAGATCTTACCTCAGCAATAGTTGGGGTAGAGTATCCTTTGGAAACCGAAGCTCTAATTGCGAAATTATCTGTTGCAGAATAAGATAGTCCAAATCTAGGCATCCAAGTATTGTTAAAATCAATTTTCCCTTCAGCCTGTTCTTCTCCAGGTAGGTTTCTGTTGAATTTTATATTATTGAAATTTAATCCAATAGATGCTTCTGCTGAAAGCTTTTGATAAATTCTAGTTTTCGCTCTGAAGAAATAGAAATGTTGACCATTTTTTAGGTTATCATCATCAGTAAGTTCGCCCATTTCCCCTAGGTTGTTCTCATGGTTTTTGACATGATACCATCCTTTTTGTGCTTCAGCACCCAATTGCATCTCCCAAAGCAAATTTTCTTTATCCAAATTCTCATAGGATAGGTAAGTCCTTAAACCGATGTTCTTTTCGTCGCGGGTTTCGTAATTGGTTATAAATGGATTTTCTAGATCAGTATTTGTTCCGAATATGGATATAACATGTTTAAAATTGTCATTTATTTGGTATTCATTGGTTATACCTCCTATAAATGTTTTGTTATAGATAGCTGCTTTTTTGGTCTTTGGCGCTTTGGAACGGGCCACCAGCAGGTCTAAATTGGGTTGGGTCTTCATCGTATTGTTGCTGAGTAAGTCCACCTGGAGTTTGATAACCTAAATCAGAATATAATCCAAATACTTTTAGTGTTCCTTTTGAATTGTATTTCCATTGATGAGCAGTTTGGAAGAACAGTTTGTCCATGCCCGTATGTTGTCTATATCCATCTGACCTTAGATAAGCCTGGTCGAAAGAAAAGCTGTAATTTTCATTCACTTGATGATTGACCTGCAATTGTTGATGGAAAAGACCAAATGATCCTCCAGAAACCATAATTGATTTTTCATTGTTAGGCTTTCCAAAACCTTCGGGAATAAATCGAAGTACCCCAGCTGAATTGGGTCCATATAATGATCCATCTGGACCTTTGATCACTTGAATACTATTTATTCCAACAGGATCTAAAAGGTTGAGATACGTATTTCCACTGGCATCAGTAAATGGTATTTCATCAATGTATATTTTTGTATTCCTCACTCCAAACGGAGATCTCAGCATACTTCCCCTTAGGGCAAGTCTATATGATCCAGGTGATCTTTCTTCCATTCTAAGTCCGGTTGTTGTATTCAAGGTACTCAAGAAGTTGCTTGGAGCTTGAGATTCGAGCAATTTTTTAGTCACTACCCGAGCAGAAGTCGTTAAATCCAACATTGATTGAGCATTGAAATACGCCTTTATTTCAATAGGTGCAATGTCGTTGATGCTTGTATCAGGCGAAGAAATCTGTGCCTTGGCAGAAAAGAAAAATAATGTGCTTGAAAGAGATACTAAACCGAATTTCTTAAGAGTCATGTAAATATTTTAAAGTATTTTATATCAATAAATTAGAATGCTTCATTTAAACCTAAAAATAAGCCCCGTTGGCCGAATCTACCAAAAGCATAATCAATACAAAGATTGGTTCTGGTTGCTTTATTAAACAAGAGCCTAAGGCCAGCACCAGCAGCTGGTTGCCAAACTTGGAATAATTTCGTGCCCATTTGATCATTGGCAGTCTGAATATTGGCGAATACAACTCCGCTCAGGAATTGGTTTCTGAGAATAGGATATCGGTATTCTATTTCAGAATAGAAGAATGAAGTTCCTTTAAAGTATCCCATCGTATATCCTCTGCCACTTCTTGCATATGTGTCCTTTGCAGTTCCTGGTAGATCAATATAAGGGAGTTTACCACCTAAATTATACGATCCAAAGTTCCAGAAAGCAATTACATGATTAGGTCTAGATGTTGAAAGTTGCCAATATTTTCGGAAATCCGTTTGCAATTGATATGCATTATGGGTACTGCCAAGCCAAGTTTGGTTCATTCTTAATAACCATATCGAAATAATACCCTTTGTAGGCTGAGTTGGGGTTGTCACGGGTCATATATTGCATATTCAACATTAGGCCGTTGTTGTTAACCCGGGAAGGGTCGAAATCATTCCACCTGCTATATATTTTCCACTGGTGACATATTTTCTTCACTTCCTACCGTACTGAGCTTTCTTTTTAGCTCGAAGAAAACACCGACACCGACAAATGCTCCTGGAAAAAGTTGCTTATATACTCTTTCATTGATGGTATATGCCATATATCGATTTACGAATCTTTGGCGATCGGGGTTATTTAATATTAGTTCTTCCTCAGTAGGGTTTTCCAATGTTCCTCCAATTCCTAGGCCATAGTCTAATCCGACAGCTTTTGCCACCATAGCTCCACCTTTAATATTCCATCTATTTCCAGGGGTATAGATATCATGAAGAAGGTACCCAACAATAATTCCGCGTGTTGTGGCACTTAATGCGGTGGCAGCAATAGACATGGTTGTATTCGGTTCATTGCCCAATACTTTTCCACCGACAGCCTTTATTCCAATTTGTGCCCCTATGGAAGGGTTATAATTTAAATTTGGAAGATAAGATATTGCGGATCTCTTTCCAGAAGGCTTTTTATCGCCTTTTTTGAAAGGGTTAATATCTCTAAACGCATCTACGATATCATAGAGATGATCAGTTGATAAGGTGCTGTCTCTTTGTTCCTTGGTGCTTACCGTGTCTTGAATTTGTATTTGAAGCGCATAAGAAGGTAGCTGAGCTAAGATAAATATGGTTAAAATGAATAGCTTAATGCGCATTTTAATGTTGTATTATTAGTGGTTGATTTAGATGGATGTACTGAAATAATCCGCTGTAAAAATATTACAAATAATATGATTTCAGGTTAAGATTAGTGTCATATTATCTATTAAAATGTTGGAGATGACCTAATAGTCCAGTTATACCACCTGTATGAATAACCAATATTTTGCTGTTAGGTTTGAAATATTCTTTTTCTATAAGATCATATACGCCAAAAAGCAGTTTTCCAGTATAGGTAGGTTCTATCATAATTCCAGTAGAACTTATAAAGGATTTAATAAAGGCTATTAATTCTGGTTTTACTTTTGCATAACCTGAAAAGTGATAGTCCAAGTGAAGAGTGATCAATTCAGGGTCGATATTCCAGGATTGGAATTCATTTTTTAAAAATTCTGCACCCTTCAATACAGGGATGGAATGAACCTTTGTTTGGAGATTGTTCTTTGCTATTCCCAATTGAATGCCCGCAACGGTTGTTCCTGTTCCTGATGCTACGAATATATGGTCGTATTGCTGTTCTAATTCTGATATTATTTCTGCACATCCTTTCACGCCAAGATCTGACTTGCCTCCTTCGTCGATGAAATAAGACGTTTGAGGATTATGGCCTCGTTGGAACAATTCTTCTTTATTTCGGTATGATTCTCTATCTACAAAATGTAAGTTCATTCCAAATAGTCGACACATATCCAACACTGGGTTTTGAATTTCTTCACCACGTACATAGGCTGTTGCCCTGAATCCAAATTGTGCTGCTGCAGCAGCTGTAGCTAATAAATGATTTGACCAAGCGCCGCCAAAAGTGACTAAATGATTCATTTGTTGTTCTTTAGCTTCTTCAAGCTGATATTTTAATTTACGCCATTTGTTGCCAGAAATAAAGGGATGGATCTTGTCATCTCTTTTAATATAGACTGAAATATTTTTGTCTTCAAATTTTGAATCGTGGATTTGTTCCTCTGGGCTATAAATTTGGAATGAAAAATTCATGGGTTAAAATTAGCCTTTTTTCAAACAGGAAATAGAATGATTATAAAAATGCTACTTTTGCAAAATGGTTGATAATCTTGATAACGAACAGGAAGAGCAGGAGCTTTATGAGCATTTACGAATAGTGGCTGACAAAGGTCAGGCATTATTGCGCATTGACAAGTTTTTGATGAATAGGGTTGAGAATACTTCTAGAAATAGGATTCAAAATGCTATTGATGCCGGAACTGTAAAAGTGAATGACAAAGAGGTGAAAGCTAGTTATAAAGTTAAGCCTTTTGATGTAATCACGGTTGTTTTACCTGATCCTCCAAGAGATACTGAGGTGTACCCAGAGGATATACCATTGGATATTATTTATGAAGATGACGATGTCTTATTGGTTAATAAAGAGCCTGGTATGGTCGTTCATCCTGGATTTCAACAACTATACTGGAACTTTAGTAAATGCCTTGACTTTTCATTTAAACCAATTACCGACTCTACCGGGCAATACGGGCAGGCCAGGATTGGTTCACCGTATTGACAAGGATACTTCAGGCTTGTTGGTAATTGCAAAGAATGAATGGGCAATGACTTACTTGGCAAAACAGTTTTATGAACATAGTATTGCTCGTAAATATGTCGCTTTGGTGTGGGGAGATATCGCAGAGGATGGTACCGTCACTGGATATATAGGTAGAAACCTAAAAGATCGCAGGATCATGGATATGTATGATGATGAAGAGAAGGGGAAATGGTCTGTTACGCACTATCGAGTTTTGGAGCGATTGGGCTATGTTACTTTAATTGAATGCCAACTAGAGACTGGTAGGACTCATCAGATTCGTGCCCACATGAAATCGATCGGCCATCCGTTGTTTAATGATGAATCTTATGGTGGCAATAAGATTCTCAAAGGAACTTCTTTTACCAAGTATAAGCAATTTGTAGATAATGCTTTTGCATTGTTGCCACGTCAAGCCTTGCATGCCAGGAGTTTAGGATTTATCCATCCTAAATCGAAAGAATTTTTGCATTTTGAAGTACCAATGCCGGAAGATTTCCGTTTAGCATTAGAGAAATGGAGAAGTTACAGCTCAAATAATCAAAATTAGATTCTTAAAAAATTTATGCCCGTACATTACATTAACTACAATGGTACTGTTGTACCTCAAGATATGGCTATTCTAGATGTTGATAGCCGCGCATTTCGTTATGGCGATGGAATTTTCGAAACCATGTTATGGCGAGATGGAGATATTCGATTTTTAGACCTACACTTAGAGCGATTACAAGAGAGTTTGTCCATGCTCCATTTTGATGATGTTGATCAGTTTGATGCTTTTTTCATTCGTAGCAATGTAGAGGAATTATTGCGCAAAAACAATATGGTCGGTCAACAAGCCAGAGTTCGATTAATAGTATTCCGTCAAGGCGGAGGGCTGTATAGTCCCGAAACCAATAAACCAGCATTTATCTTGCAGGTAGACCGTAAGCCTGAAACTTTAAGAGACAAGAAAACTGGTTTAATCATTGATGTATATACAGAATATAAAAAGCCTTATAATGAGCTGTCTAAGATTAAATCAAATAATGCCTTGATCTATGTGATGGCTGGCTTATACAAGAAAAAAAATGCTTTTGATGAAGTCTTGATTTTAAACCAATCTGGCAATCTATGTGAGGCTTTGGTCTCGAACATCTTCGTTTATTACGATAAGGTATTGTATACTCCGGCTATTTCGGAAGGATGTATTGCAGGTGTTATGAGAAGGGTCGTAATGGATATGGCAGAGGAACAAGGTATCGAAGTCGTTGAAGCTGAAATCAAACCTGAAATTATGAAAGTCGCCGATGAAATTTTCTGTACGAATGCTGTCGAAGGTATTCAATGGGTGATGGGCTATAAGCATAAAAGGTATTTCAATAAAATTTCAAGGATTTTCCAAGAAAGATTGATGTCATGGAGTTATGAGACTGAGGAATAGAGAAGCGACATCAGACAATCAGCTTTCTTAGTAACACTACTTGGCCTAGATGATAATAGGCATGTTCGATTTGGCCTTCTATGTTTCTTTTGTATGTGCCATATTTAGGATCAAAGAATGTAGATTCTAGTTGCTCATTGGATAGGTTTTCGATATTTTCTGCAAATAACTCTGCTTGATTGAAAAGTTCATTTTTAAGGTTTTCCCAATCAGACTCGGTAGATAAAGGAGGGGTTTGAAAACTTTCGCTATCCTTAATATCTAGATTACCGGTTTTGAAAAAGGAATTGATGCCTTTGATGTAATACAGTATATGATAGGTAAGATCTGCTATTCGGTTTAAATCACTGATTTTGGATGTGGCTGTAAGGAAATTAGTATTTGATAATTCTTTTTCCCAATTGGTATTTGCGATCCAAGTTCCATTAAGAATTACTTCCCTAAATCTATTTGCTAGTTGATGTGCCATAATTGAGTTGGTTGAATTCTGATGTAAAGTTATGAATATCAATAAAATAAAAAAAAGGGATATCTGAATGTTATCCCTTTTTTCATTATAGTAATTGTGATTTTAAGCTAGAATTTACTGCTTTACTCCCCAATTTTAGTTTTTCACTACTTCTACGTTTACAGTAATTGCTACTTCTGGAGCCACAGCATCAATTCCTGCTGGAGTTTTATCTGCGTATTTGATATTGTAATCGAAGCGGTTAATTTTAGTTTTAGCTGTAAATCCTGCCCGGGTTTTACCCCATGGATCTTGGATGATTCCATTGTTTTGAACCACGTCAAATGTTACCGGTTTAGTTACATCTTTGATGGTTAAATCTCCTGTTAATTTGAATTTACCTTTTCCATCACTTTTCAAAGTTGCATTTTTCAAGGTCATTTTAGGGAATTTTTCTGCTGAGAAGAAGTCATCACTCAATAAGTGTTTGTTTCTAGCATCCACTCTTGTATCGATGGAATTTACATCAATATCGAATGAAACTGTTGCATTTTCGAATGATGTTGAGTCCTTAGATTCTACCTGACCTTCTAACTTTGTGAATTCTCCATCAACAAAAGCTATCCCTAGGTGTTTAATTTCGAAACGAGCATTTGTATGTGCTGGATCTACAGACCACTTAGTTTGTCCGAAAGCGATGTTGCTTACTAAAAGCAAAGTTGCCAATAGGCTAAAGAAATTTTTCATATTGTAAATTTTTAAAGTTTGTTCGTTTTGTTGTCGATGCAAAGTTTGGGAATAAAAAATTGCTAGACATTGATCTATGTTAATAAATAATAATTTATAGAAAAAAGTTTTGAGAGGAATGTTTTGAGGCTATTTAGCTACAAGAAAATATTGATTTTGGTTCTCTGTGATGATTGCGAAAAAATGGATATATTTATTGTGTTTAAAATGCATCAAAGGCATTTTTACGAAAGTTTATAATTATAATCACACTAATAGTATTAATGGATAAAATATGTTGATTCCGGTGAATAGGTTTCTTTCATGTTTTGTAAGTTTTCTAAAATCAAAATAATTACCGAAAAGTAGTCAAAATGAAAATGGATTCAGAAATAGTGAGTGCTGTAAAGAGAGGAGAAACAGTCTATTTGGAAAAACACCTCAACTCGGAGAATGTAAATGAGGTGAATGAGAAGTCTGAAAATCTATTGATGATAGCGACTTATCAGAATGATTACACCATGGCTTCATTTTTAGTAAAAAATGGAGCTGATCCAAACCAACAAGATGAAATATTTAACAGTCCATTTTTATATGCTGGTGCATCCGGCTATTTGGATTTAGTTAAGTTGTATTTGGCTTATGGTGCTCGATTTGATGTTTATAACCAATATGGTGGGACTGCCCTTATCCCAGCCGCGGAAAAAGGCTTTGTAGATGTAGTGAGATTATTGGCTCATACCAAGAATTTCCCTATCAACCATGTCAATAATTTTGGTCAAACAGCATTAATGAAGGCGATATCAATGGGTGATGGCAGTAAAAATCATGTTGAAATAGTCAATATCCTGATCAAAGCTGGCGCTGATAAGAACATTCCTGATAAAGAAGGGGTGATAGCCATTGACCATGCTAAAAATAAAGGTTTCTCAGACATTGTAGATCTATTGTATTGAAATAAGTTTTTCGGAGTTGGTCCTAGAATTAACTTAATTTTTTAAGGACCTTCTCCAGTCTTTTTATTTTACTGATTTTTTCGACTTCATTCATTCTGGAAATAACAACTTGGCGGAAAGGTAGGATTTTGTCTTTTGTGATCTTGTTTGCTGCCATTTCAACATACATCGGCAACTGATTTGTTGGACAATCTTGTATTTGATTTAATAAAAGATCGAATACCTGCGCTTCATAAGCTGGTTGGTCGATTAAATTAACCAATATAGCGACAAAATTGTCTCTAGTAATTACAGAACCTTGATCTACCACAAGTTTTAAAGTAGATATGTTGTTATATATGTCTGCAGGAATAAGAAGGGAAATCGTTTTCAAAGCCGTCATGGCACCCCATTGAAGACGATTGTTTTTGCTTTTTAGAACTTCCAGGAATTCTGGGTAATGTTCAACGATTAAATTAGGTGACATTTCACCAACTTCATAAAGCACCTTTATACAATCATTTTGTACTTCATTTTGTTTGCTTTTCAATAATGCAACTAATTCTTTAATGGATTGGACATCTTGATTTTGAATAATCTCTTTCGCTAAATCAATATTAGGTTCTTCATCTCGTCTTCCGATGTTAGATGCCAATCTTTCTTTAATCATGTTTTTAAAGGTTAGTGATGTAATTTACGAGAAATTTTAGCTTCAAGGAAAATTTTATCTGAATTTGTTTGAAGATCCAGTAAATCAATTTTTTTGTAAATGCTGTAGTATTCCTTTGTTTAACAAATATATAATGAGGTTAATTGAATTTCGTTTAGTAAATTATAGAAGTATTAAAGAGTGAATTGAATTGTAAACTCAATTATTTATGAAAAATATTGAAAGCAAGGTTTTTTCTTTTGCAGTTCCTGAAAGTTTTGAAATTTCTTTCAATAGTGAAGATGCAATAGAAGTTCTTGACGAAAGAGCCGATCAAGTATTAGATACTGCTAAGGTTTTTGTGTCGATTGTAGAGTTGGAAGATTTTAACGAAGGAGAAGGGGAAAGTTTGGCTTCCAGATTTTTCAATACTGTTATCTTATATACCAAAGGAGCTGAACCAGATGAAGAGAGATTGGGCGAATTAAAGGATGGTAGAACCTGTTTTCAATTATTCGCAAGTTCAAAAGACAAGAAATATTATCATATCGCATTAATTCCTGTTTATGAAAAATATGCTGTCCAATTTTTTGCTGATTGTCCTGATTCATTGAAAAATGAATATGTTTCTGCTTTTTCTGAGATTTTAGAATCAGTTAATTTGATTGGAAAAGTAGAACTTCTAGATAAGATTTTTGAAAAATATAGCTATTTAGAAAGTGTTAATCCAGTTCAAGAGGAAGATTTAAATGAATTCAAAATAGAAGCTGAATTAAATTTCCAAAATAAATCGAATGATGTGTTTGAGATTGGCGGACTAAATTTTTCAATTAAAGGGGATGCAAAAGCTATGATCAGTCCACTTACCCATCTCATGTATGTTGATTTGGTGATAAAGACAGAAGCTGTCGAGGAAGGATTGAAGAGTGGGATTCTTTATGAATATTCACAAAACCCTGGTGAAATTGTTTTCCAATTCTCTTCTAATAAGGTATTTAGTAAAAATGGCCTATATACAGAATTTTATTTCTTAGAAGGAAGTGGTGAAAATCATAGCAGCCGATTAGATATAGAAGGCATGGATTATCCTTTCCGATTTACAGGTAAATTTGGTTTTCAGAATAATTTGGTAGGGATGGTTGGGATAATAAAACCTTTATATGAGAACCAACCAGAATATCCAATAGAGGTCTATTTACCAATGGATATATCAGATTTAAAGATAGAAAATTATAATTTTTCAACCCTTGAAGAAACCCAATCTTTTAATAAAATTGATATTAAAAGATTAGAATTAAATTTAATGGATGTTGGAGAATTTTCCGACGAAATATTTGACTTTAAAAGTCTAGAGCATTTGTCGTTGAATTTATCAACCAGACAAAATGAACAACCCATCTTTGAATTTCCTTCCGGTTTTGAAAAGTTAGGTGAGCTCAATTCTCTACGGATCAGTAATTTTCCGGTTGAAATTTTTCCTCAAGAAATAGCTCAATTGGTCAAATTGTCCAATTTAGGGTTTATCGGCTCTTTTATAAAGGAGATTCCTGCTAAAGTATTTCAACTTCCAGAAAATGGAACGGATGTATTTTTCAGGAAACGAACTAACATCCATACCGAATGAAATCCATATGCCGCATCTAAAGTCAATAGATTTGTACTATAATAACCTGAAGACCCTCCCGATATCATTGATACAACAAAAAGAAATAAACAATATCACGGTTTCTGGAAATCCCTTAGAGAGTCTACCTGAAGGATACAATGATTTTGCAGGATTAACCCTTGATTTGGACGTTAAGTCTAGGATTTTGGATAATAATTATGCTGGAGCTGACGGAAAAGGAATGGTGGCATGGGATAACAAAATGTATTATGCGAGACCAGAGACATCCTATTATAACGAGATATCAGGATTGCTAAACAATGATAAAATTGAAATTTATAAAGAAGATATATTATCTACGGTAAAACAATCAGTTGGATTACTTCATTCTGAAGCAGAAGATTATTCAAAAATTGGGAATAGTAGGATGGGAGGAAAGCCTGATTTGCCTTTTGACATACCTTTTCCATCTTTTTATTCGGAATATCAAGAAAAAGAATGCTTATATGAATTTATTGCTCAAATAGATTTGGAGAGTATTTCAAGTTACCAAGATTATCTTCCAAGAAAGGGCTATTTTTTCTTCTTTATCAAGAGTATTCATCATTTTGGAGAGGATAATTCTGGGATAGTGTTATTTGTTGAGCATTCAAATAAATTGGAATCTGGAAAAAGATTTTTGAATCAAAAGGAATCAGATTTCTTTGAGTTGCCAGGTGCTGAATATGATAGTTACAAATTAGAAGCTTTTAGTATGGTTTCTTTACCTTATTTATACGCAATTCAAACCAATAAATACCTTTTTAAAGATGATCCGAAAGGTTTAATAAATGATGATGAAGCAATAGACTATTATGAGATGAATATTTTTCCAATAATGGAACAAGAGTTCATTACAGATTTGGAGGTCAATTCCTACGGTTTTACTCAACATGAATCACCTGAGCTACAGGCTGCCATTCGTAAAAAAGGAGAACCAGAGGATTGGATTAATCTTTTGAAAGTTAAATCCACTGGGTCCTTTCAGTGGTGGGATGCTGGGGAGATTTTTTTCAGCATTCATAAAAGTGACCTCCAAAAGGGAGATTTTTCTAATATCATGTTAACAATTGAAAGTAGTTAAATATTTACTATGGAAAAGGAAGATTATATTAAAAGATTTAATGAAGAAGATGCTGTAGGATGGATAGAGATTGATAAGAAGATTGATTCGGTTTATCCTGGTGTCGAACCCAGGCATTATGGCCCTTTATGTGGTATTCATTATATGGCTGGTGGGACTGATCCCATAGATGGAATAAGCGTATATGATCATAAATCAAATCCTGAGCATTTGCATCTGATTAGTTATGGGATGAGTGAAATTTATTATAACCCGGAGGCTACAGGACAGGAATTCAGTAAATGGGGGTTTGAATTTACATTTAGATTAGTTCCTTATTCAGGTGATCAGGGAGATCCAGGTTGGATGATGCAAGTGTTCAATAATTTAGCTAGGTACGTGATCAAAAGCGGTCGATGGTTTGAGGAGAATCAATATATTCCTGCCAATGGGCCAATAAGGTTAGATACGGACACTGCCATTGTTGGTTTTGCAACGACTCTTGATCCTGAATTAGGACGTATTGCCACTCCGCACGGAGAAGTTTCTTTTATTCAATTTGTTGGAATAACGCAAAACGAATTGGATTATTTGAATGAGTTCAAGTCCGTTGAAAAAGTGGCTGCTTTTTTGGAAGACATGAAGAAAGATAATCCTTTTTTGGTTACAGATTTGAATAGAAAGTAATATTCTAACAAATCAATTCTTATATTGAATTGTTTAGAAAAACAGATAAATTATTGAATGAAGCATATAAACGGTTTCCAAAAAATAAAGCGAGTGGGGCAGATCTTAAAGATTTTGTCCAAGCATGGGTTTGATGAAGTAGTTTCAAGATCAAATTTAGATCGGATACTACCAGACAGTTTTCTTTTTTGGAATAATCACGCCCGCAAGGTTTTTGAAGAAGATTTTAATATTCGAGTTCGTTCTGCCATTGAAGAACTAGGTCCTACATTTATTAAATTGGGTCAGTTGCTGAGCAATAGACCTGATATCATTCCAAAGGACCTTCAAGAAGAATTGGTTAAGTTACAGGATGAAGTAGCTTTAGAAGATATTGATATCAGGAAAAGACTTGAGAAAGAACTGGAAATCAATTTAGACGAGCATTTTTTATCCATTGATCCTAAACCTATTGCTTCTGCTTCAATAGCGCAGGTTTACAGAGCGACTTTAATTAACGGCAAAGAAATCGTTTTTAAGGTAAAACGCGAGGAAATAGATGAAATTATTCATGCTGATCTGGATTTTATTAAAGATTTAGTTAAACTCCTGCAGCGGAAATATGAGGTCGTCTACAAAATGAACCTCTACCAAATTGTGCTTTCTTTCGAAAGTTCCCTTCTGAATGAACTATCCTTTACCAATGAACTCAACAATATAGAACGATTTAGACGTCATTTCCTTGAAAACAAAGATATCTATATTCCTAAAGTCTATCGTAAATATAGCACGGATACATTAATCTGTATGGAGTTTATAGATGGTGTCAAGGTAAATGATACATTAGGATTTAAGGAACTCGGTCTATATCCAAAATCTGTGCTTCAAAATGTTTTGGATCTTTATTTAGAGCAGGTATTGATGCACGGTTTCTTTCATGCTGATCCGCATCCCGGTAATGTATTTGTAAATAGACGAGGACAGATAGTTTTTATAGATTTTGGATCGATGGGATTTATGATTCCAGAGGATCGTAAAATCATTGAAGCTATGGTATTGGATTTTCTTTCTAATGATGCCAAAAGCCTTATTAAGAATATAAAAAGACTTGCAGTGGTTCATCATATAGAGGATGAAAGGCGTTTGGAAAGAGATGCTTATGAAATATTTGAAATGATCAAACAGAATGCGCTTGATGATATTGATATTTCTGTAATGCTTCAAAAATTGAATATCGTTCTTCAGAGTAACCATATTCTTTTGCCCGATTTTGTCTACTTATTATTGCGAGGTGTATCTATCTTAGAAGGCACCGGTCGGCAGTTAGATGCAGAACTGAATGTTCCTGAAAGCATTGAGCCTTTTGCTAAAAAGATTGCTGCTCAAAAGTTCTCCTCTGAATATATCCTTGGACAGCTAAAAGAAAAAGCCAAATTCGCTAAGGACGTTCTTACAGAAGTTCCATTGGATTTGTTGACCATTTTAGAAAAAGTTAAGGAAGATAAGATTACAGTAAACCATAAGATGCAGGATTTTGATAATCTACAGTTGATTTTGCATCGGATGGGTAATAAGTTTTTGTTGTCCATTTTAGCCATGACTTTTGGTGTTGGAGCAAGTATTTTGGCTCATGGCCGAGTAGGGTACTTGTTATGGGGAATTCCGTTGTTGTCTTGGTTTGGATTTATTATGAGTTTTATACTTTGTTTTGCGCTGTTGAGTCATTTGTATAAGTCGAAGTAGGGAGGGGAGACAGTAGACAGTAGACATAAGACACAAGACATTAGACTTCAGCAAACGCTAAACGATGGTTGGTGGCAAGTGGAGACACCAGCCACGGCGATAATACTTTAGCAAAAGGCTAAATTATGGTTGGTGGCAGGTGGAGACACCAGCCACGGCTGTGATACTTTAGCAAACGCTCAATGATGGTTGGTGGCAGGTGAGGACACCAGCCACGGCGGTGATACTTCAGCAAACGCTAAATGATGTTTTGTGGCAGGTGAGGACACCAGCCACGGCGGTGTATGGCAGGTGGGCCAACAGGCATTGTGGTGAATAGCAGATGAGGACACCAGTCACGCGTAATTGCCCTGGTAGGTGTCTCCACCTACCAGCACGGCAAATACTAAAACATTCCTTTAAGGTGTTTATAATTTGATTTTATGGTGTCAAATACTTCGTCCATTCTTCCACCGAGCAGGAGTTTACCCATACTTTCGGTCATTCCCATCACTTGACTAGGGGTAATGTGCGCAGGCATGGCCAGGGCGCTTGGATTAGTGAAGATATTCAATAGGAAAGGTCCATCCACTCGCAGTGCTTCGGATATTGCGCCAGCAACCTCATTAGGGTTGTGAATATTAAGTGCAGGAATACCATATGCTTCGGATAATCGAGAGAAGTCAGGGTTTAACATATCTGTTTGATTGTCGACTAAACCAGCTACTTGCATTTCCAGTTTTACCATTCCCAGGGTTCTATTATTAAAGACGATAAGTTTAACCGGTAAATTATATTGTCTGATTGTTGCCAGGTCTCCCGTCATCATGGATAAGCCTCCATCTCCACACATTGCAATTACTTGTCTTTCAGGATGAGCAAGAGCGGCACCAATGGCCATAGGCATTGCATTTGCCATACTACCGTGATTGAAGGATCCCAATAATTTGCGGTCGCCGGTTTGTTGAATATATCTAGCTCCCCAAACGCAGCACATGCCAGTGTCAACTGTAAATATTGCATTAGGGCTAGCGTGCTGATTTAAAACATCAGCTACAAATTCTGGTTGAATGGCATCCTTTTCACCCGTATCATCTACGTATTCATTCAGGCTTTCTTCTACTTTTTTATAGAATTTACCGAATGAATCTACAAAAGCATTGTCTACACAGCCATTTAAGAGGGGAAGCAATGCTTTTATTGTTTCCTTGATGTCACCAACTGCTCCAATATCCAGTTTACACCTGCGTCCCAACCTTTCTTCGGCAGTGTCGATTTGGATGATTTTATTATCCATAGGCATAAACTCGTCATAAGGCATATCTGTACCTAATAAAATTAGTACCTCAGCTTCCTTCATCGCTTGGTAGCAGGATGGTAGTCCTAGAAGGCCAGTCATTCCAACATCATAAGGAGCTTCCAATTGGGCATTCATCTTTCCTCTGAAGCTGTAACCAACAGGTGCCTTAAGTTTATGAGCTAGTAATTTCAATTCTTCACGGGCTCCTGCTGCTCCGATACCTGCATAAATTGTGATTTTCTTGGCTTTATTTATGAGGTCTGCTATATTTTGAAGTTCATGATCCGACGGTCTGATCAGGGGATTGCATCGAAATATCTGAGTTGAAGTATGCGTTTCTTTTGCTTTCATTTCTGAAACATCGCCAGGAAGTCCAATTACTGCGACACCTTTTTGCGATATAGCATGCTGAATGGCAGATTGGAATATCCTTGGTGCTTGTTCAGGGGTGGTAACCAGTTGGTTATATCCACTACAGTCATCAAAGAGTTTATATGTATTTGTTTCCTGAAAATAACCCATTCCCATTTGATAGGTTGGAATAGTTGAGGCAATTACGATCATAGGTACATGCGCTCTATGCGCTTCATAGACGCCATTGATTAAATGTACGTGCCCAGGTCCACAGCTACCAGCACAGCATGCAATTCCATCGAGTTCTGCTTCCGCGGCAGCTGCATAAGCACCGGCCTCTTCATGCCTTACATGAACCCATTGTATTCTGCCGTCTTTACGTATTGCTTCATTGAAATAATTTAAACTATCACCGGTAACTGCATAAATTCTTTTTACGCCAGCTTCTACCAACATCTCTACTAATTGCTCCGCTACTATTTTAGCCATATGTTAAGGGATTAATATTTAAGTACTAATTAATTAACAGATTGACAGCACTTTGGTTTCCGGAAATAAAAAAAGCGGCCAGAAGCCGCTTTAACAATATGTTGAATATTATTTTAGAATTTATAAGTTACGCCAGCACCCAGGATTTGTCTTACTTGTAAACCGGGTCCTTCACGGCCGTCACTTTTTATTAAAGTAACATTATCATCATATAATAATTGAACAGCGGCATTTACGGTGATAAATTTGTTTACCTGCAAATTCAGGTTAGCAAGATAATCCACATCAACGTTTTGTGGGTCCTGAAGGTAATTTGAATACAGTTTTAAGATGTTTTCAAAATTGATGTTCTCCATCAATCCGACTTTGTAATATACATCTAAAGCAGCACCAAATTCATTTCTTGAAAATTTATCTGGATCTACGTCGAAATTTTCTCTTAAGCTTTCTGCTCCGACCATAATAAACCTTGCAGAAGCAGGGGAGAAGTTGATTTTGAAGTTGTCAGACTCTTTGTAAGCGATACCTGGTCCAAAGCTTAAATAAGCAGGTGCAAAAGGTGCTGATATTTTATCTCCTCTTTCTGTTCCATCATAGTCATAACCATTTGCGAACTGTGTATTGAAATTCATGAAGAAAGTATAGAGCCATTTTTCAGCAGCTTGATATCCCAATAGACTATTGATAGCAAATCTATCATCGTTCTTTCTCCAATCAGTTTCCTTTTGAAATGTTTGACCATACGCTGCTAAAACTTTGTTGTCCCAACTCCATTTATCTTTTTTATAATTGAAATCATAGTTAAACATCAGGTTGCCGGCCATGGAGTTTACCCCACCTGCAGCCCAATTTGAAAATGAGCTTTGATTAATAAGAAATGTGTTTTCACCTTTGATGGTCCAGATTTTGGTGGTGTCGGCAGCTAAGGCTTCTTGGTCGACAGTTTCCTGAGCCGAAAGATTCATAGAGAAAAGAGATACGGCAGATAGAATAGCAATTTTTAATACTTTCATTTTTTTAATGTTTAATATTTGAATAGTTGTGAAATTAGCGGGGCTAAAATATTAAATCTGAATATCAAATCAAGGGTTTGCCGAACTAATCTGCCAGAAAACAATTGTCAATATTATTGAAAAACGATAAAAAACCTTTGTTTACGGTATTCATAAGCATTTTTATTTCAATTAAATTGTTGATTAATTTTTCATTGATTACGGTTTTGGATTGTAACTTTTTGATAATTGTTATGATAATTAACTCAGTTTTTCTTAATAGATTTTTAAAATAAGGTACTATTATAAATGGTTAATTAACATTTTGGTTATTTGCTGTTCTTTTAATTAAAAATTAGTATTCGGCAAGAATAATGGACTAGATTTTGTAAGAAGAGGTGAAAAAGAAAATATGGTAATAGCTGTAGATTTTGATGGCACAATCGTTGAGCATAAATATCCCAAAATAGGAAGGCCCGTTCCTTTCGCTATTGATGCTCTGAAGCAGCTTATTAACGAAGGTCACCGTTTGATTTTGTGGACTGTTAGGGAGGGCGAATTGTTACAAGAAGCTATTGATTATTGTGAAAAAGCTGGGGTCCATTTCTACGCTCATAATTCAAATTTTCCGGAAGAAGAAAGGCAAAATTCGTCAAGGAAAATCAGTGCAGATTTATTTATTGATGATCGAAATTTTGGGGGATTGCCTGATTGGGGGGAAATCTACCAAGCTATTCATAACAACCGATCGCATAATTTATCTTTTAAATCTTCATCAGAGATGGACCTAGAATTAAAAGAAAAGAATGAGGGCTTTTGGGGCAAACTTTTCAAATAGTGTTTTATTTATTAGAAATTACTATATTTATAGTGTAAAATATTAATTGAACCAATTTATTATAGAGCCATCTCTTGGCATTTGCGATAGATTAAAATAGCGAATAAAATACATGTTTAAGCTCTTAAAAAGAGGTGTAAGGTTTGGGCTACAAATTAATAAATATAAGGTGTTTAGAGATATAAACTATCGTCAGACCTTTAATAATGTTATAAATTTGTTCTATTCGAAAGTATATGAAACAACAGTATAGTTAAATTGTTATTAGTCGTGGCAATCGTTTCATTCCACACAAATCTTAAAAAATAAATATTCGATGGAGTTTTTAATTCTACTTGTTCCTTTCTTAATAGCTATTTTACTTGGGAAAATAATTATCCCATATATTATGCTTATTACTTATAGGAAGAGGTTATTTGACCCGGTAGATGCCCGTAAAGTTCATCAGAGTATTATTCCCCGATTAGGTGGTGTTGCTTTTGTTCCTATTCAATGTTGTCTCTTGGCAATTACTGTCGTCCTAGTATATAAAATCAATTTCATCAATTTAGGTATCGTGACATGGGAAGTTTTCCCGATGTTTATTATGTTGATATGTGGGTTAGTGATATTGTATATCATTGGGATTGCTGATGATTTGATTGGTGTAAGTTATAAGTGGAAATTTGTTGCCCAGATATTGGTGGCATGTTTATTTCCGTTGGCAGGACTATGGATTAATGATCTTTATGGCTTGCTGTTTATCACTTATTTGCCGATTTGGATAGGTATTCCTTTAACCATTTTCGCGGTTGTATTAATTATAAATGCTATCAATCTTATCGATGGTCTGGATGGTTTATGTTCGGGTCTTGTTGGTGTTGGGTGTTTGGTTTTAGGAACTTTATTTGCCTACTATCAAGCCTGGATCCATGCCTTGTTAGCATTTGTCACCACGGGCATTCTGATATCATTTTTCTATTATAATGTATTTGGTGCATCCAAAAGACGCCGAAGAATTTTTATGGGAGATACTGGTAGCATGACTCTAGGCTATACCATGGCGTTTTTGGCTATTAGTTTTGCGATGAATAACAAGAGTATTAAGCCATTTTCGGAAGGTGCTATTGTAGTTGCTTTCTCTACTTTAATTGTTCCGGTTTTTGATGTGGCTCGTGTGATTTTCATTAGATGGTACAAGAAATTACCATTGTTTAAAGCTGACCGAAGCCATTTACATCATAAATTATTGAGAGCAGGATTATCACATAAAAGTGCTATGATGAGTATCATCGGTTTATCTTTATTTTTCTGTGCTTTTAATATTATCATGGTTCAATTTATCAGCAATAATGTTGTTGTATTATTGGATTTCATACTTTGGTTTGCATTTACATTGACCTTTAATTATTTCGTTAACAAGAAGAAATCTGCTTTAGAGGTTCAGGAGATGTTAACAGAACCAGTCAAGGTTGAAAATGTAAAAGAGACTGAAGTAAAATTTGGGGTAAAAAATATAACTATCAAATCATAAATGAATATAGCCATTGTAGGAGGTTCAGGTTTTGTTGGAACAAAACTCATCAGCAACCTTTTGGATACACCTTCACTAAACCTTGTCAATATTGACAGACAACAAAGTTCTACTTATCCTCAACTCACCAAAATTGCAAATGTTTTAGATAAATCTAAATTGACCGAATTATTGAAAGGTCAAGATGTAGTTGTATTATTAGCTGCCGAGCACCGGGATGATGTTTCTCCAACTTCACTCTACTATGATGTGAATGTTCAAGGTATGCGAAATACTCTTGAGGCGATGGAGGCAAATGGGGTTTCTCGTTTGGTTTTCACAAGCTCAGTTGCGGTTTATGGTTTAGATAAAGACAATCCTGATGAATCTTTTCCTGCTGATGCATTCAATCATTATGGCAAAAGTAAATGGGAGGCGGAACAAGTTTTGCAAGAGTGGAATAAAACACATTCTGATTGGAACATCAATGTTATCAGACCAACGGTTATATTTGGGGGAAGGGAACAGAGGTAACGTATTCAATCTGTTAAATCAAATAGCTTCGGGTAAGTTTATGATGATTGGCGATGGGAAGAACCAAAAATCTATGTCCTATATAGGGAACGTTGTTGCATTTATTGAATTTTTGATTCAGCATAAGCGTGAAGGCTATAATGTTTATAATTATGTTGACAAGCCTGATTTTACAACGAATGATTTGGTTTATCATACAGGTGAGATTTTGGGCAAGAAAATACCAACCACACATATTCCATATTGGTTAGGGATGTTGGGAGGCTATGGATTTGATGTATTGGCAATGATCAGTAGGAAGAAATTAACGATAAGTTCAGTTCGTGTAAAGAAGTTTTTGTGCTGTTACAAAATATGATTCTACCAAGGCTATGTCTTCAGGATTTGTTCCACCATATTCAATGGAAGAGGGTCTTCGGAGAATGCTTACGGCTGAATTTGGAAAGTAATATAGACGTTGTTTATATTATTTAACATGAAATTTTAAACCATGGGGCTTAAAGAACAAGCTGCTAAAGGAGTTTTCTGGGTTTTTGCTGAGCAATTTGGATCACAATTGATAGGTTTTGTCATAAACCTTGTTTTAGCACGCGTATTATTGCCATCCGACTTTGGAACTATTGCATTATATGGAATTTTAATGAGTGTTTCTGCAGTCCTAATCAATGGAGGTTTAACAAGTAGTTTAATTAGGGCAAAGGAAGTTGATGAGCGTGATTTGTCAACAGTTTTCTGGTTTAACCTTGGGGTTAGTTTAATTCTATATCTTTTTGTATATCTTATTGCACCAGTTTTTGCTAATTTTTTATAACGTCTCCATATTGACGAATCTGATCAGAGTTTATGGATTAATTCTGATTATAGACTCATTTGCAGCTGTTCAAGTGAGCAAGGTACTCAAGTCAATGAACTTCAAGACTGCCTTTAAGATTCAATTACCGTCAATGTTAGTTGGAGGTGCAGTTGGGATTTATTTTGCTTTAAATGGCCATGGTGTTTGGTCATTAGTTTATTCCTCCTTACTTCAAAATTTTTTTTATACCCTACAATATTGGCTGTACAGTGATTGGAGGCCTAGTTTTATTTTTTGATTTGGAAAGATTCAAATATCATTTTTCATTTGGTGTAAAAATTACAGCTTCAGCACTACTTGATACTATTTTTAACAATCTGTACAATATTATTATTGGTAAACGCTTTTCAACTGAACAATTAGGGTATTACAACCGGGCAGATTCATTAAAACAATTACCTATTAACAATATTGCTGGAGCCCTAAATAGAGTTACCTTTCCATTGTTTTCTAAATTAGCTCATGATGATATTGCATTAAAGAAATACTATAAAACCATTTTATTAGTAGTAATGTTTTTAATTGCTCCAGTTTCAGTTCTCATGGTCGTTGTTGCAGAGCCATTAATCAGGTTTTTATTAACTGAAAAGTGGTTGCCGTCTGTTCAATATTTCCAAATCTTATCAATAGGGGGAATTTTTTTTCCTATCCATGCTTATAATTTAAATATTCTCCAAGCTAAAGGACGGTCCGACTTATACCTAAGAATAGAAGTTTTTAAGAAAGTAGTTATAGTTTTAGTGATTATTTCTTGTATCCAATTTGGAATGTTGGGGTTAGTTTGGGGAAGTGTATTAATTTCAATAATTACAGTGTTTATTAATACTTATTATACGTCAAAATTTATTGATTATTCAATAATTAATCAGTTGCTCGATATAATGCCAAGCATTTTGAAAGCGATTATTATTGGGGTTATTGTTTATATGTTGGATCAATACATATTTATTCAAATGTTGGATATATATCGTTTAATTTTTTCATCAATAATATACTTAACAATTTATTTTGGTTTAGCATTTTTGTTGAAATCCAAAGAGATTTTTATTCTTTTGGATTTAATTAAGGGGAGGCGGAATAAAGCTTCAGAATAATTCCAAAAGAATTTATATTTTATATTTTGATTTCATTTCCTGAATTAAAGAATCCTTTCTTTAATGAATAAGAATATTCCTGATATCTTGTAGATATATATCTAACAATTTTTTTAATCCTGGTTTTTTATATTGAATTCTCGCATTAAGATTCGATTTTTGTAATATTGTAATAAAAACAATAAATTTTAAATATCAACTAAATCATCACAACTGTCTGAGAATAAATATATTTGATATTAATATTTAGTTTATTAGTATTGTAATAATAAATTATAATTTTTTTCTGATTAAAGTATTTATGAATAACATTAAGGCGATTGCCTTTTATCTGCCACAATTTCACCCTATTCCAGAAAATGATACGTGGTGGGGAACAGGGTTTACTGAATGGACCAATGTTGCCAAAGCTAAGCCTATGTTTCCGGGTCATTATCAACCCCATGTTCCTGCAGATTTAGGATTTTATGATTTACGAGTTCCTGAGACTAGAAAAGCGCAGGCTGATTTAGCTCGAGCATATGGTATTTCGGCATTTTGCTACTGGCATTACTGGTTTGGCAATGGACGTAGGATATTAGAGAGGCCATTTCAGGAGGTTTTGGAAAGTAATGAGCCGGATTTTCCATTTTGTTTGGCTTGGGCAAATGAGACCTGGAGTGGTATTTGGCATGGTAATCCCAAATCAGTATTGATAGAACAGGTATATCCTGGAGAACAAGATTACATAGATCATTTTAATGCAGTTTTGCCTGCTTTTAAGGATCCACGATATTTTAAGGTAGATAACAAGCCTTTATTTATGGTCTATAAACCTATGGAAATACCTGACTTGGATTTATTTGTGTCAACATTTAGGAGGTTAGCTGTGGATCATGGTTTGGAGGGTTTGCATTTGGTAGCTACGAATGTCGATCCGGATTGGGATACACAAAAGTATGGGTTTGATGCATTGACGCCAGCTGTACACACAAAAGATTCATATTTAAAATCAGCTAATAAATTCGTAGACCTTTACAGAAGGGCTAAAACAAGTAGGTTAAATAAAATTTATAAAAAGATCTTTAAGCGACCTACTCGAATTTACCAATATAAAGATGCTATCCAGGATTTTAATGAGGATTCAAAAGGAAATATATATTATCCAACGGTAATTCCAAATTGGGACAATAGTCCGAGGAGTGGAGTGAATGGTTTTGTATTGCACAATTCTACACCTGAATTATTCAAGAAAGCATTCATTAATGCTGTTAGTAGGGTTAAGAAATATGAGCCTAAGAATCAGATCGTATTCTTAAAATCGTGGAATGAATGGGCGGAAGGCAATCATTTGGAACCAGATTTAAAATTTGGACATAAATACCTTGAAGTTGTAAAGGATGTCCTACAAACAAAAGATTAGTTCTTATAGAAAGAAGTTTAACGGTTTAGTTTAACTAATTTTCATAAGAAATTAATCACATGATACCAGTAACACGACCATTTTTACCCCCTATAGAAGAGTACAGGGATTATATTCAGAGTATTTGGACTAGGAATTGGCTTACCAATATGGGGCCATTAGCCAGTAAACTTGAGATGGATTTAAAAGAGTATTTAAATTTAAATCATCTTTTATATGTTACTAATGGTACTGTTGCACTTCAATTAGCTATTAAGGCTTTAGAGTTGAAAGGAGAAATCATTACGACTCCATTTTCTTTTGTAGCTACAACCTCTTCTATTGTTTGGGAAAATTGCTCACCAAAGTTTGTTGATATCGATCCATTTAGTTTAAATATAGATCCTAAAAAGATCGAAGCAGCTATTGGGCCAAATACTTCAGCTATTTTAGCAACTCATGTATATGGTAATCCTTGTGATGTTGAGGCTATAGATGCCATCGCGAAAAAGCATAATCTGAAGGTAATTTATGATGGCGCCCATGCATTTGGTGTTCAGGTGAATGGTCGGTCGATATTTGAATACGGTGATATCAGTACTTGCAGTTTACATGCTACCAAGTTATACCATAGTGTTGAGGGTGGACTGATAATTACTAAGGATCCAGAATTATTGAAAAAGATTGCTCACATGCGCAATTTTGGAATTTCGGGATACAGTAGTTTTTCAGAGTTGGGTATTAACGGAAAGAATTCTGAGTTTCATGCGGCAATGGGTCTTATTAATTTTAAATGGATTGATAAGATCATCAAAAGGAGGTTGGAAATTATTGAAAGATATCATCAAAACCTTCGGAATTTCAAGGCGAAAGTTCCTTTATGGCATAAAAATTCAAACCAAAACGGAGCATATTTGGTTTACATTTTGGAGTCAGAGGATTTATTGTTGAAGATCAAGTCTAGCTTAGATACATTTGAAATATTCACTCGCCGATATTTTTATCCTAGTTTGTCATCCAGTTTACCCTACTTAGATCCAGTGGAAATGGAGGTTTACCGATGATATTGCAAAAAGAGTTTTATGCTTGCCCCTGTATTATGAATTGACAGATGAGGAAATTGATTGGATTTCCAGGATTATTTTAAGAAGTCAAAATAATTAGTACATGATCATATTTGGTGCGAAGGGATTCGCAAAAGAAGTTTTGGAAGTTTGTTTAGAGAAAGAAGATAGAGATAATATTGTCTTTTATGATGATGTGTCTACGGATTTGCCTGACAAACTTTACAATGAGTTCAAGATAATGAGAACCTTGAAAGAGGTAGAAGAATATTTTAAGGAGGTTGACAATCGGTTTGTCTTAGGACTTGGCGGACCTGTATTAAGGGAAATGGCGTGGAAGAAATTCACTTCTATCGGAGGACAACCTTCATCTATGATTTCATCAAGCAGTAGGGTTGGATCATTTGGCGTTGAGCTCGGTGAAGGAGTAAATGTGATGCTGAATTCAGTTATAACGAATGACGTAAGAATTGGAAAAGGTGTTTTGATCAATCAGATCAGTTCTATAGGTCATGATGTTGACATTGAAGATTTTGTGGAGGTCTGTCCTGGGGTTGTAATCTCGGGAAGAACGAAAATTGGAGAATTTACGTTTTTGGGGTCAAATTGTACAGTCTTACCCAATGTAATTATTGGTTCGAATGTTATTGTAGGTGCCGGCTCAGTGATTAACAGAGATATACCAAATGGTTGCACAGTTGTAGGTGTTCCAGGTAAAATTATAAAAACGAATTAATTGGTAATGAATAACAGTTTAATTGTAATATATAAAATGAAAGATATGTAATAAAGGTAATTAAGTAACATAAATCACACAAACTAACAACACACACTAGTAATAAAATCTTAAGAACAACTCATTATGCTTAGAGAAAAAATAGGTATAATGCAGCCATATTTCTTTCCTTATTTAGGATATATTAGTTTGATAAAACATACGGATCGTTTTATCTTATTAGATACAGTTCAGTTTAAACGTAAAGGCTGGATTGAAAGAAATCGAATCTTAAAGCAGAAGGAAGGATGGTTGTATATTCAGGTTCCTCTTATCAAAAATAATGGTAGGTCGACTTTAATAAAGGATTGTGTTTTAGACAACTCAAAACCTTGGAAAAATAAAATCTTAGCTCAACTTTCAATTTATAAAAAAATTGCTCCAAACTACAGTTCAACGATGGAATTTTTAGAGGATACATTATCTGGAGATTTCGATAACATTACAATGTTGAACAAACATGTTTTGCAGCAGATATGTGCTTATTTAGATATTCAAAGGGATATTTCAATTTTTTCGGAGATGGAATTAAAAATTGAGAAACCTCAAGATTCGGATGAGTGGGCATTAAACATATGCAAAAGCATAGGTCCTAACTTAACTTATATAAACCCCAGCGGAGGTAAAAGTTTTTTCAATAGGAGTAAATATGATGTCGCAGATATCGATATGTATTTCCATCAGATCAAACTAAGGGGCTATAAGCAAGGATATAGGGAATTTGAACCTGGTCTTTCTATTTTGGATGCAATGATGTTCAATTCAAAAGAAGAGGTCCATACGATGTTAGATCAGTTTGAATTATCTTAGGCTAATGAATTAACAACACACTAACCAAATTATTAACCAAATTATTTAATCTATTATTGATGATATGGATTATTTGCAAAAAGAACCGATAGATGTTTCAGTCATTATGACTACGTATGGACATGAATTATTTATAATTGATGCAATTAAAGGAGTGATTAACCAAGATTTTGTTGGTCATGTAGAACTAATAATTTCAAATGATAATTCTCCAGATAATACAAATAAAGTTGTATTAGAATTTTTAGAAAATGCTATTATTCCTGACAATTTAAGTGTAAAGTATTATTTACAAGAATCTAATTTAGGCGCTATCGAAAATTTTTTATGGTGCATTAATGAATCTCAAGGTAAATTTTTAGCTATATGTGAAGGAGATGATTACTGGACAGACACACAAAAATTAAGTAAGCAAGTTTCTTTCCTAAATAAAAATAGGGATTTTTCAATTGTATTTTCTAATGTAAATGTTCAGATTGAAAATGGAGAGTATAATCAAAAAAATGAATTGACTCCCATTGATTCCAACAAAGAATATAATGGAGAAGAAATCATTGAATCTTGGGTTGCACATACGTCAACTTTTGTAATTAGAAATGGAAAACATATAAAAGATTTTGTTGGTTTTTTTTAGGACTCATAATTTTATGTATGGTGACACTCCATTATTTTTATATGCTTTAAAGTTTGGAAAGGGGTTTGGATTAACAGATTATACTTCTACATATAGAAGGCATGCGGGTGGTTTGACAAATCAAATTCAGAATAATGAATTTTATTTAAAATTTATCACTCATTTGGAAAACATTAAAAAGGCTTTCAATAATGAAGAATACCAAAAAGTTTTAAATAAAGGAATAATTGGATTTTATTTAAGGTTATTTTTTAACAAAAAATCTAATTATTTACAAAAGACAAAATTTTTATTGAAGGCTTTAAAGTATGATAAACTTTTGATATTCAATATAGTAAAAGAAAAATTAAATAAAGAAAAAGTCTCTAATAGTTTGTCAACAAATAATAAATAATATGAGAATAAAAGAATTTTTGATGTTAATTAAATGTTTTTACGTGAACATAAAAAGTTCTAAAAGTTTGCCAAAATTTATTGGTGAAGATGTTCTTGACATTAATAATGCAGAAAATTTAAAAATTAATTTTACTGATCAAGTTGATTTTCCTAAAATTATTTGGATGTATTGGGAAGATCGGCAGCCTCCGCAGTACGTTCAAGATATTGTGCGACATACCCAATTTCTCAATAAAAATTTTGAGGTAATATTACTTCATCGTGATAACATAAAGGATTATTTGCATGATTTTTCTATAAAAGGAGAAATGCCGATTGCAAACATGACTGATCTACTTAGATTAAAATTATTATATGAATATGGTGGCATTTGGATTGATGCTACTACGATATTTAATGAGGATTTAAACTGGGTAATAAAAATAGCTGAAAAAAAGAATTACGATATTATCGGATATTATAAAGATAAATCTACAATTGATATTAAATACCCTATAATTGAATCATGGTTTCTAGCTGCTAAACCTAATAATCAAATGATAAAAAAGTGGTTAGATGAATTATCTCCATTGGGGGATTTAGGAAGCGAATTATATTTTGAAAAAATTAAAAGCAGATTAGATTATAATGAAATAAAACAAAAAATAGGGAGACCAGAATATTTATTAGTTTATTTAGCGCAACAGATAGTAATGAGAGAAAATAAAGGTTTTAATTTTTATCTCAAAAGAAGTGAGGATAGCGCATTTTTGATTCAAGAAAGTATGGGTTGGTCTAACTATGAAATAAATTATGCCTTATGTAGATTGTCAGTTACGGAACCATTGATTCCTATAATAAAATTAACATCAGGTGACAGAATCCTTATCAATGAATTTATTAATTATAATTTAGTTAATGAAACGAGCGTTATCGGTTCTATAATTAACAAAAAAAGAACTAAGAATATTGAATATGAACTTGTCTGAATATAAAGGATATTCTAAGCAAAAATTTATTTTAGGGGATAATTTTTTTTATCCCAAAAGATTCAGTAAGGCGTTATTCTTAGACTGGCTTTTACAAACTGAGCAATACCTTATAAGAACTTATTTAATTAACCTTCGATCTGAAGAATATTATACCTATATAAATCCAAATAGGTTTCTAAAATATTATTATCAACGTAAAAAAAACAAGTTGGGATTAAAGCTTGGTTTTTTTATACCTGCAGGTTGCTTTGATTTGGGATTACATATAGCTCATTATGGTTCAATAATAATAAACCCCTTATCACACATAGGCAAGAACTGCACAATTCATGGAAATTGCTGTATAGGTAACTCGGGAGATGACACAAATGGTTTACCACAAATAGGGGATAATGTGGATATTGGACAAAACGCTCAAATTTTAGGTGATGTTTACATTGCTAAGGGGACTAAAATTGGAGCTGGTTCAATAGTAATTCATTCTGTTTTAGAAGAAAACTCAACAGTAGTTGGCATACCGGGGAGGGTTGTCCACAAAAAATAATCACACACACTTTTTATTAATAAAACATGTTAATTTCTTACATTTTACCTGCTTTTAAATCAAGGTATTTAAATCTAGCAATAGATAGTATTTTGAACCAAAGTTATAATAATATAGAATTAGTAATTGTAGATGATGATTCTCCAGAAAATATTTATGATATAGTATCAAAGTACGATGATCCTAGGATAAAGTATTTTAAGAATGAGGTAAATATAGGAGGAACAGATTTAGTTGCACAGTGGAATTATAGTATATTTTACGCTAAGGGTGATTATTTAGTTTTGGCTGCAGACGATGATATATACCATGAAAATTTCACAAGTAATTGCATTGCTCTAATAAAGAAATATCCTGAAGTAGATCTGATAAGATCTAGAGTTTCATTAGTTAATGATCGTGGTGACCTTATTGAGATTGATGGTATTTTGCCGGAAAAATGTAGTCAAATAGAATACGTTTATAGTTGGGCAAAAGGAATTCCATTAGTTTGTATAGGAAATTATGTATTCAGGACATCCACATTACAAAAGGAAAAATTTGATAAACTTCCATTTGCATTCGGAACAGATACTATTTCTACCATTAAGTTAGCGAGAAATGGGGTTGCAAATACAAGTGAAATGTTATTTGATTTTCGAATTTCAGAAATACATTTATCTAGTGATAAGACAAAATATGAGTATAAAATTGAAGCGATAACATCATTATATAAAATGATTAATTCAATTAATTATAAAAAACCAGAGGATGAGGTGGATGATTTTTGTTTGAGTAGAATTCAATGGGATTCACTTTATCAAAAATGTGTATACGATTATTACAATGTTGCCGTAAAACATCTTCCATTGAATAAAATAGGGATGATAGAAAGTTGTAGATTATTAAGTCGCAAGGATAAATTATTTATGTATTTTAGATTCATATTAGATAAAATTTTGAAATAATAAGATACCTATAATCCAAATTTCTATGAGTTTACATATTCCAATTGTTATAGCTTTTACTGAAAATTATTTTGTACCTGCTGTTACTTGTTTATCATCTATTTTAAAAAATTCAGACTCTAAATATAAATTTGAAATTATTTGTCTTTTGACTAAAACTTTACCTCAAGAATATCAAAGTCTTTTAATGGAGTATTGCCCTGAGAGATTGAAATTTCGATTTTTAAATCTAGAAGGTAAATTAGACGGAGTATATGTTGATGAACGGTATACCATTGCAGCCTCATTCAGATTGTTATTACCTGAAATTCTAATGGAATATGACAAAATAATATATACTGATTGTGATGTCATCATACGAAATGATTTAGGCGACTTATTTGAAAATATAAACCTGGGGAATAATTATTTAGCAGCAGTATATGAAGTTGCAATTGATCATCAAATTCCATATATAAAAGAATTGGGATGTGAGCCAGGTTATTATTTTAATTCAGGATTCTTAGTAATGAATCTAGAATTGATGCGAAATGAAAATTTATCTGAAAAATTAATTAATGGCTTGAAAGTGCCATATTTACAATTTCCTGATCAAGATGTTCTAAATATTTATTGCAAAAATAGAGTCCTTGGTCTGCCTCCAATTTATAATGGAATAAGAACCTATTTTTTACCTCAGTATAAAGATGATTTTATTAATCGATATTCTGTTGCAGACTGGCACTCTGTTCAAAGCCATGGTACTATTCATTATACTGGAGGAAAACCGTGGAATGAACTTACTGTTAAATTTGAGGTGTGGTGGAAATATTACTTTGATCTACCCTCAAGAATTAAATCTAAGTGGACCCCAATTAAGAAAATCCAAAAATATGGGAAAATCTTCACTAGTTGGCCATTTTCTTATTTTGTTGATCCTGTTGTAAACTATATAAGAGTCATAAAAAACAAATAATATATTATGCTCCAGTCTTTACAAATATTAAGAGGGTTTGCCGCTATAATTGTTGCAATTGTACACGTATGGAACGATGGATTTTTACCAAAATTAATTATTGAATTTGGAGAGTTTGGAGTGGACATATTTTTTGTTTTAAGTGGATTTATAATGTGTCTTACGGTAAATGTAAATAGGGAAAACGAAATAGCAAACTCAAGCTATTTTTTATATCGACGTATAATTAGGATTTTTCCTATTTACTTAATATGTGCAATCCCATTAATACTTTTTATAACTCGAGTAGATGGTTTTAAAGGATTTTATTATTATTTAGGCAATCTATTACTACTTCCAACCTTCACCTCTGATCCAAATTATAATCTTGCTTTACCTGTAGGTTGGACCTTGGTTTATGAAATGTTTTTCTATTATATTTTCGCAATATTCTTATTGTTCATGAAAAACAAGAAGAAATTAATTTCAAGCATCTTATTGGTACTTTTTTTATTAGTAGTATTAGTGCAGCTGTTTGATTATCAAGGTGAAAAATTGCATTGGGTTAACTTTAGTTACATCATAGGAGATCCATTATTATTAAATTTTGGGATGGGTATTGTCTCATATTTTATTTTTGAAAGATTTAAAGATAAATTCGTGATTAATTTGTACCAAGGATATTTGTGTTTATTCTTATTATCCTTGATAAGTATATTTCTTATTTATCTACAATTTCCGAGGTTAGTATCAAATGGAATACCTTCTTTTCTAATAATTCTAATATTTTTATTTATACCAAATTCTCAATTATCTTCATCTTTTTCAAAGAAATTGATTTTTATAGGGAATGCATCATATAGTATTTATCTAACTCATTTTTATTTTGCATTTTTCAAACCTAAAATATATGAGATTGGAGCTAACTATTCTTTAAATGAATCTGTTGTAGTTAATTCTTATGGAATATTTTCCTTAATAAGTTCTATTATTTTAGGATGTATTTTTTATGTTATGATTGAAAAACCAATAATTCATTTATTTTCAAGAAAAAAGATATAAATGAGAGTTTATTGTTCTGTCATAACTGTAGATAAAAAATTAGGTTTATTATTTAATACAGACTAAAAATGAAGCATGCCTACCTAATCTTAGCACATAATGAATATGAGGTTTTATCGAAATTAATTGAGTTAATCGATGATCCAAGAAATGATATTTTTATACATATTGACAAGAAATCAGAATTGCCAGACGAAAGTTATATAAATACATTAAAATCTGAGGTTTATTTTTTGAAGGATCGAGTCGATGTAAGATGGGGCCATGTATCACAGATTGAGGCAGAAATAAATTTATTCCAATCAGCACATGAAAAGAGGAAATATGATTTCCTTCACTTAATATCTGGTGTGCATCTTCCATTATTCGATCAAAATCATATTCATGATTTTTACTCTACCAAAATTGGAACAGAAATTTTTTCACCAATGGAATCTGATCCTGTTGAGGCAGAAAACAAGATGCATCGATATAATTTTTTTTATGGATGAATTTCGTGCAAATGGTAAGGATAATCTCACGGCTCAAAAGGTTATGGAGGTTATTACTTGAACTTCAACATAAATTTGGAATTCGAAGAAATAAAGGCTTGAGTTTTGAAAAAGCCTCAAATTGGGTCAGTATTAGTTCTTCTGCTGCAAAGTATTTAGTTGACAGGAAGTCAATTATTTTAAACAGGTACAAATACACCATGTGTGGGGATGAATTTTTCGTGATATCTGAACTAATTAATTCTAATATGAATTGGAAATTAGAACATAATAATAAGATATTGAAACATGAAATAATAAATGCAAATGCCAAAACATATAAAAATGAGGATTTTGAGGAATTAATAAAATCTGAATGTTTATTTGCCAGGAAATTTAGTTCGAATAATTCAGAAATTATCAAATTGATTGAAAACAAAATAAAGAATTTTTAATGAAGCATGCATATTTAATACTTGCTCACAATGAATTTGGAATTCTACAGAAACTTTTAGATTCTTTAGATGATAATCGGAATGATATTTTTATTCATTTTGATTCGAAAGTTGAGGTTTTACCACATTTACAAGTGGAAAAAGCTGGATTACAAATATTAGTTAATCGAGTGGATGTTAGGTGGGGAGATTATTCAGTTTTGGAAGCGGAATTACATTTATTCGAATCAGCCTCTTTAAAGAACTCCTATGAATATTATCATCTTCTTTCTGGAGTAGATATGCCTTTGAAATCTCAAGATTTTATTCATCAATTCTTCGAAAACAATAGAGGTAAAGAATTTATAGGTTATTTTAAAGGTGATATTAAAGATGAATTATCGAGGAAGGTGAGGAGGTATCACTTATTCCCTGGCAATTTTAGAGAAAACGCTGGGCTGAATTTAATAAAAAAAGTAGGAAGATCTATATTTTTAAAATTTCAAGATATCATTGGATTTCAAAGAAATAGTAGAATTAATTTTAAAAAAGGTACACAATGGCTAAGCATTACTGATGAGCTCGTTAAGTTCATATTGACTCAGAGGCCAAATATAAAAAAACACCTATAAAAATACATTTTTGTTGTGATGAAATTGTAGTTCAAACAATCTGTTATAATTCTAAGTTTAAGGATCAAATTTATGATTTGAATGATGAAGCAAGAGGTTGTATGAGAGAGATTAGATGGGAAAATAATATTATTAGAGATTGGACTGATGATGACTATGAAGAGCTCATAAAGTCTGATAAACTTTTTGCAAGGAAATTCAACTCTAAGAATATGAAAATAGTAAATAAAATTCTGGAGTATGTAGTTTAATTCCTACGATTGTTTTTTTAAATAAAACTTAGTTTTGTGATAACTTGACCATGGATAGAAAAAAGCTAGTTTCAATTATTATTCCAGTATTTAACGCTGAGAAAACCTTGTATAAATGTTTAGATTCATTGAATAATCAAACTTACAAGAATTTACAGTTAATTTTCGTCAATGATTCAAGTAAAGACAACAGTTTAGATATACTTAATAATTTCAGTGATGAATCGGACTATAAAGTAAATGTTATTAGTCATGAAGTTAACAGAGGTGTTGCTGCTGCAAGGAATACAGGTTTAGATGCCGCTGTCGGAGATTACATTTACTTCGTTGATGCGGATGATAAGATCGATCCACAAACTATAGAACTGAGTCTTAATAAAGCTGAAGAAGATAATTTGGAAATTGTGGGGTTTAGTTGGTATTTAACTTTTGAAAAAAATGAGAGAGAAATGAACCAACCAAATTTTAATAATAGTTTTGAAGCAATAGAAAAAATGTTTTCTGGAATCATGAGATGGAACCTTTGGTTGTTTTTATTTAAAACATCCCTTTTTCAAGACCCAAAAATAAGATTTATAGAAGGAATGAACATGGGTGAAGATTTAATGGTTGCGACTAAACTTTTTTGCACTGCCTCACGAGTTGGTTATTTGAATAAACACTTCTATCATTACGGGCAGAGCAATACTGACTCCTTAACTAAAACCTACTCTGAAAGTCACATTGATCAAGTAACTTCGAACGTCGAAGAAGTAGAAAAATTTTTAAAAATCAGTGATTTATCCAATAAGTTGGGTAACTTAATTAACTATTTAAAACTAAATATAAAACTACCATTATTAATATCTGAAAACAAATCCCAGTACCAGAAGTGGTTAACTTGGTTTCCAGAAGCAAATGATTTTGTAATGGAAAATAAAACTTTGCCATTAAGAACAAGATTACTTCAGTTAGCTGCTGTTAAAAAACAATTTTGGTATATAAAACTTTATAATAAAGTCGTATTACGTTTAGTTTATGGCATTTTGTATAAATAATAATTTATGATAAAAGTTCTACAATATGTTTTTGTGGGTATTATAGTAAGTTTCTATTTCTTTACTATCAACTTTTCTTTTTTACCTATAGCATTAAATACCAAGGTAATTCTTGCATTGTTTGGAGTTCTTTTATTAGGATATAATTCAATTGTTTCTGGAAGTATTCAGATGTCAAGAGGGTTATTAGGGGCAATCTTTTTTGCGGCTATTTTTTCTATTATATGTGCTATCTCTGCTGATATAAACCATACTGATGATTATGCTTATGCAACCTATATAGTAAGTTTTGCAGTTTGGTTATTTGCTGCTTATGCAGTCTGTGTATTAATTAAAGGAGTTCATGGAAAAGTGGATTTATATTTGGTTGGGAATTATCTGATTGCAGTTTGTGTTGCTCAGTGTGTCTTAGCTTTAATGATTGACAATATAGAGCCATTTAAAGCTGTTGTAGATAGATTTGTTATCCAAGGGCAAGAATTCTATGATGAGGTAGAAAGGTTGTATGGTATTGGAGCTGCCTTAGACAATGCGGGAGTAAGGTTTTCTGTTGTGTTGTTAATTTTATCTGCTATTGTTTCTAAGAATTCGGACATCCGAAACAACAGATTGAGTCTAACCATATATATAATTTCATTTTTTGTCATTTTGCTTATTGGTAATATGATATCAAGGACAACTTCTGTTGGTGGAGGTTTGGCATTAGGGTATTTAGTTCTAAATACTGGAATATTTACATTTATAGTCAAGAAAAAATACTTCAAATTTCATGCTGTATTCTTTAGCATATTGATCATTGCTGTTGCTATTTCGGTATACTTATATAATACTAACAAAAATTTTCATGATGATATTAGGTTTGCATTTGAAGGGTTTTTCAATTGGGTTGAATTAGGAGAATGGAAAACAGGATCTACGGATAAATTAAACCGTGAAATGTGGATTTGGCCTACAGATACTAAGACATGGATTATCGGTTCCGGACTGTTTGATAATTTTGTTTACTCTACGGATATTGGGTACTGCCGCTTTATCCTTTATTGTGGAATCATTGGATTAAGTTCTTTCGGTCTGTTTTTTGTTTATAATGCTCTAGTTTTTGGTAGAAAAAACAAGAAATATTTCGACTTATTTCTTTTTTTACTCGCTCTTACATTTATAGTGTGGTTAAAGGTTTCTACCGATATATTCTTGATATATGCTTTGTTTTATTGTATTGAGGCTTTGAATTTTGGATTGGTCATGGAGGAAAAAAAAGAAATTTATGAAGATAGTATACTGCATCCTAGGTACATTTAACTCAGGAGGTATGGAGCGAGTGTTAGCTAATAAATCTAATTATCTTGCACAACTTGGTCATGAAATTACTATTATTACTACTGATCAAAATAACCGAAAACCTTATTTTCCACTTAATCATACTATTCGTCAAATTGACCTCGGTATAAATTATACAGAGAATAATAATACTGGTCTAATTAAAAAGCTATTCGATTATCCAAAAAAACAAAAAAGACATAAAAAATTGTTAACGGATCAACTTAATAAAATTAAACCAGATATAACAGTATCTCTTTTTGATCATGATGTTGACTTATTACCAAATATAAATGACGGAAGTAAAAAGATTGTTGAAATTCATTTTTCTCGGTTTAAAAGGCTTCAGTATGGGAGGAAAGGATTGTGGAGACTGATAGACAAATTCCGAAGTGGTAGAGATTTAGCAACAGTTAAACGGTACAGTAAGTTTGTTGTGTTAACTCATGAAGATAAGGATTATTGGGGGGAATTAGATAATATTGTTGTCATCCCAAACTCTAATAGTTTTCCAATTTTTGAACCGAGTTTATTAGAAAATAAGATCGTTATTGCAGTCGGTAGATATGACTATCAAAAAAGATTTGAAGATTTAATTGAGATTTGGAAAGATATCCAAAAATTTGCTCCGAATTGGAAGCTAAATATTTTTGGTAAAGGGCCAGATAAAAACAAACTTCAATTTTTAATCCAGGATCTCGGATTATCGGAGACTGTCAGTTTAAAAGATCCTGTTCAAGATATTGAAAATCAATATTTAAACAGTTCTATCATTGCTATGACATCGAGATATGAAGGATTACCTATGGCTTTATTAGAAGGTCAATCAGCTGGTTTGCCTTTAATATCTTATGCCTGTAAATGTGGTCCTAAAGATATTATTGATGAAGGTTTCAATGGATTTTTAATTGATGAGGGAGATAAAGAGAAGTTTGCTGAAAAATTATTAGAACTTATCGAAGATGATCATCTTAGGAAAGAAATGGGGAAAAATTCTTTTAACCATTCTAAAAATTTTTCTGAAGAAGTTATTATGCAAAAATGGATAGACTTATTTAATGAAACTCTTTCGAAAAAAATATGAAAACTATTGTTATATCTGCTGTTAATCTCGTTGAGGCCGGAACTTTAGAAATTCTTAAGGATTGTCTTAGATTTTTATCTAATTATTCTGATAAGAACGGTTATAGAGTAATTGCAATAGTTTATAAAAGAGAATTGGCAGACTTTCCCAACATTGAATATATTGAGACTCAATGGCCTAAAAAAAGATGGATAAATAGACTATGGTATGAATATATTTCATTAAAAAAAATATCTAAAGAAATAGGTCCAATTAATTTATGGTTTTCCTTACATGATACAAGTCCTTCTGTATTTGCAGAAAAGCGTGCAGTATATTGCCATAATTCTTTTTCATTTTATAAGTGGAAAATGCATGATCTAATATTTGCTCCAAAAATTGCAATGTTTGCGATATTTACAAAGTTCATCTATCAAACCAATATTCACCAAAACAATTATATAGTTGTACAACAAGAATGGTTCAGAAAGGGTTTATCGAAAATGTTCGGTATTGATCCCAAGAAAATTATTGTTGCTAGACCGAAAATTGATGATTCAGCTATTATTCTTTCTGAAATAAAAAAGTCAAAAGAAGATTATGAATTCCTTTTTGCTGGCTCTCCTAATAGTCATAAAAACTTTGAGGTTATATGTAAAGCTGCTAAAATACTTGTAGAAGAAAAAAAAATCAAAAATTTTAGGGTTACAATAACTGTAAAAGGGGATGAGAACAAATATGCTAAGTGGTTATTTGATAATTGGGGAAAAATAAAAAACATAAATTTTATTGGCTTTGTATCTAAATCAACTTTAAAAGATTTGTATTTAAGTGTTGATTGCTTGATTTATTCTTCAAAAGTTGAATCTTGGGGTTTACCTATTTCTGAGTTTAAAAACCTCAATAAACCAATGCTATTAGCGGACCTGCCATATGCACATGAGACATCTGAAGGAAGCATGAAAACATCTTTTTTTAATCCTGATAATCCTAAAGAACTTGCTTCTTATATGGCAAATTTAATTGATGGAAATTCTTCATTTTTTAAAACCTCAAGAAATCAAAAATATTCCTGCACCAAAAGCAGAAAATTGGGATGAACTTTTTAAAATATTATTGAATTAGCTATATGAATTCTGTATCCTTCATTTTAATAATTGGTATATTATATTTGTTATCAATAAGTTTTTGGCGAAAAAGATATGTTCCATTTACTATTAATGAATCTTCTAGTTTTAAAGGAATCTTAAGTATTTTGATAATTCTCTCACATGTTAATTTTCATGCCGATTTGCCATTTTTCTTAACTATAACAAAATGGGCCGGTACAAAAGGTTGCTCTATTTTTTTTTATTTCTGGTTACGGGTTAATTTCTTCATTTTCAAAAAAAGGAAAATCTTATTTAAAGAGCTTTTTCAGTAAAAGGGTTTGGAAAATAATATTCCCTTTAGTATTCATATCTTCGATATTTATATTCTTATATTACCTTGATACAGGTGGGTTTAATGGCAATTTGATTAAGGATTTATTAAAAGGTATTACTCCATTACCATATTCTTGGTTTGCTTATATAATAATAATATTTTATACACTTTTTTACTTTGTTTTCAAAACCAATTTTTCAATACATACAAAAAGTATAATCTTAATGTTGTTAGCATTCATTGTAAGTTTAATACTTTATAAAAATGGGTTTGACAGGGCATGGTGGGTATCAAATTTAGCATTCCCATTTGGAATGATTTACAAATTGAATGAAAATAAAATTATCTCAATTAGTAGAACTAAGATAGGTAATTTTGCTTCGTTCCAGTTGCGTTAATTATTGCTGGTGCATTTGCCTTTTTAAAAATTGAAATTTTATATGTCTTTTCCTATATTTTCATTGTTTTGGCAGTAATCGTATTGTTGAGTTATTCAGGATTGCCACAGGGTAGACTATTTAATTTTTTAGGAAAGGTATCTTACGAAACTTATTTAATTCATGGGGGAGTTTATTATTTATTAAGAGGCAACCATATATATATCCAAAATAACTATTTATACTTGATAGTTACGATTTTATTAACATTAATATTGGCATATATATTTAATCTGTTTTTTACAAATGTTTATAAATATAAAACATGAAAGTTCTACAAGTAGGCAAATTTTATCCGATCCGCGGAGGTGTTGAGAAAGTTGAGTATGATCTGATGTTAGGGCTTTCTAATCAGGGGGTTCGTTGCGATATGTTATGTGCTTCCACGGAAGATCATCCTGAGGCTACAATTCATATAAAATGAGTTTGCAACGATGTTTGTAATGCCAACACAGATCAATGCTGCAGCAACCAAATTGGCTCCAAGATGATCATGAAATTGAGAAAGATTGCTAAGGATTATGATATCATCCATATTCATCACCCTGATCCAATGGCTTGCTTGGCTTTATTTCTGACCAATTTCAAAGGAAAAGTTGTCCTTCATTGGCATAGTGATATTTTAAAACAAAAGACTTTGTTAAGACTGTACAAACCATTGCAGGATTGGCTCATTAAGCGAGCTGATATCATTGTGGGAACAACACCAGTATATGTCCAACAATCTAAATTCTTGCGTTCTGTACAGAATAAAGTCGATTATATTCCAATTGGTGTCGATGTTGACCAAAAATTATCCCCTATAAAAGAGTCTGTTAAGGCTGAATATCTAAATAAAAAAATAATATTTTCATTAGGTCGATTAGTTGAATATAAAGGCTATGAATATTTAATTAAATCAGCAAAATATCTTGATGATTCATACCAGATATTAATAGGAGGGAAAGGTCCTTTGAAGGATGAATTGCAGCAATTAATAGACAGCAATAATTTATCTGAAAGGGTTAAGTTGTTGGGTTTTATGACTGACGAAGAAGTTACAGGGTATTATCAGGCTTGTGATTTGTTTTGTTTAAGTTCTATTTTAAAGACAGAGGCATTCGCTATTGTCCAAATTGAAGCTATGGCATATGGTAAACCCATTGTTTCCACGAAGATTCCTGAATCGGGTGTAAGTTGGGTCAATAAGGATGGAGTATCTGGGTTGACTGTTGATATCTGTGATGAGCACGCTTTAGCTGATGCTTTTAAGCAGATATTCGGTAAAGAAGATGTCTACAAAAATCTCTCAAATGGAAGCAAAAATCGCTATTTAGAGCATTTTACGCGACAAAAAATGGTAGATAAATGTTTACAAATATATAATAAGATTTTAGCGTGATATAACCAATCCATAATTTTGCCTTAACATTGTAAAAGCGGTATTTATTGCTGTTCAACAAAAAAAATAATATTTGATTCTGAGTTCTTACACATTCTTGCTAAATTATCATTATAATAATAGACCTTAAGTTATGGATCGACCCATCACAAATAAAAGTTATAGAGTTCCAAATCAGATGTTTTTTGAAATCATCGAGTCTGAGCTCAAAACTGGAAAGTCTGTTAAATTTAATGTTGCCGGGAGCAGTATGTTGCCTTTTTTAAAAGATTCTGACCAAGTTGTAATCAAACAACCTAATCTTTCAGATGTTAAAATAGGAGATATATTACTAGTTAAATACGAGGGCAAGTTTATCTTGCATCGTTTGGTAAAGATATCTAATGGTGAATATTATTTAGCTGGAGACGGAAATCTTGACCAGATCGAGCGAGTTTCAGAAGCAGATGTCTTGGCACTGGTGGTTAAAGGTTTCAGGGGTAAAAGAGAATTGAAGGTTAATAATAAATTAAATAAAAGATTGGGTCTTGTTTGGTATTACATCAGGCCATTAAGGTATCTGATTAATAAGTTTTAAAGAGGATTTATAATGAGATTAAGAGAAGATTTGCAACTTAGAAAATTAGGAGAGGATTTTATAATTATCGATCCAGGTCAAGAAATGGTAGATATGTCTAAGGTTTTCACACTAAACGAAACTGCAGCTTTTCTTTGGGAAGAATTACTTCATAAGGAATTCAATGAATCAAATATAGTTGAATTGCTGATCGAGAATTACGAGGTTGACGAAAACACTGCTCAAGCAGATGCATTGAAATTAATCTCGGAATTTAAAAAAGGCGGTCTTATATCGGTTTAGAAATGCTACAAGATAGGATAACTAGTATATTTTTCTTCTTGCTAAAAACCGGATTATGGAAGGATTCAAATGGTGAATCAAACTTATTTCCATTAACTAACCGTGAATGGAATGAAATCTTTAAAACAAGTATTGCTCAAACTGTAGAATGTTTAATTTTTGATGGTATTCAAAAATTAAAGGTTGAAAACCAACCACCAAAAGCTTTGTTGTTGAATTGGGCAGTGAGAGTAGAAAAGCATGCTCAAAGGAATGAAGTTATGAATGCAACGATTTTAAACTTACATTCATTATTTGAGGTCGAGCATAATATACCGATGACACTTTTGAAAGGTCAAGGTATCGCAAAATGTTATGACAATCCTTTAAGGCGAATTTGTGGTGATATTGATTTATTCTTTAAAAATAAATCTGACTATAACCAAGCATTTTCAATTATTAACAAGAGGGGTTTGGAGATCAATCCGATGGCTGGATTTAGTGCTGAATATAAGTTTGATGGGTTTGAAGTTGAACATCATGAAAAAATGATTGACATTCATAATCCATTTGTATTTAAAACATTGAATAAGATAAGAAAGGATGAGGAAAACAAATCCACATTTTTAAATATCTCAGGTAGTTCTATAAGATTACCATCAGCAGTGGAAACAATTATTCAAGCTAATGCACATATATTAAAACATTTATTATCATTTGGAATAGGTATTAGGCAGCTTTGTGATTCAGCGAGAATTTATTCTTTCTATCATGAAGAATTGAAAAACACTGATTTAAAGTCAATTTATTCGAAATTGGGAATTAAAAAATGGATTGATATGTTGCATCAATTATTGGTGAAGTATTTAGGACTTGATGAGTCTTTTTTACCTTATCCTCTTGAATCTAAAATAAACTCAGATTGGATGATGCAAGATATTTTGGTTGCAGGCAATTTTGGCTTCCATAATGAGAATTTTAAACAGAAAGAAAGTGAATTAAAGGGAGAAAGAGCGTACAAGAAACGTAGGATCTGGCAAAGCTTTGTAAAATATGTCAGAGTAACTCCATCAGAGGCTATTTGGTTTCCATTAATGCAGTATTATTCTAGGATAAAAAAGTAAAATATTGTTTTCAGGGATAACATATCAGGTTAAATGGGCTTGGGAACAGGCTAAAGAATATAAAAGCGAATTAATTTTGTTTTTTATCCTTGAAATAATTGCAATAGCGTGTTCTTTATATTTCGTGATATGGTCTAAGCATGCCATCGACTATGCCATAAGTGGCGATAAAAATTCTGTTGATAAAGCATTGGTCCTGACTGTTCTGTTTATTGTTGCTGGACTGGTATTTAAAGCCTGGGGAGCCTGGATCAATGAACGTACTAGACCTAAAATGCTGATTTCATTGCAGAATAAGCTTATCAAGATTCAGATGCTATCCAGATGGAAAGTCATCAAGAATTGGCATACTGGGGACATGCAAATAAGGATAAATAATGATGCTAATGAAATAGTACAAATGATAGGTAATTCATTTATTACTTTTTTAATTACCGTTATTAAACTTGTTGCTTCTTTTGCTCTATTGTGGTCTATGGATCCTATGTTGGCTCTATTGATCTTAGCAATTTCACCCTTGTTTATTTTTACTAAGATATATTTCAAAAAACTTAGAGCAATAAACAGATCGTTAAAAGCTGCAGAATCAAACTTGGGAAAAGTTGTTCAAGAGAATTTGAGATTCAGAATGGCTTTACGTGCTTTGGGTCTACAAAATTTCAGATGGAGAAAAGTAGAAGATAGCCAATCGGATATCTATAATTTAAAGATGAAATTGTTGAATTTTTCAACCGTTTCTCAGAGTTCTTTGAAGTTCTTAATTAATGTGGGTTTTTTATTGACCTTTATATGGGGAGTTTACAAGTTGAGGTCAGACGAGATAACATTTGGTACCATGACAGCTTTCCTACAATTGGTAGGTAGGATACAAGGACCATTATTGTTATTAATGAGTTTTGTGCCTGTTTTTATAAAATTCAGAACTGCTGTTGAAAGGATTGAGGAGGTTTTCAAAACTGAGGTTGAAGATGAATATGTCCCTGAATTTATAAATGATCCGAATGAATTGGTCATTAAAAACTTGAGTTTCAAATATGAAGATAATTTGGTTATCAATGATTTTAATCTTCGTGTTAAAGTAGGTGAACCTACTGCAATAATTGGCTCAAGTGGGAAGGGTAAGACTACATTAATCAGATTGTTATTGTCATTAATAGAACCTAATAAAGGTGAAATTTATGTGAAAGCAGAAGGGAAGACTGTCCCCATAACGCACAATCATAGGGTAAACATTGCGTATGTTCCTCAAGGTGACAAGTTGTTTTCTGGCAGCATCAAGGAAAATATCATGACAGACACTGAAAATGTTAGCCCAGAGAAAATATATGAAGTATTGTATTTGAGTTGTTCAGAGTTTGTGTATGAATTGCCAGAAGGTTTGAATACGATTGTAGGAGAATCTGGTTATGGACTGTCAGAAGGACAGGCGCAAAGAATAGCCCTTGCCAGAGCATTGATGAAAGAAATAGTATCTGGTTATTTGATGAAGTGACATCAGCACTGGATCAAAAAACAGCTGAAACATTGATCGAGCGACTAATGTCTGCAGCTAAGAATAAAATTGTAATTTTTGTTACGCATGATTTGAGATTAGCTGATAAATGTAGCCAATCTGTTTATATGCAATAATTAGCACTAATAATACTTACACTAATAAATGACAATTGTAGACTATTTAGTAGCAGATAATTTGATCAGAATATCTTTTGATGAATCTATTGATTTATTAAATAGTTTGCCTTCATTCAAAGATTTTAGAGTAGAAACTAACTTAAACAATGAGGCTGTCGTAAATATAGAATTAACATTAAAGCCTGCTAACATCAATTTATCTGAAGCCAAATTGTTGAGTGATGTTTCGATTGTTTGGGGTGATAGATTTAAGTTTGAGGAGATTGCAAACTTTTATGTAACATCAGTTGAGAATTTAAACTCAAGGGAATCTGATGTTTGGAGAATGATAAGCGATAAAGAGTTTAAGGAGTCAAAAATTCATGTCAAGCGGGCAGAACTTTATGATTCGAATATATTAAGTTGGATGATTATGGTTGCTTTCGGGCAAAGGGTATTGTCAAATAATACTGCTCTTATTCATTCTTCAGTGGTTGAAAATGGTGAATATGCTGTTTCCTTTTTAGGAAAAAGTGGAACCGGGAAAAGTACACACAGTAGATTGTGGATAAGTACAAATGAGGGATTTAATCTTTTGAATGATGATAATCCTGCTGTACGGTTTGAAGGTGATGATGTATTTATTTATGGAACCCCATGGAGTGGGAAAACAGCTTGTTATATTAATAAAAAAAGAAAACTGATGTCAATAATTCGATTGACACAGGCGAAAGAAAATAAAATGGATTGGAAAAATAAAGGTGTTGAATCATTGTTGGCATTATTGCCAAGTTTCACAGCCATTAGATGGAATCAAACCATATTTTCATCCATGCTAAGTGTTTTGGAAAACATTATCCAACGTGTTTCTGTTGGTCAATTATATTGCCTTCCTAATCCGGAAGCAGCAGAACTTTGTTATAAAGAAATTATAAAAGTAAATAAACTTGAAGATGAATAGATTAATTATCAGCCTAATTGCTATGGCAATGTTGACCCTTAGCTCTTGCGTAATCTCAAAAAAGGTTACCTACCTAGAAAATATGGTCGTTGATTCCTTGTACAAGATGCAAGATATTCCAGAATTAAAGATTCAGAAATATGATCGATTAAGTATAACGATCAGTTCAAAAACTCCTGAATTGGCAGCGCCTTTTAACCCTGATGGAGGAATTTACAATGTTGGGGATAATGGAGAAATTACCACATCGGGTGCTGGTGGAGGTACAACTGAAAAAGGATATATGGTAGACCGAAATGGAAATATTGACTTTCCAGTATTGGGCAATATTCCTGCAGAAGGGAAAACTGTTGATGAGCTAAAGAAATTTATTTACGATAGATTAATAAATGAAAACCTTATCAACTCACCTTTAGTGAGAATAGAATTACTAAATCTAAAAGTGATGATGATGGGTGAGGTTGGATCAAAAGGTATTATTAATGTTCAAGATGGTCAAATGTCTTTACTTGAAGCCATAACCAGAAGTGGTGGTTTAACTAATAATGCACTAACAGAAGAAATTACAGTTATTAGAGAGGAAAACGGATATAGAAAAATGTATGTAAGTAATATTGAAGATGTTAATTTCTTTAACTCTCCAACTTTTTACTTAAAACAAAATGATATCGTGTATGTAAAACCAAGGTCTGCTGTGCCTACACCAAGAGAAGATTTGACATGGAGATACGTTGGTTTTGCAACTGGTTTATTAACGTTGGGAGTAAGCCTAGTAGCTTTATTTAACAGAAACTAAGAATAAATGGTAAATCATTCAATGAGTAAACCTTTTCAAGGAAAAGGAAAACAAGACCAATCCCTACATGTATTGGATATCTTAAGATATTTTTTGTCTAACTGGAAATGGTTCTTATTATCTATTCTACTTTTTGGTGGATATTATTACTATCAATACAGCAAAACTCCTTTTCTATATAAGAAAGATCAAACTGTAATGATCAAAACCGCTAATAATTCCATTAGTGCTTCAAGAATTACAAGACCAAATAACTTTTATAATTTTGTTAATGTTAATAGTGAGATTTTACAATTGAGATCTCAAGAACTTATGCGCAATACCATAAGTTTATTAAATGCTGATGTTAGTTATGGTCGAAAAGATGGATTAAGAAGTGTCGAACTTTATAAAACTTCACCATTCATCGTTAGATTTATAAATGTTCCTTCTAGTGCAGGCTTTTCATTTAATTTAAAATATAAAGGTAATAATCAGGTCGAATTATCAATGTTTTCGAATGATGAGCTGGCTAAACCTATAATCGTTAAATTAAATGCTGAAACCAAAACTCCTGTTGGGAATGTTATAATTTCTGCAAATCCAGATAAAAAGTACAGGGTTAATTTAACAGAAGATATTACAATCACCAAAACTCCAATCAATGCCATGGTTGGTTATTTCCTTGGGAATTTAAAGATAACCCAAATGGAGGATGTGGAAGTTCTTCAAATGACCATGGAAGATAGTTCTCCGATGAGGGCAGAGGAGATGATCTCAAAATTAATTGAGGTCTACAATGAAATGACAGTTCAGGACAAGAAGAAAATTGCCAACAATACTGCAAATTTCATCAATGACAGGTTAGTAATTATTGAAAAGGAATTGAGTAGTGTTGAATCAGATCTTGAAGGTATGAAGACTCAAAACCAAGGTCTTGATGTTAAATCTGCTGGAGAACAATACTGGACAGAGTCTAGAGGATATCAAAGTTCAAGCAAAGAATTAGGTACTCAAATGAAATTGGTGGAGATCATGCGTCAAAGACTGAGTGATCCAAGTAGGGTAGATGATTTAATTCCTAGTAATACTGGTTTGGTCGATGGTAGTATTGAAGAAATCATTGCTGAATACAACACGTTATTATTAAGAAGAAATAGGTTAATGAGCGGTAATAGTTCTGAAAACCCTATTGTTCAGGACCTGAATAATGCGTTGACTCAGGTTAGACAGAATATCGCTCGTGCTATCGACAATGTAATTTCTGGTTTAAGAATCAGAATGAGCAATTTGAGAGATGAAGAAAATGCGGCAATCGGTAAAGCTCGTAGTTTGCCTTCAAAACAAAGGATTATGTTGTCCGCTGAGCGTCAACAAAAAGTAATCGAAGAACTTTATATTTTCTTGTTGAACAAACGTGAAGAAAACGCCATCAACAGGGAAATGACAGATGATAATATCCGTGTTATCGATTCTGCATCAGGTTCTGATTTGCCTTTCTATCCTAGTAAATTCAAAAAAATCGCTTTAGGTGTTGCAATTGGTATTGCAGTTCCTGCCGCTATCTTGCTTTTGATGTTGTTACTAAATACGAAAGTTAGAAATCGTAAAGATGTTGAAGATGCAATTAGTGTTCCTTTCGTTGGAGAGATTCCATTCTCGACAGAGATGAAAAGCGCAAAAAGTGAAATTGTTATAAAAGAACAGGGCGTGGATGAAGTTACTGAAGCTTTTAGAATTTTCAGAACCAACCTAAGCTTCATGTCTTCTGGAGATAAATCTCAAAAGGTTATCACTTTTACCTCATTTAATGTTGGAGCTGGAAAGACATTCTCGGTTATTAATTTAGGAGTGAGTATGACTTTCCTTAAGAAGAAAGTTGTATTGGTGGATTTAGATTTAAGAAAAGGTACGCTGAGTAATATTACTAAATTCCCAATGCCTATTGGTGTGACTCATTATTTATCTGATAGTGCAGTAACTATAGATGAGATTATTTACAAGGATAGGGTAGACGCTGATATTGATATTATTCCTATTGGTGTAATTGCACCTAACCCTGTTGAATTATTGTTGAGTGAAAGATTGGATAATCTGATTGCTGAACTTAAGGAAAGATATGACTATATTATCGTTGATAATGTTCCTTTGGGAATTGTTGCTGATGCTGATATTGTAAACAGAATTACAGATGTCACTATTTTTGTTGTTCGTGCAGGAAAAATGGATAGACGTCAGTTACCAGAAATTCAGAAAATTTACGATTCTGGTTCACTTACAAATATGGCTATCGTCTTAAATGGTGTCAAATTTGGAAATAGTGCATATGGTAGTTATGGATACGGATATGGAGGTTATGGATACGGATATGGCTACGGATATGGAGCACAAAAGAAAAAAAGGTTTCTTCTCTAAATTATTTGGAAGAAATTAACCCTCACTAATAAATAAAAGCGCCTTGCAAAATATTTTGCAAGGCGCTTTTTTATGTGTTTTTGTGGATCTTTTCAATGGAATCTATAAATTTCTCTAATTTTTCATTTTGCTTCTTAGCGACCTTAGGCTTTAGATACAACCAAACGAAAGCAACCCATCCAAAAGTCAGCACATAGGCAATTACTGCTGTTTTGGTATTCATTTTCAAACTAAATTCGTACATGTAAAATAGAAGCCCTAAGCTCAGAAGGATAAAATAAATGTTGATGAAATTTCTTTGTATATCTTTCTGCTTTTTCTGAATAGCAATTAAAGCATCCAAGTATCCTTTACTATCAATACTCTTATCTAATTCATTAAACGATTTATAAAATTGGTTGAACTTAAAGAGTGAAATTGATATAGCTGCAATTATTAAGGACATTCCGATTTTCGGAAATACGGTATCTGCTTTGTAGAGAACCCAAATTGAAATTATTACCAATGCCGTTATTGTTAAACTAATATTAGAAATAACTTTTTTCTTATTTGAGGCCTTTTTATAAGAATGAATACGATTGATTAAATCATCGTAATCAGAAGATTTTGTAGGTTGCTTTTTCCAGATTCTAGATAGATCCAATTCGTTTCTTTCCATGATTCTTAAATTTTTCGGTTAATTTTTCTTTAATCCTGTGAATTTTCACTCTAACATTACTATCAGATAAACCAACAATTTTGGAAATCTCACTTTGTTTTATTCCTTCTAGTTCCAATGATATAATAATTCTATCTAACTCCGGAAATTCTGATATGAAGTGGTATAGCATTTTTTATTTCCTCATCGAGAGTTTCCTCCTTTATTTCTACTAGATTGTCGCTCCAGTTCTTCAGTATATATTTTTTTGTTGTATTTGATTTGGCTAAGACATGTATTGGTAGCTATCCTAAAAATCCAAGTCCCAATATTTGCTTCATTTCTGAAAGTAGAAAGCTTTTCCCAAACGGTTATGAATGTTTCTTGAGCTAAATCTTTCGCTTGGTCGGAGTCATTCACATACCCCATACACAAGCGGAAGATTTTGTCCCAATAGATTTCATATAGCTCATTAAACTCCATTATTTAATGAAGTTAAGTAATTGTTGCATATACCAATCTTTCGAATCGAACATAATAAAAATGTAAGCTTGATAAGCATATTGAATATCTGCGGTTTTAAACTCGAGTATTGTTGTTCTATCATCGGTTTAATATGGGAGAAACCGCTATTTAAAAGAATTAATGCAGGACAAGTAATTTTCTTTATATCTTCTCGGACGTCAATATTGCTGAAGTCGCAATATATTTTAGCAAAAGTGGATCTATCTGATTTTAATGTCTAGTCAAGAACTAAATTTTGTTTTGCTGAATCTGAAACCATTGACGCTACACCTTGTTTTTGCATTGCTAAAAATTGTGCATCAGTTATATTTTTAAATTGCTCTACCATTTGAGAGCAGTCAATATTTGGATTTGATTTAAATGCTGGATTATTTAGGGGCTACCAAACACGGAACTGCATCAACCACAATTATTTTACTAATTATATCTGGTGAAGTAGCTGCAATATCCATTGCCATTACTCCACCTAAACTATGACCAATTATTATAGGATTACTTATGTTTTCATTTTTGATAAATTCAATGATTAGATCTCTCCACCCTTTAAAGGTTGGATTGGCTTGAGCAGGGACACCGGCAAATCCGGGCATCGTTAAAATATAACTCGTGTAATCATTGCCTAATTCTTTTTGAGTTTCATTCCATACCTCTCCAGATGATGCAAATCCAGGAATGAATATAAATATTCTTTTTGCCCTGACCAATTTTATCGACTTTAAAAGGAAATTCTGATGTTTGTGATTTTGATGAAGAAACCATCGCTATTATAGCCACAATTGTTAGTATAATGTTTTTCAAGTTCATAAGAAATTATGTTTTGTGTTTCCTTTAGATACAAACTCGAATAAAATGTTACAGATTTTTTTGAATAAATCTGTTAAGTAATCTGTTGGGGATATAATGTGTTGATTTACAGTGGGTAAATATTATTTTGAGATTAATGCTTTTCAGCAATAAAATTTGATAATAAGAACATGATAAAGGTCAATTCTTGAATATTTGGATTTCTTTTAAATCCAAAAGTCTTCTTTAAAGTAGCTAAGGCTTTTGATCTAGCAAAGTAAATGCTGTTGGCTGTGATCCCTAATTCTTTAGAAATCTCATCAGTTTCTTTCTGCTCAAAATATGTCATACGAACAATTTCCGCTTGCTGCTTTGGAAGTTTATTAACTTCTTCTACAATTAGCTTTATAAGTTCGATTTGGATCATTTTAGTAAGTATATCTTCATTAGGGCAAATTAATTCATCTAAAAATTCGTCATCATGAACATATTTATTACGAATTAGATTAGCTTGATCCAGACAGGCATTTTTTGTTGAAATATATAGAAAAGCTTTAATATTGGCTTCTGTAGAAATTTTATCTCTACCCAACCATAACTTTACAAATGAATCTGAAACAATTTCTTCAGCCAATAACTTATCCTTTACTATGCGGAAAGCAAAGTATCGAAGAGCAGAGCCATGGATTTTGATATAATGATTTAGTCCATCCTCGTGTCCAGAAATTAAGGCCATTAAATGTGGATTGAGCGAATTCACTATTTGGTTTATGGTTTAAGTTTAACTGTGTTATTGAAATATAAATTTAAAAGTTATAATCCATATTACCTAGTATTTAAAAAACTAGAGCTATATCGGTCTGATTATAGAGATATAGCTTAGTTTTGTAATAAGAATCCTTAAATTAAATTCTCAACTTGTTTTGAAGCCTTACTTCTTTGGGCAGCTTCCATAAATTGGAAAATTTCAATTGTTTCTTCAGGAGGTACCGGTGGTTTACCAGTATCAAAAAATGTTAGGATTTCAGCAACTAAAGGTCCATAACTAGCAAAAGGTCCTAATTGGGAGATTTCAGTTTCTCCAAAAGCAATACCAGCAATATTAGATGCACCTTTTCTAATCCCCCGTACAGATCCTATTCGCCCATCTTTCCATATTCCAACAACCTGTTCGAAATCGGGATGATAAGCTCTAAATACTTCTTTACAACCTGTCCCCATTACTGTAAACAACATTTCGATACCATGAATCATATACCAAGCCTGGTCAATATGGTTTGGTTCAATTTCGGCTGGGGTATATACATCAGCGCCAAGAACCTTTCCGATCTTACCACCTTTTACTTCTCTAACAAGTTGGTCATACCGTAATGAAGAAGAGGAAAATAAGGGTACATTCTTTTTAGCTGCCAATTCAAATATTTCTTTTACTTTATCTAAATTCTCAGCCATTGGCTTATCTATAAATAAAGGTTTTTTAGCGTTTATTACCTTGGTAGCCTGTTCTAAATGGACTCTGCCATCATTTGATTCTAACAAAATAAAATCAACCTTCTTTAATAATTGATCTATTGAATCAACTATTTCAACCCCCATTTTTTGCACAGCGTCGATTATTCCTTGTTTCATGCCTAAAGCTGAAGGGATATCTTTACTTCCATGTGGATAGGCAGCAATTACACGATAGCCTCTATCTTTCAAACTTCCTTCATTAATATCTTTGGTAAACATTTCACTATGAGATGTATCCAAACCAATGATGCCAATTTTTTTGAAAGACTGTTCTGCAAATAAAGGCAATGAATTTACAGATAGGGCTGCCGTAGTAACCCCAACTATGCCCAAATTCTGAATGAATTCTCTTCTATTTGTTTTTTTCATAATATTAAACTTTTGGCATTTCAGGCAGGCTGAATCCATTGTGATATGTATGTTTTATCCATTCATTTGCAGCCTCTTTAGCATTTAATTCCACAAATTGTCTGTTAAATCTTGGATCTCCATCAATCACACTGAACTCGTCTACCGAAACTATTTTTAGAATATCTGAATCATTGATATTGGTGAATTGCATGTTTTCTCCATCCCACAATAAATCTCTGTAAAGACCCTGTAGTCTTACCGCAAGAACTCCCATCACGACCATTTCATTAAAAGGTCCAGAAAACCCAAAATTCGAACTCGCTTCTTTTCTGTTTCTTGATGATTCTTTTGCTGCTCTGATCCAATCTTGTTCATGGGCATTTGTGTTCCAGATATCACCATTTCCTCCCGGTACTCTCGGAATCCAAGGCGTCGGTTGGGTAAAATGATCCATCTCTGTGACAGGTAGTAGGGTAGGATTCATACCATAACATCCAGTCATGATTTTACCTTTCTTGCCTACGAAAATTATTCCTCCATTGGAATCACCCATCATCTGACCAGGAGCTAGTTCGGCAGGTCTTTCAGGTAATAGTCCTCCATCGTACCAATAAACTTTTACTTCTGGCATATTTACCTGGCCTTTTTTCTCACGAGCAGGAAATGTATATTGAACCATCTGAGCATGTGGAGGTGAATAAAGATTGCTTAGCGTGGAGGAACCATTTACCTTTGTAGGATATTTTAAGTCTAAGGCCCAATATATAGGATCCATGATGTGGCAAGCCATATCTCCTAAAGCACCTGTTCCAAAATCCCACCAACCACGCCAATTCCATGGCGTGTAAACACTATTATACGGCCTGTTTTCCGCAGGACCAATAAACAAATCCCAATCCAGAGTTTCAGGAATTGGCATGCCTTCTTTTGGTTTCATTAACCCTTGTGGCCAAATAGGCCTATCAGTCCAGCAATGGACTTCATAGACCTCGCCAATTGCATCAGATTGAATCCATTCTGCAATCTGTCGACACCAATCAAACGAGTTGCCCTGATTCCCCATTTGAGTAGCAACTTTATGTTTTTTTTGCAAGGTTTGTTAATAAACGAGATTCATAAACGGAATGTGTTAAAGGCTTTTGAGTATAGCAATGCTTGCCCAAAGTCATTGCATGTGCCGATACTACTGCATGGGTGTGATCTGGCGTAGCAACCATAACAGCATCAATAGATTTGCCCATCTTATCAAACATTTCTCTCCAGTCTTTGAATTTCTTCGCTTTCGGATAATCATCAAATGTTTTTTGAGCATACTTCCAGTCAACATCACATAAGGCGACAATGTTTTCAGTGTTCATATTAGAAAGATTGCGTCTTCCCATACCACCAACACCAATTCCTGCAATGTTGAGTTTATCACTTGGTGCAACATATCCTAAAGTTTTTCCAAGTACATTGCTTGAAACTATTGTAAATCCTGCTACCGTAGCACTATTTTTTAAAAATTTTCTTCTGTCCATAATTAATAATTTGAGTTTTGAACTAATGCACCATTTGAACGGTCGATTTCTATTTGAGGAATTGGGAATGGCCAACTTTTATCACTTGCATCCCTGCCTTTATCTGCAAATCCATATTTGGTAAAAAATGCTTTCATCGTGGTAGGATATGATCCCCAACGGATTAAATCATACAACCTGAATCCTTCCAGAGCCAATTCATTTCTGCGCTCTTTCTTAATAGCTTCTAATACGTTATCTGTAGCTTTGACTGCATATGTGGTGTTGAATTCTGCTTCTGAAATTGGCTTCAATCCCTGTCCAAATAAACGATATACAGCTGGTTCATCAACTTTTGATGTAGTGACAAAAGCTCGTTTTCTAACCTGGTTGATATAAGGCAATGCTTCAGCAGCACTACCTCCTGATTTAATAATTGATTCCGCATAAACTAACAACACCTCAGCATATCTTATCCAATAGGGTTGCCAATTACTTCGCTGCAAATCATTGTTCTGACGATATTGTTGAGGGACAAATGCCTTGCGACTCTGTTGTAGATCAAAATCATTAAAATAACCTCGGTAATTATGCACCTCTTGACCTCCTGTACTGGTCTTGAAGATATCATTGTGACTAATTATAGTGAACATTTTACGTGGATCTGCAGGATCAAACGAAGCCGCAAGATCTTTGGTAGGTGTATTACCGCCCCAGCCGCCAACGTTATTACGACCAACATTCATAATGGCAAAGGCATCACCACCTAATCCAAATGCAGGGTCATATTTTCGCATAACACCTAGGATATTTTCCTTAGAAAATGGACCTATCTGATAATCTCCTCTGAAGAGATCTTGAAAATCAGGCAATAAACTTAAACCACCGCTTTTAACTACTTCTCCAGCCGCGTTTTTTGCTAAAGTATATTCCGCTTTAGCATCGCCAGTGAGTATATTTTGTTCCATTAAACCAGCAAAGAATAATGCAGCTCTAGCTTTAAGTGCCAATGCAGCGTCTTTGCTTACTCTTCCTGCTTCTGCACTCGTTAATGCTGAACTCCTAGGCAAATTGCTTTCTGCAATTGCTTCATCTAGGTCTTTGTAAACTTGTGTTCTTAGTTCTGATAATGGTGCTTTTTCTTTCCTTGTGGAAGGATCTTCAATCTGAATAACTAACGGAACTTCCTTAAATACAGTTATCAAGTCAAAATAATACCATGCTCTCAAGAATTTTACCTCTGCAATAAAGCGTTTTACTGTTTCTGCAGATACCGGTTTACCATCCTGGATAAGATTTGCTCCCTGTTTTTCAAATCCATCCAAAGCAATATTACAATTCCCTATACCTTTGAATCGGTTGGCCCATGTTTCAAACAATAAAGCATTGGATGCTAATGGTCTTCCTCTTCCGACTTCTGTTGTCTGAGGTCTATCACCAGGATCAGAACCGCCCGCTCCGGCATTATCAACCACCTCATCTCCAATGGCTACTTTATTTACCGTATAGCCCCATGAATCTGTCATCGGTTGGTAACAACTTGTTAACAGTTTCATGCCGGCACCATCTGTCTTAAAATATTCACTTTGATTTAGGATACCATATGGATCCCTGGTTAAATAATCTTTTTTACAGCCTATCGGAATTAATAAAGCCGACAGAACTAAAATTTTAATATATTTTCTTTTCATGACTTAAAAGCTAAAATTAACACCAAACATATATGATTTAGCAATTGGATAATATCCTTGATCAACTCCCATATTCAGCGGTGAACCACTTCCAATTTCTGGATCTAATCCACTGTAATTTGTGAAAGTAAATAGGTTATAAGCGCCTGCCCATATTCTTAACCTATCAATTCGAGCTTTGTTAAAAAGGGTAGAAGGTAGGGTATAACCTAATTGGATGCTCTTTATTCTTAGATAAGAACCATCCTCGACTAACCAATCTGAAATCTGTAAGTTGTTTTGATTTGCAGCACTGATCTTAAATTGAGTGTTACTTGGATTTGTTGGAGACCAAGCCTCATTCATCAATTCCTTTGGTGCATTATACCAGCCCACGCCAGATTTCATGTCAATCTTCGCTATGTTCATGATATCATTTCCAATCGTACCCTGACCCAATACCTGTAGATCAAATCCTTTGTAATCAGCACCTAATCTGAAACCATAAGTTAAATCAGGAAATGGATCACCAATATCTGTACGGTCCAAATTGTTGATGATACCATCATTGTTAAAATCTACAAACCTCAAGTCACCTGGTCTCGCACCTTCTTGAACATAACTGTCAACCTCTGCTTGACTTTGAAATATTCCATCAGTCTTGAACCCATAATAATATCCAATTGGTTTTCCTTCTTCCGTCATGGTCGTAGTATAAGAAATCCAACCACCACCTGTAATCGGCTCACCGCCGCCTAAGCTCAATACTTTATTCTTGACAGTTGAGGCATTTGCTGCGATCGTATAGCCAAATTCTCCAACTTTATCCTTATAGGATAAGTCAAATTCAAGACCTGAGTTTTGAACCCCTCCAGCATTTGACCAAGGACTGTTTGGAAATCCGAGATAGGCTGGCAAAGGAACATTCAACAACATGCCATCCGTAGTCTTTTTGTAATAATCAAAATTGAAATGTAATTTATTTTGAAGAAAAGCTAATTCAAGACCAATATCCAATTGCTCTGTCTGTTCCCATTGAATCAGCGGATTTCCAATGTAGTTACTTCCCCCCAATTAGTTGTGGATTCCTTGGTCCAAAGAGATAATATCCCATATTTCCGGAATAGGTGGTTAAATATGCCCCAGAACCAATATTTTGATTCCCGATCATACCCCAGCTTAATCTTAATTTACCAGCATCTAACCAATGTGCTGTCTCCATGAAGTCTTCTTCTGAAAAATTCCAACCCGCAGATACGGAAGGAAAGGTACCCCACTTTTTGCCATCCCCAAAGTTTGATGATCCATCGTAACGAAGATTGGCAGTTACCATGTATCGGTTTTTATAAGAATAGAATGCTCTTCCAAAATAAGAATTCAAAGCATTTTCCCACTTTGAGCCAGATGCTTGTGGATTTATTGATCCTGCATTGATTATCCATTGACTAGGATCGTTGGAAACAAGGCCCTGTTTAGAAGCACCTGATGATTCTCCTTTCCATTGTTCAGCTGAAGTACCAACCATCAACGACATTTTGTGATCCTCTATTTCTTTTTCAAAAGTTAATGTGTTTTCAAATACATAATAGTTGTTTAAAGAATTAGAAGCACCAACAGTGGCATCATTGTTAAATTGATTTCCATTTAAATAGTATTTTAGGATAGAAATAATTTGAAACACCTCGTCCCATGTCAATCCCTAAACTACTTCTGTACTTTAACCATGGCATGATTTTGATATCTACAGCTCCGCCAGCCTTAATTGCAATGCCTTTCCAGCGGTTATTTTTGTAAATATCTGTTTGGGCAACAGGATTTTCTTTGTTAGTCATTAGTATTGGACCATACATTGACCATGGATTGTTCGGGTCTATTCTATCCAAAAAAAACCATCTTTTAAAAATTCCGGGATATCTTTTAAGTCATTTCTATAAACTTGTGAAATAGGATCAGCTACAAATGATATAAAAGCAGTGTTTAAAACCAGGACTTCCCTCCAAAACATTACCTCGAGCTTCATTTATTAATCCAAAATTCCCTGATAAGGAAATCCATTCACGTAGATTATGGTTGAAATTTGTCCTCCATGACATCCGGTCATAATCAGAGCCGCTAATAATACCTTCTTGGTCCATATAGTTGAAACTTGTTCTATAGGCCAGGTCTTTGATACCACCAGAAATTGCTATATCATAATTTTGGACTAAAGCATCTTTATTATTTATTTCTTTCCACCAATTGGTACCCTCTTCTGATCCAGTATTTGATTTCAGGAATTTTAAAACATCAGCTTTATCTTGATCAGAGAATATGGATTTAATCCAGCGTTTATATTTGCAAGATTCTTGTATTCCATAAATTCTTTGGCATTCATCATATCATAGGTTTTTATTGGATTCTGAAAACCTAAATAACTGTCAAATGATATTAGATTACTAAGCTCGTTACTTCTTTGGGCTCCTTTAGCTGTTGTAACCATAATGACGCCGTTTGCTGCCCTTGAACCATATATAGCAGTAGCTGACGCGTCTTTCAAGACCTCCATGCTCACAATATCATTTGGATTTAACCAGCCAATGTCGCTTTGAGGTAATCCATCAACGACATATAATGGATTATTATCATTGACAGTTCCGATTCCACGGATCCTCACAGCAGGTGGTGTACCAGGACTTCCACCAGTCGAGGTAACTTGAACCCCAGAAGTCTGCCCTTGTAAACCTTCCGTAGCATTTCTAATAGGCATATTTTTTAATGCCTCCCCATCAACCTTTGATACTGCACCAGTTAAATCTCTTTTTAACTGTGTACCATATCCAACTACCACAACCTCTTCCAAATCATTCTCGCCTTCCATTAAGCTTACATTAACCGTGTTTTGACCATTTAAAGGAACTTCCAATACTTGAAATCCTAATAATGAAAAACTCAGTGTTGTTGCTTCAGTAGGAACATTAAGTTGGAATTCACCATTTTCATTTGTTGAGGTCGCAGCGCTACTTCCAACGACTTTTACGGTTACCCCTCGTAAAGGATTACCTTGGTCGTCAGTAACCTTACCTGATATTTGTTGTTGGCTTAATTCATTTGAGGAACTATTTCCACTATTTTCAAGCGAAGAATTACTAGAATTCTTTTTCTTTATAACTATTGTTTTGCCTTTCATTGACCAGCTTGCAGGTTTTCCTTTTAATAAGGAACTCATGGTTGTTTTTAAGTCTGCATTATTTAATGCTGCACTGACCTTAAGATTTGCAAGCTCTCGTCCATTTAAAAAATAGGAATGTCCTGTTTGGTTTTGGATGGTCCTCATAACATCAATTAATGGGACATCCTTTACGTGGATGGAAATAGTTTGACCAAATGTCGTTGCAAATAGTCGAAAACTAAATACAAGCATGATGGCGATAACAAACAAACTTCTCTTCTTAATCCACTTTGTTTTTCTGTATGGCTTTAGAAAGCCAAATCCTTCATTTAGGTAGTTCATAATGATTTTTTTAGCGATTAGAATTGGGTTATTTTTTATTGTTTTTGATAAGATTTTTAGGGTAATACAATTAGATAATTTTTATTATTTCTTGCTTCAAATTCAAATTTTACATCAGCCTCCTCCAAAATCTTTAATAGATCTTTCAGAGGTTGATCTCTGCTGAACTCACCATAGAAATAGGTGTCGGGAACATCGCCTCGGTATTGGATCTCTAAATCATACCACCTGCTAAGTTGGGTCATCGCAGTTTTGAGTGGTGTTTCATTAAAATAAAACATATTGTCTTTCCATGCTACTTCCGGACCTATATCAACCTGAGACTTACGGAGCCCTGAGTTTGAAAGATAACTTTGTTCATTAGGATTTAGCGAAATAGTAGTTTTTGGAGTATGAACATTCACTTTCCCTTCAACTAAAGTCGTTTTAATATGCTCACCAGGAAAAGCGTAGACATTGAATTGTGTCCCAGTAACCTCAATCAGTTGGCCCTTGGATTTAACCTTAAATGGAGTTTTGAGATCATTATTGTATAGGGTGTGAACATCAAAAAAAGCTTCACCGTTTAATGCCAATTCTCGGTCATGACTGAATTTGATAGGAATAATCAATTCGCTTTCTGAATTAACCCAAATTAAAGATCCTTCCGAAAGTTTTATTTTATAATGCCCTGCCCTTGGTACTTTTACAGAAATGGTAGAATTTTCAGGGAATTTGTTTCTGAGATCAGAAATTATCTCTCCATTACTGTACTTTATGAGTTGTTGATTATCAATTTCTATTAAATCATTTTGCTCACTCAACGCAATTTCTTCTCCCGATGGTAATGTTAATGTGGCTTGATGTTTCCCGGGAAGAATATTTTGTAATGCAATTTGATTTTGTTCAATGAATTTTAATTCATTATTTCTAATTATGAAATAGGTGAGAAAGAAACCAATTGAAATAACAGCCGCTGCAGTGCCAATAATCTTAAAAATTCTCTTATAGTTAATTGATCTTGGTTGTTTTAATTTATCTATTTTATCAAATGTTGTATTTGATAATCTTTCAATCCACCCATCTTTATCTTCGTGTTCTAGCTTTATCCATATTAGTGCTTCCTCAAACAAATGGTCATTTTGATTCAATTCTTCGATAAACGCTTTCCTTTTTGGATTTTCATCAATCCAATTTTGAAGTTCGAGTTTTTCACTCTCAGAAATAGATCCGTCAAACAACTTTTTTATAAGTTGCGCAATGTTTTCAGGTTGTACTATCATGAATTTAAGTTTCTATAAGTGAATACGGAAAACTCACAAATATCTTAGCTAGTTTTTTTAAAATAATTTTTATATTTTGTTAATCAATTGATTAGTAGGTGTCTCGGTCTCTTTTTTTTCCTAAAAAATATTTTATGATAAAAGATTTAACTCTATACATGATATTCATTCTATCAATCTTGGCAATGAAACGGTCTTTTGCGCAAGAGACGCCAAAACTTATAATTCGTTCGGATGATATTGGATCATTTAGTGCAGCAAATCATGCAATAATAGAAACCTATAAAAATGGAATTACAACTTCAGTGGAGTTGATGATCAATTGTCCATGGGCACCAGAAGCAATTAAGTTATTAGAAGAGTTCCCGGACCTTGATGTTGGAGTTCATTTGATGATTACTAGCGAATGGGAAAATGTTAAATGGCGCCCTTTAACAGAAGTACCCAGTTTGGTCGATGACAATGGTTATTTCTACTCATTTATTTATCCCAATCAAAACGTACCGAATGCTGCAATACTGGAGCATAATTGGAAATTAGAAGATATTGAAAAAGAATTTAGGGCACAAATTGAGATGGCAAAAAAACTAGTTCCTAGGATTTCACATATTTCAACCCATATGGGATGTGGAAACATGCACCAAGATGTCAAAAATATGCTCGCCAAATTATCAATCGAATACGATTTACCTCAAGATTATGATTATGGACTGAAAATGTTTCCTAACATACAATTAAATAAGCAAAAAGACTTTGATGCGAAAGTATCAGCATTTTTAGATGGTCTTGATAGTCTAAAATCAGGAGAAGTATATATTTTTGTTGAACATCCTGCACAGGATGTTAGTGAAATGGAACATGTTGGACATGAGGGTTACAGAAATGTAAGGCAGGATAGAAGCGAGGTAACTAAATTGCTAACCCACCCAAAAATCAAAGAAAGAATTCTAAATCTCGGAATTGAACTTATTGATTTTAAATCAATTGATTATAAATCAATTAAAGAAAAATCATAAAAAATTAAAATTGCAAATAAAGCAATTGCGGACAGCCATATCCAACAGACATAGCGAATCAAAACTAATTCTCTACTTAAATAAAAATTGGTTAATATAACCATGGTTGAAAAGAATAATATGAAAGTAAAGAAAAATACCAGTAACATGAATTTTATAGTTTGTTAAATTTTATAAATGTTCCTTCCATCCTAATTTATTTTTTTTCATTTTCTCTCTTACTTTTACAAAGATATTTATAAAATTCTTTTTAAGAAAATAAATTGCGTCAAATAAATAATATTTTTTAAATTGATGGTTTTTATTTTCATTAATATAAAAAATATTAAATTTACATGTAAATTTTATATTAATAAATTATTATATATTTGCACCTGTAGAATCATTTATTAATGGGGTATGAAATTTCTAAAAACTGTCAAAATCTCAATGATTGACATAGTTGTTCTGTCTGCAATCTTGCTTAATATTTTCAACTATTTCCTTTTTGAAAAAACTCTTGTTCCCTTACAAATTATTGCATTTTTATTTGCAATCGGAATTTTTGGATATATCCTTTTTAAGGACAGTACATTCTTCAAAGGAGTAGGCAAGCTTGAATCGCTTTTCTATAACATTATTATTTCCGGATCATATTTAACTTTTGTCTTTTTGAGTCTGAATTACTTTTTAGGATCTTCCAATACTACGGTTTCATCCTATAAAGTAAAATGTAAAGTGAACAAAATTTGGCATCCGGAAAATAATTTAGATGCCCCAACTGTAGTTAAAGCGGAATTTGAAAACGGATTTAATAAAAGAATTGGTCTATCAAAAGAATTTAAAATTAATAAAATACACCCAGACTCTTTAGATATACATTTATCAGCAGGATATTTTGGCTTCCCGATAATTAAAAAGGTTGAATTTAGGAGATTGTCAAAAAAATTTAATTTAGTTACTAAATAAAAAAACTCCTAAGGCGGGGAGCCTAAGGAGTTTTAACTAACCAATTATTAACCTAAATTATGAAATTTGATAAAGTATATTCAATGTCTATGCCGAATTAAATTTGAACCTCGTGTTTAACAAAATTTTAACATTTTATTGTTGAGTAACAACAAAAAATAAAAAATCCCACCTAAATTTATTATTTCTAAAATTTATATGTCAGGCTAAAATGACTACAAAATATACCATGTTATAAATAAACTGACAGAATTACTATTAATCTCTAGACGTTATTATTTCCCCCCTTGATAAATTCAATTCTTGTATTTTTAAAGAAAAAGGAGCATATTTTTGGACCGGTTGTTCTAATTCGGAAGCTTTGCCTGGTTCATTAAAATTAATACGGAATCCCAATTGGTCCATAGTGGTATAATTAACACCGTCAGCATATTTGATGTCAGAGTGATTGTAAACCATTATCTTTTTATTTACTGACCTGCTATCTATCCACTCGTCTAATTTTTTTGAGGTAAGCCAACCTTTCACATCCGCAGAATAATTTTGCCCTATAGGGAATTTCAAGTAGTTGACCAAATAGCAATAATGTTGAAAATCTATTTCATAGGGAAAATCAATAATGTTGAAGTAGGATTTAAACGGATTAATTTTACTATCACATTGTACTGTTTAACATTGTATTTTTCGCAAAATTCAATGCATACTTCTCTGATTTCATTGTAATTTGGACCTTCAACTAAAATGCTCTTATCGTTAAATATCAATGGAAAATCAGTTTCTGAAAACTCAGGTCTTGATGGAGAAGGTTTTTCCTTGTACCATGCAAAAATAAGCACAATAATAACTGCTGCGATAATAATAATGCTTACGATCGTACTCATAGGAAGTAAAATTAATAAATGGTTAGATGCGGCTCCCCTTAATTAATAGCCTTAGTCTAAATTAGAAATAAAATGTTGATTACAAAATATTAACTAATCTTTTATACTTGATTGTCTTGAGTATTATTCTAAAATAATATTGATTAAATCATATTTTGCTTGCCAGATATCTTGCTGGGCTTTTATATAATCACTATTGGCCAAATTGAACTCATTTAGCAATATCCTGCCATTTTGGTACATGGCTAATTTTTCATCTTTATTTTGTTCTGATAAAACTAAAATCCTCTTTAGCCTTTCAATCTTCTCCTTGGCTGATTTTATTTTATTAGATTTTTGTTGACCATCAATTTTGTCCTGTAACGTTTGATCATCAAGTTGTGTATTGAATATTTCCTCATTAAGCTTGGCTTTTTTCAAGGAGGGTATACTGCTAAAATAAGCTGAAATGGGGATTTTCAAACCAAGGCTTGCATAACTGTAACCATACCAATTGCTTTTATCAATGATGTTGAACTCATTACTGAAAAATTGGCTGCCAAAATATGCATTGAATGAAATGGTAGGTAATAACTGTCTTTTTAAACCAGATAATTGTACTTGAGATAAAGTTTGATCCAATTTGATTAATTGTTGTTCATAATCATTATTATCTATGTCCTCTAATTCTGCTACGATATCTTCAATATTGCTCGTGATTACTGCAATAGTATCTAATGAATAATATCTGTTTAATTCTAAATTAGCATTTTCCAACACTTCCCAAGCTTCATGTATCCTAATTCTTTTTCTCTCTAATTCTTGCTGGGAAAGAATATAGTCCTCGGATTTACCTCTTCCTGCTTCAAATCGTTCTTTATTGACAGCATTTATTTCTGCATATAGTGTACTGTCCAATAAAGATGCCTTGTATTGTTCTGTCGCTAGAACAATTGAAGAATATGCTAGGGTGGCGTTAGTTTTCCAATTCTCTCTTTCAATTGACTCTTCGACTATCGATTTTTCTAATGCGATCCTGTCTTCTTCAATATTGTTTTTCCTAGTAGGATTGAATAAATCCCATTCTAATTGGACTCCAGCCTTAGAATTCCATTTCGTAGAGAATTTTAAAGGTAATATTGCTCCCTCGGGAGCATTAGGATCAAAAGCAATCGCAGGTACGGGCGTTGTGGGTATAATCAGGTTCCTTTGCAGATTGATGTCACCATAAATAACCGGTAATCTTTCAGAATTTCGAACCTTTAATTGCTCCTTTTGTAAATCAACATTTAATTTCTTCCCTTGTATATTTGCTGCTTTATCAATCTGAGTCCACAATTCCTTTATACTTAACGATTGCCCGTTAGCATAATTAATGCTAATGATAAGAACAGATATAATTCGGAATATATGTTTCATTTTTAAAAAACTGATGCGGGTTCTAATTTTGATATTTTTCTAACTGCAAATAATGATCCGCCGATTGAAATAAGCATGGTAACAAACAATAAAAATAAAGCGAACGGCAAAGAAACATTTATATTAAGCCCGCTTTTTTCAACTCCAAACTTAAAACCATAAATCAATAACATAGCAAGAACATAACCGATAGTAGCATACAAAAATGCTTGTGCGATAATTAACCGATTTACAAATTTGTTCTTGGCACCAATTGCTTTCAAAGTTCCATAATCTTTAATTCGATCAAGAGCTGAAGAGTAAAGTGTTAAACCTATAATAAAGAATCCAGAGATCATCGCAAAGACGACCAATGTGCCAAAACTCATACCCATGTTTGAAGAGATTAAAATCTCCTTAACTGTGGATGATTTTAGTTTATTAGCATCCCATGCCCGAAGGTTTGGAAAATTATTGTTTATCATATTGATAACTGTTTCCTTATCTCCCTGAGCATTTAATTTCCCAATAATTAGGCTGACTTTGTTTGTTGGAAAATTTCCGAAAAACCTAGCGTTTTCAAGATTACTATACATAAAACTTGCACCGAAAGCTTGCGCATTTTTCGTTATAACACTCACTTTAGCACTTTTCCCGTTGATTTCAATAGGTTTATTTAAATATAAATCTGTTTCCCAACTTCGGGCGTTAAAATACTCAGCACTGACAGAATACGGCTGCATTAAGTCTTTTATACTGCCACTATCAATTCTAGATTGAATAGGGCCCATTAAAAATTCTGGAGCAGGAGTGCCTACTAGAGTTATGGCTGCAGTTTTTCCGTCCAAGAATGTAGCCTGGGCAGGTGCTAATATCACAGGTATGGTCCTTGAAATACCAGGAAGGCTCGCAATTTCCTGAACAGAACGCTGATCAATCATATTAATAGAATTAACATTCTTGCTTTGAGACTCAATGATCCAAATTTCATCTTTTTCAATGGGAGCATTGTTAACCAAGTTCCCCATTAAGCCCATCAGAAAAAATAATAAACTCAGCTGCTGTCCAATTAGAAAAACACTAATTACGATAGCTGTGATAATACCAAAGCTTTTCGCACGATCAAATTTTATGAATTTCCAGGCTAATCCAAGCATTTTAGTTTATTAATATTCTACATTCCACTTTAGAATTGATCAAAAGGTTAGTGCTACTATCCGGTTCTATTTTTATTCTACGAACCCTTCTGTCTTCCGCCTCATTCGCAGATTCAAATAAAATAGATTTATTTACTAAAGTTGGACTGACATATATTATCTTTCCTTTGCCAATTATATTCGTTTTTCCAACAGACGTGATTTCAACTAACTGACCAATTCTCACACTGTCGGCAAATAATTCATCAACTTCAGCATCAACAACACTTTTAGTGTTATCAATCATATTCCCTAAATCATCAGTGCCATTAACAAATTGTCCAACCTCCACGTTCAAGTCAGTAATTATGCCATTCTCAGGAGCGATAACAGTGTAGTCATTCAATTCTTTTTTGCTTTTTTCTACCAATAAGGATTGTTCCTTCTCTGATAATCTATTAGCTTTCAATTGGTCCCTAAGACTTGCAATTTTTTGAATTTGTTGTTTATAATTTGACAAATCTGTTTCAACGGTTTCTTTGGTTTCAGCATTTCTGTCAAATAGTTTTTGAGAGGTCTCATATTTAGACTTTAATTCAGCCAATAGAATTTCCTCTTTTTCTAATTCTTTTTGATTTGCCTGGCGAGAAGCTTGTAGATTTTCCAGTTGAGCCTGCGCTTGAGATACATCAATACCTGCAGTATTTTCTTTTAATCTAAAAAGAACTTGTCCATTTTTAACTTCATCGCCTTCTTTTACCAGTAATTCGTCAATTATTCCATTGATAGGACTGCTTATTTTGATCCAACCATCAGCAGGTACTACCTTTCCAATGGCAATGATATTATTTATAGCAGGCAAAGAGTCAACTTTTTTGTCAGCCGAATCATTTTTGCTCCCATTATTGCAACTGGAAACACAAATTGAAATAATAATCCAACTGGCTAACTTAAAACTATTTATAATCTTCCTCATTCTGAATGCTATTTGATACTTTGCCTTCTTCAACATATATAATTTTATCTGCAAACTTCCTTAATCTTAGATCGTGTGTCACTATGATTACTGCCTTTCCTTCTCTTGCAAGATCTTTGAGTTCCTCCATGATGATTGCAGCACTTTTTGCATCTAAAGATGCAGTAGGCTCGTCACATAAAATCATAGTCGGATTTGTAACCAATGCTCGTGCAATAGAAACACGTTGTTTTTGACCTCCGCTTAGTTTTTTTGGAAGGTTGTGAATGCGATCAGAAAGATTTACTGCTTCTAATGCCTTCAAAGCCTTCTCCTTGGCCTCCTTTTTTGAAACAGATTGAAGAAGTAAAGGTTGCATCACGTTTTCTAATGCTGTTAATGGCTCTAATAAATTGAATTGTTGAAAGACAAATCCAATATCATGAAGTCTTAAATCTGCTAATTTGTTTTCCGAAAGTTTTGTTACCTCTTTGTCCTTGTAAAATACTTTACCATGGCTAGGATAGATAACACATCCAATAATGGAAAGGAGAGTAGTTTTTCCAGATCCAGAAGGACCCATGATTAATGTTAGCTTATTTGATTCAAAACCTATTGTGGTTTCTGCTAAGGCAGTGATGCTAGTATCTCCGGTCTTATATATTTTATCTACACTCTCTAATCGGACAATTTCTTCAGACATGTTTTTCTAGCTTAGTCTCTAAAGTTAACCAAGAAAATTACCAAAGGCAAGCCATGAAAACTATTTTTTTAACATATTATGCCAGCAAAACATCGAAAAAGAACTATATTGAACAAGAATATAGTATCAACTGACCTTTTTACAAATTCATCAATCAACCTAGTGAATAAATATTTATAAATATTCTTCATTATCAAGATGATGAGTTAAAACAATAAATTATGAAAACCTATCCTACGCAAAGACTTGAATCATTAGATATTTTGAGAGGTTTAGATTTGTTTTTATTAGTCTTTCTTCAACCAATATTAATGGCAATTGGAAATATCTGGGATAATTCTTCATATCACGCTCTTCTATATCAATTTGAACACGAATCATGGGAAGGTTTTCGTTTGTGGGATCTAATTATGCCTTTGTTCCTGTTTATGACAGGGATTACAATACCTTTTTCATTAGACAAGAAAATTGGAAACGATTCTCCGGAAGTTTATAGACATATCGTCAGAAGGTTTTTGATTTTATGGATATTAGGAATGGTGGTACAAGGGAATTTGTTAGCATTTGATTGGCAGATTCTAAGACTCTATTCAAATACGCTTCAAGCTATAGCTACAGGCTATTTAATTACTTCAATAGCATATTTATATCTCAATTTTAAAAAGCTTATAGGATTAGGCCTGACTTTATTGATTATATATTCTATCCCCATGTCAACTTGGGGTGGCTACGACCCTAATTATAATTTTGCACTTTATATAGACAAGATGTTCTTGCAAAATTTTATGGATGGAGTGAAATGGCAAGGTGATGAATGGATTTTTTCTGAAAGTTACCAATATACTTGGATTTGGTCATCACTTACATTTATAGTTACGGTCTTGATGGGCTGCCTGACTGGTAAGTTAATAAAAGATGGAAAAGACAAAGATCCTAATGGAACTACTATTAAACTTGTTGTAGCAGGGGTAGTTTGCATTATTGTGAGTTTGATTTGGCAATATCAACAACCTATAATCAAGAAGATTTGGACAGGTAGTATGACTCTGTTTTCTGGTGGAATCTGTATCTTACTGATGGCAATTTTTTACTATATAATTGATGTCAGAAATTTCGCCAAACCTTTTAGATGGCTGAAAATTTATGGAATGAATTCTATAGTTGCATATGTATTGGCTTCTATAATCGATTTTCGAAGTCTTGTCCATTCACTTACCTATGGAATTGAAGCATACTATCCAAATTATTCAGATTTGATTCTTACAATAGGTAATTATTCAATTGTTCTCCTTATCCTTATTATTCTATATTATAGAAGAATCTTTATAAAGATTTAAATTCCTTCTGCTAAAAATTTGGCTTATATAGATCTAAGAAGGATGCAGAAGATAAGTTTAGAAAGTCTACCAACATGTGGGATAGAATAACCCATCTTAAAGTATCTGTTCGTTTATACGTAATGGACCAAACTAGACCCATAATAAATGTTGAAGCCATTACTTCGTAACCTCTAAATAATTCGGAATTTATCCCAAAAACAGCATGATTTACCGAAAAAAGTATACTGCTATATAATACCGAGATTGTAGGATTCCAAAATTTGGTTTGATCAAGTAATACCCCGCGCCAATAATATTCTTCTAAAAACGGATTTATCATGAATAGGATAAACCATGGGATAAAAACCGTGAGGTCTGCAAGCAAATGATAATGCTTCAAAAATATAGGTAAGGGTATAAGCCCAATGATAATACAAAGTGTGGCCCAAAACGCTTTACTCTTTCCAATGCTGCTTTTTAACCATTTCTTGTGCTCATGATCTTTTTTCTGAAAATGAATAAACAGCAAAAACATCAACCATTCAACTAATATTATTGGAATAAATGCCCACTTGCCAATTATACTCCCAAATAAAATTGCAACCAAAATGTTGACTACAATAATAATAAATGGTGAATAAATTATTAGTCTCTTATTAATAGTACTGTTTCTGTCAACTACAATTTTAAAATTTGGATACATTATTAATTATATGAAATTCTTGTTAATAATAGGTTGTTAAAATTATAGTTATTCCATTAATAATAGCATATAAAATTTAAATGGTAACTTATTCATAACATTAGAAAGCTAAAATTTTTGTATTCAACATTATAAATCTTAATGATTAAATTTAGCTTATAATAATATAAGATGCTTAACCGTTCAAGCGAAAATATAGCTGTTCCTACGCTAGATATCCATGAATTCCGTACAAAACAAATCGCCGGAAAAGAAGAATTGATATTCAATGAAATCATTGGAGAGAACATTATTCATAAACCCCATAAACATGATTTTTTTATCATTATCCTATTTGATAAGGGATCGGGGGTACATAATATTGATTCTGTGGACTATACAATAGGTGATAATGAAGTTCATGTTCTATTTCCTGGGCAAATCCATAAATGGCACATTAATAAGGAAACTAAAGCATATCAATTGATGATTGAAAGCACTTTCTTAGAACAATTTGCACCTGCTTTTCGATTCTCTTTTACAAACTACCAAAACCATCCTGTGATTTCTTTAGATCATAATAATTACACGCAATTATTGTATGAATTTAATGCAATACGGTCTGAGCTGCTAGATGAAAATCCAGTCGATCAGTTAATTTCTGCTAGATCAGGTGTTATTTGCTGCCATCGTGAGTAAAGTTGTTGAAAACCAAAGTGAAGAATTTAAAGTCTATCAAGCTAATCCAAAACTGGTGAAATTCAATTGGCTTATTGATAAATATTACAAGAAAGAAAAGTCAATTGCATTTTATGCAGATCAACTAAATATAACTGCTAATTATCTCAATATATTATCTCAAAGGAATTTGAAAATTTCTGCAAATAAGCTTATCCAACAAAGAATTACCGTTGAAGCCAAGCGGTTATTATATACTTCACAAAATACTATTAAAGAAATTGCTTTTGAACTCGGATTTTATGATCATGCCCATTTCTCTAATTTCTTTAAATCCCAAACTGGTTTCACTCCAACCCAATTCAGAAAAAAGTTATAAAATATACAAGTTTTGGCAGAAAATAACCAAGATTAACACAACTAGTCTGTATAATTTTGTGTTATAGATTAATAATACTGTCGAACTATTAATAAAAGAATTAAATGAATATATCTAGAAAGGATTTTCTCAAGAATTCAGTATTAGGATTTGCGGGGATAGCACTATCACCTCAAGCTTTGATGGCTGATACAAACTTGAAAGAACAAATGGATAATACTGATAAATTAAACTTCAATAAAATGGTAATCAATAATGTAAGATTAGAAACTGGTTTTGACTACAGCAATGATAAAATTATCGGAACAAAGACTGATTTGTTTACTATTGAAATAGAAGAGGGTAAAATAAAAAGCATTGGTCCCAACTCTAATGTTCCCAATGCAATTGATGGCAAAGGATTACTGATGTTGCCTTCTTTTAAAGACATGCACATTCATTTAGATAAAACTTATTATGGCGATAAGTGGCAAGCAGTAAGAAGAAGAACAGGTGGGGTAAAAGGCATGATTAAATTGGAACAGGAAATCATGCCCGAATTGTTGAAAACCTCAACGCATAAAGCTGAAGAACTGATTGAATTACTGCAGTCTAAAGGAACCAACTTTGCTAGAAGTCATGTCAATATTGAACCCACCTCTAAACTAGATTCCTTAAAAAACCTCCAAGTTGCCCTTGAAAATAAGAAATCAGGTTTTGGAGCAGAATTGGTAGCATTTCCTCAACATGGTGTTTTCTACACAGATACAGTACCTTATTTAAAAGAAGCAGCTAAAATGGACATCGACTTTATTGGTGGACTTGATCCATCCAGTATTGATGGTGCAATTGAAAAAACAATAGACTTTACAGTACAGTTGGCTTTGGATAATAATAAGGGAATTGATATTCATTTACATGAATCGGGTGAGTCTGGAATAAAAACGATAGAATATATAATTGACAAAGTAAATGAAAATTCCACATTGAAAGGGAAGACATATATCAGCCATTGTTTTGCATTAGGTAATATTGATAAGAATAAACAAGAAGAATTAGCTGAAAAACTATCAAATTCTAAAGTGGGAATTGTATCAACGGTTCCATTTGGAAATTTGGTAATGCCGATCCCAATCTTAATGAAAAAAGGGGTGGAAGTGTTAGTTGGTAATGATAGTATAATTGATCATTGGAATACCTTTGGTTCTGGGAGTGTGCTTCAAAAAGCCAATTTAGCCGCCCAATTATATGGCTTTTCTTCCGAAAAAGGATTAGCAAGTATGCTTAAATTAGCAACTGCTGGAATAACGCCACTCGACGAAAACGGAAATCAACAATGGCCAAAAGTGGGAGATGAGGCTAATTTAGTTTTAGTGGATGCTTCTTGTTCTGCTGAAGCTGTTTCGAGAATATCCCCAGTTGAATCATTAATTTTTAAAGGAAATCTAGTTTATTAATTATGAAAGAATTAATCTTAGTATTTGCATTATTCGCTAGTACCACAGCATGTCATTCAACCACCGTTGAACAAAATGAAATGGAAAACCCTAATCAAGAAAGTATGATATCATTAGTTGAAAATAAGAAATTAAATGATGTAAAAGCTAAGCTGACATCAGGAGAAAATGTAAATACCACGGATGCAAATGGCAGAAATTTACTTCTTATAGCGACTATTAACAAGGATTTGGAAATGGCCAAGTTGTTGGTTCAGTTCAAAGCAAATGTTAACCAACAAGCTGATAACCTTGATAGCCCATTCCTTTACGCGGGGGCAACTGGTCAGACAGAAATGTTAAAGCTGTTCTTAGAAAACGGTGCTAGATTTGATGTGTTCAATCGTTACAATGGATCAGCATTAATACCGGCTTGTGAGCGTGGCCATGTTGAAACTGTTAGATTATTAGCAAATACCAAAGGTTACCCAATTGATCACGTCAATAGATTAGGTTGGACAGCATTAATGGAAGCCATAGTTCTTGGAGACGGCAGTAAAAAATATCAAGAAATTGTACAGATTTTGAAAGATGCAGGCTCTAAAATGGATATACCCGATAAAGATGGCGTAACACCACTTCAACATGCCAAAAATAGAGGCTTCGATGAAATAGTAAAGATCATTCAAGAATAATGAATCTCTATTTCAATGAATTATCAATGTTTATCTTGTGAAGTAGGTATCAGTCTTATTTTAATAGTTTCATTCTCTACTTGATTATTTTCAGGTAAATCTATGGAAGTACTCGTTTCATAAATTAAATTATGAATTATCCCATCGTTATAATTTATAGATTGAGTTTTACTTTTACTGATATTTAATTTGATCAATTTTAAAGCTTCATCAAATTCTTTTTCATCTGAAAAACTGTTGAAATTTTCTTTAACGAAATCATTCATTATTGTTTTCATGCTTTCTTGTTCCATCTCTGTTTCTTCCTTAAGAATGCATAACCCATTTTCTTCGTCAATATTTAGCAAAGAGATTTTCGTGTTAAACTTCTGTAAATTCTTAGAAAAAGGAGTGGGACCCTCATTTTCATATACTAAAGGTTCAGAAATGGGTAAACTGATATCATATAAAGAATGAAAAGTTGGAATTTCTTTGAATATAAAATACTCCAATGATTCCTTTGATGTAATTGTCGAAAAGAACTTTTCCATACTCTCTAAAATATCATCAGACTGTCCAGATTTTTCCGCTATAAGCTTCGTTAGTTTTATCATGTAATTTTTCATCTGACCTGAAAGAACTTCCCAATTCTCAATACCAATAAAATTTCCCAATATATCAGCCTTATATATTATTTCTAAATCTAATAATTCCTTGATCTCTGCCCTTATTTCAGAAGGAATTTCATTACTTAAATATTGATAATCAATATTCCATTTTAATAAATATTCTTCGTTTAAGGTATCAAGAACAGTTAAATCAACTGTATAAACACTAGAATCAATCTTGGGGGGATTATTTTTAGAGCTTTTACTTTTGACCCTGGTTACCTCATAGACAAAATGATCATCTTTCTCCCAATAAGGGTAGAATATTATTTCTTCATTCTCCTCTGTTGAATTTATTTCCTGCGAAAAAACTTGATTGAAGTATGAATTACCTACTATAAATAGGGTGAGGAAAATGAGAGTCTTAACGATTTTCATGGATAATTTATTAATTGGTTTGTTGCTCTAAGTTAGTATGTTATTGAAGATTTTATCTACATCAAAATAAATAAATTTGCATAGGAAAATTGTAAAATAAAATGGCTGATGAATTCAAAAAACTCAAAAATAATTGAAGTAAAAAATAAATTAGAAACTCAGCGTCTCCTAAAAGTTGCTGCATTTGATCAAAATAAGATAGTCACAAAACCACATAAACATAATGGATATTTGGAGGTTGTATTTTTATCTTCCACAAACGGAAAACATTATGTTGATGGGAGGGAAAGTGTTGTCAAAACTCCATGCTTATTAATAATTAGAAAGGATAATGTACACCATTGGGAATTAGAAAATCCAGTAAAAGGCTATGTTGTTTTACTGAAGAAGTTGTTTGTTGACCAAAGTTTAGACTTTGAACTAGCAAAACTTCTTGATGAATTGATAGAATTCGATACTATTTATTTAAAAGATTCCATTTTCTTTGAAAGCATACTCAGCATTCTTGAATTCGAAAAAAACAAAACATCCCAAGAAGGATTATTGAAGGCTCTCCTCGCAAAAGCATTAGAATCAACAGATCTTTTAAAAAAATCGAAAACCTCACAGAATAATCTTTATGCAAATTTCTGTGAATTATTGAATGAAAACCCGCGGGTGTTGAATCACGTGGCTTATTATGCATCACTATTGAATACAAGCCCCCAGAATTTAAATGCTTCTTGTAGGAAGAATACAAACTTAACCGCTTCGGAAGTTTTGGCTGGATATATCATAAAAGAAGCAAAGAGATTGCTATTTTATACTTCAAATTCAATCTCTGAAATAGCATTCCAACTTGGCTTTTCTGATAAATCGAATTTTTCTAAATATTTTAAAAGATATTCAGGAGTGACACCATCAGAATTTAAAAAAAATCAGCATTAAAATTCTTTCTCACCAAACTCACTCTTAGGTAATTTTAAAATTTGATTCAGTTTATGGAGATTAAAATTCAAATTTATTAAGAAGACGTTCTTCTCATAAATATAGTTCGTTGTAGTGTAGAAATCTTCTGCAGAGGTAGTAATCCTTTGCTCATTCACGCCCCAATTTCCAAGCTCAATAAACTGCCATTGTAGTTGCGCCGTTATGGCACCATTCATAAAACCTTTGCTCAAGTTAAAGTGAGGAGTTAAAAATCTAGAATCATAACCTTGGACCGTAGGTCTTTCCGAAAGATAATTTACTTGTAATCCAGTGCTCCAATTTTTTGATAAGTCTGCTTGAATGCCTGCATTAAGTGAATAAACTAGATCCTGATTATTTCTTGTTTCCAAATAGTCCAACACCTGGCCAGAAATCTTAAAATTATACAAATTAACACCTCCATTTACTTTAAGCCATGATAATGGCTTGCCTTCTCCACCTAATTCAACACCTATTCTAGATGAATAATCTGCATTCGTAAAAACCCGATGTAGTATGGTATCAGCATATACGGAGTTAACCCTTTGAATTGGATTTTTGCTGTGTTGATAATAAGCATTCATGAATACACTGCCTGCTTTTAATTTCTTTACAAAACCCGTTTCCACATTAGTGATAAACTCAGGTAATAATTCAGGATCTCCTTGCTCCAGTGTTTCTGAGTGCTCCCGTTCTGGAATTGGATTAAGTTCAAAATTGTTGTTCCTTTGAACCCTTCTTGAGGCGGCAACCTTCCATGAATAACCAGAACCTAAATCATGCATCAAATTAAAAGTCGGATATAGTTGATGAATGGAATAAGGAAACTCTTGGTTGGTATTCAATAACAAAACATCTCGCTCATAATACTCATACCTCAGTCCTAAGGATAATTGAGTCCTTTCAAATTTTCTGTCATATTGCGTGAATAATGCATGAACACGGTTCGTAGCATTTAGTTTGCCCGTAAATTCAGGAACTAACTCCAATTTCCCATTTCCATTTTCCGTCGAATAATACTCAAAATTACCCTTCTGTCTGTCATTTCTCAATTGATAGCCAGTAAGAATATCCGCGTTAGCTAATTTCCATTGATGTTGAATCGATAATCTTAATCCATGTAAGGGATTCGTATAAGTATTATGAGTAAATTGAATAGTATCATTTTGATTCTCAATATTGGCATTTCTTGTTGATCCATAAATATTAGCAAATTCATAGATAGCACCTAATTGAAGAGAGTGGGATTTATTTATTTTATATAAATAAGAAAAGTCCAATAAATAGAATTCTCCTTGCTTGTTTTGAAGATTAGGGTTAAAATAATTCGTTCTAGATATTTCTTCTCCAGTTGATCGTTTAATAGTTCTGTTGTTGTAATAAATATCAGCTATCCGATCCTGAAATTTCCTTGAAGCCAATAACCCTAAATTTACAGAATGCTTATCTGTGAATTCATAACCTGCATTCAGACGTGCGCCAAAATTATATTTATCAAAACTCCGTTCGCCCTTAGATGGGAAAAATGTTTGTCTATCACCAATTATTGTATTAACATCACCATCTCGAAAACCGGCATTGTCGTTTCTAAGATAATTTGCAGAGCCGTTAAGTTCTAGCTTATCCTTTTTATATTGGAAAGCTATATCACCACCAAACCTTTTTTGACTTTCCAAATTATCGTAATCATCAATACTTGGTAGACCACCTTGTAAATTTAAGGTCCAGGCAAAACCATTGGTCGATGACTTCCTGGTCTTCAAATTAATTATTCCACCTTTGCCATCAGGATCAAATTGTGCTGTAGGACTTGTAATATATTCAACCTCCGTAACATCATTGGCAGCAATCTGACTTAAAATAGTCGAAGGATCCAAAAAAGATGGTTTCCCATTAATCAAAACAATAATCCCCGTATTCCCTCGCATACTGATATTACCGCTTGCATCAACCGATGCTGAAGGAAGATTCTTGACAACGTCTAACGCAGTACCCCCAACAGCATTTTTATATTGACTCGCCTGATATGTTTGCCTATCACTGCTATGTTGCTGAGAAGCAATATTACCTGTCACTGTTACTTGCTCAAGCACATTTTTGGATGGACTTATCAAAATTGTACCTAAGTCCAAAGATTTCTGATTTTGGATCTCTATAGGCACCAACTTCTGGTTGTAACCTATAAATTTGATGCTCAAAAAGTATTTACCTGATCCCAGATTATGAAATGAAAATTTTCCAGAATCATCCGTAATCATGCCGTCAACAACATTATTCGAATTATCCAGAATTCCTATACTGGCATAAGAAATCAAGGAATTTGTAAGAGAATCCTTAACAGTACCTGTTAAATTAGCCTTCTGAGCAATAACTGATTGAATCGTTAATAATAAACAGAGTAATAAATAATACTTTTTCAATGGTCTAAGTTTTCTCCAAAAATATAAAAGATTAATTCTTTCCTTGATTTTGTTGATAATTATACCATTCTTTTTTCAAATGTACTTTTTAATCGATGAATATTGTCAAATAAAAAATCCCCTAGATAATTTATCTAAGGGATATTTTATCATTGATTTCCAATTCTCCTACTTCAAATACAAATCAAAGTATTTCGCTATTTTCTCATACATATGAATACGGTCTTTTCCGATGACATTATGCTCATGAGTAGGATACAAGAAATAGTCAACTTGTTTCCCAGCTTCGATAGCCTTTTGGACAAAGTCCATGCTATGTTGTTGAACAACAACAGGGTCTTGTGCACCATGAATAATTAGGAGATTACCTTTTAATTTATCAGCCTTATCCAGCATTGAAGTTTTTTCATATCCTTCAGGATTTTCTTCAGGGGTATCCATATAGCGTTCGCCATACATTACCTCATAATATTTCCAATCCATTACAGGACCACCGGCAACTGCAGCTTTAAAAATATCATTATGTTTCGTCATTAAGGAACTGGTCATAAAACCACCAAAGCTCCATCCGAATATCCCCATGTTTTCGACATCTACATAAGGCAGTGATTTCAAATAATCAATCCCTACCATTTGGTCTGCCATTTCGGCTTCACCGAGGTTTCTATGGGTAACCCGTGTGAAATCACGTCCTCTGGCATCGGAGCCTCTATTGTCCATTGTAAATACGATGTAACCATTCTGAGCCATGTACATATCAAAATAGCCGACACCACCTAACCATCTATCAGTAACAAGTTGCGCATGCGAGCCCCCATAGAGATAAACCATAACTGGGTATTTCTTGTTAGGATCAAAGTTAGTAGGGTAGGTTATTCTTGCATTTAGAGGAGTTTTGCCATCAGCAGATGTGAATTCTTTAAACTCGATTTTAGGAAGATCAACTTTACCTGTAAATGGGTTTGCTGCAGTTATTAGGTTTTCTGTTTTATTGTTTTTCTTGTTAATCACCTGAACGATATTTGCAGTATTCAAGTTACTATAGATATCAAGAATATATTCACCAGATCCGTTTACTGAAGCATTATGGGTGCCGTTGGCTTTTGTTAATTGAATAGTTTTTCCAGACTTCAGATCAACTTCAAACAAATGTCTCTCCATCCCATTATTTGTAGCTCCAATGTAGTATGCTTTAGAACCTTTGTCATCAAATCCTTGAAAATTTGTGACGATGACACCATTGAAACCTAAGTTTTTAATCAATTTACCTTGAGTATCATACAAATAAAGTTGGTTAAAGCCATCTTTATCAGTTTGATAGATAAATTGATTAGGATTATTGGGAAGAAAGACTAAAGCTTCTTGAGGTTCTACCCATGAATCTGAAGTTTCTTCAAAAAGTGTACTTACAAATTCACCAGTCTGAGCATCATATTTATTTAATTTCAAGTGGTTTTGACCACGATTTAAAACTCCAACATACACAAATTTTCCGGTTGGATCCCAGGTCACTATTGTTAAATATTGTTCTTTAGGTTCACCACTTTGAATTTGAATAGATTTTTGTGTTTCGGTGTCAAAAATATGAAGGGTTACTTCTTCACTTTTCATTCCTGCCATAGGGTAGCGGATGTCTTTGATAGTAGCAACTCGCGTATCCCATTGCGGAAGGGGGTATTTACTCACCATACTCTCATCTTTGCGATAGTAAAGAAGTTTTTTGTCATCAGGCGACCACCACATCCCTTTATTGATGCCAAATTCGTTTCGGTGTACAGCGGGACCACCATTAACAATGCCATCAACAGTATCTTTTGTTACTACGATCTTGGTACCATCAGACTTAATAATTTCAATATTATTGCCTTTTAAGATTGCAGTATGGTTGTTATTTGCAGTATATTCTTGTCCATCCCGATCTTTCGGAAGTGTAGAAGTTACCTTTGCCTTTTTAGTAGAAAGGTCATACACAATTCCATAAGAATTTCTTTCCCCATCCAAATTAAACTGTATAGAGTTATTATTAAGCCAGGTATATCCTGTGGGAAAGGATTTTAATGAAAACTTTTCTTCCGGAAGGATTGAATTTAGAGCACCCTTGAGCTCAGTTACATTCGAAATCTCTTTTGCTTTCCAGCTATCTTTAACATCACGGACTATAAGGTTTTGAAATGTACTATCAAGACTGGAAAAAGCATTGGAATTTTTTACCCATTTGGGAGCTGTTAAAGTTTTAGGCGCAAATTTTCCGGGCCCATAAACTGTCTCTTCAATTGTAAAGCCCCTTTGGCCATAAGCATAGGTAGAGCCTAATAATAATAGTAACAGTAATTTTTTCATTAATTTGAAATTTGATAACGACGAAATTAATGATTTTTAAAAGGAAAATGACTTATTGAAAATATAACTACTGTAAGATGCTTTGCAGCAGATTTTTAGAGATTCATAACATGATAAAAATATTTTGAAGAATTCCTGGATTTATAAAAAGGTTATATAAATCTGCGTCTCTTTTTGAACAACATTACAGCAAGGATAAAATTAGCAATCGTTAGAATTAATAGCATTCCCGGCATAATAAAAACAAATAAAATAACATTAATTTCTTCGTAAGTGGTATTTGTGATTGCTGCTAAATCAACTAATAATTGAACGCATACATCGAAAAGTTTATCCATTTTGATGAAGGGGTTTATAGAAATTTATAATGATTAATTCTGATCTCTCTTTGACAAGTTGGATAATAGACAAATTGCCCGAAGTAATAATATAATAAAACATTTTAACGATAATATATTTCTTTCTAAGATAAAAATAAACAAATATTTTTCTCCGTTTTACTATATTATTATTCGATAGTATTTATGTTAATTAAATAAAAATTTATTGCAAATGATTTTATTATTCAGATATTTTTAATAATTGAAAATTTTATATATTTGAATGATTTTAAGTCATTGTGAAAAATCACTTTGCATGTTAGACTTCAGAATTTATTAGAAGCACACTAATTATTTTTCCTCTCTCACTCATTTATATTGGTTACTTACGCATTTTAAGAATTGATATCCCTAAAATATTTTAGTTTTAATTAGTTACGTCATCAATAGGGTCTATCAATATTTGTTTGTCCTTTCACTAACTATAAATAGCAGTACCATGAACCTTTATCATGATATAGAAACTGAAAACTACTGTAACTATCAAAACAGCCTGATTAATATGGTTAGTCAGATTTTGCAGCAAAAATTCCTAAAAACTGAAATTGGAGAATTTGATGTAGGAAATCTTTTCGTCGAAAATCAACCTACTAACGCCTTTTATTATCAATGTAGAAGCGATAGCATTAACCAAGTAAACCAAGATGCAGAGAATATTTGGTTAGCATATTTTGACTTCTTTTTTCCACCTGAAGATAATTTCCAAATTGAAAAGAAATTATATAATGCATTGATAAATTTTGATCTGAATAAAGTTTATTTTTTCTTCCAAAAATCTAGAAACCCTAATTCAAATAATTATAGGTGGTATTTCGCCACCTCCAAACTCTTACTTAAAGATCAACCCGCGTCCGTACCAATTTTGTTCAGGTACGCATTCGAACTCAATAAACAACAAGCTAAAAGCAAAAATTTGGATGAAGAAAATTACTTCCAATTATATTGCAATAGGTTTATGTTGTTGAGTAAAAGAGAAAAAGAAATCATCAAATTAATTGTAGAAGGAAAATCAAGCATAGAAATTTCCAATATCCTGTTTATTTCAATCCACACTGTAAATAATCACCGGAAAAACATTACCAATAAACTGGAAATCAATAATCTATGTCAACTGACAAAATTTGCTATATTTTTTGATATAGTATAAAATTACACTTTCCCCAAGTCCCCATCTACCTATACTATTATAAATGACTATTGATAGCTATTGTGGTTAATACTAAACATATAGAAATTTATATATCAAAAATACACTTATTAATTTATAGGTATTACACCCTAAATTTTGAGATCATGATTGATCAAGCCCTGCTACTGTTAAAAACAGAATTGGTTGCCTATTTAGCATCAAAAGGAGACAATGCAGCAAATGTTATTGTCGATAATATTGGCTTATCAGAAACCGTATCGGGAAGCTCCTTGCCCGACAATATTATCATAACATTGGTCAATATTGAAGAAGAAAGTACCCTGAAAAATCAAGCCGCTGTTAAACGTTCTCCAAGTGGCCTAGCTCAATATGAAAATCAACCTATTTATCTAAACCTATATATCTTAATAACATGTAACTATTTCTCTGATAATTATATGCTTGCTTTGAAAAGATTGTCAATGGTGATTCGATTCTTGCAAAGTAAAAGTAATTTTTCTTCAGATAATACAATTAATGGTGACCCTACAGAAACCGAAATGAGTGAAGAGCTGAATTTTAATTTAGAACTCTTCACTCTTTCATTTGAACAAATAAACTACCTATGGGGGCTCGCTCGGAGGAAGACAAGCCCCATTTGTAATGTATAAACTCAGATTGGTGACTTTAACTGAACATGTTATCGTAAGGGAAGCACCATTAATAGAAGAAATAGAAACAAATCTTTCAACAATATTTAAATAGCCATGAAATTGATCTATAAAACATTGTTTGAGGTGAAAATCCTGCATGAATTCTACCAAACTGAAAAAGCTGGTAATACCATCTTTGATTTAGACTTGCAGGAAAATAGAATGTCTTTTCTGAAGCAAAGGTTCTATTCGATGTCCAAGAATATTAACTCTGATCTACAATTTATTGTACCTGAATCAGCAAAAAGTCTTTTCAAAGATTATCTTCTAAAACTTATCCCTTCTTACTCTGGTTTTAAAGTTTTATGTTCTGTAAAAGCTAAATTAAATCCTTCTGGAATTACGTCCTATGAGCCCATTCAAAAATTGCCTGATGATTTATTGCTGCCTGTATTATTATTGAAAAAAAACTCCAATTTTAATTCGATTACCTCCGAAAAATTGGAGAATTCCTTGGATTCTTATTACCTTTTTTCAAATGATAACCTATATGCTGGTGATAGAACCGCTCCTTATCTGACCTCTGAAATTCCTAATTATATAGCTTCTCAAACTTATGAACAAGGTGAGCTAGCAAGGTTTGCATCAAATGAACTAAAATATTTCTATTGGGACAGCTCCAATACAGCGCAATGGAAAATTATTAATGGTAAAACTTTTGCAAATCCCCAAGATAAAGTCCTCATTCCTTTAAATACTTTTTATTCTTTTCCCGAAGAATAAAAATATAACAAAAGCAGATTTTCTACTGAAGGATACAAATGGAAACATAATTCAAGAATTTCATTTTAAGAAATCTAATACCTTAAAAAAAGTTCATTTAGCTTTTGATCCTAAGCTTATTCATACAATACCTACAAGAAAAGTAGATAACAAAGCAGTATATACTTTAGAGGTAACTGGAAATGCAGGATTTAATAGAACTCATAAAGTGCTGTTTTTTGATCAGCAAAATGAACTCAGAGAGAGTATTGGGATGGTCATTATAAAATTGAAAAGTTCATTGAATGGATACAAAATATTGGATGCAACTGGTAAACTAATAACTAAAAAGAATGAAAATAATATTATGGATCCACCAGCCCCAATCTTTGAAATTAATTTTAGGAGTAAAGCATCTTTTTGGCGATATATTAACAGTAAGAACAATGCTTTGAAAGATGGTATACATGCTGAATTTTTGATATCAAATGAAGGTGTTCTAATTACAAAAATACCAAGGTCCCTAACTTCCAACACGATCTTATTTAAAAAAGCTGACGATACGCTATTATACCTTCCAAATCCCAATTCTTCACAAGCTCCCATCTATCAGAACAACAAAATATATAATGATATAAGGGTTCAGGAATCATCACTTTTCCCAATAGAACCTTAATTAAACAATAATATTTATCAAAAATCATAAGTTATGCAAGAATATAAAACCCCCGGAGTCTATATAGAAGAAATACCTCATCTTCCACCTTCGATTGCCTCGGTAGAAACTGCTATTTCCCAGCATTTATTGGATATACTGAAATAGCAAAATGGAAAGAAGACAACGATCTCAAAAAATAAACCCTGGCGTATTGAATCAATGCTCCAATATGAACAATATTTTGGTTTTCCTGACCCAGAAAAAGAAAGTCTCTCCGTAATATTTGCTGGAAATACCATCAATGGCAAAGTCGATGAAACTAAAAGATCTAAATTTTTTGATGCATTATACTTTACAATTGTTTTTCGCAAATGGCGGTGGACCTTGTTGGATTACATCTGTAGGTAATTACACTGATACTGCTGGTGTAATCGTGGCAACAGATCTCAAAGCTGGATTAGATGAAATCGCGAAAATTAATGAGGTCACGCTTTTAGTATTCCCAGATTCCGTCAATTTAACCACAGCTTCAGATTATTACGATGTCCATACCGAAGCAATAAAACAATGTGTCGATTTGCAGGACCGTTTTACAATTTTGGATGTATATCATGATCCAGCAAATTTAAATCAGTGGAACCTCGATGTTTGATCTATTGAGAAGTACCTTGTCTGGAACAACTGATGACCTTAAATATGCAGCAGTATATTTTCCCAAGATATATACAGGAATAGACTTTAACTATAAGGGTGGCAGGTAATCCAGCTAAAGATAATGACGATTTGGTCAAAGTTTCAGGTATAGCTGGAGCAACGAACCTAACGGAATTATTGGCCCTAAATAATGCTCAATATTTCCAAGCAAAATCAGCAATTGCAAATATTCAAATGTTGATGCCAGTATCCGGAACAATGGCTGGTATATATGCGCAAGTTGATAATGCTAGGGGGGTATGGAAAGCTCCAGCAAATGTCAATATAAGTAATGCCATTCGCCCAGAAATACTGATTAGCCATAATCAGCAAATGAACTTGAATGTTGATTCAACAGCAGGGAAATCAATAAATGTTATCCGATCATTCCCTGGACGTGGACCAGCAATAGTATGGGGTGCACGTACTTTGGCAGGTAATGATAATGAATGGAGGTATATTCCTGTAAGAAGATTTTTCAGTATGGTAGAAGAATCCGTGAAAAATGCAACCGAACAGTTTGTATTTGAACCTAATGACCGAAATACATGGGTTAGGGTCAAATCAATGATTGAAAACTACCTCACACAACAATGGAAAGCAGGCGCATTGATGGGAGCTTCAACTAAAGAAGCGTTCTTCGTGCATATTGGATTGGGTGAAACTATGACCGAACTAGATATATGGGAAGGCAGGATGATAGTCGAAATTGGAATGGCTGTAGTGAGACCGGCTGAATTTATCATCCTTCGTTTTATGCATAAAATGCTGGCTGAATCATAATAATCGATTCATCAATTAAAAACCTTTGTTATGACCATAGAAAGCTCAAATATACGAAACCCAAGGAACGGGAATTGTAAGGATAGTGATCCCAAAACTGTAACTCAAAAAAATCTTAATCTCATTAAAGAGGATTATTGCAATCGCTTAAAATCCAAATTGGGAGAATTGAGTGAAAGTGAAGTTACAAATAATGGAACTTTGATGTTGTATGAGAAGAAAAAATGTGTGTTTGTAAAAACAGAAAAAAACTTCCATATGTTGAGGAACCTCGAACTTAAAATCGGTGTTGAACTCATCCAGGCATCTGAAGAAATCAAAAAAAATGTAACCTCAAATATAGCACAAAATGAAGCTCTGGTAAATGCACTTAAAGCAGTTTTAAAGTCTGCAAAAGACGCAAAAATTGCCTTTGCAAACCTAAGAGAATCCTCAGCTAAACTAGATGCTGGAATGAATGATAGCTGTAATGCTGGTCAATTGAAAATTCTTGGTTGCTCTAATGACAACTGCAATGATGCTGAAAACAATACAGATAAAACCCAAGTTCCTCCAGAATGCCAAGATGCATGCAGGATTTTAAATAAACTCGTAGAAAAACCAGTACAGTTTACCCAAGAGATTGATATAATATGTAATTCAACTTCTGAAACTATAGGAATTCAATCCTTCTCAAATATCAAAGCTCTTGATAAATTCCAACAGGATTTCTCCTTGAATGCTAAAAATTTCGACGACCAAATAATAGCACAAATCACCAATTCTGCCAGTAACCTTAAAAAGGCTCAAGAAGACTTCGTAGTAGCAATTAAAAGCCAAACGCAGTCAAGCTATGCACTGTATAACAAACGCAATGAACTTGAAACTTTGTTGGAAGTAAAAGATTATTTGTGCTGTCATAAATGCAGCTGTATTGGTGATTGTGGGTGTAATGAAGGTAGTACGGATGAAAATAACAGATATAAAAAATGTAAATGCGATATCTGTGATATCTGTAAAGAAGTAACAGAAATCTATTGTATCGGAGATAATGAAGGCGGGATAAACTGTGATTAGATCCTATTGATAGAATATTTAATTATTAAATCGAAAATTATGTTAAGCTATAATGAAATAAGCAATTGCGACCGAGATATTTTCGACTGTTGTGACCAAAAACCAACCAATGATCAAGCTGGCGACTGCTGTTATGATGCTTGGGTAGGGGATTTGGTTCAAGTCACTGCGGATTGGAAAGCAGCAAATGCATTTGCTATAAATAAAGAAATTGAATACCTCTTGACGGTAGAAGAAAGGGATAGACTGAAATCCTGGTATACAGAATGGGAAATGACGGATGAAAATGCGGATGCGCTTTGTCGGCAACTTGAACTATTTGTTTTACTCTTACAAAAAGTTTGTGTTGTCACCGATAAAACAAATAAAGCCATTGAAATACTCTTTTGTATGATAGAGGATTTATATATAAGGGTTGATAAGTTAAAATCCCAGTACGATAAATTAATTGCCTGTATTAATTGTTTGAAAAGACCAGAATTAGCATCTGGAATAGGTATCATGAAGTTGCTTGAAGATTACGGTGCAAAGTTGGATGCTGTCATTCTCTCCAGAGACATATTGATCCCTCAAATCGTATCTGTAGTAGAATATGCCTATGGATTACATATCAATATTTGCGAAGAATATGGTTTGAAAGAAACTATCCTTTATTGGAAAAGAAAATTCAACTGTAATAATTGTGCATCAACTGAGGAAGTAACCAGCCTATCTGAATCTAAAATTATGAAAAGCACAAGTTCATCTGAAAGCTGCTGCTTAGAACCTAGTATAAGCTTGCCAATTGATTCAAACGAATATTATAGACAATTGGAAACAGATTATATGAATCGCAAGCAAGAAGTTGATTTGCTGAAAAAAGAACTGGATGCTGCTAAGGAAAAAAGAGATGCCTTATTTGCCTGTAAGCAAAGCCTTGAAAATGCTATCAATGAAGTGAACCCAGCAAATAAATGTAAATAAACCACACAATTAAATCTTTTGTTATGTCAAACGATCCTAAAAAAAACTACCCACTACCTAAGTTCCATTTTCAATTGGATTGGGGGGGAACTCGAATAGGTTTTACAGAAGTTAGTGGACTTGATTTTGAAACTGAAGTCATAGAATATAGGGAAGGAAGTAGCCCTACTTATAATAAAACCAAACAGCCAGGATTAACGAAATATCCAAATGTGGTGCTGAAACGCGGAACCTTCTTTGGTGATTTTGAATATTTCGAGCAATGGAAAAAAACAATGATGTTCCAAGAAGGTAAAGAGAAATTTAGAAGAGATGTAACCATTCGGTTATTAGATGAAGAGCATCAACCAATTATTTCTTGGACTTTATCAAGAGCATGGCCTTCAAAGGTACAATCAACAAATTTAAAAGCGGATGCTAATGAAGTCGCTATTGAAACGATGGAACTGGTGCATGAAGGTTTATCAATCGTCGAAGCTAAAAAATAGAAAACACCATGGCAGACAATTTTATATCAGACGGTCAATTTTCATTTTTCAGTGAACTTTACACTGAAAGGGAATAAAACTGTTGATGTTAAATTTCAGTCTGTAACCGGTTTAGATTCAACAATAGATGTTGAGTCCATTAAGGAAGGTGGTGAAAATAGATTTGAACATGTCGTTCCAATAAGGCATAAATATGGACCTCTAGTCTTGAAAAGAGGATTGATTGCTCCTGGTGCTTCAGCAGTGACGGATTGGTTAAAAAAAGCATTCGATGATCAAGTGTATGAAACCTTAGAGACTGTGGTAATCAATTTATTGGATGAACAGCACCAATCAATTATGCATTGGAAAATTAATAATGTATGGCCACGTAGTTGGAAACTTTCTGAATTAAATGCCGGTAGGGCGGAAGTCCTGATTGAAACCCTGGAATTGAATTTTAATAGATTAATCTTTCAAAAATCTTAATCATGCCAGTTGAAGTAAGAGAAATGCTGATAAAAGCTACCATTGTTCAAGACCTTAACCAAGGCAATGCCAATAATGGTAATAACGGTAATGATGTGTCTCCTTCAGAAGAAATAATCAAAGTCTGTGTAGAAAGAGTGTTGGAAATATTAAAAGAGAAAAATGAGCGCTAATTATAGTTCTGGAAAATTGGAGAAATTGCTGATTTACTCATTTACGGATAGGCAATTTCAGGTTAGTGATGCTGAAAATAAAAATAAACCAGCATTCATTGCCCCGATTAATCCTGAATCATTTGCTAAAAACTATAAAATAGAACATGATGTACAAAGACCTCACGGAACAGGATCTGCTGAAGTCAAATTTAAATCTACAGCTCCAGAAGAACTTAAACTCGATTTTGTTCTCGACGGAACCGGGACAATGGAAGGGTATTGGGAGGAATATAAAAACAAACCCGTTAATGAACAATTGCAGATTTTTATGGACTGTGCTTATAATTACCAAGGTGAAATACACAGACCTAATTTCTTATTGATTATATGGGGTTCTGAAATTAGATTCAGATGTGTACTTACAAACTTAGACGTTAATTTCACACTTTTCAAACCCGATGGAACTCCCCTGAGAGCAAGACTCTCAGCTACATTTTTAGATTACCAATCACGCGAGCAGAGGATGGCCGAAGATAATCCAGCATCTCCTGATCTTACTCATCATAGAGTCGTAAAACAAGGAGATAGACTAGATTTAATGACTTACTCAATATATAATGATACTAAATATTTCCTTCAAGTAGGAAAAGCTAATGGTTTAACCTCTATAAGAAAAGGTAATCCCAGGACATGAAATCTATTTTCCACCATTTGATAAAAATTAGAACTCATGGAAGAACTTATTATTCCGAATCCATCGCAGCATGATGTCATCACTTTCGAAATTAAATTAGAAGGAAATGACATGGATGCATCTTATGAATTATTAAGCTTATCAATTGAAAAAAGAGGTTAATAGAATTCCATTTGCCAAATTAATACTTAAGGATGGTGATGCTTCTTTAGAGAAATTTGAAATCAGTGATAAGGATGATTTTCTTCCGGGAAATAAAATCAATATTAAAATAGGATTTGACGGAGATAACAAGCAAGCATTCAGCGGAATTATTACAAAACAACAAGTTAAGGTTAAAGAAAATGGAAACTCACAATTAATAGTGGAATGCCGTGACTTAGCAATGAAGATGACTTTAGGAAGGCATAGCAGGTATTTTTTAGATGTTAAGGATAATGAAGCTATAGAAACATTGGTCGGAGAATATGCTGATCTAACTGCTGAAATCGAAAATACTGATTTAAAACATAAGGAGTTAATTCAACATCATATGAGTGACTGGGATTTCATGCTGTTGCGAGCCGAAGCAAACGGAATGTTAGTGAATGGTGAATGATGCCTCAATAAAAAATTTCACCACCGGATACACAACGGATCCGGTCTTGCAGATTACTTACGGTTCTTCAATTATTGAGTTTGAAGCAGAAATGGACGCTCGCAATCAATGGTCTAAGGTCGAGGCTACATCTTGGGATTATAAAAATCAAGATCTTTTTAAGGCCGAGACTGATGAAGCAGCATCTTTTAACGAAAATGGAAATGTCAATGGATCCGACCTAGCAAGTTCAAATAGCTTGGATAAAATGGAACTGAATCATAGCGGAAGTTTAACGGAACAAGAACTCCAATCGTGGGTTGATGCTACTATGATGAGAAGTAGATTGTCGAAAATTCGGGGTAGAGCAAGATTTACTGGATTCACAGACATCAAAAGTGGGGATATGGTAAAGATTTCCGGAATTGGTGATCGATATAATGGAAATGCTTATGTCACTGCAGTAAGACAAGATATCGGCGATGGAACCTGGTATACCAACATACAATTCGGACTAAGTTCAGAAAAATATGCTGACTTACATCCAAACATCTTCGATGCGCCAGCTGCAGGCTTAATAGGATCAATAAAAGGTCTGCAAATTGGCAAAGTATTACAATTAGAAGGTGACCCTGACGGGGAAGATAGAATCCTTGTCAAAATTCCAATTATTGACAACAGTTCAAACGGAACATGGGTAAGAATCGCCTGCTTGGATGCCGGTAAAGATAGAGGTATCATTTTTCAGACCCGGAAATTGATGATGAAATTATTGTAGGATTTATAAATAACGATCCTCGACCATGCTATTATGTTGGGGATGCTCAACAGCAGTGCAAAACCTGCTCCATTAAAGGGAGCGGATGCAAACGACGAAAAAGGTTTTTTTACCAAGAAGTAATATGAGAGTCCATTTTAATGATAACTCTAAAACTATAACCATTGATACTCCTGCCGGAAATAGTGTCGTACTGGATGAGCAAGGAACAAAAATTGAAATCCAAGATCAAAATTCAAATAAAATATCAATGGATAGCAATGGAATTATGGTTTATAGCCCCAAAGACTTAGAAATTAAAGCTGATGGAGATATAAAGATTTCCGCAGGGCTGAAACTGGAAATTGCAGCTAAGAAACTTACGATGTCCTCAGATACAAACATGAAACTGTCAGCAGCTCTGACAAAAGTTGAATCTTCAGGTGTAACTGAGATTAGCGGTTCTATGGTAAAAATAAATTAATATATAAAATTATGCCTCCAGCAGCCAGAATAAACGATTTGCATATCTGTCCAATGAGTAATCCCGGACCTGTCCCACATGTTGGTGGGACCAGTCTTGGGACCTGGAGTGCCAACTGTACTTATAGGTGGTAACCCCGCTGCAGTGGTTGGAGATTTACTCATGTGCACAGGACCTCCAGACTCTATAGCTCAAGGGTCAATGACAGTGATGATAGGTGGAAAACCAGCAGCTAGACAAGGCGATATTACTGCTCACGGGGGAACAATAGTAAATGGGAATGCCAACTGTATTGATAGGCGGTTAATTAAAGAAATTATGGAAAAATCAAATATAAACTTTCTAGGAACCGGATGGGCATTTCCTCCCGAGTTCAATAAAACATCAAATACCGTGGAAATGGTTTCTGCTGTGGAGGATATAGATCAAAGCCTTAATATCCTTCTTGTCAACTTCTTTAGGAGAAAGAGTCATGCAACCACAATACGGTTGTGATCTAACAAACTATGTGTTCGAAACTTTAAATAGTTCTGTTATAGGATACTTAAAAGATAGAGTTATCAATGCAATCCTTATTCTATGAACCAAGGATTAAAGTAGAACAGATAGATGTAACTCCAGCAGAATCCTTTGATTTAATTGAAGGGAGATTTACCATAAATATTGAATACTCAGTTCCAGGAACGAATTCAAGATTCAATATTATGTATATGACTATTATTTAAACGAAGCTTTAAAACCTATCTAAATATTGTCTTAATTATCATTTTATCATGAACTGCAAAGAACTTATACATCCTCTTCAAAATGACCCTGGTGTTAGCCAACGCCAAAGGGTAATGGATGACTTATTATCAAGTTCAGCAAAAATTGATGCTAGAAACCTTGCCGATATGTTGGATTATTTCCAAAAATTAGCACAGCACATCAAATTCTATGACTCCAAATTAAACATTTCCGACTGGCAACAATTCTTTCAGAATAACCATCCTTTCTTAGTTACAGCGATTTTAAAATATAATAAGTCGACTGTTAATGACAAACTCAATTTTTATTCAAAATTATTTGATAAAAATCCTTCTGAGGAAAGTCTTCAATTAATGATCAGTTATATTTTCCTCACTATTTTAAAACCTATTTATCAATGGAACTTAAAACTTAAAGGATCAGAATTACCTATATTATTTGCTATCGAAAAGTTGATAAAAGATAAACTTTCAGATCTCATAAAAGAATTTATTGTCCTACAGAATACCGCAACGAAATGGTTTAATTCAATGCCTTATAACCTAAAAGTATATTTGGACGAACCGTTATGGAACCTAGATATTACTGATCTATATGCAATTAAAACCAATAGTTCATATTTATCTTCCGGATCAAATAAAAGAAATAGAATAATAGCTTTAAAAGGCGAGCTCATTTTATTGGCTGAAACTTTTTTAGATGCTATTGTATCTCTTGCTCCAAGTGCCGAAAGCAGTTTGGAACCAAGTTTTGATGCTATAAATGAAGAGTTTAAAGAAAAGTTAAGCCCTCATATCGCACTCCTTTTTTCGTTCTTAAAATTATTTAAACATCTACAGGATGATTTAAACACATTTACCAAAAAACATCTGGATTTTTTCTATAAAGAAGTTTTGAACCTGAAAGCCAAAGAAGCTGAACCCGATAAAATTCATCTAGTATTTCAGCTGCAAAATCAAGTTGACAAGTATTTGCTGGAAAAAGGCTTATTGGTCAAAGGACCTAAAGATCTGAATAAAACTGAAATCCAATTTTCTCTCGATAATCAGATCGTAGTGAATAAAGCCCAAGTGGTAAGAAAAAAGAACCTTCTACTTAAACAATAAAATTTTTAATGACAGCATCTATTTAAAGGGCTATATATAGCTCCAAACGCAATAATGGCGGATGGTAGAGATAAACCTTTCTCAGATGATTTCTTGCCAAGTTGGCCAACGTTAGGGCTTATAACAGTAAATACATCGATCCCGAAAATCAATTTGTTAAACCTTATCCGCATGCTCGTCTTGGGTTCGTATTGGCATCTCCTGTATTACTGTTGAATGAAGGCATTAGGAAAATATCAATAGCAATTAAATGCACTTTCAACAATGAAATCTGCGATAACGTTGATAATAGTGTAGAGTTCACCGAAAATGTAGTGAATGTTCTAAACCAAGTTTTTTACCCGATCAATAGAGATTTAATTCAATTAGCAATCAAAAATGGAATTAGCAAACACTTAGAACAAAAACTGAAATCAATTCTGATCCAGGAAAATGCTGATACCAAAAACTCGTTATGTTATAGCTCTAATGAAGAATTTATTTATGAAAAAATACTTTCTGATCACGAGTACAAAGAATTAATTCAATCCAAAAATGATATCGAAATTCTTTCAGACATCATCAAACCTATTAAAGCATTCAATATAGCTTTTAGTGGCGAAAAAGAATGGATTAAACCTAATATGAGTCCCTGAAATTTCAATGATCAGTAAAACAGCGTCAACAGGACAGAAGTATTATATTCTAAAGATTTCGGCGTTAATCTCCGCAGAACAAGAAAGCATTACTTTCTATAAGGAAGAGGTATTGAAGGGAGGATTTATAACAAATTTACCTCTCGTCAAAATTGAGATAGATGATAGAATAAAACTTGAAAAGGATTTTACATGGGCAAATTTAAGCGAATGCGAAAAAACCATTGAAAGATAGGATCCAACAAATTTCTTTATATCATTTCTTTAGATCTCTTAAATTATCAAATCCCATTGAGAATGCAGCTGATGTCGATGATACTCAGATTAAGGTCGAAGTATCTGGCTTAAAAAATATTATTGTACAAAATAGCGAAAGCCTTCAGAATGTTAATGCTCCAATTTATCCTTTTGGGACAAGACCTGAAATCATAGATTTTGACATTAAGAATCTTCCTGTATTAGGATCAAATAACCAAATGAACCTCATAGGACCAGACTTCTATATTGGAAGTCAGGAGGTGTTTGGTAAAAAATGGAATAAGATATTTATCAAACTTAATTGGAAGGATAAACCAACGGATTTTGAAGCTTACTATAAGGCATATCTAAAAAGCAATGGGAAATTTGGTTTAGATGCAGATAGATTCTTTATAAATCTTGCTGTATTAGAGGATGGAAAATGGGTGCCAGAGGAATATATTGATAGTACATTAAGTACAAAAGTTAAAATCCAAGGGAAGGAATATTCGGACAGAAAATTATTCCAGTCTAACGGAAATTCCGTTTTGGACCCAGATGGTGATTTTGTTCAAGTCATTCATATATCAAACAATAATTTTGACCTGAATCAAAAATTTGAATTATCCGATGAGAGCTTAGAGCAGTATGAAGTGGATTCTAAAAATGGTTTTTTGAAACTCAACCTTCAATTCCAAGATTTTTGCCATAAAGTGTATTCTTATGTCCTCGCTAGGCAAATGATGGCATTGGGAAAATTGCCTGATAGTACCCTTGAAGGTGCAATTTATTATAATGGAGCGAATGAATTAATCGTATTTGATACGAGTGAATTTAAAACAGATATAGAAAAAGCTAAGGAAACCTCAGAAATTGTGGAGGTTGCAGTCAACGGAAATCCCGATGGAATAAAACATAAAATCGGATATTTTGGCGATGGACCCATAAATGACCCTGAAGCTGACCATATCAGAGCAACTGTTCTACCTCCTGATTTTCTACACATAAATAATAAGAACTTATCCGGAAGGGTAGTAGAATTAAGAACTAAAATTGGCGATATACTTAGCTCAATCAGTAATTCGGAACTGTTCCAAGCTGTTATTCCTAATGAACCATGGACTCCTACAATCAAAAATATTGAATTGGACTATGAAGCAACTGCGACCGTAAATGATATTGAAATTATTCATTTATATCCTTTCCAAGAAACCTTATAAAAAAAGAACAGATCTTACAAGAACCAACCCTTTTACCTACATTTTGTGAGGAAGGGTCTTTATTCTTAGGATTGAAAGATTTGATTCCTGGAACGAATTTGAACATTCTTTTTCAACTCGCTGAAGCCACAGCAGATTCAGAATCCAAAAGACAGCAAATACAATGGAAATACTTAGACAATAATAATTGGAAATCTCTCAGAAATGGTTTTGAAATCCTGCTAGACGATACAGATGGTCTAACAACTTCAGGAATAATTAATTTCTCTATTCCCCAAAATATTACAAAGGAAAATACAATTATGCCTAAAGGTCTGTATTGGATCAAAGCTAGCATTAGCATCAATAGTAAAATCTGTAAGCGAGACCATTGGAATACATACTCAAGCAGTTAAAGCAACCTTTTCAAATACTTCCATAAATGATAAAAATAGACTTGATAAATCGTTAACTGCTGGTTCAGTCTCTAAATTATTGGTCGCTGACTCTTCAATTAAATTAGTAAATCAACCCTATGATTCTTTTGAAGGTAGAATACCAGAAGCCGAAGGTCATTTTTATGTGAGAGTGAGTGAAACTTTAAAACACAAAGGAAGAGCAATTCAAAAATTTGACTATGAAAGAATAGTATTAGAGGAATTCCCCAATTGTTTAAAGCCAAATGTATCAATCACAGCTTTGCTTTAGATGCTCGCCAATATATCAATGATATTCCAATTGCTCCAGGATATGTCGTAATGGCTGTTATACCAGATTTAAACAAACTTAAAGCAACGCAAGCATTTCAACCTCGAGTTCCTGTGAGTTTATTAAGTAATATCCAAGATTTTATTAAAGAAAGATGCTCCCCATTTGTCAGGTTCAGGGTAATGAACCCACGATATGAAGGAGTGAACTTTTGTATAAAAGTAAAACTCCAAAAGGGTAGGGATGTCGTCTTTTTTAAAGAAAAGCTTAAACAGGATTTAAGAGAATTTCTAGCCCTTGGGCAGTCGGAAAATATGATAAATTGACATTTGGACAATGTATCTATCAATCTGATATCATCGGATTTTTAGAGAGTATGGAGTATATCGATTATATCCTTGAACTATTTATGCTGCATGAAGATGATCATAAACAAATTCTATATAACACTGACAAAGTGATATGTCCAATTAGTCCAAGGTCCATTTTAATCGCAGCTAGTATTGATGTATTAATTGAGCAAGAAGATTGCGAACAATGGGAATCCCCAAAAAGATATGAACCATGCTCAAATCCAAGCATACCAATTGAAAATTATTGCAAGAAATATGAATCATAGCTAATAACTTAATCATGGCAGCCGAGAATGAAAATATAAAGTTGATAAGTAAGGAAAATGCTGAATTTCCTGATTATCTTGATTTTCAAAAATTGAGGTCTGAAGGTATTGCCTATCTAGGTAAGCTATCTGGAAAAATCTGGACTGACCACAACCTCCATGATCCAGGAATTACAATCTTGGAAATCCTATGTTATGCTATGCTCGACTTAGGATATAGAACCAATCTACCAACAATCGATATTCTGTCTAAAAATTCTCAACAACAAGCTAAGGACGACAATTTCTTCAGTGCAGCACAAATATTAACGAATAATCCATTAACCATTTTAGACTATCGAAAATTCCTTATCGATATCAAAGGGGTCAGGAATGCCTGGTTGGAAATAGCAACTGATCACTATGATTTCTGCTACTCTCCAAATAATCAGTACGATTTTAATGCTCAAGATTATAATTCGGGCAATACTACATTAAATGGATTATATCATGTATTTATTGATACAGAGAAAAATCCTAAAACAGACTTTGAAAATGAAATCGAAGCAGATGAATATTTAGACCTTCTTTCAAAATCAATCAAAGATAAATTAATGTCCCACCGAAACTTCTGCGAGGATTTTGTCGATATAACTTTCCTTTGCAAATTATTGCTGGGCGTATGTGCAACGGTTGAATTGCAAAATAACGCAGAACCTGAAGTGGTATATCAGAATATTATTCTAAAACTCAGGAATTTTATAACCCCAACACCAAAATTCTATACACTAGAACAATTATTAGATAAGAATATCCCAATTGATGAAATTTTCGCAGGAAGAGCACACAACTTAAATGAAAGTCATGGATTTATAGATAATTCGGAACTTCAACAAATAAAACTTAAAAAAGAAATCCATATTTCTGATCTTTTCAATATTATACTTTCGGTAGAAGGAGTAAAATCTGTTGATAATCTGTCAGTAAGAGGTTGTGAGCATATAAATTTTAATTCATCATCATCATGGAAATTTCAAATCCCTGTAAATTATGTAACTGAGTTTTCATTAAAATGCACAGAACTAAAATTCAAGAAGAACGGAATTCCTGTTGATATATACTTCAAGAAATTTGAAGGAGTTCTAAATATTAACTTTTCGAATTCTGGTAAAGTGCTTTATCAGAATCCATCAAAATTTTTGGACAGAGAAATTCCAAATGGTATTTATCATGAAGATTTAGATGACTATTATTTATTACAAGAGGATTTCCCAAGAGTTTATGGCATTTCTGAAGGTGGTTTACCTGATGATGTTTCCGATCACAGAAAAGCGCAAGCATTACAGCTACAGGGGTACCTGTTGTTTTTTGACCAGATTTTAGCAGGTCATTTGGCTCAATTGAAGAATATTAGAACCCTGTTCTCCATGAATTCTTCCGATGATCCAAATTTGAAAAGAACTTATTTCTTGAACAAATTAGCTGACAATGAAAATTTGTCAAAATTGCTGCGGTTTGCCGTAGGACCAGACAGCAATAATGATTTGGGAAATGAAGGTAATAGCCTAATTAGACCAATCCATAAATCAAAATTAATTGATTTAATCCATACGAATGAAACGGATCTTATAAAACCTGAGGAATTGGAATTGTATACTTTCAATTCATTAATAAATCTTCAAATTGCACTTAATCAGTTTAAAGAAGATCTCATAAATAACCAATATCAATTTGGTTTTTTAAACCAATATTCCGATAACATCCACTATTATATTTTGGGATCAAATGATGAATTTGCCCTTATAAGTAAATTTGGTTTCGAATCTATTTCAGCTGCGAACCTACACCTTAGTTCGGTAACTTATGTAGGCTCCTTCGAAGAAAATTATAGAAGTTTTATAATTGATGAGAATAATGTATCTTTTGATCTAGAACTCAATCTCTCAACCTTCAAATCTTATTTGGCTTTGATAATTGAAGATCGGGATTTATACCATTCACGAAGAAATACATTTTTAAACCATTTACTCGCTAGGTTTTCTGAAAAATTTACTGACAATGTCCTAGGAGAATATGCAAATGAGGCAATTAATTCTGCTGATGAATCACTCGTTGCTAAAGAGGATTTCTTAACTCAATACGATGATTTAAGTGCTAACAGGGCTAAAGCATATAATTATTTACAAAACAATTGGAATAATTTAAATGGCTCTGGTTTTGAATTAGAAGCTAAATATCGTGCTGGAATAAAAATAAGAAAGTCCATAGTTTATGTAATTTCATAGTGGAACAATTGGATGATTATTACATTGCTGAATTAATAATTGGAAATGAAAAATTTTTCACCTTAAATGAAAAATTCGACTCCGAAATTGAAGCTGAAGAGGCCGCCCAATTAGCATTTAATGCAATATCAAACCCTGAAAATCTAAAAACAAAATACATCGCACATGATAAAGTATATTCAATTGTTCTAAATTATCAAGAAAGTCAATATATCCCTTTCTTCAAACAGTATTCCACCTCTCAAGAGGCAGATACAGTTCGAACATCCTTAAACAGAATGTTTGCCAATACAACCTAAAGAAGAGGTTTACATTCAACAGCTATTCTTATAATTCTCAATTATTAAATTCAGACCAAAAAAGTAGTCCGTCAGTTAATTAATTCCTTGATACCGCAATCCAAGCTTTTTGATGCTGCAGGAAAATCTATCAATAAAATTAATGACAGCAAGATTTGGTCAAGTGAAGGTATTGATAATTTTAAAATAACTCAATTGATCCCAAACCAAACTGATTCAGAACATTCAAAATATATTGATGTCAAGGAATTTAAGGTAAATATCAGCAATTCAATAGTAGGTAAACCAAAGCTATTTACTTACGAATTATTGGATAATTCAAATACTTTCAAATTCTTCGCGAATGTGGACTTTGAAAATAACAGAACGGCTAAAAACCACGCTTATCTAATTTTATCATTAGCTTCTCAGTTTTCGAGTTATTCTATAGATCGTTCTTCTGTAGATTCAAAATTTAAATTAAATATCCGGGTTGATGATAGGATAGAGGCATATATTAATTTGGATTTTGATACTGAAAATGATGCTGCCCTAATGCGGGATCAAATAATCAAAACTATTCATAATTACCAATATCAAATCACTACTGAAGCTGAGCCAAAAGGTTGGAAGTTCAATTATGAATTAGGATATGATCCTCAATCTAATTATAAGTTTAGTAGTACCAAGGAATTTAAAGATGAGGAATTCGCAATCAAAGCGCTAAAATTATTCCATCAAGCAATTCCATCATTAAGGTTGGGAAAAAGTAAAAATGGACCGATCCTAACACAGCAAAATAAAGGCAGCAAATTACCAACTGTAGTGATTCAGCAATCTGAAAATACAGACCTGAAGCTGTTGGAAAATGCTTTGAATGAACAAAAAAATATCGCACAATATTTAGTAGCAGTAAAAAACAGAATTTCAAAGCAGCTGTAAGAAAAGAGGCAAGTGAAAATGCTCCTCAATTTATTTATAGATTGGTGGACAAAGATAATGTGATAGCAGTTTATCCAAGAAGGTTTTTCCGAAAAAAAAGACGCCCTTATTAGCCAAAAAGAAAATCTATAAATTACTGCGAACTTATAAACAATACTTGCAATTGTGTCTGGGAGGTGATATTATTAGGGAAATTATCGGGAAAAAATAATAAAACTAAATCTTATAAGTATTTAGTAAAAGCACATAATCTTCAATACAAAAATAAGGGTCCAATTAATGAAGAATTGATATTGTTTGAGAGCTATCGGACATTCCCAACAAAAGAATTAGCATTAAAAGCATTTGAAGACACATATTTTCAAATCCTTGAATTGGCAGCAGTTGAAAGCAGCTATGGAACAATAATTAGTTTTGAAGAATCGATTAATAATCAAGCTTTGGTTGTAATCCCTAAAATTACACAAGAAGAAATTGGAACATATTCTGACGGAACCATTCAGCAATTTATGCAACGATTGGTAAAAACCTACCCAATCAAGAAATTCCAAGACCAATATTATTTCTCCACTTTCTTTTCGGAGAAAAATCCTCAACAATGGAAAAGCATTAAATTTTATAGTTCTGCTGAAGATGCTTGGATAGATTTAATTTTTTCTTGATGCTATTGAAATATCCCGGAAATATTTTTGTTGACTGCAATTCTTCGGAAAATGAAAATGCTACTTATAAAATATACATCCGTGAGGTGCTAGCTGAAAGTACAGAAAAATTTTTCACTGAAGAAGCTGCTTGGGGTGAAGAAGGTGTCGAAAAATTTATTTGTGCTGTTCAATCTCAATTAGGACTTCATAAAGTCCAAAATAAAAATAACTGTTGTTACTCATTTTATCTCAATTGCGGACCTGATTTTCTTGAACATCTATGTAGTTATGATACCGCAAAAAAAAGAAATCAGGTCCTAATTGAATTGTATGACAGATTCAAAATTTTCTTGGAAAAGAAATCATATAGCTTTGATAGCGAAGATAATATATTATTGTTAAGGGATGTAGAAGGAAATTATTTTGCACGTAAAAGATTTGAAAAATCAGAAAACCAAGATTCATGCACTCTTTTATTCGAAATCCTGGAAGAATTCCAAAATCCAGAAATAAATATGTATTGGAAGGAGAAGTTATTTATCTGCAAGATAAAGTTGGAAATGTATTATTGGAGAGCTATGAAAAGAATTGGGATATTGAAGATTTCAAAGAGAAACTCAGACAATTTATTTGCTATTTCCCAATTTCTAGAAAATTGGATAATTATAATATTTTCCAATATAGCATTGAAATCAAATTGCCAGGGTTCAATGCTTGTCAGGAAGAAAAATTAAACCACTGCGGGTGTGTTGAAGAGAGTGAAGAAGAGAGTATTTGTTTTATTGCTTGGAAATCTTCATGTCCTTATGATAGCTGTTCGGAGGCATTACGTATGTGGCGTTTGGCTCTATCTTTACTGACCAATTATGAAAATTATAAGGCGATTCTGGACTGCTCTTCCAATACCTTTGGAATTGCATTGAATTATGATCCCCAACACATTGCTTATAATCCACAATGCTATGAATCTTCCCAAAAACTATGCGAAGCAGTAGATAGGACAATAACTTTGTGTAATTCGGAAGGTCTTCATGCTATTGAACATATCCTTCTTCGACCACGCTGCCCCGAAGATTGCGACTATAGGTCAGACCTTTTTCTTGGGCAAAGAGAATTTTCGACAAGTTACATCTGGGAGGTTGACCATTCTGATCCTTGCTCAGATGACTCAGATATAATTTTTAGACCGGGTATTGATCCTTATTCTTTTATTTCAACCGTGGTATTACCTGCCTGGCCTGAAAGATTCCGAACAGAATCTGGAAAAATGATTATGGAGGACATTTTTGTACCGGATGGCGCCAGCGCATGTGTTGCTCAGAATATTATGGCTTTCACCTCATGAATATTGCTGCTTTGAAAGTAAATATAAAGATTGGAGAAAATGGATCGCAAAAATGAATACCTGTAATAATGAATTCTCCGTAAGAGATTTTATGGACTTTTGTTTAGAAGAAATTATAAAAAACTTCATGAATGTCAAGACTGCCTGCCTTGTAACTCGAAAATTCAAACAAATATCTCTTGCATGTATAGATATGATAACCAAAATAGAGGAAATAAAAATCATTCCAAGACCAAGTAAATACTGCATTCGGTTGGATGATTTCCCTTGAAGGGGAATATCAGTTCTTTAGTTGTGATCAACAATATAACCGGGACAGAAAACCTGTAAATAAAGTGTCCCGAAAAGCAAAAACTATCAAAAAGAAACCGAAATGAACCACATCATCATGAAACAACATATGGATATCCAAATGAAAAATGGGTTAGACAGTTTCGGTATTCAACAGAAACTAAGTGATCAATATTGGAGTTATTTTATACCATTATTTGATGAAATATTCGATGAATTAACACATGAAAATGAAGTGCTTTCAATCAATAAAATTGAAATTGACCTAGGTGAAATATTACTTGAAGAAATCCTGAAAATTAATGAAAAACCAGAACTCCTTAGAAAAACAAAACAGCAAATTATTGAACAAATTACTAAAGAGATTTCAGGAACAAATACTATAGTAAGTTCATTGCCTGAAAATCACTTCCATCAATGGATGTTCTATATGAAAAATGGCTATTTAAATTGGAATGTTGCTTCTATGGAAGATATAGTTTTTCAGCATGTACTTGAAGTATTAGCAATGGATGGCTCAAAAGTTGAAATATTTGCCCATGAAGTATTGAAAAAATCTGAATTCCTGAGTCGATTAATATTCCAACACTCGGAAGATTTTTTAAAGAATCTACTCATTATGATTGCCCCAGATATAAAATCACAAATAATAATCAAATCGACTCTTTCAAAGAATTTGCAGAAAACCAATTGCTATCAGAAAGTGAAAAATTGAATGCTATCCAATCATTTTATAGAGAATTTATTTACAATGTTGTTAAACTAAGTTCAAATGGTTTTGATGAATCAATTGTTTTCACACTTGAGAATTTAGAGGCTATGAGTTTTGAGGTGAAAGATTATAATAGTGATACCAATGAAAATATATTAAGTGACTCCCAAATTGCTGAAGATAATAATCCAATATATGCTAATAATGTTGGTCTCGTGTTAGTTCATCCTTTTATAAGTACACTTTTCAAGAATCTTGAATTAGTTCAAAATCATGAATTTGTAAACAAAAAAGCTAGAGAAAAAGCAGTATATCTTCTGTACTATGCAGTTTCGGGGTTACAAAATCCAAAAGAATATGAATTAGTAGTACCTAAGATCTTGTGCGGTTTTCCAATCCATTCAGTCATTTCAAATCAAGTTTTTTTATCACCAAATGAATTATCGGAGATAGATGATATGTTAAAGGGAATGATTGCAAATTGGGAAATTTTAAATAATACATCTATTGAAGGGCTACGTGATGGGTTTTTGAAAAGAAAAGGAAAAATTAATATTCATGCCGATAAAATAAAAATCCTAGTAGAAAAGGGCTCAATTGATATGCTTCTGGATTATCTACCATGGAATTTAAGCCATATTAAATTGCCTTGGTTAAAGCATATCATCCAAGTTGAATGGAGATAAAATCACTTCCATTCATTTACGTTTTTGTTGACCATTTAGTTATAGTATTATGTCAGAAAAACCACTCGTATTAAAATGGAATCAGGTTACCCTTGATGCCATTAAATTATCCAAAACATCAACTCCAATTGCAGCTCGAGCATTAGCGATGGTTCATACAGCAATGTACGATGCTTGGTCAGTATATCATCCTTGCGCCATCCAGTACCAGTACTGCGAAATATATAAAAGTTCCAAACCAAAGCTGCGGAAAAGAAAATTTTAGAATTTCTTTTAGCTATGCTGCATATAGGGTTTTATCTGAATTGTTCTGTCATAAATTGCCTGCCGAGCATAAGGGGATATTTAAGGAATTGATGTGTCAGTCGGGTTACGATCCTGAAAATAAATGTATGGATATTAATAAGCCTGAAGGAATTGGAAATCTATTTGGGAAGATTATTCTTGAACAACGGATTGGCGACGGTGCTAACCAATATGCTAACCTAAAAATGCCAAGATATTCAGATTATACAGGATATCAACCTCAAAATAAAACTGATAAAAAATAATAAACATAAGTTTATATTACCTCATTGGGGTTTGGTGAACTCATTTTCATTGCCCTTCAATTGGCAGTATAGACCTTCATCTCCATTTGTTATAGAACAACCAGAGTTCAAGGCTCAGGCTAAAGAGATATTGGACATAAGTGCTGCATTGACAGATGAACAAAAAATAATCGCGAGTTATTGGGATGATCCTCGTGGGACTTATACTACGGCTGGCCATTGGTGTGAAATCGCTCAGTTTGTGGCGCAGAGAGAATATTATAGAAATTCAATGTGTATAAAATTGTTCTTTGTGCTGTCTAATGCATTATTGGATGCTAGTATCGCCGCTTGGGAGTGTAAACATTTTTATAACTCTGTTAGACCAATAACTGCAATAAGAGAATTGTTCTCCCGGTTTTGGGGTTCATGCCTGGGCTGGACCATGTAAAGGAACTGAAACAATGAAAGGTGAACAATGGATGCCTTATATAAAAACTCCAAACACACCAGAATATATATCCGCACACAGCTGCCTGAGTAGGGGCAGCAGCAATAATCCTTAAGAATTTCACAGGAAATGATGCCTTTGGAGGAAGAACCACCATTAAGATGGGATCATCAAATATCGAGGCCGGCGTAACACCGTGTATGGATATGGTATTGGAATGGCCAACGTATTCCGCTGCCGCTGAACAGGCAGGGTTATCCTGTATCTATGGTGGCACTCATTTTTCTAAAGGAACAGATGAAGGACATAAACTAGGATTAAAAGTTGCTGTTGGTGCGTGGGAAAAAGCTAAAGTCTATTTTAATGAAAAATAAAAAAGACATAAAAGAATCTCATGAAACTAGTAATCTCATTCCTCGATTTCAATTCACCTGAAGAATTTAGATACTTAGAACAATTGATCTTATACAGATTAAATGTCTATTTTCCTGATGGCAACGATATCCCCAAACCATTGCCGATCTATAAAAAATGGTCCCCTAAACTTTTTGAATTTATTGTCAATCACAAGCTGAACATAAATGAAGCAAGCCTGTTGGTTTTAGGAATGGTCCCACATATCCAACCCGACCTTTTTGATAACCTCATCAACTTTAAACTCAATCAATCCGGTGATTTCCAAAAAATTGGTGGTGTGCGCGGAAAGGACTTTAGAGGTTTTTTACCGACTGCGGAAACAGCAATATTTTTATTGGCCGAAGATGATTTTAACAAAAGAATTGGAAATCCAAAAACTATTTTGGGCAGACCATAATCTTCGAGAAAAAGAAAATATTATGGCTCGATGACCATGCATCTGGAGAACCCGAGATGAGCAGTAAAATTATGTTCTCCAAAGAATTTCTGGACCAATTTATTTATGGTGAATCTACACAACCAAAATTTAGTATTCACTTCCCAGCAAAAACTCATTAAAACAGAACTTGAATGGAAAGACCTTGTAATAAATGACGAACTGATAACGCAGGTAAATGAATTAAAGAGTTGGTTGAGATATAATTCATTATTGGTTAATGAATGGAATATGTCTGGAAGAATTAACAATGGCTACAAAGCATTGTTGTATGGTCCGTCTGGAACAGGTAAAACCCTAACCGTTGGTCTTTTGGGGAAAGAAGTAGGCAAGGAAGTCTATAAGATTGACCTTTCGATGGTATTGTCAAAATATATCGGTGAAACCGAAAAAAATCTCGAACAGATTTTTGCTAAAAGCAGAAGACAAGGGTTGGATCCTTTTCTTTGATGAAGCAGACTCCTTGTTCGGCAAAAGAACCAATGTCCGGGATGCGCATGATAAATATGCTAACCAAGAAGTATCCTACCTCTTGCAACGCATTGAAGACTATAACGGTATGGTCATTCTTGCTACCAATATGAAAAATAATATTGATGATGCTTTTATGCGTCGATTCAATGCAATCTTAAAATTCAGCATCCCCGAGCCTGATGAAAGAGTCAAGATTTGGAGACTCGCTTTTCCGCAAGATGTCCAATTCTACAACAACGACCAACCTGCAGATATCCCAGAAATGGTGAAGAATTATGTCATTTCCGGAGGATCAATCATCAATGTAGTCCATTACGCCTGCATCAAAGCATTCGAAAGACAACAAAATAAGGATACAGCAAAACGAATCTACTATACCGACGTCCTTGCAGGCATAAAAAAAGAATTGCTGAAAGAAGGAAAACCCTTTGGATAATGTTGGTGTCCCCAATTGCCATGGTTTGTGTCCAACCCGCCATGGTTGGTGTCCCCACCAACCATCCGTAGCTGAGCTAGCTCAAGTCTTGAGCGTTGGCCAGGGAAATGGCCTGACTTGGGCTAATAACACAAATTATTTACCATTCCATGGCTGAAAAATCACCACATCACCAACACCATAGGTGTGGCATGTTTGTTAACTCCGCTAGGGGTGCAACTATTCTAGAAACCATTGTTCCAAAACATAAAACCCCAGAGGGGTGCAACTATTCTAGGCAGGTGGGGACACCTGCCACGGCGAAAAAACCCCATCGGGGTTAAATGCCGGAGGCATGAAATATCTCTTAAATGCCATCGGCATGTAATATCTATAGAAATGTATATCGCCTCAAACACCAACGCCGTAGGTGTGGCATGTTTGTTAACCCCGCTAGGGGTGCAACTATTCTAGAAAAGATTACACAGCGCCATCCAACCCTGTAGGGGTGTCACTATAAATTGCTAGTTAATTAAATGGGTCGCTATCCCCACCAACCACATGAAAAGAGAAATCACTAAATGTCAGGATAGTACAGGATACTAATGCCAATAAAGTAGGTTAAATTATGATCAATTGGATAAAATAACCTTTTGTTCAACCTTATAAACCTAACATAAGTATCATTTTTAGTCTTAACGACTTTTGAATTTATTTAATACAATTAATTTTCATCCGATGAGAATTATTGTACTACATAGTTTTGGTCCTTTTCAAAATAATTCTTTGAGAAGATTATAAGGGATTAATAAAGGTTTTTCATATCCTACTGGATTATGATTTTTTTTTAAATATAACCCTTATAATAAACTTAAAACTATGATGAGAACCTTCAATCAATGTGTTCTTTTGTTGTTATTTTTATTGCTTTCGAAAATAACACTAGCCCAAGAACTTACAATTACAGGAAAAGTAACGTCCTCAACTAATGAACCCCTGGCAGGTGTTTCAAATTAAAGTTAGTTCAGGAAATGAAAGCACGAGTACGAATGCTGATGGAAATTATGAAATAAAAACTAATGGAGATCAAAGCCTAGTTTTTACCTACATGGGATACAATTCCCAAACAGTTTCCATTAATAACCGAACGGTTGTAAATGTTCAACTAGTTTCTTCATCGGAATCTATTGAAGAGGTGGTTGTTGCAGTTGGTTATGGCGTTGTCAAAAAAAGTGACTTAACAGGTGCTGTGGGAACTGTTCAAGGTGAAGCCTTAAGTGAAAGACCTAATTCAAATTTAAATCAAGCATTAGGTGGGAAAATAACAGGTGTTAATGTCTCTACAAGTTCCGGACGGCCAGGTGGAAGAACAAATATTCGAATCCGTGGTTCTAGTTCAATTTCTACTACCAATAATCCCCTTTATGTTATTGATGGGGTAATTATGAGTAGAGATGGGCTTCAAAATGGTAGCTCACCAATAGATTATATCAATCCTAATGATATTGCATCTGTTGAAGTTCTGAAAGACGCATCTTCTACTGCAATCTATGGTGCCAGAGGTGCTAATGGTGTTGTTATTGTAACCACTAAAAAAGGGACATCTGGTGGTGGCAAAGCGACTTACGATGCAGATATTGGTGTTGGATACGCTCCAAAATTATTGCCAGTATTAACTTCTGAAGAGTTTTTGGCAGTGGAAGAGCTTGCATACAAAAATGCGCAAAAATTTGACCCTGTTGGATGGGCAACGGGTACTAAGTATACCGATCCGACCACCAAAAGAAATAACCCGCTATTATTTGACGACAATGGAAAGCCATTGTACAATACAGATTGGCAAAAAGAAGCGTTTAGAAATGCTATCACACAAAACCATCAATTAAGCTTTACCAATGGTAATGAAAAAGGCTCCTATGGCGGTTTTGTAAATTACCGCAATGAACAGGGGGTTGCTTATGGATCGTGGCAGAAACGATATTCTGCTCGCTTTGTATTCGATACACAGATTAGAGACTGGTTTAAGGTAGGGGGTGTGTTGAGTTACACAGACCAAAAAGATAAACAAGTTGATGAATTAGGTGGAGGAGGCATTACCATGATGCGCCAGGTCCTAGAAGCTTTACCGTTAATTCCTGTTCGCTATGCTGATGGAAGTTGGGCAAGTAATCGCGATTATCCAGGCATGGAAGGTGGAGATAACCCTATACGTGTGGCCGATGAACGTCTTTATTATCTTTCAACCCAACCTTTTATTGGTAATATGTATGCCAATATTAAATTATTGGATGGTTTGGAATTCCGCACATCTATCGGAACAAATATTATAAATCAACGAAGAGATTATGCTGCTGCAGCTGGTCTTCAATACATTTCAAGTGATGGTACTGCAAACGTGGACAACAAAAGATTCAACTCCTGGCAGTTTGAAAATTACTTCACCTATCTAAAAGATTTTGGTGACATCCATTCCATTAATGCTATGTTGGGCTTCTCTTGGCAGCATACTGATTACTTTGGTTCATATGCCAGTTCAAGCAAGTATGCTGATTTCTATTACCAATTTAATAACCTAGGTGCTGGTGCAACGATGAACGCCCCTTCTTCCGGTGCTAACGCGAATGGTCTTAATTCATATTTTACTCGGATCAATTATACGCTATTGAATAAATACCTGTTTACTTTTACGGGTCGTATAGACGGATCTTCAAAATTTGGTCAGGATAATCAATATGCATTTTTCCCATCTGCAGCTGTCGCTTGGAAGATCAATGAAGAAAACTTCCTAAAGGATCATGAAACTATTTCGAATTTGAAATTAAGAATGAGTTACGGTGCAACAGGTAATTCTGAAATCCCTGCTTATCGCGCTTTGGCTGGAATGGGAAATTACGAAATCATCCAAGGGGGTGACCGTTTGGTAGGGGTCGGTACCAGCAGAATTGCAAATCCTACTTTAAAGTGGGAAAGAACTCAACAGGTTGACCTGGGATTAGAATTGGGATTGTTTCAAAACAAATTGAATTTCGAACTCGATGTTTACCACAGACAAGTAAATGATATGCTTCTGGATGCTCCAATTCCATTGTCAAGTGGTTATGGAACTATTTTTAGAAACATTGGAAGTATGAAAAATGATGGTATTGAGGTTGGGGTAAATGTTGCAAACATCGGTAATGATGTTTTCAGTTGGTCAGGGTTATTCAATTTTTCTTACAATAGAAATCGAGTGTTAAGATTGGTAGGAGGCTCAGATATTTTTAATGGCAATACAATAATCCGTACCGGCGAAGCAGTTGGATCTTTTTGGGGCTTTCAACATCTAGGAACCTGGTCATCTGAAGAAGCAGCTGAAGCTGAAAAATATAATATGCTTCCAGGTGATGTGAAATACCAAGATATCAATGCAGATGGTGTGATAAATGATAACGATAAAACAATTATTGGACGTGGTATTCCAGATGGTTACGGAACATTTTCAAATACCTTTAAATACAAAAACTTCTCCTTGTTGATTGATCTCCAATATATGTTTGGAAATGATGTTTTGGATCGCAGTATTCACTCAGCTGAAGACAGACAAGGTATTGCAAACAGCTACAAAACGGTATTGAATGCTTGGACGCCGGAAAATCAAAATACCTCAATTGCTCAGGTAAGACCAATTAATGCGTATTACACTACAAACAATGACAGTCATAAAGTAACTGATGCTTCTTTTATTAGAGGTAGAAATCTAATGCTTTCCTATAATGTTAACTCGGATCTCTTAACTAGAATGCATTTAGATAAATTAAGATTCTTTGCATCCGTTCAAAACTTCTTTGTCGTTACCAAATACGCTGGGTATGATCCTGAGGTATCCAATTCAGGTTCTCCTTTTGACCAAGGATTTGGTATGTATGATTACCCTAGGCCTAGAGTTTTTACTTTCGGACTTAATATTGGTTTATAATTTAATTAGAACATCATGAAATATTTAAGATATATAAAAACAACTTTTAAGATTACTTCTAGCATGCTTGCTTTTGGAGCTATTGTCGGATGTTCAGGATTTTTAGATGAATCTGACCCAAGTAATTTTACTGTAGAGAATTATTTTACAAAACCTGAACACGCTAGAAGTTCAGTTAGTGCTATATATGCAAATCTGAGAAACCCAATGGGTAGTGGCTTTGGCGGTGGTACATGGATGATGTTGGAATTCGCTACAGGGCTGGCGGCGACCGATCTCGGCCAAGCGGTAAATAGTTATTATGTGAAAGATCTGCGAAATACCTCTGACAATGGTTATGGCCTCGATTATTGGTCAACATATTACCGTGGCATTGGTAATGCTAACCTTTCTATAGCGAATATTCCGAATATCAATATGGATGAGAATGAGAAAAAAATGATTTTAGGCGAGGCACATTGCCTGAGAGCATTCTTTTATTTTAATCTGGTTCAAATGTTTGGAGAGATACCTTTGGTTACTGAAGCCGTGGATTTAAAATCAGAACAGTTGTATCCTGAACAAGCTAAGGTGGAACAAGTTTATGATTTGATCGTAAGTGACTTGAAAATAGCGGAAGCATCTGGATTGCCTTGGAATGATCAAAGCGGCAAAAATAAATATGGGAATCGTTAAGTCACTAATGGCTAAGGTTTATCTTACTATGGCTGGTTTTCCCCTCAATAAAGGTGCTGCTTACTATGACCTTTCAGCCAAGGCCTCTCAAGAAGTAATTAATTCTGGTCAATACCAATTGTTTCCTTCATACAATGATTTGCATGATCCAAAAAAGAAAAATGGTTCTGAGAACATTTTTAGCATTCAATATAAAACTCAGGTTATTCCTTCAAATTGGCAAGTAGCAATTATTCCATATAACAAAAATATCTCTGCTTATTCAGATGAAACTGGTGGCATATATGCTACTAAAGATTTTGTGGAATCTTACGACTCAAATGATTTAAGAAGAAAGGAAAAACAATTCTTCTTTACTAAATTTACCCATGAAGCGGATCGTAGTAGAGAAGTGGAATTAGGTGCTTACTTTATTTACAAGCACTTTGACTATGATGCACAAACCAGTACAACAAACAGTGATTTGAATTGGTCTATTATACGTTATGCGGATGTATTGCTATTATATGCTGAAGCAATGAACGAGGTTGCCGGCCCAAGTGCGAATGTATATGAAGCTGTGAATGCAATCAGGAAGAGAGCTGAATTAGCTCCTTTGGCTGGACTGTCAAAAGATCAACTCCGTGAAGCAATCTGGAAGGAGAGGTGGCATGAACTATGTTATGAAAATATAACTTGGTTTGATATGGTGCGCCTCAGAAAAGCTTTCAATGTCTCTACCAAGAAATTTGAAAACTATGTTGGACATAAATTTTCTTATGGCCCGGTAGTTACTGAAAGAGAGTTGTTGTTTCCTAAACCTACTGCTGAAATCAGAAATAATTCTAAACTAATTCAAAACAAAGGTTACTAACAATAGTATACGTGATATAAAACTGCCTGAATATAACATTCAGGCAGTTTTTTTATTTTAATGATAGAATAAATAAATAGAGAATAAATAATTTCTGAAATTTTCCTTGAGTTATCATTAACTGAATTTTTGTTAAGGTTTTACATTTTTAAGAATCTATATCCTTTTAGATTTGATGTTTTCAAAACTGAATCCCAAAACAATTTCTTATTTTAGAGAATAACATTAACCAATATCCCAATGAAATGGGAATCATCCCTGAACTTAAACAATAATTATAAACTATATGGTATTTATAATTGTCTTATTGAGCCTACTCTTTCTGGTACTATTAATCACCTATTTTAAAGTCAACACCTTTATTTCATTCCTTATCGTTTCCATTCTGGCAGCTATTGTATTGGGTATTCCCATGTCAAAGATACCCGCTACGGTCGAGAAGGGTATAGGCTCCATAATGGGAGGATTGACACTTATAATCGTATTGGGAGCAATGTTGGGAAAGATTGTTGCAGAAAGTGGAGCTGCAGAAAATATCTCCACCGTGATGGTCAAACTATTTGGCGTAAAATATTTGCAATGGGGGATGGCATTCACCGGATTTATAGTCGGTATTCCTTTGTTCTATGGAGTTGGTTTTGTGTTATTGGTGCCCTTGATATTCTCCATTGTCTATAAATATAAGTTACCGCTGGTTTACATAGGTTTGCCGATGTTAGCAGCCTTGTCTGTCACACATGGCTTTATCCCTCCGCATCCTTCACCCGTTGCATTGGTAGTCCTGTTCAACGCTAATATGGGATTAACCCTGATCTATGGAATTATAATCGCCATTCCTGCAATTATCCTCGGTGGTCCCTTGTTCAGTAAAACTTTAAAACATATCAAGGCAGGTAAATCGGAAATATTCAATTTCGAAGATACCAAGGTGGTAGACGAAGGATATGAAAAACCTGGGAAATGGAATTCTTTTATCACGGCGCTCCTGCCTGTGATTATGATCATATTGTTTACTGTGCTTCCTTATATTGTTCCGAAGTCGTATGAAACAGCCCATGAAATTATTGCCTTCTTGGGGTCTGCAAATATTGTAATGTTGGTCGCTATTATTTATGCTACATTTTCCTTGGGTGTAAGCTTAGGGAGGCCAATCAAAAGTGTGATGGCTACTTATTCTGATGCTGTCAAGGATATCGCGATGATTCTATTGATTATTGCAGGATCAGGAGTTTTCAAACCAGGTTATGGAAGAAAGTGGAGTCAGCCTATTACTTGCAGAAAATCTTCAGGGACTGCCAATACATCCATTGATACTGGCTTGGATCATAACTGCTATTATTCGTGGATGTATCGGTTCAGCAACAGTAGCTGCCCTAACTGCTGCAAGTGTTTTGTTGCCATTGATTCAGTCTACCCATGTTAATCCAAACTTAATGGTTTTATCAATCGGAGCTGGCAGTCTGATGTTTTCACATGTTAATGACTCCGGTTTCTGGATGTTCAAAGAATACCTAGGAATCTCCGTGAAGGATACCTTTAAGTCATGGTCCGTAATGGAAGCAATTGTTTCAGTAGTAGGTCTTATTGGAGTAATGCTTTTATCCTTATTTTTATAATAAATTTTAACAACAATAAATTTTAATATATGTACAATGCAGATGAGCAGTTTGAAAAATTAGGTTTAACACTTCCGCCAGCGCCAGCTCCGCTTGGAGTTTATAAACCGTATTTAATTGATGGGAAATACCTATACCTTTCAGGTCATGGACCAGTACAAGATGATAAAAGCTTGATCATTGGAAGAATTGGAAGCGATATGGATGCTGATGCGGGAAAAATTGGCAGCCCGTCAAGTTGGTCTCACCATGCTGTCAACAATAAAAACAAACCTGGGATCTTTGAATAAAGTCAAAAGAGTGATCAAGGTTTTGGGAATGGTAAATTGTACTCCAGAATTTGAAAAACATCCATTTATTATCAACGGAGCAAGTGAGTTGTTTGCACAAGTATGGGGTGAGGAAAATGGAGTAGGAGTGAGAAGTGCTGTTGGATTTGGATCCCTGCCGGATAATATCCCCGTGGAAATCGAGGCTTTATTTGAACTTCATGTAGGTTAATTATGGAAAATTGGTTTGAGGTTGAGAATGCTGACTGTATAGATTCACCAGCTCTTTTGATATATCCTGATCGTGTTGCCAACAATATCCGGCAGCTCAAAAAAAATGGTCGCGGGAAATACCAGTAGACTGAGACCACATGCTAAAACGCATAAAATGGTTGAAGTAAGCAAAATGCTTATCGAGGAAGGTATTGATCAGTTTAAATGTTCAACAATAGCTGAAGCAGAAATGCTAGCTATGAGCAATGCAAAAGACGTTCTGTTGGCATATCAACCCGTAGGACCAAAACTCCAACGTTGGGTGAAGTTAATTCAGGAATATCCAAATACACATTTTGCTTGTATAGTTGATCACTCTTCATCCATTAAAAATCTTGCAGAGCTTGCTAAGGAGCTCTCCATAGAACTTTATATTTATTTTGACATCAATGTAGGGATGGGTAGGACGGGAGCTTCTCAAGATCAAATTGATGGGCTGTGGGAAAGTTTACAGAATTATCCTAATCTCCATCTGGAAGGTGTGCATGGTTATGATGGCCATATCCATGATCCTGATCTTAAGATTCGAGAAAAGGAGTCTGATGCATGCTATAAAATTCTCAAGGAAGTTTTTGATAAACTACAAGTGAGATCAAAGGATACCCTTAAGATGGTTATCGGTGGTTCGCCATCTTTTACGACACACTCAAATAGGAAAGATGTTGTATGCAGCCCCGGAACCTTTGTGTTTTGGGATTGGGGTTACCGTCAGAAAATTCCTGAACAGAAATTTGAATATGCGGCAGTATTGTTGACGCGAGTGATTTCTATAATTAATGAAACCCGCATTTGTATAGACCTCGGCTATAAAGCAGTCGCTTCAGATCCCCCATTACCTAGAGTAAAATTCTTGAATGCTGATGATGCTATTCCAGCATTTCAGAGTGAAGAACATTTGGTATTGGATGTAAAGGACAGCAAAGATTATCCTCTAGGGAAAATTCTGTATGCAGTCCCGACCCATGTATGTCCAACAGTTGCCTTATATGATCGTGTTTCAGTCATCAAAGACCATCAGAAGATTGCCACTTGGCAAGTTATAGGAAGAAGTAGAATGCTAAATATCTAAACTATGAGCAATAGCCTACCATTTTTAATTGACGGTCACCTTGACCTGAGCATGAATGCTATGGAATGGAACCGTGATCTACGTCTCCCAATTTCAGAACTAAATAATCGCGAGTCTGGTTTAGATGATAAACCTGACCGAGGAAAAGCTACAGTTACTTTTGAAGAGTTGCGTAAAGGGAATATTGGACTAGTCGTTGCGACCCAAATTGCCCGATATGTAAAACCTGATAGCCCTTTGCCCGGATGGTTTTCCCCAGAACAGGCTTGGGCACAGACTCAAGGTCAACTGGCTTGGTATAAGGCCATGGAAGATGATGGACAGCTCACTATGATCCAAAACAAAGAAGATCTGGAAGCACACCTAGCAAATTGGAACAGTTCTGAAAATGACAATAAACCTATCGGTTATATTTTAAGCCTTGAAGGTGCCGATTCCATGGTGGATCTTTCCTATGTTGAAAAGGCTTATGCCTATGGACTTCGGGCAATAGGACCGGCACATTACGGTCCGGGAAGATATGCCAACGGAACAGATTCAAGAGGTGAACTCAACAAAGAAGGTATTGCCCTTCTCCAAGAAATGGATCGATTGAATATGATTCTGGATGCAACCCATCTGAATGATGATGCTTTTTGGGATGCCCTGAACAGATATAAAGGTAATATCTGGGCAAGTCATAATAACTGCCGCACCTTCGTTGATCACAATCGTCAGTTCAGTGACGATATGATCAAGGCTTTGATTGAACGCGAAGCTGTAATAGGTGTTGCTCTCGATGCCTGGATGATGGTGCCAAACTGGATCCGCGGAACCTCAACACCACAATCTACCAATTGCAATATGGAAATCATGGCCAACAACATCGACCATATCTGTCAGCTAGCCGGCAACACCAACCATGTCGCCGTAGGTAGTGACCTCGATGGCGCATTCGGAAGAGAACAATGCCCCTATGACCTAGAAACAATAGCCGATATCCAAAAAATCTTCCCAATCCTAAATTCCCGCGGCTACAAACCCGAAGACATCCAAAAAATAGCCAATGGTAATTGGCTTAGATTTATGCGAAAGGCATTGTAAAATTACTTCCCGCCATGGTTGGTGTCCCCACCAACCATCACTAAAGGTGGCTTGTTTTGGTTGTGTTGCATCCGTTAAACAAACAAGCCACACCGATGGCGCTGGTTTTTGATGCGATAATCAACGCTATAGGTATGACATGCCTACGGCATTTAAGATATATTTTATGCCTACGGCATTTAACCCCGATGGGATGCGGTCGCCGTGGCAGGTGTCTTCAGGCGCCACATAATAGAGCTATCTTTGCCGCCATGGTTGGTGTCCCCACCAACCATCACTAAAGGTGGCTTGTTTTGGTTGTGTTGCATCCGCTAAACAAACATGCCACACCGATGGCGCTAGTTTTTGATGCGTTAATCAACGCTATAGGTATGACATGCCTACGGCATTTAAGATATATTTCATGTCTTCGACATTTAACCCCGATGGGCAATGTCATTAAGTTAAGGATTTTATCATGCCGGTTTGTAGTTTTGTGTAGGTCCTGTGCTTGCACTTTTTATTCGAGGTCTTAAGCTGCCTTGGGAATGATCTTCCCTTTCGAATGGGCAATGTGTCCTTGAGGAAATAGGCCGTGAGCTCCCTGAGGATTTCCCTTTCCCTGTTTTTGAAAAAGATGGCTATCAGGTTTTCCTTTAATTTTCCGAAGGATTTGTTCCCGTTGACCTTTTGGGGGTACTTTTTCGTGGACGTATCGCGGTCGAGCTGGACCTGGGCATCCCTGATCAGTATCGAATGCAGGTTTGACATCATCACCGTTGCATAGAAATCCTGCTCGACGGATTCCACCGTCAGCCCGCTGAAGGATTCCATCTGCATGGTATTCTTCAGTTTGGAGATGTTCGTCTCCACTCCCCAGCGCCTGAAGTACAGGTCCCCGAACATATCGTTCTCAAACCCCTCTTCCTGCCATAGGTTGGTCGCGATCACCTCCGTGGTCGACTGCAGTTCTACCCTGACCAAGCGTATGCGGATCCTTGTTGAGCTGTCCGTGGCGAACCCGCTCTGGCGCAGGCCGCTGATGGAGGCCTGGGTTGGGGCAAGCTCGATGACCTGGGAAACCTTTCCCGTCTTCAGGAACCTCTTGACAAACTCTAGCGAATCCTTCGCCCTGATCACGAACTTGCGCTCGCTCTCCTGCCAGCTATGGAGCGCGAACATCTTGAACGTTGAATAGTACCTGTCATAGATGGCAATGGAGTCCACGGGCAGTTCCTCGATCCAATGGGAGGCCAGGGTCAGCTCGCTGGTCCGGTATGGGGCTATGCAGGCATGGGTCACCAGGTCGTTCAGCACATCGTAGTGATAGAAGGTCTTTGCCTGCACGAAGCTCGAGTTCTGGTTGCTCTGGCCGCCAAAGTTGGCCTGCAGGGAAGGCGTGTTCACCAGGGCAAGGTTGGAGCCGTCAACTGCGATCAGGCGATAGCCCATCCATCTCCTGGTATCCCCCGGTGCATGGCGCAGGAAGCTCTCGCAGAGCACCCGGTTCCAGACCAGGAAGAAAAGGGGGCTCAGCTTGCTCCTCTGCTGGGAAAAGGCACTCACCGAGCAACTGATCTTCTTGCCCAGCTCACCAAAGAAACCTTCCAGTTCGACAGAGAGGGTCCGCTTGCACATCTTGGCGATCAGCAAGACCAATCTCTCGAAATTGAGCTTCCGGTCCCGGGTGAAATGGGTTTTGGAATTCCTGAAAAGATTGAGCAGCAGAGGATCTGTTAAACAGATAGAAATAAAATTTTTTAGGTCTGAAACGATTTTAAGTGCTATTTTTACATCGGCCATAAACGCGGTTGTTTAGATTTGTTTAGTAGTGAATTCAAAATTAAACATTTACGTGATTTATGGCCTTCTTTTTTTCTTAACTTAATGACATTGCCCGATGGGGTGGGCGCGTTGTGGCAGATGTCTCCAGCTGGCACCATACTTCGCGCCATGGTTGGTGTCCCCACCAACCATTACTTAAGGTAGCTGTGCTGGTTATGTTGCATCCGCTAAACAAACATGCCACACCGATGGCGCTGGTTTTTGATGCGATAATCAACGCTATAGGTATGACATACCTACGGCATTTAAGATATATTTTCATGTCTTCGACATTTAACCCCGATGGGGTGGGTTACCGAAGCAGGTGTCTCCACCTGCCATATAATGGAGCTATCTTTCAAACCAAATAACCCTGTAAGGGTGTCATTATTCTAGCTGATATTGTTATCCGCTCATGTAACCCCAGAGGGGTGTAACTATTATAGCGAAATATTTTATCAAATTTAATATCTCAAATCTCACATCTCATATCTCATATCTAATTCAATATTTCACATCTCACATCTCATATCTAAAACCTTTCTCCTTCCTACCTTCTTCCACTCTCCTTCGTCTCTTGTTCGCACCTTGTTCGGACCTCGTTCGGAGCTTCTTCGGAATACACCCGAACAAGGTCCGAACGAGGTCCGAACGAAAGAATACTGAGAGTGGAACGAGAGTGGAAGGAGAGTGGAACAAGATCCGATAAAAAGCAGATAGGTCAATCCCTAAAAAAAGAAGGGAATTAAAAATTAATTGATAAATTAGATATAATCCTTAACCATAATCTGCTTTTGTTGTTTAGTTTCTAAAAATGATATCATGTACTTTCTGTTTATATTTTCTTCAATTCTTCTTATCCTGATATTCTTATTTCTTACAGCAATACATGTGTACTGGGGATTCGGAGGGAGATGGGGCAGCAGTGCTGTCTTCCCTACAAAGGACGATTCTATAAAACCAGTCATGCCTGGACCTATTCCTACATTCACTGTAGCATTGGGATTGTTTGTTTTTGGCTTGATTGTATTTTTGAATTTAATAGACCTTGATCTACCACCATGGTTAGATATTCTGAGAAAATATGGAATATGGGCGATAATAGTAATTTTCCTGGTACGTGCAATTGGCGATTTCAGGTATGTAGGATTTTTTAAGAAATACAGAAATACAAAATTTGGTAAAAATGATACAAAATATTACTCGCCCTTGTGTATGCTGATAGGAATTTTGGGTATAATAATAATTGTTATTTAGAAATTAATGAATCTCGTGTACTTCCGTAAACCTTTATATTTACTAGTCCTTACTGCCATATTTGGATGCAATCCGAAGAATACTACTATGCAAAGAATAAAAACTCTAACCTCCTCCGATAAAGGCCATATGCTCCATCATAATGGCTCATTTAATGCTACTGATGAGTGGATCGTATTTGATACTAGAAATGATGAAACAAAAATTGGTGAAACGGGAGAAATTGGAATTGTAAATGTTAAGACTAAAGAAGAAAAGATAATCTATCTAACTACAGACCAAACTGTTTATGGTCCAGGGGTTGGGGCGGTTTCATTTCATCCTTCGGAAAATCGTGTAATTTTTATTCATGGTCTTTTGGATGCACATAAAGGTATGCCTTATGGTAATGACCCGTAGATTCGGAATGATGGTTGATCTATCAAGTCCACTAAAAGGAATTCCGGCCGATTCTAGGGATGTTACCTCGCCTTATCAAGCGGGTACTCTTCGTGGCGGGTCACATTCACATTGCTGGAGCCCAAATGGAAAAATGATCAGCTTTACCTATAATGATGAATTTGTGAGTCCTGAATTAAGGACTGTGGGTGTAATGGTTCAACCTGATAAAGAAATCTTTGTCGATAGCGCAGCAGGTAATATCCAAGGCAAGTATTATTCTGCCATTATTGCAGATGTTATAACGGAGCCTGAACCTGGTTCTGACCAATTTTCTAAAGCATTTGATGAATGTTGGTTAGGAAATATAGGTGATGATCCTAATCCTAGTATCGTATTTCAGGGTACAACAAAAAATAAAGATGGGAAGATGTGGTTGAGATCTTTTTAGTTGATATTGTCCCTCAGAAGATGCTTCAAGATAAGGAAGCTATTGGTAATGAAGGTGAGAAAATCAGGGTACCGAAAGGAATTGTTTCCAAAAGATTGAGTCATTCTGAGAATGGGCTTTCAGACTTAAGACATTGGTTGCGGTCAAGTCCTGATGGCAAATTTGTTTATGCTCTGGCAAAGGATAAGAATGGATTCAATCAGATTGCCCGATGTGAAGTGAAAACCGGTGAACTCAAGAATATATCGAACCTTGACTTTTCGATTTCATCACCCATTAACATCGATCCTAAAGGTGGGAAGATTACATTTATCTCCAACAATAATGTCTATTTATTTGATTTGAAGTCTTTGAAAGCAGATAAAATAACTGATTTTGGGTCTGATGATTTGCCTTTGCTGGGTGTACCTGTTTTTTCAAGAGATGGGTCGAAGCTAGCTTTCAACCAGTTTGTTGAAAAGGATGGAAGAAAGAATGTGCAGATAAAAATGATCTATTAATTCTTGCAGTGATTGTGAGTATCAGGTTGCCAACAAATTTATAATCTACGAGGAATTTCCCGAAAATTTATCTAATTTCATATCAACCATTTTCTTTAATCTATGTCGAATCCAACATTGATCAGTACCCTTTTAACTATTTTTGAACGAGATTTAAATAAGCTCAGAACTGAAATTGAATCTTATACTGATGAAGAAAAATTATGGATTATAGAAGGTACTATTGCCAACTCAGCAGGGAATTTATGTCTTCATCTGATAGGGAATTTGAATACTTACATTGGCGGTGAATTGGGTAAATCTGGCTATATTAGAGATAGAGATGCAGAATTCAGTTTGAAAAACGTTCCTAAGTCAGAACTCTTAAATAAAATCGAAAGTACAAAACAGGTTGTTTTAAATACTTTAGATAAAATTTCTGTTGAAGATCTGGAAAAAGAATATCCGATCGAAGTATTTGAGCGAAGAACTACTGTTTCCTTTTTCTTGGTTCATTTGGCAACTCACCTTAATTATCACCTAGGACAGATTAACTATCACAGAAGATTAACCAATCATACTTATGGCTCCCAAAATTATTGATAAAGTAGCTTTAATTCATTTATCTGAAAAGAAGGTCCTCAGTACTCTTTCAAAGAATAAGAACAAATTATATTTTTCCTGGCGGGAAAAGAGAATTAGGGGAATCAGATTTGGAATGTTTGAAAAGAGAGCTTTTGGAAGAATTGAATATTCAAATTTTAGAAAATACCGTTAAGTTTTTTGGAAAATTTGAAGCCCAAGCAGACGGACATCATGATAGTATTACTGTTCAAATGTTATGTTATTTTTCTGAATTCGAAGGTATTCCGATAGCTTCAAGTGAGATCCATTCATTTGAATATATAACTTATGCTGACCGCTTTAGAACCTCTGCCGTTGATATTCTGATTTTGGAAAGATTAAAGGAACTTGAATTAATCGACTAGTAAAACTGCGGCTTTGCTGATTGTATCTTATTAAATTCTAAATATTTATTCCTTGGCTGACTTTTTGCTAAGAATTCCCTTAATGATGAGTGGAATTTTTTTAGATTTGGGTTTCACTTATTGGATAAGAGTTGTTATTTGACAGGTTTTCTTATCCATGTTAAACTATTAGAAAATCTCAGAAATACAGACGAAAAATGATACTGAAACAAAGGATCAGCAATAATTATTTAAAACCTATTCTTACTGGAGTGTTTTCAGTTGTGCTGTTGGCGGGATATGCGCAGGAAGGGGAAAAACAGCAAGGTGAGAAGCCAGCGAATGAATTAACGAACAGATTCAATCCTCAGGAAATGGATTCCATTGAGATTGTCAGGGATTACCGTCCGATGCTTGCCGATGCGGTTAAGATTCGCCGTAGTCCAGATATGAACATCGATCGGAAATCATTGGAGATTGAGCTTCGTAAGATTGCTGCCGGCATGTATTTTTCCAGAAATAAATACAAAGAACCTTATCATAGTCCACTACCCGAGAAATATCCAAATTCTTCACGCGACAATATAGACAATAACAGGATTGGTATTATAGCATATCGCGGACGCGAATTTGAGCGGGCGGCTTCTATTTTGAAAAAGGTTGCTCCCGGTGATGCTTTCTATCAAAGCTCAATGATAGCATTAGGATATATTGCTCAGGAAAATGGCGATAAACAAGGTGCACGTGATGCTTTTAATAAAGCATCAGAAATGAATTATGATCAGGACTTAAAGGCAGATGCACTTTATAATTACGCCAAATCATTATATGAACTGGATTCGATTGAAGTTTCTTTGAATCCTCTGCAGCAATTTATTTCAATGAAATATGCTGATCTAGATCCAAATTCAAAAAATGCAGAGAGCACTGAAACTCGTATGGCTCAGGTCCTGTCGGGTTCCAGTAATTTCCAAGCAGCAGTTTATCTCTTGGAATCTTTCCAAAATAGAGAACAGAAAGCTGATGAGGTATATCAAAAATTAACTTATTACCGCGGAATGGAATTTTATAATGAACGTGCTTTTGAGAACAGTATCTCAATGTTCATGCGTTCTGAAAAATTCCCTTACGATAAGACCATGGCAGCTTTAGCAACCTATTGGAAAGCAGAAGCAATGTATGAAGTCCGCAAGTACTCGGAAGCGGTTGATAATTTTTCCAAGTTTCTTCAGTTACCGGAAGCTAAAACTACAAGTGTTTACAATTATGCAAACTACGCTTTGGCGTATGCTGCATTCCGTATTAATAGATATGCTGTAGCAGCACAATATTTTGAGCGTTTCTTAGCAGCGGAGAAAGGTACTTTAGACGAAAGTGTACGTTATGATGTGATCGCTAGGTTAGGGGATTCCTACCTTTCTACGCGAAATTATAGCCGTGCAAATGAATACTATGATCAGCTGATTGCCAACAATGCTCCTAATCAGGATTATGCTTTGTTCCAGCATGGTATAATTCAAGGTTTGCAAGGGGATAATCAAGCGAAACTCAATACGCTGAAGTCGGTAGTTGAAAAATACCCTAGTTCGAACTATGCTGATGATGTAGCATTTGAAATACCGTATATCTACTTCACTGAAGGTGATTACGATACTGCAATAGAAGGTTTGCAAAGAATGGTTGAACAGTACCCTCGTAGTAGTTATGTGCCTCGGGCATTGGTGACTATCGGACTGGTACAGTACAACAAGGATGACAATGAGGCTGCATTGGCAACCTTCCAGAAAGTGGTAAAAGATTATTCTAAAACTAGTGAAGCTTCGCAAGCATTGCTTTCTATTGAAAACATCTATTTGGATCAAGGAGATGCAACAGGCTACATCCAATATGCAACCGGAACCAATATTACCGACTTGAGCGTTGGAGAGCAGGGACAACCTGGCATTTCAAGCTGGGCGTACCTTGTTTGCTAGAAAGCAATATGGTCCCGCAGTAGAGGCTATCAATGCATATTTTGATAAATTTCCGAAACCAAGGCAGGAAAAACATGCTCGTTATATCCGTGGAGTCAGTTTATATCATACTGGCCATCCCGAGGAAGCTTTACATGACTTGAATATCATCCTGAACGACTGGACCAGTGAGTATACTGAAAATACCTTAATGACGGTAGCTACATTGTATCTGAACTTAAAGCAATATAACGAAGCAATCGTTCACTTGAAAAAGCTTGAGCTAAATTCGGATTACAAAGATAATTATGGTTTCGCGGTTACGAATCTAATGATCTGTTATTACGAACTCGGTGATTATGAGATGATGGAGCAATATGCGCAATTGGTCAAGGAATATCAAGGAGCAACTGAGGCTGAGATTGCGACTGCTCATTTGTATACTGCTAAGGCAAAGCAACAGCAAGGAGATAAGGAATCTACTTTGAAAGAGTTGAACCTAGCTGCATTGAAAAGCAAATCTGCAGCAAGTGCTGAGGCAAGATACCTTGTCGCACTACAGCAGTATAAAAACAAAGAGTACGACAAAGCTGAGAAGTCTGCTTTTGACGTTATCGAAAATATGGATTCAAATGATTACTGGGTAGCCAAGAGTTTTATCTTGCTTGCTGATACTTATGCTCGCAAAGGGAATGCTGTTCAGGCGAAAAGTACCTTGGAAAGTGTAATCGAAAATTATGAGGCAGATGATGATATTATCTTTGAAGCAAAAGTTAAACTACAGAAATTGAAGAAATAGATCAAGGGATTTTGATATTATGAAAAAGCCAACTTTTAGAGTTAAAAGTTGGCTTTTTACTTAGTTATTTATCAACTCGATTGCTTTTTCCAGTACCTCATCTCTATTTGCTTTAATTCCTTCAATTGTTGGTTTAACGACTACATCAGGAACAATGCCTATTCTTTGGGTTTCAGTTCCGTCAGGGTAATAAACCCCAAGTCCGGAAATAAATGTTCTCAATCCTCCGGGTAAAAGGATTTCAGAAACATTGCCATCAGCTCCGGCAGTGGTACTTCCCACGATCTTGGAATTGTTCACAGCCTTAAATGCCATTGCGGTATATTCTGCTTGACTCTGAGATTTCTCATTGACCAAAACCACCAATTTACCTTTGTAATACAAAGGGTTATGTTGGATGGTAACAGGATTTGAAAATGTAAATTCACCAGGGTTTTTAGGATTTGGGAAGGTAAATTTTTACGAATGTTGTAGGTTTTGACATGAAAAATGATCCCAAAGCAAAAGGAGCAAAACTCGAAGGGTAATTTCTGATATCTATGATGATACCCTTTGTATCCTTCAAAGTATTTTTGATCATATAGAAATCTTCATTTTTGATGTTTGCCAATGTAATATATCCAATATTACCGTCCATTATCTTATAAGATTTTTCATCATTATTAACCTTGTACATATAGTACATTTTAAGTTTTCCTCTTTCAAATAATGGAATTTCATGTTCTTGATTTTTTCTGTCGGAAACATACCTTAATTTCATGGAACTGTCAGTCGACCTTAAAATGTCTGCTGAGATATCCCTTAGCATGGCAGAAGAATTAGAGGATGGATAGTATATTTCTAAGCTGTCAACGATAGATTCTACCTTCTTTCCATTGATATGGGTAATATAATCGCCAACCTTTAATTTTGTCTGATCTGCATATTCTGGATTATAATAATCCACAACGACTAATTTATCTTCGATAAACTCTGCTTTGAAAGGAGCAAAATTCTTACCTCGTAATTCTTGGATCTTATCACCGCCAGAAGCTAATTTAGCATGCGAATCCTTAACATCTGCAATTATCTGTAACGCCACCAATTCGTATTCCAACTCATTTTTGGCATTCAGAAACCCTGGAATATATTCCTTTAGCACCTTATCCCAATCTTTTTCTGTCAAATGTTTGTTTGGGTTAAAGTAGTTCATCATATTCCAATATTTGTACAGAGCCAATAACCTAAATCCTGCGTCAGGGTAGGGCATATTGCTGTACGCCTTTTCATTCATGAAGTCAGGGTTGCTTATATTTGGATGAAGTTTGATGTAGTAATTTTCATTTTGATTTCTATTGTTATAAATATCATTTAGCAAAACTTTCACTTCTGAAGATAGGTTTGAATTTTGAATCCATGACAGATCAGGTTTTAATACAGCAGATTCTGGACTTGGTTTGCAGTTGGTACAAGTTGGTATTTTTCCATATTTTTCAATCCATGTTTTTATAACCTGATCTCGGCCTTGATTATTATTTGCATTCAAAAACTGAGGTAAGACTCTGAATAACTCATAATCCCAATTGTAATTACCTTTCGCTATTTCAGGGTGATGATATTTCATAAATCCCCAAATTTTTCCCAAAAGTTCAAGATTACTAACCGATTCACCTGTCATTTTTGGGAAGGTAATGTTTGATCCATTGTCAAACTCTTTATCTTTATCTGCTGGAAATAATTCTCTTTCATAGATATCGATTTCATCTTTTCCTAAAATTTTTCCATCGATTGAAATCTGTAAATTATCCAACCACATTTTACCTTTTCCAACTAAAATACCTCCAAATACTATGTTTTGTGTTTTCTCAGGTTTTAATGGCAATTTAATTTCAAAATCCTGCCAATCCGTAGTGCCTTTTACACCTCGATTACCCATGTTGTCAAATGCAATCTGGGGGTCAATACGCATCCATAGCCCTGCATATCCATCTTTGACATCTTCAGTCTTGATGCTCCCTTTCAGAAGAATGCTTTTGCCCTGGTAATTATTGGGTACCTTGAACTCTAGTGCTTTAAAAACATTATTTCCCTCCGTACTCTCCATAACAACAGAATTTTTGCCCATTTTAACCTGACTGGAATCTATATAGACTTTATAATCGCCCTCTCCAAATTCCGTCCAACCTGTTGGATAACCATTTTGAATATTTTCAAAATCTAAGTTTAAATTCTTATCATTTGCTTTGGTCACATTTTGCGCACATCCATAAATGGGAATTAACAGGATAATTAAGAAATTTAAGACAAGTACTTTCATAATAAAGGTTTTTATAAGAATTGGTTATCTGATCAGTAAAAATGCTGTACTATTAAAAATAAGGAAATAATTTGTATTGGTTGAATAGAATTGCTGGATTTATTTAAAATTTAAGTTAATTCATTATGCAAATGGAAACTTTTAATAATGTATTCTAGCAAGAGGTTTTGAAGATTGGGTAGGGGGTTGCGAGAGTACAATTGCTTGGAAATAAAAGTCGTTCCGATAGCTTGGAAGGGCTTGTTTGAGGAGAAAGTTGTTTGTTTAGTTATAATTCTTAATACAAAATCATATCTACTTTCTGTATTTGATTTTTGTGTTATTTTAACGAAATTTAAAAACGATGTGATGGTAAATAATCGTTGATTGATAAACATTGACAAGAAAAAATAAATTAAAATGACTTTAAAAGAATTTAAATCACTTTACCCAAATACTTTTTTGGATTATTGTAATAGTAGTTACAGTAAAATGTCAACTTATAAGCCATTGGATAGAATTTATAATTTTCTAGATTCGAATTGTAGAATTAGAATTAACTTTTCTCCAATATTTAAAGAGGATTCTAAAAGTGAATTTGATCAACAGAATAATAGAACTTATTATAAACCTATTTTAACCATTGACGATCATACCATATTTTGTGGTGATTCATGGCTCATTGATCAGGCAAAAAAGATTGTAATTGGTAAAGCAATCTGTTATTTGGAGCACGGAATTATAGATTGAATAAATTTTAGATCAAGATTATTGAAAATTGGTCAATTCCACCGCGGATTATATAAATACATTGCTAAAAAAATACCCTGAAAGTGAAAACTTTCAGGGTATTTTCAGTGCGCCCACCTGGGCTCGAACCAGGGACCAAAAGATTATGAGTCTTTCGGCCTGTACCTTTTTACATGGTGCAAAATCGTCGTTTATGACTTGCAGAAGCAATATTTGAACTATTTTTGGAACCATAAAATTTTGCTTCGTAACACATTTGTAACGTTTTTTTTTAGAAAATAATTTGAGGTATGACGATTTAAATTTAATATGCCTTTTTCTAAACATCCGATACTGTTTGTGCCAGTAAATATTAAGGTCTTATTGGAACTGATCAAAAAATTATACAATCGACGAAATTTAAACAACATTAATTTTAAAAATTTATATAAGTGTGGGATTCCATTATATTTTTCCATAATTGTCTCATAACTATCTATAACTTCATCTAAATTTCTTTCTGTTGATAATGAACACAATACAACCATAGAGATACTTACAAGTTCCTCAGGTATCAAATTGCGTAATATTATTAATAAATGAAAAAACTTGAACATCGTATGTGTAGCGCTTTCAGTAGTAGAGACTATACCAGACAACATTTTAGTTAAGGCTATGAACCTGTCCGTAACTATATATCCGTCACATTTTAAACAATGTAACAAAGTATGTTCATTGATGGATATAAAACTATATTTCTGTTCGATGAGTTTAATTAAACAGTCATGATAGATTTCATCTTCAATAGCTTTATCTTCTTTTAAGTGTTTTAGCAGAGGTATTATCCAAACTAATTCCACACTATTCATCAATCTTGTTGTTTGTTTTCTAAAAACAAGATCATCAGACAACAACACAGCTTCTTTTTCTTGAGCTAACAACGCAGAATCATAAAATGATCTTCCAAATTCCTTATACAATCTTTCTTTTTCATTCTTATTAAGTTTTAAAGTATTAGGACTTTCTATCGTAAGGTATTTATTTACAGCTTCTAACAGTGGTGAATTATTTAGAGTTTCACCATCCGTTATGTTGTATATGTTTTGTTGTAAATGTTCATAAATCAAGTCATAAGTGGTATGTGTTATTGTTAACTTATCGAATTCTGAACTTACAATTTCTAACAAATTCAAATCGAATAATGTAAGTACCCCACATATATCAAGAACTATATCATTCTTAAAATCAATTTCTTCTGACAAAATAGACTCTTTAAAAAATCCATGAGGGGCTATCAGTTTATGTCCCTTTTGTCTTATAATGTCCCGTATTTTGATAGGATTTTCATTTAATGCCTCAGAAAGAAGTCCTAACCCTACTTCCGCCCTGGTATAGTAAGAGAGTGCAATATCAAATGGGCTATCTTGACTTTTTTGTTCCAAACCTGCGGCTTTGATAAAATTGACAAGATCGTCTATGTGAAATGCCTTTACGGCTCCTTCTCTTTTGAAAATGCCACTTGCATCAGCTTGACATTGTTTGAACTGCTGGAGATACTTATTACTTATAGACTCTACAGCCCACTTTTTTTTCCATAAAAACCATTTGGCAATACCAGTTCAAATCCTACTTGTTTACCTGCTAAAAGTTTGTATAATTCCTCATCAATTGAAACCTCGCTTTTAGACCGAATTAAATCCGAAACACTACGGTTTTCAAATAATAGATCCATTCTTTCCCGAATGCCATCATAGAGTACTACATACGTACCTTCTGAAATTAAAGTAGGTGTGGGAAGATGAGAAAATACATCAAATTTTAGGCAGAATGTTAAATATAAATCGTTTGATTTGGGATTATTATACTTCCTATGATATTCGTATAAGATATCAATGCAGTCTGTCATCCGGCCTCGATAGGCTAAAATTGCTAAGTAATTTTTGAAGTCGTCAAAATTTAATAATTCATAATCTAATTTAGAATTTAGATATCGATCAAGCTGCTCAAAGTTTTGTGTTTTGAAATACAATGAAATTATAAAAACATTAATATCAATCCGTTCAGGATAAACAGCTAAATATTGTTCAGCTATAGAAATAGCCTTCTCATATTGATAATTTGAAGAATACACGTTACATTCCATTATAGTATACTTGGGGTGTATCCCTCGACTGTCTCTTAGTCTACCCAATAATTCTATCAATTTAAATGAATCACCGCTCTTTTCAATTAACCTTATCAAATTATCGGTTATGGTATCATAATCAAAGGTGATGATGCGTTTTTCCAGTAGCTCTACCCCCTTTTCAAAATAGTTAGTTTCCTCGTATAATTCCGACAATTGATAAATCAAACTAAATCTGGTTTCATCATTGATTTGTTCATAGCATTCTGATAGTAAATCCGGAAGATCTGGGGACTGCAAATGAAGTAAAATTCTTGCCTCAATAAGTCTAAAGTCTAACCCTATATATTCCTTGATTTTAGATTGCCAATAGGTCAATTTCTCAGTATCTTCGTTTTTAATATATCGATCTACAATAAAGTTAGTAGCTTGGTTTAAAAAGACGTTTCCCTCCCTTGATATTAGCTTTTCGTAATAATCTTCTAATTTACCAACTCTATTAGCTTGTGAGCTGATTTCAATAAGCATGAGATTGTCTTCAACCTCATTGAACATTAAGAAATACTGGTCAAGAGTGGCAAGCGCACCATTAAAATCCTTCAAGATAAAATGTATCATCGCCTTAAGCCGATACAGTTTTTGGTATTCAAGAGAGTACTCAGACTCTAATTCTTTAAGAATATTTATAGCATCCTGTTCTTTACGAAGAAGGTAGAGCAGAATAATTCTTGCTTGTTGTAAAAAAAGCTTACTTTTAGTAGCTTCTTTTTCAGACGCCAACAAATCGAGGATCAATTTTAAATGACATTCTATTTCCTCTGTTAGCTCTTTGTTAATACTTCGAATATTGAATATTCTGTAATCCGATTGATACCTATGAATCACACACTCGATATAGGTGATTTTAATAATCTCTGTGTCAGAAGCAACTTCAAAAACCTCTTTAACGGTGCGATAATAATCTTTGAAATGATTTTGATCTCTATAAGCAAGAGAGATAGCTCTTTTAACTTTGGGTTCATCCGTAAATTCTTTTGGCACCATTTTTAAGATTTCGTCTATGGCAAGCGATTGTTTCTTAATAATGATGTATACCTCCCAAATCTCTGGATTTTTCTCACCAAACAACTGAATTGCTTTCTCAATTAGTTGATTTGCTTTGATATAATCATTTTGATGTAGGAGAACTTGGGAGTAATTACATAAAGCAGCATAATTTTCTGTGTTAATCTCATATGCTTTCTTGAAATAACTATGAGCCTCGTCTTGTTTACCAAGTTCAAAATAAGAATGCCCAATATTGGTCAAGACTGTTGATTTGTGATCCGTAGATCTGATAGAGTGAAAATTATTTTCTAATATAAGGAGCGAATCAAGAGCTAAAGTAAACTGCTTATTTTCAATAAATGCATTAGCATATTTAATTTGTTCCTTTACTATTGGGCTGTCATCATTAAGAGCCTGAATCCTTTCTAAAATCACTGTAGTTTGCTGATGGGACTGTTCTTTCAAATCAGCTATAGAGTTAAGCATTTCACTCTGAACGGGAGTCGCCACCTGCCTAACCAGAATATCATAAGTAGCAAAAAAGTCTTCCAGTATTTTTTGTACTATTAGTTCATTCCAAGATGTGTCAGTTCTACCATCTTGGCTTTTCATCAATTCGTTATTAACGTGCCAAAGGAAGGGATTTTTATCTTTACTGTGAATGTAACTATTTTTAAAAATAGAAAAAGAAGCGTCTTTTATTAGAATATGGGAAAAATCACTCTGATTGATTCTGCTTTCAAAGAGCAATAAAGTGTGTATATAGAGAGATTTATCCTCATCCTTAGGTTTTTCGATGTCATAACTTGCCAAAAATTTATGAAATTCGTTTATATCCTTTAGCTTTTGATATCCCAAAGTGCCAGCATCCTTTAATAGGTCAGTAACGAATGGGATTCCTAATAAGCCAAAAACAGTCATTATCATATCTTTTTTATAGAATGATAAAAATACTCAAAAACGATTAAAAAGAAGTGTTTTTCAACACTTGCAAAGCATCATTGAACCACTTAGTGTTTTTATATTTAAAATTTTGCTTTTCTGATTTTCTCATTAGAAATTTTGTAAAAGAAATTACAGAATCACTCTTATTGGTCAATCTAAAAGACCTATAATCATTGATACAGGAACTAAGATTTAACTTATTATGGAAAAACAAATCCTCTAACTGAATAAGGTTATTCAGGTTTATCATGACCAAATCCTTAACTACATAGCAAGAATTTAACTCAGCAAGACCGAGTAAAGATAAAAACCGTTCGTTTAACATATAATTCACACCATCGACATCGAAATTAGAATCTGTGTAGATGATTACCGGAAAAACATATACCTTGTTCAGAGTAGTTTTGTCAATTTCCTTATGGATAACGGGTAGCTTTTCCCGAATCACGTTCAAAAGCTGTTTAATCGCTTTAGGTTTTGACTTTTTACTTTTGGTAGTTCTCTTTTCAAATGTCGATTCCTCAAATAATTCCAATACCTCATTTTGAATCTTAGACAGGTCCCTCGAATACTTGACCTCGGTGTTAAGTAATACGTCCTTGAATTCAAAAATGAACACCCTGGAACCCTTGCGGATATAATAATCCGGTTCACCATTTGAGATTTTGGACTTCAATGTCTCACCAGACAGCATCACGTCTGCATACTTACTGAAACATCTATTCATGATTTCACAGAATAATATCCGTTCGGTAAATCGTTGGCCAACCAATTGTTTTAAGTCTGGAAAGCCACTAATATTAGTTCTCTGTTTATATTTGGATAAGATTTTAGCAAAATCAAATAATAAGCTACTGAAGATCTTATCAACAAAGAACTTATCTGACAATATTATAAAATGATTGTTAGAAACCTTTAAAACAGGCGTTTGCCTTAAAGCTCTAAAATCTGTTCTCGAAACAAAAGATCCCAATTCGCAACAAATTGGTGCCATAAAGTTCAATGCCGACACGTAGGTATTATCTATGTACACAACCGGTGTCGCACCGGAATCATTCGTCGACATTTTTAGATATAAGGTAAAGTTGATGAATAAATATTCTTGCCATGTCATTCCATATTCTGACGAAAAAATCTGCAAGTATTCAAAAAAAATGCTGTCTTCTGCACAAAAAGACATAAAACTAAAACACTTAATAAATTCTGTGCGGTAATCTTTCGGGTATATAATATCGTTGTAGATCAGCTGTTCAGGAACATATACGCTTAGGAAAGATTCAGGAGAGTCAATCCGATCTACATTATCCACCTTGCTGGCTCTTTCATCACAACAAATCCAATATGCCAACATAATATTGCTGTAATCATCCCTACTTAATTCGTCTTGAGAAGAGTTGTTACAAATCAACAATTTTTCCATTAGCAATAACATAGCATGACTATCTATAAATGAGTATTCAGAAATTTTTATACTTTGTAAATAATCGACTACTATATGTTGTATATCTATGTTAAGCCTAAATAGGATGGGCATTAACAAACTTAGTTCATCATTGGTTTTTAGAAGCTGATTTCTTGTTAAGGCAAGATGGGAAACAAATTCTATAGCCCTAATAGTAGGAATAGTTTTTAGATACTCTTCAATTTCCTGGGTTGTTTATCCGGGAATAGGCAAGAATAGGTCATTATCGATTTGATCTGTAAGTATTTTTTGGCCATTTGAGATCATTTTAAACTATTCAAAATAGTTTAAAATGATCAAATAAACAAAGAAAAACTCGGCTTTTCTTGTTCCTCCAGAGATTTGACGGACTATAGAATACATTATAATGTTATTTTTGCTTGATGACCATCGAACAGCTGGAATTGCAACTTAAAGTAGGAGATTTTTTTAAGCTGCCAATCTATCTTTTTCTAGTAGCGTCTCTTCAATCTGTTTGGGTGCTGAAAAATCTCTTTGGAGGAGATTTTCAACTATCTCATAGCCATGGACGGAATCTGTGGTCAACATATATTTTTTCATAACCTTATTTCGTATCCCATGTTTCTTCATCAATCTTGCAACGTAGCTTCTTGATACCATTTCACCCTTTTTGTGCAGCTCTGCGGTTATCCGTGGACTGCCATAGATATACTTACTGTCGCTGTATATCTGCTGTATTTTATCCACAAGTGCTTTTATTTCGTTGTTCCTTGGGGGATTCCGGGCAAACCAGCCAACGGTAAAAACAACTGCTACTAACGTTCAATACTTCGCACATCTTCTCTACGGAATATACTTCTCGGTTCTCCTTTATGTACCGGTATATGGACTGTCTCCCCTGGAGAAGATGGTTTTGGCCTTTTTTAATATATCACGTTCTAATTCTGTATCTCTTAACTTTTTACGTAAAAGCCTCTGCACCTATTGTTCTGGACTAATCCTAGGATTGTCAGGTAAAACCTTATTCTCATTATAAAGTGGATTTCTACGCCACTTACTCAATAAACTGGGGTCTATGTCTAATTCCTTGGGTACCTCTGCTACGGATCCCTTAACAACGCTCAGATCTATCGCCATTATCTTAAACGAATCATCGAATTTTCTATGCATCTCTACAAATTTAAATTACTCCTTAAATCTGTCTCGCTCTTAAGGTAGCAACTCCAAATTTTTAATCTTCCCCCAAAGAATTCTGCTTGATCCTAAATCACATCGTTTCGGGATATCCGATTCGGTGTAGGACAGATGTCCCTAAAATGCCCTAAGAAACTAAAAAAGCCATTCCGATATTTTGTGGGCACTGAAAAAGTCCTCTTTTAGAATGGGCTAAAAAAAGGAGTGGAAAACAACAGTTTTCTGCTCCTTTTTTCGTATCTTAAAGTAGGCTTTAACGGACATCAGGATGCTTTCTACCCAACAAAAAATTCAGTTCAGTTCCTATTCGGGATTGTACGATATCATTGTTCCAAAAGACAATCTACTTCGCAAAATCAACGATCTTATCGATTTCAGTTTTATACATGAGGAACTTTTGGAGAAGTATTGCCAGACCAATGGGCGTACAGCAGAGAGCCCCATCAAGATGTTCAAGTACCTTCTGTTAAAGACGATCTACACCGTTTCGGATGTTGATGTCGTTGATCGTTCCAGATATGACATGTCCTTTAAATACTTTCTGGAAATGGCCCCTGAGGAGGATGTGATCAATCCAAGTTCGCTCACCAAATTCCGTAAGCTACGGTTAAAGGACATGGACCTATTGAACCTGTTGATCAATAAGACCGTAACGATCGCTCTTGAAAAGGGTATTATAAAATCAAGGTCCATCATCGTAGATGCCACACATACCCATTGCAGATCGAACCCATACACAGCACTGGAAGTGCTCAAGGAACGATCCAAGCTGTTGAGGAAAGCAATATATCAGATCGATGAGGACTACAAAGGGCGCCTACCACAAAAGAACGAGTCCAACGACCTGGACCAAGAGCTTGCCTATTGCAGGGAATTACAGAGAGTGCTGGATCAGGATCAATCTATCAGTGAAATACCGGCTGTAAAAGAGAAGTTGAACCTGTTGAAGGAAACCATCGAGGACACAAAGGAATACTATCTGCTCTCAAAAGATGGTGAAGCCAGGCTTGGACATAAATCAATGGACAGTAGTTTCTTTGGCTATAAAACACATCTGGCAATGACCGAGGAACGCATCATCACAGCAGCGGTCGTTACTACAGGCGAGAAAGGTGATGGTCCGGAACTGCCCCGATTATTGGAGATCAGCCAGCAGAATGGAATGGAAGTGGACACGATTATAGGCGATGCCGCATATTCTGGAAAGGACAATCTACGGCTGGCAAAAGAACAGAACATTGATATCATCGCTAAATTGAAACCGGCAGTCAGCCAGGGATCCAGGAAAGAAAGCGATCACTTTCACTACAATAAAGATGCGGGGATGTTTGTCTGTCCAGCTGGCCATCTAGCAATCCGGAAGGCCCGTCAGGGCAAAAAGAACATAGGTAAAAATCAAGCAGACACGTATTACTTCGATGTGGATAGATGTAAGGTTTGCCCTCTCAGGGAAGGATGTTATAAGGATGGGTCAAAAACAAAGACCTATTCGATAACCATTAAATCCGAACTCCATAAAGAGCAGATGGCTTTCCAGCAAACCTATCATTACCGGAGCAAGTCTAAGGAAAGGTATAAGATCGAGGCAAAGAACAGTGAGCTCAAGAATGTCCATGGTTATGGAAGAGCAGATTCCTATGGCATCCAAAATATGGAAATGCAGGGTGCAATGGCCATCTTCACGGTAAACTTGAAAAGAATCCTGAAATTGATCTAAAAAGAAGGAATATTACCTCAAAATCAATGGATTTGAGATTCTGAAAGCCTAAATAGCCACTCATGGTCGATTAAACCTTCAATAAAACCATTAAAAAAACAAATTTTCAGAAATCCTTAGAACAAAAATGACCGAGTAAGATAAATCCTGTACTCAGTCATTTCTTTAAATCTCATTAAAAAGTTGAGACTTTTTCAGTGCCCTCGATATTTTCGGAACGGCTTTTAGTTTTGTGCGCCCACCTGGGCTCGAACCAGGGACCAAAAGATTATGAGTCTTCTACTCTAACCGACTGAGCTATAGGCGCGGTTATTTTTTGTTGTTAAAAAAGGAAATTATTCCCGTTTTGACGATGCAATTATCGATATTTGAGACGAGAAAACAAAATTTTTATATGCAAAAAATTAAAAATGTTATTCTGGATTATGGCAATGTGATCTTTATGATTGACTTTCCTAAAGTGCGTCAGGCATTTATAGATTTGGGGATTGAAAACCCAGATGATTTTTTTGGACATAAAGGTCAGGACAGTTTGTTCGATGCCTTTGACAAAGGGGAGATCAGCGTTCCTGAATTTCGTGATGGTGTTCGTAAGAAAGCCAACCGATATGACCTTAGCGATGATCAGATCGATACAGCTTGGAATGCTCTTTTGATCGGGGTACCGGAAGGAAAGCATGAGATCCTGGAAAACTTGAATGCCAATTACCGTTCTTTTCTCTGTAGTAACAATAACGAACTTCATTATGCATATTGTATGAATTCGATCAAAGAACAGTATGGTGTTCCTAACAACGATCAGTTTTTTGAACGTACCTATTACTCGCATTTGGAGGGTTTGAGGAAGCCTGATGCAGCGATTTTTGAACGAGTATTGGATCAAAACAACCTTGTTGCAGAGGAAACTCTATTTGTTGATGACAGTCCTCAGCATTTGGAAGGAGCGGGGAGGCTTGGTATTCAGACTGTTCTGTGTTCTAATGAGCGTCCGTTGGAGCAGATAGTTGCGGACCTTAAATTATATTAATAATAGCTTGTGTAATCCTATTGCTTTACGTATCTTTGCAGACCAAGAATTTTTACGACGAAAGGAGGTATACAAAAAGCTATGATTATTGTTAATGTAAAAGAAGGAGAATCTTTAGATAGAGCGTTAAAACGTTTCAAGAAGAAATTCGAGAAAACTGGCGTATTAAGAGAATTACGTTCACGTCAAGCTTATGAGAAGAAATCCGTTGCTCGTCGTATCCAAGTTAAGAAGGCTATTTATAAGCAATCTTTAAATCAAGATAACGCGTAATGATATTTGAAAGCTGCCCAAGGGCGGCTTTTTTTTGTGTAATGGGATTAGACATTAGACAAAAGACATAAGAGATTTTATAGTTTTAAATTAGGTGGCCTGGAAAGGTCATTTTTTGTTTTGAAACAAGTGATTGTTGTGATTTATTGTTGCACCCCTACAGGGTTTATTGACGTTGAATAATCATTCTAGAAAAGTTACACCCCTCTGGGGTTTTATATTTTAGTATTGAGGTTACCTTGATTGTTGAGGGCAAGGTTTATGGTTTTATTAGAAAAGTAGACTAGTATTTGAGCTCTAATTTTTTAATTCTCTGCTTAAATTCGATTTTAATGAATCCACTAATTCTTGAATATTATTCACATTATTCGAATTCATGTATTTGTTTGTGTTATCAATATCGTCTGTCAATTTATTAAAATATTGAATTGGAATTCCTTTCGATTTGAAATCTGACTTTGAAGATTTTAATACAATCTTATTATTCTCCACTTTTATATCTTCAATTAAAACCTTGATTAATTGGTTTGCAACCATCTTTTCTTCTGATGTTCTCAATGAATCGGGAATGGTTTGAACATATCTAAAGTCCTTATTTTGATTATTACAGGCGGATACGAGTAATGAAAAACCGATAATTAAAAAATAAAATGTGAATCTTAATAGCATCTCTAATTCGCAGATTCGTGTTGAGATGAATTGGTTAAGAATAGCGTTTTTCATTAAAAAAAGGTTTTTCATTATTTAATTTTATGATACATTAAAATTATAAAAAAATCTTTATGATTAAAATGTATGCATTTATAATATAAAATATTTTATTTAGCTCATGAATATCTTTTGTTTTGGTGACAAAGTTGGTTGGTGGTGACACCAACCATAGCGGCGGAAGACTTAATACAATGTCTGAGGTCAATATTATAAAAACGGTTTTCTGAGCTTGTGATGAAGGATGAACACGCATGTTGGGAGAACACATGGGCGATTTTGGGGGGAATGGAGTTGCGGCTTGCCGCAACTCCATTCCCCCAAAATCGCCCCTTATAAAAAAAAGGTGTGTGTCATTCTCTCGCTTTAGCGAGAGAAACTATTTAGGCGCTGTGCAAGCGTTAGAACAACCCTTCTTGGCTGACAATTTATAGCAGGGATTTAACAAACATGCCACACCTATGGCGTTTGTGTTTGATGCGATTTTCATTTCTATAGATATTACATGCCTACGGCATTTAAGAGATATTTCATGCCTATGGCATTTTACTCCGATGGGGTTTTTGCGCCGTGGCTCGTGTCTCCACCTGTCTATAATAGTTGCACCCCTACAGGGTTGAATGTTGCTTTATAATCATTTCTATAATAGTAGCACCCCTCTGGGGTTTTTATAGTTTGAAACGATCCTTTCTTTAATAGTTGCATTCATCTGGCATTTTATAGTTTGGGATATAATGGGAGTCCCGCCGGGCTAGAGGCAATATTTGTTTCTTAAGCAACCTTGATCTTAGTAAATAATAAAAGCCAGTCTTGGGACTGGCTTTTTTCGCTTTTTTGTACCTCCGGTAGGAATCGAACCTACATCATCAGAACCGGAATCTAACATTCTATCCATTGAACTACGGAGGCGGCACGCCAAAAATAGTATTTTTTATGCGTTTTATGCAACTATAGCTTGCTGATTTTAGCAAGCTATTGATTTATAGGGTTTCAATAATATTAGTGACCTTCGTGACCTTCTTCGACAAGGTGGAATTGAACTTTTAGATCCAAGTCGTTAGCTCCTGCAAACTGATTGAAATCTTTGTTGAAGATATCAGTCTTAGGGTTGATTTTGTCTTTTACTCCTGGGTTAAGGTGTCTCATCAAATAGCGGAATGTAAAGCTGTTTGATGCTTTCAATACGGTGATATATCCTGTTACGCCTACATTAGCTGCTTTGTCGTCTGCAGTTTTGTCGGCATATTCTGCTGCCAATGAACCTTCAGGTGCGCCAAGGATGAAAGCAAAATGCTGATCTGCTCTGTCAATGAAAGTTTGTTGGCTCTCGCGACCTGCAAAATCTTTTACTTTAAGGTTGAAACGGTATGATTTTCCAACTTCTAAATGAACATGTGCATCTACAGGAGGTAAAAAATCATTACCTGAGAATTCTATTGTCTCAACTTCTGGGTTTTGGATGTCATGATAATGAAAATGGTCGTCGTGCTTTTCAGCTTCAACCTCAGTGAATGTAAGGGTTGCTGAACTTACTTCTTCTTGGTCAACTTCTGGCGTTGGATCATCCTTTGAACATGATTGAAAAGTAAAGAATGATGCTAATATTAAAAGAATTACAATGTTTGATTTCATGATGTCGTTTTTAAAATTTGTAGTTTACGGATAAAATAAAGTTTCTTCCAGGTCGGTCAGTGTAATACCTGAATCTGTCCATATAGTCTTTATAGCTTTTATTGAACAGGTTGTCGACTGAAAAAGAAATGTTGATGTGTTGTTTATTAATTAAGAAAGGTTGAGTAATATAAGCCTTGAATAAATTATAGGCAGCAGGAGGGGCAACATAGTCAGTCCCTTCTTCATAGCGATTTTGTTTAGCTACAAATTCATGAGTCAGTTTTACATAGCCTTTGTTTTCAGTGAAGTACCATTGAATTGAATTTTGAAGTCTATCCGATGGGATATAAGGCAGGTAGCTATCAGTGCTGGTGTTTTTTGCACGTACTAGGCTACCTTGCAAACTGTAATGTAAAGTAGGGTTTATCTTCCAATCAAATTGGATATCTGCTCCATAAAATACGGCATTGTTTT